>NZ_JANJZK010000030.1 GCF_024623185.1 Anaerofustis stercorihominis
GGCTTAGCACCACGCAGTGGAAGCATTTTATCGAATATTTTTTGCTTCGGAAAAATATTCGCAGAGTTCCTAAGGGACGGAGTCCCTTACAACGGGTCGTAGGGCAGAGCCATACATAGTTAAGGGGTGAAAGGGGCAGCGTCCCTTATAGTGAATTGTAAGGCGGAACCTTATAATAATGTAGCAAATAAATTTGCAAGAACTACCGTAATTATCCCTGAAACAGCAACGGAAAGTCCGCTCATCGCTCCCTCTACTTCCCCAAACTCCAAGGCTTTCGCAGTCCCGACGGCATGAGAAGCCGTACCGTAAGCAAGCCCCACGGAAACAGGCTCGGTTATCTTAAATATCTTACATACATATTCCCCTATTAGGTTACCGAATATCCCGGTTATGATTATTACCGCCACAGTCAAAGAAGGTATACCTCCAAGTTCACTGCTAAGGGACATACCTATTGCGGTGGTTATGGATTTGGGAAGAAGTGTTATATACTGCTCATGTGTCAGCATAAACATATATGAAAATGCAAGAATACTCCCTAGACTTGAAAGCACCCCTGCGGTTATACCCAGTATCACCGCTTTTAAATTATGTTTTAATATCTCAAATTCTTCGTATAAGGGGATTGCAAGACAAATGGTTGCGGGTGTGAGCAAAAAACTTATATACTTTGCTCCCTCATAATATGTCTTATATTCCACTTTGCATAATGTAATTACTACCCCGACGAAGATTATGCCTATAAGTATGGGATTTAATATACTAAGTTTCAGCTTCTTCCTAAGATAATCTCCAATGAAATATCCTAAAATCGTAATAAGCACTCCAAAATAAAGAGAATTTGTTAATAATCCCATTAAATATCCTCCTTATCTCTTCTTATTATCCCTTGTGATACCAGCCCCGTAACGACCATTACAATAACAGTCGTCACTATTGTTATCACGGTAGCAGGGAAAATAAAATCCGACAGAGCGGAATATAGTGTTATTATTTCTACCCCGATAGGTACAAACATTATAGGCATCGTATCCAGTAAGAAGTTCCCTGCGTCTTTTATATATTTTAGTTTCATCACTCCGCTTTTAAGTAAAATAAGCATAATCACAAGTCCGTAGATACTCGCGGGTATTGTAAGCGGGATAATATAATTTAAAAGTTCGCTTATAAATGTTATTACCGCTATTATTAAAAATTGATATAAGTATTTCATATTTTGTCCTTTTATATTTTGTTAATATTTAATATCAAATATATAAATCAAATTACTTAAATTTATACTTCGTTTCCTCCGTAGAACATATTATAAATATCCTGAGCCAATATATTTTTATTCCTGTTTTCAATTACATATTTGGTGTAATAAGGATTGTCCGTCACGATACCGTCAAGACCCGTCTTTATTATATTTCTTATGTTTTCTTCCTTATTTACCGTCCATGCATAAATCTTCTTATTATTATAATGTGCATCGGAAACGATAATATTATTTATAAAAGTAGCCTCTACGGATAATTCATCCACATATTTAAGCTCTTTTACATCTCCGTAAAACAAAGTCGTTATATAGCATGTCCTTATATCTTTATCGATTTCCTTTGTCTTTTTAAGGATATCGTAGTTCATGGAAGCTACTATGCACTGATCTTCCATTTTGTATTTCTTTATAAGGTTTACTGTCTTTGCTTCAAGCTCCTTTTCATGCCCCGTACTCTTAAGTTCAATCATCAAGCTGATCTTTCCTTTGGAAGCCTTTAACATCTCTTCCAATGTAGGATAATTTTCAAATCTATGATCAGGATAAAATGAGCTTCCCGCATCATAAGTCTTTACTTCTTTTAGGTCTGCTTCCCATACCTTCTTATTTACGCCCGATATCCTCTTAAAATCGGTATCGTGCATCACTATAAGCTTCTTATCCTTAGTCTGCTGAACATCTATCTCAGCACAGTCGGCTTCGGCTTTTACAGCTTCGTTGAGAGCACAAACGGTGTTTTCCGGTGCAAAGGCACTCCCCGCTCTGTGAGCCACGACACTGATATTGTCTATATCGGGACTAACATTAAAAGTCTCGGAGTATATAACTAAAATAATTATTATAATGATATATTTGATTATGGTCTTAACAGTATTTTTAAAACCATCATTCGCTTTATTATTTTCATATACTTTATCATAGTCTTCATATCCGTAGTAAAGAGAAGCAAGAAAAGCTATATTAAATATAAGTATAAATATCGATAACAAAACGGTAAAGAAATTATTGAACGAGGTCACGCTGAACCAGTAATAATTTTCTATATCCGTACCAACATAAAATAGCTTTACCTTCAGTATCAATAGTAAATATATCATTACCGTTATAAAGAAAATCAGTATAGCCTGAAATACAAGGAACAGGATAAAATAAGCAATACTCTTTATAAACCTATCCCTTAATATCTCCTTGCTTTTACTGCATGCACTTTTGAAATCAGCCTTGTTTATCACCATTTCAAATATAGAAAATATATACTTAAACAATAATATATAAATAATTATAATGATAAACAAATATATAAAGCTCAAAGCCGCATTTTCTTTAATAAAATCCAAAATAAATTCGGGGATACGAACGGAATTTAAATATCCGCTGGTAAGATAAATATTACTTAAAGGAAAAAGCAGAACTATAAAAGATATAAATATATTCTTGGGGCTTAAAATTTTCAAAGACCTTTTAAACGCTTTTTTAAATAAGTTTATAAATCCCGTCTTAACTCCGTTTCTGCTGTCTTCAAAGTATATGATTATCCCAAATATCTCAAGTATAGTAAGATATACAAATATAATTACCAATAAAAGGCATATCAAAACGGATAAAGGACTCTTTATCATAAGCATTGCATTATCAGGCGTCAAATGAGTTATTCCCGATACCTTTACAGCGTACTTAAATAAATTCTCACATAAAAGTACTGCAAAAATTATGAAAGCCTTATATATGATTTCAAATAAAATCAAATCGGCAGGATTGAATTTTATCAAATAAAAACACTTTTTTAATATACTTTTAAAATCGGATAAAAATTTCTTCATATTATATTTTATCTCAGTCCCCTGCCTGTGAACATTTTATTGCGTCAATAGCCGCTACAACCAAAAGTACATAAAGTTCATCTTCGTCTTTAAATACCTTTATCGTATATGTATCTGTGAAGCTTATTATCTTCTTTGAAATCTCGGCTATAGTATCTCTGTCGTCATAAATACTATAGTCCCATTCCCATATGTTCCCGTGAACCCTCCAGCCTTTAAAATCTATCTCAAATTTAGGTCTTAGAAATGTAAGTTCCTTTTTAATATGTCCTATACATTCGTCGTTTACGATTATCTTAAATCTTGGAAGAAACCTTAGTACTTCTTCTTTTAATACCGCAACTTCCTCATCGTATTTATTATATACCTTAAAGCAGTGTCCAAAAGAAATACTGCCCTTTATTTTATATACAACATCTCCGTTTTCGTCGTAGACGTTGTAGCTATCTAAAAACGACATTATTTTTTCTTTGATTATAAGTTCTTTCATTTTTCCCTCCTCTGATTATATATATACTATATACTAAAAAAGACTATTTAACAAAAGTTTTATAGTCTTTTTACATAAATTTTATATTAAATTTCCATTTATTTATTTCCTATATCCTTAAAGAAATTTATCATAAAAGGCAGGCATACAAAGAAGGTACATAAGTCCGAAACCGTCTGTGTCATTTCCACCCCAACGACTCCGAAGATGTTCGGAAGGACGAGTATCAAAGGAATAAAGAATATACCCTGCCTTAATGACGAAAGGATAGTCGCGGTAAATGACTTCCCGATAGACTGGAAGGTCATATTCGCTATTACCCCAAGGGGTACGAGAGGTATTATCGCACACTGGAACCTAAAAGCCTCTGTACCTATCTTTATGACATCTATATCGTCGGCAATAAAAGCCTTTATAAACTGCGGAGCAAATATGAATGCAAAGACAGCAAATATCGTCATGATTATCATACCGGTCTTTAAAGTAAATGTAAAAGATTCTTTCACTCTGTCATACTTCTTAGCTCCGTAGTTAAATCCAAGCACAGGCTGATATCCCTGACCGAAACCTATCATGATCGAATATATGAACATGAATATTTTCCCGACAATGGACATTGCCGCAACAGCCGCATCCCCGTAACCTGCCGCAGCTACGTTCAGCATTACCGTTGCTATACTTGCAAGTCCCTGTCTCGCAAGAGACGGAAGTCCGGTCTTAATTATCATGGAACAAGTTTCAAACTCTCTCGTAAAGTTTCTTATATGAAGCTTAATTTCGCTTCTCTTGGATATAAAATGAGAAAGGAGGATAAAAAAGCTTATAAGCTGTGACAGTATAGTCGCAATGGCGGCTCCAGATATACCAAGTCCGAAAGTAAATATAAATATAGGGTCTAATATAATATTTAAAATCCCGCCTGTACCTATCCCTATCATTGCAAGATTAGCTTTCCCCTCTGCTCTAAGGATGTTATTCATTACAAAGGAAGCCATCATTATAGGAGCGCCGAAAAGTATATATCCAGCGTAATCCTTTGCATATGGAAGTATTGTATTCGTGGAGCCTAAAAGCTTCATAAGCGGGTCTATGAATATAAGACCGAAGACAGCAAGCAAAACTCCCGCAAGTATTGCAAGGAAAAATCCCGTTGATCCTACTTCATTTGCCTTTTCCTCCCTCTTTGCACCAAGGAGCCTGGATATAAGACTTCCCGAACCCATACCGAGGGTAAAGCCTATTGCCTGGATTATCGCCATTAAGGAAAATACTATCCCCACAGCTCCCGACGCACTGGTGCCAAGCTTTGACACAAAGTAAGTATCCGCCATATTGTATATCGAAGTTACCAGCATACTTATTATGGTCGGTACGGCAAGAGAAGTGATGAGCTTTGAAATCTTCGTTTCGGTCATCTTTATATATTGTTTGTCTACATTATTATCATCTTTATTGTCTAATTCATTTTCCAATTCGTTTTCCAACTGTTACGCCCCCTAAAGAATAAACACATTGATTTAAAACCCTAAATAAAACATATAAAATGCAATCAAAAGCATCAATACACCTAAGAATATTTTAATAAAAAGCTGAAGCTTGCCATATTTTTCATTATTGGTTATCTTATTTGCAAGCCCCAAGCTGGTACCGACCATGACCGTAAGTATACCGTGACCTATAGAGTAACATACAAGAAGCAGTATACCCCACAAAATATTCCCGCTTCCCGCTACTATTCCAAGTATCACAACGAGTACGGGAGTGGAACAGGGAGAAGAGAATACACCCGCAAGTACTCCTGAAATAAGAGCTCCCATGTACCCTCTCTTTTCATTCTTCGAAACAAGATAAGTAGAGGGAATAAAGTTAAAAAGCTCAAAAGTTTGCAGAGCCATAAGCACCATTATTACTCCAAGGACTATATAAAACCACCCTCCGCTAAGTGTCATTACTTTCCCTAGCATTGAAGCAAGCGTACCGAGAACCGTAAATGTAATGGCGGTACCCACCGCAAAAGTTACAGAAAGTTTAAATAACTTTTTTGTATCCTCTTTCCCGTTCATACCTACGTATCCTACGATCAAAGGAATGGAGGACAGAGAACATGGCGTAAAGGAAACGAGGATACCCGCAAGGAAAGCCACTACCGGAGCAAGATATATATTTGATGTAATAATACTTGAAATGCTTTCTAAGATATTATTTATCATACTATTTTATACCCATATCCTCGAATATTTGAAGGAATTCATCTTCCGTAAGAAGTCCCTCTCTTGCGGTATAGATATGCTTATTATCCGTCTTTGAAGAGTATTCTATCATTTGGATATCAATATTCTTGCTCGGTTTATAAGGCTCACCTTTTTCATCGAAGAAGAATAAAGTCGGAGTTACCTTTACGGGGAAGTCTTCTATACCCTTTATATCAGCATCGACACTAATCGATTTTATAATGACTTTACCCTTGTATTCTTCTTTTAATTTATGAAGAGTAGGCTCCATTTCTCTGCACGGAGGACACGTAGCACTCGTAAAATCAAGAACTATCGGAAGTTTTTCTTTTTTGAGTTCCTCCAAATCAAAAGCGGCAGTCTTTGTATCCGAACCGTTATTTTCTAAAGCCTCTTTGTTATTGTTATTCTTAACTATATAAATCCCGATCACAGCTATAACTATTAAAGCGGGAACCAATATCTTCAGTATTTTCTTATTCATTATTTTGCCTCCTAAGAATTAATTTATTTTATAATTTTAACATAAAAAAATAAAACTCGTTATAGGTTACGAGTTTTATTTTAATATTCGTAATCGAATATTAGCCAAGAAAATATAAATTATTTTCTAAAGTATTATATCATATATATGAAGAATAAACAAGGATATATCTTTTGTAGGGCTCTGCCCTATAACCCGCTCTATTTTGCTTGTCCAAAATAGAGAAAAAGGACCCCGCTGGGCACGGTGCCTAAACCTTCGTGGAAGAAATCTTTAACTTACTTAAGTAAATTACCCGCTATTTACCTGAACAAGTTATAACCTTTGGGGCGGGATTAGCGACTGTTCCCAGAAAATCGGG
>NZ_JANJZK010000031.1 GCF_024623185.1 Anaerofustis stercorihominis
TAAAAATAAAAAAAGCCAAGAGTCAGAAAAAAGCCATAAATAATAAAAATAAAACAAAGGAAAATACATAAGGAAATTTTAGAAAATAACACTCTCAGAAAATAGTAAAGAATAAGTATTAACACTATATAAATAATCATAAAACATAAAAGTTTAATCTATAAGTATAAATATATTAAAGTAAAAGAAAGTGGGAAAGCAAAAATAAATTATTTCAATATATAAATGTGATCATGATCTTTATCTTTATTTATATCTAAAATCTTACATAAACAAAGCAATAAAATAGAAGTAAACTAAAAATCATACATTAAAGCTAAATATCATATTTCCATATAATAATATATTTTAATAATAAATAACAAAAGAAAAAAGCAGCGACCTATAAAAGTCACTGCCACCAAAAACATAAAAAAAACCCCGCGACTACCCGCTCTCCCAGTCCGTCTCCAGACAAGTACCATAGGCGTGGACGGGCTTAACTTCTGTGTTCGGTATGTTTACAGGTGTTACACCGTCGCTATCATCACGAGGATTTAAACTATTTTATTTTTAACTCCCTCTTAAGAGATAATTATAAATTGCATAAGATTCTAAACCACAAGTACCTATATCTTTAGATCAAGTCCTCGAGCAATTAGTATCGCTCAGCTGAGTACATTACTGCACTTACACATGCGACCTATCAACCTGATAGTCTATCAGGGCTCTTACTTCATAAAGAAAGGGATACCTAATCTTGAGGGGGGCTTCGCACTTAGATGCCTTCAGTGCTTATCCCGTCCCAACTTAGCTACCCGGCTATGCCACTGGCGTGACAACCGGTGCACCAGAGGTTAGTCCGCCCCGGTCCTCTCGTACTAGGGGTAGCTCCTCTCAAGTATCCTACGCCCACGACGGATAGGGACCGAACTGTCTCACGACGTTCTGAACCCAGCTCGCGTGCCGCTTTAATGGGCGAACAGCCCAACCCTTGGAACCTGCTTCAGCTCCAGGATGCGACGAGCCGACATCGAGGTGCCAAACCTCCCCGTCGATGTGGACTCTTGGGGGAGATAAGCCTGTTATCCCCGAGGTAACTTTTATCCGTTAAGCGACGGCCCTTCCACTCGGAACCGCCGGATCACTAAGCCCTACTTTCGTACCTGCTCGACGTGTATGTCTCGCAGTCAAGCTCCCTTCTGCCTTTACACTCTAATAAATGGTTTCCAACCATTTTGAGGGAACCTTTGGGCGCCTCCGCTACTCTTTAGGAGGCGACCGCCCCAGTCAAACTACCCACCTGACAGTGTCCCTATACCGGATTACGGTATCAGGTTAGAATTCCAGCATTATAAGGGTGGTATCCAAAGGACGACTCCACCAAGACTGGCGTCCTAGTTTCTAAGTCTCCCACCTATCCTGTACATACAATACCGAAATTCAGTGCCAAGCTATAGTAAAGCTCTACGGGGTCTTTCCGTCCGGTCGCGGGTAACCGGCATCTTTACCGGTACTACAATTTCACCGAGTGTGTTGTCGAGACAGTGTCCAGATCGTTACGCCTTTCGTGCGGGTCAGAACTTACCTGACGAGGAATTTCGCTACCTTAGGACCGTTATAGTTACGGCCGCCGTTTACTGGGGCTTAAGTTCACTGCTTCGCTTGCGCTAACAGATCCCCTTAACCTTCCAGCACCGGGCAGGCGTCAGCCCATATACTTCATCTTTCGATTTTGCATAGACCTGTGTTTTTGGTAAACAGTCGCCTGGACCTTTTCACTGCGCCCTGCTCTCACAGGGACCCCTTCTCGCGAACTTACGGGGTTATTTTGCCGAGTTCCTTAACAACACTTCTCTCGCTCATCTTAGGATTCTCTCCTCACCTACCTGTGTCGGTTTACGGTACGGGCGAATATGTTCTCGATAGAAGCTTTTCTTGCCAGCGTGAAATCAGTTACTTCCCTACTGAAATTTCGGTACTCATCACAGCTCAGGCTTATGCACGACGGATTTGCCTACCGTACACCCTCACTACTTGACCCAGCATATCCAACAGCTGGGATAACTTATCCTTCTGTGTCACTCCATCTCTCAAACAAACATATTCGGTACTGGAATATCAACCAGTTGTCCATCGACTACGCCTTTCGGCCTCGCCTTAGGTCCCGACTAACCCCGGGGGGACGAACCTTGCCCGGGAAACCTTAGGTTTTCGATGGTATAGATTCTCACTATACTCTCGCTACTCATGCCAGCATTCTCTCTTGTGTAACGTCCACCGGATACTTACGTTTCGGCTTCACCCTTTACACAATGCTCCCCTACCACTAGTTAAACTAATCCTTAGCTTCGGTATCTGATTTTAGCCCCGGTTATTTTCGGCGCATAATCACTCGACCAGTGAGCTATTACGCACTCTTTAAATGAGTGGCTGCTTCTAAGCCAACGTCCTGGCTGTCTTAGCAATTATACATCCTTTCCCACTTAATCAGAATTTTGGGACCTTAGCTGAAGGTCTGGGCTGTTTCCCTTTCGACCATGGAACTTATCTTTCACAGTCTGACTGCATGACTAAAATATATGGCATTCGGAGTTTGATATGGTTCAGTAAGCAAGACACCCCCTAGCCAATTCAGTGCTCTACCTCCATTATTCATCGTCACACGCTAGCCCTAAAGCTATTTCGGGGAGAACCAGCTATCTCCGTGTTCGATTGGAATTTCTCCCCTACCCACACCTCATCCGAGCCTTTTTCACAGACACCGGTTCGAGCCTCCACGAAGTTTTACCTTCGCTTCACTCTGGACATGGGTAGATCACACGGTTTCGGGTCTACAGCATGCAACTATCGCCCTATTCAGACTCGGTTTCCCTGCGGCTTCGCTGCTTAACAGCTTAACCTCGCTACACACCGTAACTCGCTGGCTCGTTCTACAAAAAGCACACCATCACTTGCGCTCTGGTTGCTTGTAGGCATAAGGTTTCAGGTTCTATTTCACTCCCCTCACGGGGTACTTTTCACCTTTCCCTCACGGTACTATTCTCTATCGGTCATCCAGTAGTATTTAGCCTTGGGAGGTGGGCCTCCCATATTCCCACAGGGTTTCACGTGTCCCGTGGTACTCGCAAGGCGTATCAACTATATAATGCTTTTCGCTTACAGGACTATAACCTTCTTTGGTGTGCCTTCCCATACACTTCTGCTAAACACTATATATCTCAATACGCGGGCTGTTCCCCGTTCGCTCGCCGCTACTAGGAGAATCGATTTTTCTTTCTCTTCCTCCGGTTACTTAGATGGTTCAGTTCGCCGGGTTCCCTCCTACCATGCTATATATTCACATGGTGGTACTATGTCTTCACATAGTGGGTTGCCCCATTCGGAAATCTGCGCTTCAAAGTTCATTTGCAACTAAACGCAGCTTATCGCAGCTTATCACGTCCTTCTTCGGCTCTGGATGCCAAGGCATTCACCTTATGCCCTTAATAACTTGATCCTAAGATATATACGATTCGATTGTAATTATAGTTTTTTAACCAAACTTTAATTCTTTTTGTTTTAATGATCATTCATTAACTTTCTTTGTCGATTCGTAAAAATACTTGTTTTGTGTTTCTACTTATGCAATTTTCAATTATCTCTTAACTCTTTGTTAAGTCATAATGCTATTTTCTTCGTAAAAGCGTTGCTTTTACTCAAAAGCATTATTCTCTTAACTCATTAAGAGTTAAAACTAAGATACTAACTTAATAATACCTTACTTTTAAATCTTAATTCATGGTGGGCCTGGGAGGACTCGAACCTCCGACCTCACGCTTATCAGGCGTGCGCTCTAACCACCTGAGCTACAAGCCCCCATTTTTATATGGTGGAGATGAGGAGATTCGAACTCCTGACCCCCTGCTTGCAAGGCAGGTGCTCTCCCAACTGAGCTACACCCCCATTGTTAGGTCATTAACTTCTTTACAATTGAATAAAGAGAATAAGTTTGAGATATTAGTCACTTTTTTCTAAACTCTTAGAAAGGAGGTGATCCAGCCGCACCTTCCGATACGGCTACCTTGTTACGACTTCACCCCAATTACTGATCCCACCTTCGACAGCTGCCTCCTAATGGTTAGCTCACTGGCTTCGGGTGTTACCAACTCTCGTGGTGTGACGGGCGGTGTGTACAAGGCCCGGGAACGCATTCACCGCGACATTCTGATTCGCGATTACTAGCAACTCCGACTTCATGCAGGCGAGTTGCAGCCTGCAATCCGAACTGAGATCTGCTTTTTGAGATTAGCTAGGCATCACTGCTTCGCAACCCTCTGTACAGACCATTGTAGCACGTGTGTAGCCCAGGTCGTAAGGGGCATGATGATTTGACGTCGTCCCCACCTTCCTCCCTCTTTCAAGGGCAGTCTGTCTAGAGTCCTCAACTTAATGTTAGTAACTAAACATAAGGGTTGCGCTCGTTGCGGGACTTAACCCAACATCTCACGACACGAGCTGACGACAACCATGCACCACCTGTCTCCTTGTCCCGAAGGAAAGCCTAATCTCTTAGGCGGTCAAGGGATGTCAAGACCTGGTAAGGTTCTTCGCGTTGCTTCGAATTAAACCACATGCTCCGCTGCTTGTGCGGGCCCCCGTCAATTCCTTTGAGTTTCACTCTTGCGAGCGTACTCCCCAGGCGGAATACTTAATGTGTTAACTGCGGCACTGAGTTACCCCAACACCTAGTATTCATCGTTTACGGCGTGGACTACCAGGGTATCTAATCCTGTTCGCTCCCCACGCTTTCGCACCTCAGCGTCAGTTATCGTCCAGTAAGCCGCCTTCGCCACCGGTGTTCTTCCTAATCTCTACGCATTTCACCGCTACACTAGGAATTCCGCTTACCTCTCCGATACTCAAGTTATTCAGTTTCAAGTGCACTTTTCCGGTTGAGCCGAAAACTTTCACACCTGACTTAATTAACCGCCTACGTGCTCTTTACGCCCAGTGAATCCGGACAACGCTTGCTCCCTACGTATTACCGCGGCTGCTGGCACGTAGTTAGCCGGAGCTTCCTCCTTGGGTACCGTCATTATCTTCCCCAAAGACAGAGCTTTACGATCCGAAAACCTTCATCGCTCACGCGGCGTTGCTGCGTCAGGGTTCCCCCCATTGCGCAATATTCCCCACTGCTGCCTCCCGTAGGAGTCTGGGCCGTGTCTCAGTCCCAATGTGGCCGATCACCCTCTCAGGTCGGCTACTCATCGTTGGCTTGGTGAGCCGTTACCTCACCAACTACCTAATAAGACGCAGGTCCGTCTCATGCCACCGGAGTTTTTACCTCTGCACCATGCGGTGCTGTGGTCTTATGCGGGTTTAATCCAAGTTTCCCTGGGCTATCCCCCTGCATGAGGTTGGTTACCTACGCGTTACTCACCCGTTCGCCACTGTCCACTTACAGCTTCACCCGAAGGATCAATTGTAAGCTTCTCGTTCGACTTGCATGTGTTAAGCACGCCGCCAGCGTTCGTCCTGAGCCAGGATCAAACTCTCAAAATAATATCGTTTCAGCACTAAGGCTGATACTCATCTTGGTTGTTCTTAATTCCGACTCATATCTCAAATTTCACTGACTTAAATTACATTTCTGCTTTTTAATTCGTTCTTCTTATTCTCTTATTCTTTTGTATCATTAGCTCGCTG
>NZ_JANJZK010000032.1 GCF_024623185.1 Anaerofustis stercorihominis
CACGGCGAATGAGTGGAGCCCTTTATCTAATCTTTGGGCGAGCAAAGATTAGTGGGTTGTAGGGCAACGCCCTACAGTGTGGTGTAAGGGACGAAGTCCCTTATTAGCGGATTGTAAGGCTCTGCCTTACAGAATGTTGGGTTGTAGGGTGGAACCCTACATTGTGGTTTAAGGGACACGGTCCCTTATAGAGGAGATTTTTTAATTTTCGCCTGCTTTCTCGGATATCTGTCTAATGTGGGTTTTATCTTTTCTATTACGATTATATCCCTTTTAGAATTTGAATAGGGAAGAGTTATTTCATGGTTACCGTTTAGTTTGCAGGAAAGTGTACCTATAGCATTTTTACTTGTATTCAGTTCTTCTTCTCCTTTGCTTCCTTTTAGGGCTATGAATTTTCCTCCTACTTTTATAAAGGGAGTAGTGTACTCGGTAAGTACATTTAACTTAGCTACCGCTCTTGCGGTCACATAATCAAAACTTTCTCTGTAGTCTTTATCGTGAGAGAGTTCTTCGGCTCTTGCATGGATCGCTTCTATATTATTTAGCCCAAGTTCTTTTATTGTTTCGTTCAAATAATTTACTCTTTTGTTTAAACTGTCAAGGAGAAGTATATCCATATCATCATTCAATATTTTTATTATTATCCCCGGCATTCCCGCTCCCGAACCTATATCTATAAGCTTGCCTTCCTTATTTATATATTTAACGGATACAGCGCTGTCAATGATATGTTTTTCGATGAACTCTTTTTCATCGGTTATAGCCGTAAGATTGAATTTTTTATTTTCTCTTAAGACTATTTCCATGAACTTTAATAGTTTTTCTGCTTTAGTATCTTCTATTTCTATATCGGATTTTTTTAGTCCCGCTTTTAAATATTCTCTTAAATCCATAATATTCTCCTTAGTTAATGTCAAAAATAGTATAACAGAATTACGCTTCAAGAAAAAGGTGTAACATGTTTATTTTTCCGCGTATTTATGTTATCCTTTATAAGAAGATTTTTAAACAGACTGAGAGGACACAATGAAGAAAAAACTGGTAATTATAGACGCATATTCGATTATTTATAAATGCTTTTTCGGGGTAAGACCTATGCATTCTCCGAAAGGTATTTCAACCAATGCGGTTTACGGATTTTTAAATATAATCTTAAAATTGATAAACGATGAAAAACCAAATTATTTATATGCGGCGTTCGATAAAGGACATAAAAATTTCAGACACGATAAATACGCCGACTATAAAGCAGGCAGACAAAGTATGCCCGAAGAGCTGAGAGAACAGATACCTTATATAGAAAAACTTCTTGACGCCGCAAATATAATCTCTTTGAAGGTAGATAATTATGAAGCGGACGATATCATAGGAAGCGTCAGTGAAGCAGCTGATAAAGAAGGTATTGATACAGTAGTGATCACGGGGGATAGAGATTCGTTTCAGCTTGTATCAGAGCATACCAAGATACTCTATTCAAAAAGGGGTATAAGCGATATCGAAGTTATCAATGAAGATTATTTAAAAGAAAAGTATAATCTCACTCCTAAGCAAATGATAGACCTTAAGGCTTTGATGGGAGATAAGTCGGATAATATCCCGGGGGTAAAAGGCGTTGGTGAAAAGACAGCTCTTAATTTGCTTGAAAAGTATTCTACCTTGGACGGAGTATATGAACATATAGACGAAGTAAAAGGGAAATTACAGGAAAAGCTTATAAATGATAAAGACAATGCTTTTTTAAGCAGGGAACTGGGTACCATTGAAGTAAATATGGATATCGACCTCGATTTAAATGAGGAATGTAACTTTAATTTTGAAAACGAAGAATTCATTTCCATACTTCAGGAACTTGATTTAAAATCAATAATCAAAAAGCTTGGTGTTAAAGTAGGTGAAACGAGTGAAGACAGCACAGAGAACGAAAAGGATGATTTCTCTCATATAAAAGAAGAATATAAAACTATTTCAAAAGATATTTCCTTAGATGAAGTATTAAGTAATATAAAGGATAAAAAGTCCCTTAGTGTTTATTTTGTTTTAAGCGACGATTATAAAAAGATAAAAAGTGCCATGATTTTTGATAAAGATAATTTTTATCTTTATGACGGGAGTGTTTCAGATATAAGTGAAATTATTAAAATAATGAACTTAGGTCCAGATATAGTCACTCATAATTTCAAAGATGTATATAAGGTATTTGTTTCAAATGGATATGATAATATACACTGCAGATTTGATATATATCTCGGAGGATATGTTTTAAATCCAAGCGATGAAAGATATTCTCTCGAAGTAATGAGTAAGAAATATCTTGATATAGATTTGGAAGAAGAAAAAGGCGAAGCTGTTCAGCAGAGCTTTCTTGATATGGAAGACAACAATAAATACAATATGCAGATGAAAAAAGCTAAATGCATTTATTCTCTCGCAAGGATTTTTAAAGAAAAAATCAAAGAAGAGGAAATGGAAGATCTATACCAAAATATAGAGCATAAACTGATGTATGTTTTAGGTGATATGGAACTTGAAGGGTTTAAAGTAGATTTAAATACTCTTGAAGAGCTCGGCGTTGATTTTGACAGAAGGGTAGAGGACCTTACCAGAAGGATAAGAGAAGCTGCTGGAGAAGACGAGGATTTCAATGTGAATTCCACGAAACAGCTCGGTCATGTCTTATTCGATAAAATGGGGCTTCCCGCACTTAAAAAGACAAAGACGGGATATTCCACAAATATAGAAGTCCTCGAAAAATTAAGGGATCATCATCCTATCATACCGATGATAATAGACTTAAGACAAATAAGCAAGCTCAATTCCACTTATGTAAAAGGACTTGTGAGCCTCATAGATAAGGATACGAATAAGATACATTCCACATTCAATCAAACCATAACCACTACAGGGAGGATCTCTTCATCAAATCCCAATCTTCAGAATATCCCCGTAAGGACGGAAGAAGGAAGGATAATAAGGAAAGTATTTATTTCAAGCAGTGAAAACAATGTTCTCGTGGATGCGGATTATTCTCAAATCGAACTTAGAGTGCTTGCTCATATTTCAAATGACGAGAAACTTATAAACTCATTTAAAAATAATGAGGATATCCATACCAGGACCGCAAGCGAAGTATTTAACGTACCTATAGATGAAGTAACATCCGAAATGAGAAGCAGTGCAAAAGCCGTCAACTTCGGTATAGTTTACGGGATAAGTGATTTCGGGCTATCAAAGGGACTGTCTATTTCCAGAAAAAATGCAAAAGAATATATAGATACTTACCTGGCAAAATATCCGGGAGTATGTAAATACATGGAAGATATAGTAGTTACAGCAAAAGAACAGGGATATGTTACTACCATGTTCAACAGAAGAAGATATATAAATGAAATATATTCCAAGAATTTTAACGTGAGGTCATTCGGTGAGAGGACGGCTCTAAACACTCCTATTCAGGGAAGTGCGGCGGATATAATAAAGCTTGCTATGGTCAACGTTCAAAACGAACTAAAGACAAGGAAATTAAAAGCAAAGCTTATACTTCAGGTACACGATGAGCTTATAATCGATACACCTATGGAAGAAGTAGAGGAAGTAAAAGCTCTTCTAAAAGATAAAATGGAAAACGTAGTAGATATGTCTTGTCCGCTTAAAGCTGATATATCTGTAGGGAAAACTTGGTTCGAGGCGAAATAATGAAGATAATAGGTCTTACCGGTTCAATAGGAACTGGAAAAAGTTCCGCAAGCGAAATACTCAATAAAGAATTTGATATCCCGATAATCGACGCAGACAAAATCAGCAGAGAAGCGGTCGAAAAAGGCAGCAGGGGACTAAGCAAAATAGAAAATGAATTCGGCAAAGAATTTATCACGGAAAACGGAGAACTCAACAGGATAAAAATGGGGGCTCTGGTTTTCTCCGATGAGAAAGCAAGGTTTAAGTTAAATGATATAGTTCATCCCGAAGTGACGAATAGATTTAATGAACTTGTAAATAAATATAGAAATGAAGAAGAACCTTATGTCATTTACGACTGTCCTTTGCTAATAGAAGAAAAGCTTACGGGGTTTGTAGATGTTGTAATGCTTATTTATACTTCTTTTGATATCCAGTTAAGTAGAGTAATGCTTAGAGATAAGATAAGTAAGGAAGATGCAGTAAAACGTATTGAAGCTCAAATGAGTCCTGAAGAGAAAATCAAATATGCAGATATTGTAGTTGATAATAACGGAAATTACTCTGATTTAAAAGAGAACATAAAAAAAGTATATCAGGGTAAATTTTCTAAAAATAATACTTGCATAAATATACATTAATATGTATAATGTATCATATTATGGAGGTAATGAGATGATAAGTGTTGGTATTTTAGGGGCTACTGGTTATACCGGAGCAATCCTTGTAAGTATACTTAAAAAACATAAAGAAGTAGGAAATATAAAGCTGGGCTCTCATAGTTATGTAGGGCAGGATTTCAGCGATGTATACAAGGCTTTTAAAGATATAGAGGACGGAGAATGCATGGATAGCGATATAAATGAATTTGCAGATGAATGCGACGTTGTGTTCATGGCTCTTCCTCACGGAGTTGCTTCAAAAGTCGTAACAAAGGAAGTCTTGGAAAAAACTAAAGTAATAGACCTGGGGGCGGATTTCAGGCTCAGTGATATAGATACATATGAAGAGTGGTATAAGACTAAACACTACGGTGAAGGTGTACTCAGTGAGAGTGTTTACGGTCTGTGTGAAAAAGAAAGAGAAAATATTAAAAATACGAGACTTCTCGCAAATCCGGGATGTTATACTACGTGTTCCATATTATCCCTTTATCCGCTTGTAAAAGAAAAATTGATAGATACAAAATCGATAATCATAGACGCTAAGTCGGGAGTAAGCGGAGCGGGAAGAAAAGCTTCGACGGGTTCTTTATTCTGCGAATGCAACGAAAGCATAAAAGCCTACGGTGTAGGGACTCACAGACATACCCCCGAAATTGAAGAGCAGTTATCTAAGCTTGGAGAAGATATAACTTTATCTTTCACTCCTCATTTGGTACCGATGAACAAAGGGATCTTGACTACTATTTATGCTAATATAAATGATGGTGTAGAGGAAAGCGACATAAAAGAAGCTTATGAGAAATATTACAAAGATGAATATTTCATAAGGCTCAGAGAAACTGGAGACCTTCCGGTGACCAATTATGTAAAGGGAACGAATATCTTTGATACCGGCTTTGTCTTGGATAAGAGAGTGAACAGAGTTATAGTATCAAGCGTTATAGATAACCTTATGAAAGGTGCTTCATCACAGGCAGTACAAAATATGAACATAATGTTCGGCTTTGATGAAAAAGAAGGGATTGATTTTGTTCCTATGTATATATAGTTTCTTTTGGAAGAAACAAACTTCAAGGGGCTCTGCCCCTAAAATCCCTTAAGGGACGCTGTCCCTTAGGAACCCTGC
>NZ_JANJZK010000033.1 GCF_024623185.1 Anaerofustis stercorihominis
CAAAAATGGGTCGCCCTTTAGGGCGAAACCCTGAAAAGGTATTTGGGTTCATAAGGGCAGACAGCCCTTATTACTTTCTATCTTTACAAAAGATTATTATCGCTTTGAAAAGATCTCCGTCTATATCGATTTTAAAGCTTCCGCCCTGTGCTTCGACGTAACTTTTTACTATTGCAAGCCCGATACCGCTTCCGCTTTCGTGTCTGGACTTATCCCCTCTCACAAACCTTTCCACTATCTCTTCACTGGTAAAGTTCATTTGAGAGGCTGAAATATTCTTTATTTCCACCATTACGTCTTCTTCGCTTTCTGCTATGTCGATATATACTCGAGTAGAAGGCAAAGCATATTTCGCTACGTTATTGAATAGATTTTCAAATATCCTGTAGGTTTTATCTCCGTCAAGCATTAGCGGTATTTCACTATTTGACGATGTCATTATCATTTCGAGTCCCTTGGAACTGAGTACTTCCGAACATTCATCTTTTGTCTGTTCTATCAGCTGGATAAGATTTAATTCCATTAAATCAAGATTGATATTCCCGCTGTTTACTTTACTTACTTCAAATAAGTCTTCTATCAAAGTACTGAGTCTGTCGATATATTGATTTAAAGTCTCAACGTACTCTTTCCTTGTTTCTTCGCTTATACTATCCTGCTGCAGAAGTTCTACATAGTTCTTTATTCCGGTGAGAGGAGTCTTTAAGTCGTGAGAAACGTTGCTGATAAGTTCCGTCCTCATATTCTGCGATTTTGTTTCTTCCTTGACTGCTTCTTCAAATCCCGTTTTGATATTCTTGAATTCATCTCTTAAAGAATTGAATACTCCGACATCTTCGGTTATCTCATCGCTAAAGTTCCCTTTTGCCAAGTTTTCCGTAGACGCAAGCAGAACATCATAATCCGCTTTTACTTTGTCGACTTTCTTTTTTATCCAGAAGAATGAAGCAATGGCATATATAATAGACAGGAATGCTCCAAATCCCCAAAGACATATCATAAGTAAGACCATTAAAAAATTGATAAGAGCGAACTTGATTATAGTCTTATTGAGGTCATCGGATAAATCTACATCGCTTAGTTTATCCATACTTTTTTTGATGTTCCTGCATAAGTCGCCTATCAAAGTATCATCCCTTAAGAAACGCCATATCCCGTCAACGACTATATATTTCAAATCATAACACCCTATGGCGATAACAAGGAAAGTCAAAGCCCATACTATTATGTTACAAAGCATAACTATAAATCCGGAGAAAGTAAAGCCCAGAGTATTTACAAGACTTAAGAACATCCCGTTTATGGTATATCCCGATACGATAAGGCATCCCATGCACCCAAAGGTTATAGCGGTCGCTATCAAACCTATATTGATTTCCCCTCTGAGTTTTCTGAAAGATTTAAAAGGATTTACTTCATCTTCCACACTCTTAGGATAAAATAGTATGAATAACGCTATTATGAAACTTGCGAACATCAAAGCCCCTGCTGCAAAGCTGTTATAGTTTTCCCAGCTGTTCAAGTAATAATAAATCATACCGCCGTTGTCTTTTACATCTTTAGGAACAGAGTATGCTACAGATACACTACCGGGAGTGTTTACTTTGATTTGACTTTGAGGGATCGTCACTCCGTTTATATAATAATCATCCGTGCCGTTTTCCCCTCCGGTATATCCGATATCAAAAGAACCCTCGAACATATCCGCAAAATCAAACCCATCATAATCCCCTTTATATAAGGTATCGTTATTTATAAGTTCACCCTTAGCGTCATAGTTTAAGACACCGTAAAATATGCTGTTATTCTTTACATCATTATCATATATATTTTTCTTTAAATATTTACTTCTGAGAGTTTTCTTTGTCTTTGCATTTTTAACTTCAAATAAAAAGTTGCTGTCATTTTCCAGCATATCCAAAGAATTTGACATTTTTTCTTCAAGATCTTTTGTTAGATTTTCCCTTATATCCTTTGGTACGTCTTTTCCGAAAGAAAGTATTTGATAACCAGGATCGGCTTCTTTCGCTTTGGCTATGGTAAAATATTTGATTTCACTGTTCAAGTGATTTATTATGGTATTTTCGTCGTGATTGAATTTACCCTCTACATTATCGTATAAACTTACCACCATACCGCTTAAGAATATAATGAGAGCTATGAATGATATCAAAAATGTCCGCTTCTTATTTATTTTATTCATATTATTCACCTACATCTTTTCCATTTTATACCCTATCCCCCATACTACTTTTATATAACGAGGTTTTTTGGGATTTACTTCTATTTTTTCTCTTAGTTTCCTTATATGAACCATTATGGTTTCGGTATTTATCGCCTTTTCATTCCATACCTGTTCATATATCTGCTCGGAAGAATACACTCTTCCCGGTGTCTTTATAAGTAATCTCAATATCTGATATTCCTTTGCGGTTAACCTTACTTTTTTACCGTCAACAGTCACTTCTTTTGTATCATCATCAAGCTCAAGCCCTCCGACGACATATCTGTTAGCATTTTCTTCTTCTTTTACCGAACTATGTTTAAGATTTAAAATCTGGTCATATCTTCTTATTTGCGAATTTACCCTCGCGATAAGTTCCATTGAGGCAAAAGGCTTTGTGACATAATCGTCCGCACCTATATTAAGCCCCGTTATCTTATCTATATCCTCGGATTTCGCACTTAAGAATATAACGGGTATATCGTAAGTTTCCCTGAGCCTCATGGTCATTGTGATACCGTCCATTACGGGCATCATTATATCCACTATAGTAAGGTGTATATCTTCCCTATTTAAAACTTCCAAGCCTTCTTTTCCGTTTTCGGCTTCGAATACGTTATACCCCTGATTATTCAAATAAATCTTAATGGCATCCCTTATGCCTTTTTCGTCTTCTACTATCAATATATTATGCTGCATTTAAAAGTCCTCTTTTCATATAATTACCTCTATTCTATAATAATCTTATCAGCAATTGGAAGAGCTATTTAACTTTTTGTAGTAAAAAAATCCTGCTGTTACCACGATAACCGTTATAACTCCTATTATCACCGCTAATATATACTGCTGATTTTTTATCGAGCCTGTTATAAAAGTGGAAGTAACTATGCTCGGTATCCTTCCCACAGTGGTGATTGCAAGCCATTTATAAAGCCTTACATTGGTAAGAGATACGAGGTAAGTCATTACGTCTTTGGGAGTACCGGGAATTAGGAATAAAACAAATACCCAGTAAAGACCTTTTTTCTTCTCGAAAGTCTTTTTCACTTCTTCGACTTTTTCTTCCTTGAACATCATTGTTATTATCTTATTACCGAAAATCTTCACCAGATAATAAACGATTATCGTTCCTATAAATGAACCGATCATGCATACTGCCGTCCCCCATACGGAACCGAACATATACCCCGCCGCAAGCTCCAGAGGTTCACCGGGGATAAAGGCGATGAATATTTGTATCGTTATAAGAGATATCATCAAAAGTTCTTTAAGCCCGTGGGGAAGATTTGAAATCCGGTTTATTATTTTTTCCAGGTCAAGGCTTAATATCACTCCCAGACCTATAAGCATGATGAGTGCAATGACCGAGGCTATTATTATCGTCTTTTTCTTGTTTTTCATTTTTCTATACCGGTTCGTATATATCGCTTAAATATGAATAACTTACATTATCGTTATTACATAATCTGCTTAGCTCATATACATTCCCTTCAAATTCTAAATCAAAGTCCTTCATTATTGAAAGTTCATAAGGGCGGATATGCTTTGGAGATTTAAAAATATCTATAACTCCGTTACTGCTTAAAAATTCGCTTATAAATTCTGAGCAGAATTTATGATATTTTCTTTCTAAAGTAATATTTCCGTTACAGAGCATTACTCCCAAGATATCATATTTATAATTAAATCTTTCCTCATACATTTTAGACAAATGATTTGATATACTTTCATACTGACTTTCATTTACTTCTATTGAAACTATTTTTATATTTATATCCTGATTTTTTTCATATAGTCCTTTAAAAGGACTTTCCTTGGTAAATCCTGCAGGAAGCATGAAAGCGGGATATCTTCTGCCGAAGGCATAAAAAGTATCGAAGGTATCGTCCAAAGAAATCGCCACATGAGTGTAATCTTCTTTGGTCCTTTTGTATATCGCTTTTGAAAGAAGCGTATTCGACCTTGAAAACATAAGATAAATTTTATGAGTTTTGTCTTTTCTGTCCATATCATCACCTCGATTTTTGTTTATTATAAAAATCGTTTCTTATTAAAAATAGTATAAATTTCTTAATAATTTCTAAAATTTATGATTAAGGGCTGTCCGCCCTTAAAAACCCCTGCGGGGTTTCACCCCACACCCCACCAAAAATTTGCTCGTCCAAATTTTTGGATTAAAGGACGCCGCTTAAGCCGCGGTGGCTTATAACGTGGTTCGGTTTTCTGCAAAATGCTGCCCGCATTTTGTGAAAGAACCGCTGCCCCAGCTCCTTAATATAAAAAGTATTATTTTTTATTAAAGGTTATAATTTTTCTTAGGTAATAATGAAAGATAAAGGTATATCAATAGCATATTACTTAAAAAAGATGTTTACTTTAAAAGATTTTGGGAAATTATTACCTACGGTTTTACCAAACCGACACTACCTTACTCCATAAAACTTACTTTTTCAATATATGACATTTTGTGAATGTCATATATTTTTTGATTTTATATATAATTTATAGTATCAGCAGGTTCAAAAAGTCCTCGAATTCCTTTATATAAGCTATTTTGAAATATTTTCCTTGCCACACAATCCAAAAAATGAGGCAAAGTTGAGCGGTTTAAAACTCTGTAATTAAGAAATCAATTTAAATAAAATATAAACAAAAAACATGGTGCAGTGAATGAAGATAAACTATCTTATGTTAGGAGAAAAATTAAAACAACAAAGAAAAAAACAGGGAATAACACAAGAAACTCTTGCCGAATATGTGGATTTATCCGTAAGCCATTTAAGTCATATCGAAAATGGAAGTAC
>NZ_JANJZK010000034.1 GCF_024623185.1 Anaerofustis stercorihominis
TCGGCAGAAAAGATATTAAACTTACGAAGGTCATTCACCCGCATATTACCTAAAAGATATTACATATTCTTTTTTAAAGATAAAAAAGAATGAAAAAATCTCCGCTCGCCGCGGTGGCTTAGAGCTTCGCTAAAAGGGATATTAAACTTACGAAAGTCATTCACCCGCATATTACCTAAAAAAGTTGTTTGCTTATTAGTGAATAACTTCTTTATATGATAAAAGACGAGTGAAAGATGAATATAAAAAAATATCAAACTTACCAAAGTCATTCATATTCTAATCACCTAAGAGAGTTGTTTGCTTACTAGTGAATAACTTCTTTATATGATAAAGAACGAGTGAAAGACAAACATTAAAAGAAATATTAAACTTCCTGAAGTCATTCATATTCTAATCATCTGAAAGAGTTGTTTGCTTACTAGTGAATAATTACTCTAGATTTTTAATAACTGAGATTAAGAAAAGATATGAGCCTTATTAAAATCATGCACATGAAAATTATAAAAGAGCTGTTTATTATAGTTGACGATAATTTTTAATTATTAGAGATAAATATATATTTGGTATTAAAAAAGTAATATTTAGCTTATCAAAGTTATTAATCCCCAAAATATATAAGAGCTATGTTTTGTCAGTTAATAATGAAATTTACTTTTAAAGAGAAAAACATTAAGAATAGTTAAAATGGCTTTGATTTTTTATTGACCGGCATATTTAATGGTTGTTTTTTAAATGATAAATGACAGCTCCTATTTTTATAAAAGAAATGAATTAGTTTTATTAACGATGTTAATATTAAGTTTAGGATAGGCATACTCTTAGTTACCTTTAAAAGTTGTTTGATTACTAGTAAACGACGGCTCCTATTTTTATAAAAGAAATAAATCAGCATTTTCCCGAAAAGGATAAAATCAAGTTTCTTGGGATAGTTTTTACTTATGATTATATTTTTTATTATAATTGAATAAAAGAATAGTTTTCTTAAAAACCAAAATTATGTTTTGATATAAAATTAATAAAGAAGTATATAATTCCAGAAAGTCCTTTGTCTTATTTTTTAATATCTACTTTAAATAAATCAATATTGATGTTTTGATATTTAATGATTTTATGAATATATTATTAATTATTAAAAATAGTCTTTTAAATACTCCTCTGCAAAATAAAAAAGCCCCTGCACAGGGACCTATACTTTTGATAAAAAACTTATAAAGAACATATCAGATACTTATTAAATAAAAATAAGTATTACAAAACTTAAAAAGGTAATAATAGCCTTAACTAGAAAAGGCTTCAAGCTAAAAGCACTTTAAAGCAACTCTTTTATACGTTCGTAAACATCGTTTACCTTTTCCATGAAAGTCATCAAACAGCTCCCGTCTTCATGTTCGTTTAGTACACCCAGTAAGTCTTCTGCTATCAAGTCCGCTGCTTCTTCGTTCTCTTCTTTCATATCGGAATAGTCCATATCCACAAGTACCCCGATGTCGGTCTTAAAATCATCGGTATCGCTTTCACCGTCCAAATAATCTTCGATGATTTCCAAAGCTTCGTCTATCATATCTTTACCTCGCCTATGTATTTTTAATGATTATATCATGACTTATTATTCTATACAACTAAATATATTAGGACTATGCCCCTTAAAACCCTTATAAGGAACCCCATCCCTTATGAACCCTGCGAATATATTGACTGACCGAAAACTTTCAAAGAGTTTTTAATATCTTTACTTTAGTTAAGATATTACTGTGCAAAATACAGAGGTCAACATGATTTCGAAGTTATGCTGTGCAGTAAATTTTCTTAAGAAAAATTACGAATTATTCTTGTTACATAAATTCGCAAATCTTGCTAACGCAAATTTGCTCATGTTATTAAATGTGTTTCACACATCTAAAATTTTCTAAAGTAAATTTTAGAAAGCCTTCTTCGAAGTCTTTTAATAGTTACAGAATGGATAAAACGCCCCGCTGGACGCGGTGCCTGAGAACTTCGCTAAAAGAGATATTAAACTTACTGAAGTCAATCATCATCATATCACATAAAAAAGTTATTACCTTAAATATAATATAAAACTTTTCATGGTAAAGGTGCGGGACGACAAAACTTTCAAAAAATGCGGGCTGTATTCAAAAGAAACTTTCAATTTTTCCAAACGACCGCTAACCTGAACTAAATAAAAGGAAACTTTTATATTTTAATACTAAAAAAGACCTCAGAAAAGAATGAGACTGCATTCTTTTTTGTCTTACATATCTAAATCTTAATTATTATATAAAAGTTTCATTAATTTCATTTTACTTAGAAAAAACTTTGCGGGGTGTAAGAGGCGGTGCCTCTTCGATTCCCCTACAAATTTCTTCAAAAATGTAATAAATATAAAAAAACGTTCAAAGGGTGAAATATCCATGTTTTATTGTGGAAAACTGTGGATAACCTGTTGGTATGTTAATAACTTTCGGGATATTTCGGGTTTTCGCCTTAAAAATCGGATTTTTTCTTGTTGATAATCTTAGGCATAAGAGAAAAATCATCGTAATTAAGTCGGTTCATTATAATAAAAGATGTAATGAATGCTATGGTTATTTTAGGTGAAGTGGTATATAAGATAGATTCGATAAGAGAACTCCTGTTGCTTGCAAAGATTAGCAGAGAAAGAAGCGTTTTCTTGTCGAAATTCATATCCGAACTCATTGCAAGATTGAATATCCCCTCGTCCAAGAGTGAAGATATCTTTTCTTCGTTTAATATAAGTTCATTTACTTCCCTTATTACTTCGAGTCTGAACTCCTCGTATGAATATTCTTTTATCGGATCCAGTCCCACAACGTCCGCGGTTATTTCAAGTGCCGCCATAAAAAATCTTTCGTCTCTGATAGGGATATCCCCGTAGTCGTATCCGTTCCTGTCTTTATAATAATCGTTGACAAACTCTATATAACTCTTTATCCTTCTGTCGCTGATAAAAAAATTAGCAAACCTGTCGTCCATTATAAGCCTTGATATATCCTTCGGCTTAAGAGATATATCGTAATTATCAGCCGGTCTATTTACATAATAATGACTTGAGAGATATTCGTCGTTATATAACTTCGTATCCAAATATCCCTTATTTATATTTTCCTTCAGCTGTTTGCTGTTGAATAAAAACTGTCCGTAGAGAGTATGCTTGCTTATTATGGTATGGACGGTCACGTCGTCCGCTACCTTTTTCTTTGTGATATTGCTTAGAGGAGGATTTATATCCACTTCGATTATATCCTTATAGCCTCTATCTGAAAGGGGACCTCTCGGAAGATTATCATAAACTCCCCCGTCTACAAACACCTCTTCGTCTATTTCATGCCTGTAGAATATAGGATAATTTGCGCTTGCAAGGATATAATCTATCATCTTGCCCTTTGGCATATCGTCCTTGAATATGATTATAGGCTCCAATGTCGTAAGATTAAAAGTAACGACGCCGAAGTCTATATCGCTTTCTCTTATCTTCTCTTCATCCAGATTGGCTCTGAGTATTTCCTCCAATTTGGATATATCCCTTATCCTGTCCACCATGTTGCTGTCTTTGTTGTATATGGTCTCGGGAGTTATCTGTGTCCAGAGCTTTATCGCCCTTTTAAAATCCTTCTGTGCTACCAAGGCACCGTTCACGGCTCCTATACTTGTGCCGCACACCGATCTTATATTTATATTTTCTTCTATCAAAGCTCGCCATACTCCGATTTCATAGGCGCCTCTGACGCCTCCTCCTCCGAGAGCGAGAGCATAAGTCTTATTTTTGTCAAATTTCATTTTGTTACCCCTTAATGTTTATATTTACATTTTATCATAATATCTTGGCGTATTTAATAAGTATATATTAAATTAATTGTATTTTAATGTTTAAATATGTAAAAATACTTGGTGAATTTTTTCCCTTTAGGGATGATAACATTTAGATTAAATAAGCACGTCGGTGCTTATTTTTTTGTACTGCTATGTAAGGAGGGATTATTTGAAAAAAGATGAGACAAAAGAAGACTTGAGCTTAAGCGATGTTATAGAAGAAGTTAAAAAAATTGCTTTTCATAATCTTTCTGACGTGGTCATTGTGGAGAGTGAGGGGCTGGAACTAAAGGATTTTGATTTGGAAGACAGAGCCATTAAATCGGTGGAATTTACCGGAGGGAAACTAAAGCTTCAGTTTTACGATAAGCTAAGGGCTTTGGACTTACTCAGCAAAATACTTGAAAAAGATACTGCTGAAGTTTCAAAAGAGGAAGATGAAGAAGGGGTGATAGTCAATTTCAAAAATATAAGCGATTATACTTAAAACAATCAAGGCTTTGCGGGGTTTCGCCCCGCACCCCACCAAAAATTTGCTCGTCGGGTTCGCAAATCTTGCTAAAGCAAATTTGCTCATGTTATTAAATGTGTTTCACACATCTAAAATTTGCTTTAGTAAATTTTAGAAAGCCTTCTTCGAAGTCTTTTAATAGTCAAAATATGGATTAAAGGATGCCACTCATTCGCCGTGGCGGCTCTTAACGCGGTCGGATTTTGGAAAATTGCTGCCCGCAATTTCTCCAAACGACCGCTAACCCAACCCGCTTGTATAAAAGGTTTTACTAAATATTAAAGTAATAATTCTTATAAATAGATATTACTTTTGATAATTAAAAACTTACTAATAAAATCAAAAAACTTACTTAAAAAAGTGGCGGAGTAGAGTAAATCAGACATAGACAGAATAAGGAAACTCGCAAATATTCCTTTGGAAATC
>NZ_JANJZK010000035.1 GCF_024623185.1 Anaerofustis stercorihominis
CGCTGGGCGCGGTGCCTAAGCCTTCGGCTATTAAACTTACCAATATCTTTCACCCGCATATTACCTAAGAAAGTTGTTTAACTAATAGTTAATAACAACTATAAATAATTAAAGCAGGGTATAAACCCTGCAATAAGAAATCTTACTTCAGAAAAAAGCCTTCGTTGATTTTTACAATATAGTTTCGCAGATGCTAGGGATAAACCCTCATTAATTTTCTTTCTTGACTATTATTATTCCCATACTTATCATAGAAACTATCAAAAGAGAAATATAAATGATAATATTATTTTCATCAGATGTATTTACCGAATTTACATTATCAAGTTTTGGGATATCCTTTGTTTTAATTGCTCCGCACACAGTACAAATGTAAGTCTTTTTTCCTTTGGACCTTATAGTCGCTTTTTTAGTGATTTTTCCTCTATCCCAAACATGATTTTGTTTTATTTTTTCGCCGCACACGCATATCCCCTCGTGTTGATTTCCCTTATCTTTCCAGTCCGAAAATTTATGATCGTGATAAGAAATAGCATAAGTTGAAAATTCATCCGTTTCAAAGGAATATCCGCTATTCTTTTCATTATAGGTTCCTTTTACCTTTTTCACCTTACCATCGTGTATATAGATTATATCAAATGTCCTTCCCTTTTTCCTTAGCTGTTCGGGGATCGTAATCGTAACCGAAATCTTGCCTCCCGTGGTTTTTTTGATTTTGACGGCATTTTCGTTTTCAAATTTTTTATATAGTGATATATCGAAATAGCTTATTCCCGAGGAAGTCGGTACAGCTTTTTTTATTAAATCTATTTCATTCTCCGAAACGGCTCTATCTATATTTATTATTTCAAGATAAATAATGAGCTTCTTTCCCTCAGAAACTTTATTTACTTCTTCACTGTTCAAAGGAAGCAAAGTCCTTAAACTCTCCACACTATTGTTAAAATTTAATTCGGGAGCATCTTTATCCCTTTTTACATCTTTTTCCACAACTCCATTAGGGTCATCTAATTTAGGTATACTTTGAATAAACTTTATTTTACATGTAGGACACTGAGTATATCTGCTCCCCTCTTCGCTTACCGTAGCCTTTTTAGTGACCGTCCAAACCGTACCGTAGCTTTTATCGTGAGGACTTTCATTTATTTTTTTACCGCATGTGTCGCATATCTGCCAATGAGAATTATCCATATACTTCCAAGATGATGAATAATGAGCGGCTTCACTTTCCCTCGCAGTACACCCTTCATCAACTCTTCTACATTCGTGATAATGCGTATCCTCCGCTATAGTCCATGTATCACTAAAATCATGAGGTATCATCTCTATCTCATCGGATTTACTATCCGTAAAGGTATGTCCGTTTTTCACTATCTCGGCAGTATATTTTCTCTCGCCCTTTTTATAACACGTAGGTGCGGTTACTAATGAAGAGCTGAGAGAAGCATCATATGTATCCTTATGAGTATTATCATTTTTACATGACCAAACCGCCTGTGCGGTATAGCCTCCTCCGACCTTGCTTTTCCATATAAAGGATGGGTTTTCATTATAGTCGAAATCATGACCGAGTTTATTTATTGTTACGGTTTTAATATCACTGCCCGAGGTTTCATATTTTTTTCCTTCATAAGTTACCGATGCGGTATATACATCAGAGCCGTCTGTTTCGCACTTAGCGGGAGTCGTATCCTTTGTTAGCTTAACATTAGGAGATGTGCTCTGTGATAAAGTAAGTTTATGAGTATTGTCATTATTACACGTGAGAGTCAGCTTTGGCTCGCTGTAGCCCAATGTATCGTTTCCCGACCATGTCCATTTAGGGTCTTTGGAATAATCATGTCCGAGAGCCTGTCCTTCAAAAGTTTCCGTCCCTTTTTCTCCGCAGATACATGATTTGTAATAAACCGCTTTTGATGTACATGTAGCGGGTGTTACTAAAAACTTATCCAATTCAACTTCTTTATCGTATACATGATTAGGAAGCTCACAGTCTCCCACATTCTTAAAGTTATCCAAATTTGTTACATCGTTTGAATTATTTTTTCTCCCCGTATAGGATATCTGACCGTCCTGAACTTTTACCGCAGCCATAAAGGCATCCGGATAGTAGTGACCTCTGTAATAAGCCCAAAGATATATATAATAAGTTTTATTTGTGTTTAAATCTATCTCTCCCTTTTTAAAACTGAAATTTACTATATAATCATTTGTGACCAGTTTCATTTCATCGGTATACGTTATGATACCGAAGGTATTGTTTTTATTATCTTCATCCAAGACTTCAGTAAAACTTGAAAACGAAGAACCGTATTTCCCGAAGTCGGTAAAATCTCCGTAACCTCCGTCGGCATTGAGCGGCTCGGTCGCAAGGACTAATCTTCCCGTACAAGAAGCCAACCCCGAACGTCCAAAAAAGAAAGTAAGGCTTTTTATATTGGCAGCATCATAATACATAGGATTGGAAACGACCACATTATCCGCCTGACCTGCAAATGCGGAATATGTAAAAAATGATAAAAATCCTAAAACCAAAACTATGCTTATTAATATTTTTAAAATACCTTTTTTCATAAAATTTCTCCTAATACACCTAAAGGAAATTTATAGTTTTTACGGCATAGTATAATTATCCTTAAAGTTTTTTTGTTACCTGAATTTTAAATAATAGTATATAAAATATTATACTACCTTAAATATAACGATTTCAATAAATACTTATAAATAAAACATTTTTCTATGATATTCTCACTGAATATATATGAAATACAATGAAAATTTAAATAATTTATTACAATCATATTAAAATATCCTTAAAAGAACCAGCAATATTTTACATAAAGTACATTCCTAAGTAAAATGTAAGGTACAAAAGTCTTATAATGTTTATGGAATACAGACTATCAAATAATTAAACTTAACAATAAAAAACCTCCCTATTGATATAGAGAGGTTTTATTTTAATTCATACTTATTATAGAAGCACCAGATATATCAGGAATATAACCAGTAACACCCATGTAATAGGGTTGATTTCTTTTGCTTTTCCGCTGAACACTTTAGAAACAACGTAGAATACAAAACCTACTGCGATACCGTTTGAGATAGAGTAAGTAAGTACCATTGTGATAACCGTAGTGAATGCAGCGACTGCAACTGAAATATCATCCCATTCGATTTCCTTAAGCTGCTGTGCCATTAAAACACCAACGATGATAAGAGGTGCACTTGTAACAGGTGATAAGAATAATTCACCTACTTGAATAGAATTAACTACTGTAAGAAGAGGCATAAATAAAATAGATAAGAAGAATAATACCCCTGTAGTACAAGCAGTAAGACCTGTCCTTCCGCCTGCAGCAACACCCGAACCCGATTCAACGAATGATGTAACGGTTGATGTACCGCATACGGCACCCACACATGTACCTACTGAATCGGCAACTAGTGCTTTTTCAATATTTTCCATTTCGCCGTTGTCATTAACTAGACCGATCTTGTTACCGACAGCAACCAATGTTCCCGCAGTATCGAAGAAGTCGATAAATAGGAATGTAAAGATTACCATGATAAATGACGGTTTTGAGAATAATGAAGATATACCTTCAAAACAAGCACCGAATGTAGGCATAGAAAAATCAAATGATACGATACCCGTTGGAAGTGCAGGCATTCCGCTCACACCGAACAGTCCCGCAACGACACCTACAACAGCTGTGATTATCATTCCGTAGAATACTGCCGCATTTACTTTCTTACATAAAAGTGCAACGGTAACTATAAGCCCGAAGCATGCAAGGATTACCGTAGGGTTTGTGAGATTTCCCATTGCTACATATGTAGAAGGGTCAGCAACTACGATACCCGCATTTTTAAGTCCGATAAATGCGATAAAGAAACCGATACCTGCTCCGATAGCAAGTTTCATATTTTTTGGAATAGAGTTGATTATTGCCTTTCTTACTCCGGTTACGGAAATAATAAGGAAAATAACCCCTGAAATCAATACTGCCGCCAAAGCTTCCTGCCATGTGTATTTGAAAGTCATGCAAACAGTATAAGTAAAGAATGCGTTAACTCCCATACCAGGAGCCAATCCTACCGGATAATTTGCAAGAAGACCCATGATTATACTTGCAACACCCGATGCAATAGCAGTAGCCAAGAAAACCGATTGGAAACTCATTCCCGTGGAAGCAAGCATTCCCGGGTTTACACCTAAAATGTAAGCCATAGTAAGGAATGTCGTTATACCCGCAATGATTTCAGTTTTGACATTACTGCCTTTGCTTTTTAATTTAAAAAGTTTTTCGAACATCCTGTTCCTCCCTATAAATAATAATAAATCAGCCTTCATTATATCATTTTTATGTCATTACGACAATACAAAGTTTTCACAATATTGACAAAATACATCTTTTTCTTTTTCAAAGAAACAAATAATCAGGGGCTCTGCCCCTTACACCCCGGCACTT
>NZ_JANJZK010000036.1 GCF_024623185.1 Anaerofustis stercorihominis
GGGGTTTTAGGGGCAGAGCCCCTAGGTGGTTTGTTTCTTTGAAAAGAAAAGAAATTATTTTAAAATCTAAGATTTTATGGTATACTAAATTTGTTATTTAAAGGAATAATTATGGTTAATTTGGATATAAGACTAAAAGCGGTGTATAATATGGCGGAAAAGTGCGATACATTTTTAGATGTAGGTTCTGACCATGGGTACCTTCCGCTTCATTTAATAAAAAATAATATAATTAATAAAGCTGTAGTCAGTGATATAAATCAAGGACCTCTTAATAATGCAAAGGAAAACTTTGAAATGCATAAAATGGGAGATAAGGCTAATTTTATACTCACAGGCGGACTTAGAGATATAGATACGACGGATATAGACGCGGTCTCTATATGCGGTATGGGCGGAGAGCTTATAATAAATATCCTTGAAGAGGATAAAATAAAGGCTAAAGGTTTTGATTATCTCATACTTCAGCCTATGAACAGCGTAAACCTCCTTAGGAAGTATCTCTATGAAAACGGCTATAGAGTTATAAAAGAAGATTTGGTAAGAGACAAACACCACTTTTATAATATATTAAAAGTCATACCTGAGAAAGATGAGAGAAAATTCGATGAGATATTCTTCGACTTGGGATTTGGACTATTTGAAGAAGGAAATAAAAATTTTATTGATTATATAGATTACAAAATAAGAGTAAATAAAAAGATAATAGAAAATTGTAAAAGTAAAAATTCCCAAAATGCCAAAAAGGCAGGGGAAAAAGCGGATGATTATATAAATAGGCTGGAAGGGGTAAAAAAAGATTATGAGAGTAAAAGATGTAATAGAGTATATTAATGTATTTGCAAATGAGAGTTTTCAGTATGAGTGGGACAACTCGGGATTTCAGCTGGGAAACAGGAACGATGAAGTCAGAAGGATACTTATAACGCTTGATATCACAAACGAAGTGATAGACGAAGCAATAAGAGAACACTGCGATATGATAATATCACATCACCCTTTGTTCTTTTCCACATCAATGAATATCGAGCAGTCCAGCATTAAAGGGGACATGATATTCAAGCTTATCAAGAACAACATCAATGTCTATTCTGCTCATACTCCTATGGACGTTTCTACCATAGGTCTTAATATGTTTATGGCTAAAAAGCTTGGACTAAGCGAAATAGAGCCTTTGGAGAGATATGTAAGCGATAAGTGCGAAGACGATGCAAACTTATTCGGTCTCGGTGCGGTAGGTAACTTGGATACAAGGATGCCTGTTAATATCGACGGACTTTTAAAGAAAGTCAAAAAGGCTTATAACACAAATGTATTAAAAGTAACGAACAATTATAACACTCACGGAATTTTAAGCAAAGTAGCTCTTTGTACAGGAGCGGGCGGAGATTTGCTTGAAATGGTCAAGGAAAAAGGTGCAAAAGTATTTATAACTTCTGATACAAAGTACCACGAAATGCAGGAATTCGTGGATAATGATATCGTACTTATAAATGTAGGTCATTACAATGCGGAAATTTGTTTCCTTGAGATAATGAATGAACTTCTAAAGATGAAATTCCATGAAATAGAACTTATCAAGTCCGAAGAAAAGAACGTGGAAAGCTTCGCTTATTTCGTTTAAGCAGGGGTAAATAAATGAGTGATAATAAGAAAATAATGCCATATATAACGGGATTTATTTATTCCTTTATATTTGGCATTTCTTTTGCCTTTACCAGCGAAGTACTTACGGTTCTGCACCCTCTTCAGCTTCCTGCGGTCAGATTTTTGTTTGCGGCTTTATTCATAACAGTCCTTTATTTCTTTGGTGCATTCAAGCTAAGCTATAAAGGGAAGGATATGAAACCTTTGATACTCCTTGCCATGTTTGAACCTTTACTGTATTTCATCTTTGAAACCTACGGGGTCAAGCTTACGACTTCTTCTCTTTCCGGAACTATGATAGCGACTATACCCGTTGTCGTATGTATCCTTGCAGTGATTTTTTTAAGGGAGAGACCTTCCTTTTTGCAGTGGGTATTTATCGTGCTGTCGGTCATAGGCTCTGTTATAGTCGTAACAGGTTCGGGGAGTTCTGGAAGTAATACTTCCGAGATGATAGGTATATTATGTCTTCTCGGAGCGGTCGTTTCGGGTGCGGGATATAATATAATGAACAAGATAGTCTGCGAAAAGTTTACAGCTATAGAAGTCACATTCTTTATGATGTGGTTTGCGGCAATCACTTTCGGGATCATCTCAATATTTTATTCCAAAGGCTTCGGGGGATATATCGCTGCTTTTACAAATGTAAAGGTACTTTTGATATTACTGTACCTCGGAACAGTATCCTCTGTGCTTGCATTTTTCTGTTATAATTTTACCCTGCATAATCTTCCCATAGCACCTGCTGCAGCATTCGCAAATCTCATTACAGTGATTTCCGTAATTGCGGGAGTGTTCGTAAGGAAAGAACCTTTTACCCTCATTCAAATGCTCGGAGCGGCGATAATCGTGGCAGGCGTGTTCGGAGTGAATTTGTTGGGAAATGATGAGAATGATGGGCTGTCTGAATTTGAGATTGAGAGTTAATAAAGTAATTCAATGTAAATAAAAAAGCAGGGAATATCCCTGCTTTTTTATTTAAAATCTTTCTATTGCTATCCAATAAATAACTGGTAAACATTGAACCGATGAATTATTAAGATATCTTATTTGAAATGTATTTTTTTCTATATCTATTGTATGAACTGAAAAAGTAGCGCTACCCAATGCTTTGTTTTTACTAGTTGAATATGGTGTAATAAAAATTCTCGGTGGTTTGCTAAATGAAGTTCCATTAGGGAAAATCACTGTTATATCGTCTTTTGCATTGGGTTTTACTATAAATTGTGGATTTTGTCCATGAATTATGTTTTTAGGAATATAATTTTTAGTATCAACTGCACTGATAGTATTGTTTTCATAAATAGAAACGTTAACACCAGCAGTGAGCTTATTCTGTTTTGTTTTATTGGCTGTCTTATGGATACCATTATGAAATATTATTAAAATATCTTATCGTAATTTAAATTATTTATAAACTATGTGTACAGTAAGTTATTTTTCTGCTTTTTATTTTAAATGTAACTTTTATAGAGAATAACTATAGGATGTACATTTCTTATGGCTGTTTGTTTTTATTTTATTTAAGGTGTTTTTTTTGATTATTCTTTATAAATCTAAATATTTTTTTAATATTTTCGTCCAAAAATAAAGCACGTTTATTTTCGTTATATTTCACAGATATCATTTTATAGTGCTGTATCAAAGTTTATAAATAAAAAAAGTTTAAGCTTACTAGGTGATGATTATCATTATAATATTCATTAATTAAAAATCAATAAAATCTAAATTCTGAAAATTTTATGTTAAATATATTATATTAAATCATAACATTAAAATTTTCTTAAAAAACATTGGTTACCTTGTTTTTTTATCATTAACTGACTATAATTGTTGTTTAATGTAAAATTACAAGTCAAAATTTATTTAAAGATTAAAATGAACTTAAATGAAAAATTGGTGTTATCGAGAAAAGGTCTTGACTTAGGAAGAACTTGTTTCTTACTTATATATCATTTTCATGGTGTGGTTTTGATTGATTGAAATATAACTTGATTTGCGGAGGTAGAAAATGAAATTAGCTAAAAATAGTTTTATATGTTCGGGGATATTATTTGCACTGTTTGCGGTTTTTACTTTTATGGTAATAAAGGTAGATGTCAGTGCGTCAGGACCAAATCAGTCCATGGTAGGTCTGTCTGCTGTCAATAAGTTTATCTTTGACAGTGTGGGGGTGAACGATATATGGTACAAAATGACTCAAATTCTTGGTGGTATTGCAATACTTACCGCGTTTGGTTTTGGTGTTTTGGGACTTGTTCAGCTAATCAAAAGAAAGAGTTTATTCAAGGTAGACAAGGATATTTTGCTTCTTGGCGGATTTTATCTTTTAATAATAGTAGTTTACGTTTTGTTTGAACATCTTACTATTAATTACAGACCGATACTCATAGACGGTAACCTTGAAGCTTCCTTCCCGTCCACTCATACAATGCTTGCGGTATTCATCATGTCAACTGCGATATATCAGTTCCACAGCAGAATAAAAAATAAGAATCTCAGATATACTGCCGAAGGGGTATCATCCGTAGTTCTCGTACTGACCGTTGTCGGTCGTCTTCTTTCCGGTGTTCACTGGTTCACCGATATAGTATCCGGGGTGATTATTTCTTTTGCATTTGTGATGTTATATTATGCTTTTGTAAAAAGTTTTAATTAGGGGCGTTGCCCCTAAAACCCCTTATAAGGGACTCCGTCCCTTACACCCTCTTGCAGGGCTCCGCCCTACGACCCGCCAATATTTTTCTAAAGATAAAAATATTGGATAAAAATCTTTCACTCAATCGCCGTGATGGCTCTTAACG
>NZ_JANJZK010000037.1 GCF_024623185.1 Anaerofustis stercorihominis
CCACCACGGCGAGTGAGTGAAAGCATTTTATCGAATATTTTTTGCTTCGGAAAAATATTCGCAGGGTTCTTAAGGGACGGAGTCCCTTACAACGGGTTTAAGGGCATAGCCCTGCATATGTGGTTGGCTTTCGTATAGGAGCATTGATGATGAAAGATATTTTAGAAGAAGATGAATAGGTTAAGCTTACTTTAAAGGGTTGGGGCAGCGGTCGTTTTGAGAAATTGCAAGTTTATTTTGAATACTGCCCGCATTTTGTGAACGAACCGCTATCCCTCATCTTTAGATTAAAAAGTTTTATATTATATTTAAGGTAATAAATCTTTTAGGTAATATGATGATTGACTTTTGTAAGTTTTATATCTCTTCTGCCGAAGGCTTAGGCACCGCGCCCAGCGGAGTCTTTTTGTCCATATTGTGACTATTAAAAGACTTCGAAGAAGGCTTACTAAAATTTACTTAAGTAAATTTTAGATGTGTGAAACACAATTAATAACACGAGCGGATTTGCGTTAGCAATATTTGCGAGTCGGACAAGCAAAAATTGGCGGGGTTTTAGGGGCAGCGCCCCTCAATACTTTCATTGACAAAAAATCCGAATTTTGTTATCATATTTGTTATAATTTTACACATGAAAGGGTATATAAAATGAAGATTTGGATAGTAAGAATAATAGGGATTTTAATGGTTGCGGCAGGTGCATATTTCCTTCCTAAATTTGACCAAAACGATCCCGAAGAAAGATATAAAAAAATAGTAAGTATCTTTGCAATCCCTATGGGACTTATGGTTATAATGGCTACACTTATACAAATAGGCTAAAATTAAGATAAGGGGGGTAAATGATGAGCGAAAATACACTTGATAAACAGTATGACCCTGGTAAAATAGAGGGTAAAATATATGAAAAATGGGAAAAGGGCGGATACTTCAAGCCCGAAATAAATAAGGACGGAAAGCCTTTTACTATTATAATGCCTCCTCCTAACATCACCGGCAAGCTTCATATCGGACATGCCTTCGACGATACTCTTCAGGATATACTTATCCGTTATAAGAGGATGAAAGGCTACGCCGCACTTTGGGTGCCGGGAGAAGACCATGCGAGTATAGCTACCGAAGTAAAGGTAGTCGATAAGATAAAAGAAGAAACGGGAAAAACAAAGCAGGACCTTGGCAGAGAGAAGTTTTTAGAAGAAGCCTGGGACTGGGCTAGGACTTACAGAAAAGAAATAGCAAATCAGGTAAGGAAACTCGGTTCTTCATGCGACTGGTCCAGAGAACGCTTTACTATGGACGAAGGCGTAAGCGAAGCTGTAAAGGAAACTTTTATAAGGCTCTATGAAAAAGGGCTTATTTACCGCGGGAACAGGATAATAAACTGGTGTCCAAGCTGTAAGACAGCGCTAAGTGACGCGGAAGTGGAATACGAAGAACAAGCTGGACATTTATGGCATATAAAATATCCTATAAAGGACAGCGACGAATTTGTCGTTATCGCCACCACAAGACCGGAAACCATGCTTGGTGATACTGCGGTTGCCATAAATCCCGATGACGAAAGATATTTCCACCTTAAAGGAAAAAGTTTGATACTTCCTCTTGTGAACAAAGAGATACCTATAGTATTCGACGAATATGTAGATAAAGAGTTCGGTACAGGCTGTGTCAAGATAACGCCTTGTCATGACCCTAACGACTTTGAAGTAGGGCTAAGGCATGACCTTGAACAGATAAGAGTTTTCAATGACGACGGGACAATTAACGAATTTGGCGGGAAATATCAGGGTCTTACGACAAAGCAGGCAAGAAAAGCAATAGTTAAAGACCTTGAAGAGTTGGGACTTTTGGAAAAAATAGAAGACCATATGCATAATGTGGGTACATGCTATAGATGTTCCACAACCGTCGAACCTCTTACTTCGCTTCAGTGGTTCGTAAAAATGGAGCCTCTTGCAAAACCCGCAATAGACGCCGTGAATGAAAAAGAAGTAAACTTCGTTCCCGACAGATTTAAGAAGATATATTTCAACTGGATGGAAAACATCAAGGACTGGTGTATATCGAGACAGCTTTGGTGGGGACACAGGATACCTGCTTATTACTGCGTTGAATGTAACGAGATGGTAGTTTCCAAGACGATGCCCGCTAAGTGTGAAAAGTGCGGATGTACGTCTTTTAAACAGGATGAAGACGCTCTCGATACATGGTTCTCTTCAGCTCTTTGGCCTTTTTCTACTTTAGGCTGGCCGAACGAAACCGAAGACCTTAAGAAATTTTATCCCAACGATGTACTGGTTACCGGATTTGATATAATCTTCTTCTGGGTCGCAAGAATGGTATTCTCGGGGATAGAGCAAATGGGTGAACCTCCTTTCCACCATGTATATATCCACGGTCTTGTCAGAGACTCTCAGGGAAGGAAGATGAGTAAATCTCTCGGAAACGGAATAGACCCTCTCGAAGTGATAGATAAATACGGAGCAGACGTCCTTCGTTTCTCTCTCGTTACGGGAAATAAAGCCGGCAACGATACAAGGTGGCAGGAAAGCAAAGTCGAATCAAACAGGAACTTTGCCAACAAGATAAACAATGCCGCAAGGTTTATCCTTATGAACCTTGAAGATTTTGACGCAAACAAAGAAGCGGATCTATCCAAACTTCATAACACGGATAAATGGATAATCTCAAGGACCAATCAAATAGTAAAAGAAGTTACTGCAAATATAGAAAAATACGAGTTCGGTATCGCTGCTGAAAAACTTTATACGTTCATATGGAGTGAATTCTGCGACCTTTATATTGAATTTGCCAAACCAAGCCTGAACTCTGAAAATAAAGAAGACAGATTTAACACTCAGTATACTCTTAACTTGGTGTTTATGAATATCCTTAAAATGCTTCACCCTTATATGCCTTTCATCACCGAGCATATTTATTCTTTTATGCCGGGAAGAAAGGACATGCTTATTGCTGCTGAGTACCCTGAGTACAAAGAAGGATATAACTTCCCTAAGGAAGAAGAAGATATAACCATAATAGTAGAGGCTTTAAGAGCGGTTAGAAACGCCAGAGCAAATATGGATATTCCACCTTCAAAGAAAGCCGACGGATATATATTTGCAGGCTCGAAAGAAATGGAAGAAGTGTTCTCTTCAAGTAAAGACATCTTGTGTAAGCTTGCAGGTTTTAAAGATATAAGCTTCATAGACAGTGAATACGATAAGGAAGAAGCACTCTCGGTAGTCGTACAGGGCGGTAAGATATTTATCCCTATGGGCGAACTTATCGACAGGGAAAAGGAAATAGAAAGACTTAAAAATGAAGAAAAGAAACTAATAAAGGAAATCGAAAGGCTTGATAAAAAACTTTCAAACAAGAATTTCACCGATAAGGCTCCCGAAAAGGTAGTTGAGGGTGAAAGAGAAAAACTTAAAAAATATCAGTCTTTGATGGACGAAGTCAAAGAGAGCCTCGATAAACTTAAATAATATTAAGAGTACTTCCCTTAAAAAAGGACTTAGGAAAATCCTAAGTCCTTTTTTTGTGTAAGGTTATACTTTGTATAATCAGGTTTTAACAGTTAGTTTAAAATAAAAAACTTCGAGTTTTAATGCAGTAAAAAAGACAGGCATGACGCCTGTCCTTTTTTTATAAAGTTCAGTGGCAGTAATTTAAGTAAACTTTGCGACTTAGGTTTGGTAGGATTTCCCGAAAATATACAAAAACGTCGCCGTAATTGCGGTTTCCCTTTCAATATTTCCCTGCCTCATTACTGCGGGCAGAACCAAATCCCCACTTAGTTCACACTGTAATCCCCAAATTACCATCGTTAGAAACAGCCTAGGAGCTTTCCTCAGCGATTTCACTATGATCTAGTTTCTTTTGCAATATAGGTTTCATAAGCAATACTTTTTTATCTTAGAGCTCACTCGATAAAAAGTTGGTTCCGTATTTCCCCCTATATCACTCAAAACAGGCTACACTACTTCAGCATCAGTAGCGGATTTACCACCGCACTGTCACATCCATAGGTTTCTCCCATAGAGAATAAATCTCTATGAGCCTCCGCGGAAGTAGGGTCTACGCCTGCATGCCGTTGCAGATCGCCCCAGCTTCCTTACTTCCTGAAAGAACCCCTTACTGGGCGTAAGAAGCCCAAACAAGAAACTTCATCGATATGCCCTTTGACGGATTTTTAGCCCCGCCTTCAACCATAGCGAAACCGACTAGGATACTGCGCCACTGTTCATATTATATCATACCCCAATATTTCTTACAATAATACTTTTTCTTTTTCCAAAGAAACAAAAGTTAAGGGCTGTCTGCCCTTAAAAACCCTGTTATAAGGGACTCCGTCCCTTAAGAACC
>NZ_JANJZK010000038.1 GCF_024623185.1 Anaerofustis stercorihominis
CTTTTTGGACAAGCAAAAAATGGCGGGTTGTAGGGTGGAACCCTACACGGGTTTAAGGGATGGACCCTTTATCTTTATAAGTTTCTTTCTTTATAAAAGAAATATAATATCCCTACATTAAGCCTTCGGGCTTTTTTATTTGGTTAGGGAGATTTTCTTATTCTAATGTGTTATAATAGAACAAAAATTATTTTCAGAGGTTATATATGGCAATAGAATTGGTAAAAGAATATTTTGATAAATTTGATATGAAAGATAAGGTTTTGGAATTCGATGTATCCAGTGCGACTGTGGAACTTGCGGCAAAGGCTTTGAATACCGAGGGTGCAAGGATAGCGAAGACTCTTTCCTTTAAAGATAAAGCAGAAGATAATAACTGCATATTGGTGGTAACAGCGGGAGATGCAAGGATAGACAATAAAAAATTCAAGGCAGAGTTTAATCAAAAGGCGAAGATGTTAAGTGCTGATGAAGTTGAAGAGTTTACGAATCACAAAGTAGGAGGAGTATGTCCTTTTGCAAATCCTAATGGAGTAAAGACATATCTTGATGTTTCAATGAAAAGGTTCGATACCGTTTTCCCCGCATGCGGAAGTGCAAACAGTGCCATAGAGCTTACATGTGACGAACTTTTTAAGTTCTCCAATGCTCTGAAATGGGTAGATGTTACACAGTAATAAATATATATAATTATAATATTCATATTATAAAGCTGTAATTATTAAAAATAAAAATATATAACGTTATACGAATATGAGGTTTAATAGTAAAATATAAAAGTTAAATAAATGTTGTTAATGATTTTATATAAGTAGGGATTGTTATTTTATGATTAATTTACGTTATATAATAAGAAAATAAAATTGATTTTAGTCAATAGTTTTGTTTGTCGGAAATTTGTATATAATAATAAACTTTTTTATAAATGGGTTTGTGTAAGTCAACAATAAAAGTATAATGGTACAAAATTAAACATGTGTAATTTAGTTAAGACCGACGGTTATATTAGGTATGTTACGATAATTTTTTTGCTCTTTTTTTATATTTGTTATCCTTATACCATTTTAATTATGGTTCATATTTTAAATTTTACTTGATTGTATTAAAGTTGGATAGTAATGAAGAGTTGTTTTATGATTATTTTATAAGAAAATTTAAGGAGAAAGGGCGGTGATAAATATGAAGTTTGAACTGAAAAAGTGGGAAGAGAAGTATATAAAAGATGTTGCCAAACATGGGAATAATAAAAAAATCGCGGGTAAATTAAGGGATGTTTTTCCATATCCTTATACATATGAAGATGCAGAGTGGTATGTAAGGGACTGCATAATGAACGAAGGCGGGAACAATATTACAAGAGCTATAGTTGTAAATGGTGAAGCAGTGGGGAGTATAGGTGTTTTTGTTATGGACGATGTGTATAGAAAGAGTGCCGAGATAGGTTACTGGCTCAGTGAAGACTATTGGGGAAAGGGAATTATGAGCGAAGCCGTTGGTATTATAACAAAACAAGCTTTTGATAAGTTCGATATAGTTAGGATCCATGCGGAGATCTTTTCCAATAATCAAGGTTCAAAGAGAGTTCTTGAAAAAGCCGGATTTAAATTTGAAGGAAGAAAAGAAAAAAGCGTATATAAAAACGGCGAAGTTTTGGATAGCCTTGTATATGCTTATATAAAATAAGGATTTGGTATTAATCCAAGTCCTTATTTTTTGTTTGATTAAATCTTAATAGGATTATTTATTATGATTTTAAAATAACGAAAGCTGTTCAACTTCAATACTCTTTTTAAAATCTCTTATGCCTTTCATATAATTTCCGCTGACTTCGTATTTTCTTCTGACATCATTTATTTTTTTATACATTTCTTCCTTGTATTCTCCGGATACGTAAGCTCCTTTACCGTACACATTTTTAACATTTTCGTATTCATCGGGGAAATAATTTTTAACAAAATCCATAAATACCTTTTTTGTGTCTCCTTTTAAATTAAGGGGACCGGTAAGTATATAATTTATGTCGATGTCTTTACCATGTGCAAATATCTCCTCCAGATTTTCTCTGTCATCGGTTATATATGGCATTATAGGCATGGTATGGATAGCTCGGCTTGCCTTTGTCTTCTTCATTTCTTCAAGCATATCTATCCTTCTTTTTGAGCTTACGCTTCCCGGTTCGATAAGCTTTCTCCTATCGTCGTCCATTACCGTTATGGTGGAAGCAATATTTACGTAAGTAAGCCTTGAGAGTTCATCTATGAGTTCTATATCCCTTAGTATCAAGTCTGATTTTGTTGAAATGATAACGGGCTGTTCGTATTTTATCATAAGTTTCAGTATCTCGGGCATTATCTTATACTTCTTTTCTATGGGCTGATAAGAATCGGTAACGCTTCCCAGATTTATCACATCTTTATTTCTCTTTTTTCTAAGCTCCTTTTCGAGAACTTCCGCTATATTAGTCTTGACAAATACATCGCCGAAGAAATTATCCGATTGTAAGTATCTGTTGGAGTAAATGGCATAGCAATATTTACAACCGTGAGTACATCCTCTGTATACATTTAAATCAAGATGATAGGGAAGTCTTGAATTTGATATTCTGTTAATAGCACTTTTGCATTCTATTTCTTTTATAGCCATAATATTATCCTTACATATAGTATTAGAACTTTTGTTCGTTATAGTTATTATAACAAAATAAGGTTTTAATATCAATAGTTTTTTAATATGGGGCTTTGCCCCTAAAACCCTTTTGTAGGGGGCCACCCTACAACCCGCCATTCTTTGCTTGTCCAAAGAATGGAAGAAATGACCCCGCTGAGCGCGGTGCCTAAGGCTTCGCCAAAAGGAATCTTTAACTTACTAACATAAATCATCCGCTATTTACCTAAAAGAGTTATTGCGTTTGATTTTAGATAAAGCTTTCTATGTAAATGAGATTTAGGTACCTTCTCTTACTTCTAATATAAAATTTAAAATTTTCATTTAAAAGGGGTGGGATTAGCGACTGCTCCCAGAAAATTAGGCAGATTTTCTGAGGAGATTAAGTCTATATAAGCCTCCGCGGAAGACTTTTTTCCCATTTTGTAATCGAAAAACTTCAAAGAATTTTTATTAATTTTCTTAAAGTAAAATTAATATGTGTGAAACACATTCGATACCACGAGAGGATTTGCATTAGCAATATTTGAGAATTTATGTAAATATAATTCGTAATTTTTCTTTCGAAAACTTACTCATGTTGACTTCTGTGCTTGGCACAGTAATATTGTGACTGTTTAAAGATTTCAAAGAAATCTTTCTAAGTTTGATTTATTAAACTTAGACATGCTTTAGCATGTTAAATAACATGAACAAATTTCCGCAGGATAATTTGTGAATTTTCTTATTAGTTAAAATATCTAAAACTCTTTTAGAGTTTTTAGTCAGTCAAAATACTGGCTGGTTGTAGGGCAGCGCGCTACAAGGGGTTTAAGGGGTGAAACCCCTTCGGTGTTTGTTTCTTTGTAAAAGAAACCCCTTGACTCTGACACTATGCAAGGGTTTATAATAAGGATAACAAAGTAAAGGAAGTGGAAAAAATGGAAAAGCTTGATTACAAAAAAGAATACAAAGATTTATATATGCCAAAGAAGAAACCTTCTATAATAGATGTTCCAAAGATGAATTTCATAATGGTAAAGGGTAGGGGAAATCCAAATACATCAATAGAGTATAAAAATGCTATGGAAGTACTTTACGGACTTTCTTATACCATAAAGATGAGTAAAATGAGCAGTGACCCTATGGATAAAATAGAGGGGTATTTTGAATATGTGGTTCCGCCTTTGGAAGGGCTTTGGTGGCTTGATGAAGGAGGTTTTGACGGTATAAGCGTAACGGATAAGGATAAATTCCATTGGTATTCGATGATAAGACAGCCGGAGTTTGTAACGAAAGATGTATATGAATATGCCCTTGAAAAGTTTTCTAGGAAGAAGCCGGAAGTTGATTTATCCAATACTCAGTTTAAATCGATTAAAGAAGGGTTATGCGTTCAGATAATGCATATGGGTTCTTATGATGATGAACCTGCGTCGGTTGCTAAGATGAACGAATTTATAGAAAAAGAGGGATATGAAATAGATATAAACGATGAAAGACTTCATCACGAAATATATCTCTCAGACCCGAGAAAGATAAAAAACATCAATAACTTAAAGACTGTTATCCGTCATCCTATTAAAAAAAGGGGATAACAAGGGCTGTCCGCCCTTAAGAACCCGACCATTCTTTGCTTGTCCAAAGA
>NZ_JANJZK010000039.1 GCF_024623185.1 Anaerofustis stercorihominis
GTGCCGGGGTTTTAGGGGCAGAGCCCCTGGTGGTTTGTTTCTTTGAAAAAGAAAGGAAAAAAATAATGAACAACATAATCATAGGCAATATAATATCATTCATAGCGGCTCTTTTTATGATGTCGAGCTGTATAGTAAACGACAGAAACAGAGTATTCATGCTCCAGTTTTTTAATTCCTTTCTTCTTGCCATTGCTTCCTGGTTCTTTGCCTCTTATGCGGGTATAGCGGCACTTCTTATTTCATCTGTAAGGAATTATATCGTTTCGAAAGATAAATTTACAAAGAATGTTATGATAATTTTTCTTGTTATGTCCGTAATACTCTGTGCAGCCGTGAACAACAGAGGCTTTATCGGACTTATACCTATTATCGCAACAGTCCAGTATACTCTTTGCAGTTATTATGTAAAAGGTGTGAAGGAGACCAGATACAGCATTTGGGCTAATCTTTTTATGTGGATAATTTATTCATTCTCTATCCTTGATTTTTCCACGGCACTGTCCGATTTAACTACACTTATTATAAATACCTTATCGATAATAAAACATAGAGGCAGAAAAGAAGCCTCGAAAAATGTATCTTTTGATGAATTTGATTATACAACAGAAGAAATATAAAAATTAAAAAGATTTTAAAGCATGGCTTGGCTGTGCTTTTTTATTATTTAAAAGATATTGCGTTATATGTTTAATTAAATTATAAAATAAATCATTCGCTGTTTATCTAAAAAAGTTATTACCTTGTTTATAAGATAAGCCTTTATATGTAAATAGGAGGATAAGCAAATGTTTAATGAAAATAGGACAGATAAAAATAAAGAAACTCGAAAATCTTTAAGTTTAATTTATTTAACTTATACATGCTCTTAAATATTAATAACATGAGCAAATTTATTTCAGCAAAATTTACGAATTTAACTTAAAAAAAACTCTGCAGGTGGGGCAATGGGCAGCGCCCCTTTTATTTTTATTATTTAATAAATAATGCACATAAGATACCTATAATTACAAGCACGACCAAAAGCACTGCGATAAATTTTATATATAACATTATGTATCCCGCTATTTTTTCCGTGTTGGATACTTTATTTTCAATGACATTCCTTATGTCGTTGTCGGTAAGTTCATCAAGACTTATTTTATATAGTTTTGCTATTGATATGGATTGTTCTATGCTTGGTGATGTTTGTCCCGTTTCCCAGTTTGAAATGGTCTGTCTGGTCACGTTTAGTCTTTCAGCTGCCTCTTCCTGAGAGTATCCCTCTTTCTTTCTTATTGATGTCAATTTTTCATTTAAGTTCATTAGCTATTCTCCTTTTTTTATTCTATGATAGCTATAGTGATATTTTAAGTCTATCAAATATCTTTTGCAGTATGTAAAAAGGCTTTTGCATGAGTAATAATAAGTTTTATTTCTTAAAATCATAGTGAATGATGTTTGTATATGCTATAAAAGTCATTAGATGATTTTGATTGATTATATCATAAATAGTGTTTTATATATGACTGCATTTTATAATGCTTTATCGTTCTTATAGTATGGTTTCTTCACCTGTAACATTGATATATGATTTTTTTATAAAGGTTTATAATAATTTAAATATTTTTAATATGATTTTGGTAACAACAAATATAAAAACTTATGTATACATTAAAGCATGATATTTGTTAAATTATATATCATAAAGAATATGAACATTTAAAATTATTTATAAAAACTTGACTTAATAAAAGTTTAGGGTATATTTCATCTAATTAACAGACGCAAAAGACAAGTTTCAATTTATCGTTTTTTCACTATACGTCTTTGATTATTTCATTAAATATTATAAGATATAAAAAATAACAGATAAACTAAAACATTATAAATAAAAAATACAAAAAAGTTATTTTAATAAACCTTTTTCCTACATCAAAGGGATTAGGGGTGGAAATCCTTAATGGTTTGATAATAAACAACTATTATGTTAATATAGTAGCAAGTATTTTAAGAAGCGGTGATTAAATGAAAGATAATGATAAAAAAGGACTTGAATCATTCGATGATTTTCTTATGCCTTATTTGACGGACGACGAGAAGATATTAAATAAAGAAAGCGATCTTGCAAAAGATGCTCTGCTTTTCGGAGGAAAAGACTTCAGTGAAGACCTAAATAAAGAAGTAGATGAAAATATTGATGAGAATGAAACTCACAATATAAATAATACTTATGAGGAAAACGATGTTCACTCTCTAAACGATAACGATAATTCTTTAGTTAAAGAAAATAATAATGTATCCGATTATGAGCGAAACGAAGGTAATCATTATGAATCGGACAGTGAAGAAAATGATAGTGATGATAAACATATTAATCAAAATGATTTAAAAATGACAAAACAAAATAATAAACAAAATAAAAGCGCCAGCGTTGGCGGGGGTAAGTACGATATGCTTCCAAACATGGTAATGTTATTTATTATTGCAGTCATAGTAGGTATGGTGTTTTTAAAGGGGTGGGATGTATTCCACGGCTTTGAAAGTCTTCTTTTCTTTATCGTTTGGGCGAGCATACTTGCTTATGTTTCAATAATAATTCACGAGGGCGGACATTTTCTCTTCGGACTTTTAAGCGGGTATGAATTCGCTTCATTCAGGATAGGCAATATGATGTTCGTAAAGAACAATGATAAGATAACATATAAGAGATACCATATCCCCGGGACAGGCGGGCAGTGTCTGATGATACCTCCCGATGTAAAAAATGATAAATATGACTTCCCTAATTTCCTATATTCTTTGGGGGGAGTTATACTTAACTTCATTTTCGGCGGGATATGCCTTATATTATATATTATGCTTCCTTATGTGATATTCCTATCGGAAGGACTTATCATGGGCGTTGCACTTAGCTTATACTTCGGTCTTTTGAATGGGATACCAAGAAAAATAGGCGGGATAGCAAACGACGGAGCCAATGCTTTATATTTGGATGAGGACATCAATTCAAAGAAAGCATTTTATTCTCAGCTTAAAATCAACGGGCTGCTTACAAAAGGTGTAAGACTTAAAGATATGGACGAAAAGCTTTTTGATGTAGATGAAAAAGCGGATTATCTGAACCCTCTCGTAAGTGCTATGGTGACTTTAAAGTGCAATTATCTTGTGGACAAGAAAGAATTTGACAAAGCAAGCGAACTGATTTTATATTCCCTTGATAACCTGACCGATATGTTAAGCGTTCATAAAAGTGAGCTTAGGTGTGAGCTTTTGTTTTTGGAACTTATCGGAGAATGTAATAAGTATGAAATAGACAGGCTCATGAATGATGACCTTAAAAGGTATATAGAAACGACCAAGAATTATTACGTGTCGAGAAGAAGACAGCTTTATGCTTATGAACTCCTTTATAATGAGGATGAATATAAAGCAAAGGAACAGCTTGACGCATTCAAGAGGATATCTTCCTCTTACCCTTACGAAACGGAAATAGAAGGGGAGATAGAACTTCTTCATGTGGCTCATGACAAAGCGGTGGAGAGAGGTATCATCGAAGAAGATAAATAGAGGTGTGTTATCTTGAAGTTTGAACTTATAAGAAGTTTTATCTATATATTTAAAAATAATAGAAATAAATATTAAAATATAAAAAAGCCCTCGGAAATTTCCTAAGGGCTTTTTTGTTGTTTGGAATAATATTTGATTATTTAAAAACTAAAAAATGAGTGGTTTTATTTCTCTTAAAATTAAAACTTTTAAAAGCAGGTATAGTTTATTTAAAAGTGATAACTTTTTTAGGTGATTTACGGGTGAACCACTTTATTAAGTTAATATTTTATTCATTGAAATCTAAGTGTATGAAGTACACAAAATAACAAACTTTCTGATTTATTATGCAGAATATTTACGTTAGCTGTATTTGAAGGTTTCTTCTTAAGTATTACCTGCAATTTCTCCAAATTACAATTATTATAAATATTTACATTATAAGTTTTATCTTAAATTACAGTTGATAAATC
>NZ_JANJZK010000003.1 GCF_024623185.1 Anaerofustis stercorihominis
TCACTGACTTAAATTACATTTCTGCTTTTTAATTCGTTCTTCTTATTCTCTTATTCTTTTGTATCATTAGCTCGCTGTTTTGTGAAACATCTGTTTCTCAGACAGCTTAGTTATTCTATCAAATACATAAAGTTTTGTCAAGCTTTTTGACAACTTTTTTTATAAAATTTTACAGTTTTTCTTAAACCCTTTTATAGAAGGGGTTTCAAGAAGTAAAAATTATTGCATTTTCATAAAAACTTGCAGTTTTTTTCAAAAAATTAAATAAATTATTTTGAATTTTTTTTAATATATTATCGTGTATTTAATAGTTCACTAGTAATAATTACCCTTAAATTTATTTTTTATACATAATTATAATATAATAAATAAAAAAAGGACCAATTAATGATCCTTTATAATTAAATTTATTCTACCGGTTTCATTGTAGGGAATAAAATTACGTCTCTTATGGAACTTTGATTAGTAAGAAGCATAACTAATCTGTCTACACCAAAGCCAACTCCTCCCGTAGGCGGAAGTCCGACTTCAAGTGCATTAATAAAATCGGTATCGTAAGGATGAGCTTCATCATCCCCTGTTGCTTTCTTTTCCATTTGAGCCGCAAATCTTTCTCTTTGATCAAATGGGTCATTAAGTTCACTAAATCCGTTACAGTATTCATGACCTGCTATGAATAGTTCAAATCTTTGAGTATATCTATCATCATCCATACACTTTTTAGCGAGCGGAGAAATTTCCACCGGATGATGTGTAACAAAAGTAGGCTGGATTAACTTTGCTTCACAATGTTCTTCAAACACTTCTTCTATTATTTTACCGATACCCCATTCTTCTTCAGGTATTACATTTAATTTTTTAGCTTCTTCTCTTGCTACTTCTATATCGGTGATTTTATCAAAATCCACACCTGTTTCTTCAGTGATAAGATCAACCATCTTCACTCTTCTAAACGGTGCTTTAAGTGATATTTCGTTATCTCCAAACGCAACAGTAGTTTTACCTAAAGTTTTACTTGCAATATATTCATACATTTTTTCACTCATATTCATTACATCATTAAAGTCAGCATATGCTTGGTATGATTCCATTGTTGTAAACTCAGGGTTATGAGTTGCATCCATTCCTTCATTTCTGAATATTCTTCCGATTTCATATACTTTATCAAAACCACCTACTACTAACCTTTTTAAAGGCAGTTCGGTAGCTATTCTCATATACATAGGAATATCCAAAGTATTATGATGTGTAATAAAAGGTCTCGCATTAGCCCCACCTGCCAAAGTACCGAGAACAGGAGTCTCAACTTCAACAAAACCTTCACCGTCCATAAAATCTCTCATGCATTTCACGATTTTTGAACGCATCAAGAAAACATCTTTTACTTCAGGGTTCATTATTAAATCGACATATCTTTGTCTGTATCTAAGCTCAGGGTCCTTTAGTCCATGAAACTTTTCAGGTAAGACTTGAATTGATTTGCTAAGTAATATAACTTTTTCTACTCTGACAGAGATCTGACCTCTTTGAGTCTTGAAAACTTCGCCGTCAACGCCCAAAATATCTCCGATATCATATGCTTTTATCAATGCATATTCGTCTTCGCCTACCACATCTTTTTTAATGAATAACTGAATCCTTCCGCTAGAGTCCATAAGATCATAAAATCCAACTTTCCCCTGTCCTCTTTTAGACATAAGCCTACCGGCAAGTTTTACTTTCTTACCTTCATATTCTTCAAACTTTTCATTTATATCTTTACAGTAAGCATTATATTCAAATCTGCTTTCTTTATATGGATATTTGCCTTCATCGGTTAATTCTTTAAATTTATCAATTCTTACTTTAACTACTTCAGGTGCGTTATCATAGAAATCACTCATACTTTTGACCTACCTTATTATTTAACTTCTAATATTTTTAAATCTACTATACCATCAGGAACTTGAACTTTTGCAATTTCACCGACTTTTTTACCTAAAAGAGCACTTCCTATAGGTGATTCATTCGATATTTTGTTATTATCCAAATCAACTTCTTCGCTGCCTACAATAGTATAAACAACTTCCTCATCAAAGTCAGTATCATATACTTTAACATCACTGCCAAGAGAAACTACGCCGCTTGCTTTATTTGTATCATCAAATATAACCGCATTCTTAAGTTTATATTCGATTTCTCTTATTTCGCCTTCTATAAAACCTTGTTCCTGTTTTGCTTCATCGTATTCGGCATTTTCACTCAAATCACCGAATTCTCTGGCAGCTTTTATCTTAGATGCTACTTCGTGTCTTTTTACATCTTTTAGATAATTCAGTTTTTCTTCTAATTCTTTATATCCTTTTTTTGATAAAATTACTTCTTTATCAGCCATTTCGATACCTCTTAATTTATTTTCTAATTCTCAATCAATCTGTATATTATAAATACTAAGGACATTCCTGTCAAGTATTACTCCTCATTAAAAAAAATCAATTTAAAACATTTATCATATAAATATTTATCTAAATCTACATTTATTATGTCATTCTTACTTTTTACTACTTTATCCTCGTACATAAGAGCCTCTAAAAAAGATAATTCCAAATTTTTAACATTGCTTCTTTCAATATTAATATTTGGACACCTGACTTTTATATTATTGATTTTTCGTCTTGCTTCTACTATTTCTTTCTTTTTATATAATGAAATATAATTATCGGTTTTTATAATGTTTATTTTATCACTGAAAGTTTCTCTGCTTAAATCAAATATCAATTCACAGCTCTTTGAAGAGTTTATATCTTTACTTACATATATACTGCTTCCGATATCTTTTAAAATATTACCAGAAATATTATCCCCTAAATAAGGATTATTAACAAAAAAAATCACCAGTGGAAAATATTCGCAAATCATCTTAATGTATTCATAATTTGATTTGCCATCTATCATTAAACCTATTTGAGTTTTATCCGGAGACTCAATTATTTTCTTCACCTTTTCAAATAAAGTTTTAAAACGAAGTTCCCTTCCGTCTAATGTCATTAAATCCACATTTTCAAATATTTTTCGGTCTACATCATTTTCCAAACAAAGATATTTTATATCATCTTCTTCAATTTCTTTATTTATTCTTTCTAAATTACGACCTCTTATTATTTCGTCATTATTAACAAATAAACTTTTTGCAATAAATTTGAAACTGCTGTCCTTTATATTTGAAGGCTCTATCATTTTAGGATAGCCAAAAAATAGTTTATGTAACTTGTTTATAAATATTTCTTTTTTAGTCAGAACAAAGTCATCTTTATATCTATCATAATTAAAAACATAAAAAAATTTCATATTAACTCCCTATAACTACCATGAATCATATTATTTATATCTGTTTTAATGTTATGTTTTTTGTGATAGAATAATCACTGAGAATATTTAAAATTTTTTACATAAAGAGGTCATATTTTAATGAACAAAAATCAACCTATAGGCATACTGGACAGCGGAGTGGGTGGACTTACAGTCTTCAAACAAACCGAAAGGCTCTTGCCTAATGAAAATATCATATATTTGGGCGACACGAAAAGAATGCCCTACGGAAATAAATCTGAAAAAGAAATAATTATGCTTGCAAATAAGATGATACGTTATTTGGAAGAACAAGGTGTAAAGGCAGTACTTCTCGCATGCAACACCATTTCTTCTCATATAGATAAACTTACTTCAACAGTTCCTATATTCAGCATAGTAAAAGCGGGAAGCCAACTGGCAATAAAAAAATGTAACGAAACAGATGATGAGCTAATAGGGCTTATTGCCACAAAAGCAACGGTAAACAGTGGATCATACAATAAAGAGATAAATAAAATAAATAAAGATATTAATATAATATCAAATGATTCTACAAGACTGCCTAAAGTCATAGATAGTCAAATCGAAAACAAACCTCTTTTAAATCAGCTCATCAAAGAATGTATAGAACCTATATTAGATAAAGATAAAAATGTCAAAAACCTGATTTTGGGCTGTTCCCATTTCCCTATAATAGAAAAGGAAATAAATGATATATATAATGAGTTGACTTTACTTGATCCTGCAGAGCAAATGGTTGAAAATGTAAGGATGTATTTAAAAGATAAAAATTTACTTAAAAATAGCGGAACAAGCCATAAGACCCTTTACACTACAGCTGATATATTGGAATTCGTATCTTATATAAAAAGACTTAAAATCAATATAGATAAGCTGGAAAAAATAAAACTATTTGAAAATGATTAAGGATAACGATAATGATAAAAATCATACTAAGCTATATCGAAGAAAAAGCTTTCTTTAAAGCAAGTAGAGATATAAGAAACGAACTCGAAAATCAAAATATCAATAAAGTATTTTTCTTAGTCCCTGAACAGTTTACCGTAGAAGCAGAAAGAATGCTTACGGATAAACTGAGCGCAAAGGGGCTTATTGATATTGAAGTGCTTAGTATAAAAAGACTTACAAATAGAATTATATCAAAAACAAGAAGTGAAATGCCTCCCGTACTTGATGACAGCGGGAAAAGTATGATAATAAAAGTTATCTTAAATAAATTAAAAAATGAACTCACATGCTTTAAATCTTTAACAAATAAAGCATCTTTCAATGAAAATTTAAGCGAATTATTCAGCGAACTTAAAAAGAGCAATGTAAGCAGCGAAGATTTAAATCCGGATAATTTTGATAACAAAAACGAAGAGGATTATTTCTATAGAAAGGCTCTTGATATACATAAAATATACAAATCTTATAATGATTTTTTATCAGAGGATTTTCTGGATTTTGACGATGTAACTTTATACGCAAGTTCTGTACTCGATAATGTAAGATTTTTGGATAATACAAGCATTTACTATTTCGGATTTGAAGGCTTTGACAGAAACGTGTATAGCTTGATTGAAGCTATTTCAAATGAGAACATAAATCAAACTTTTCTTTTTACAACCAATACAAATGAAGATACAAATAACGAATCCTACAGAATAATCGATGATACATTATATAAATTAAGAAAACTTGCAAAGGATAACGATGAAGAAATAGTTACCGAAGTCGATAAAGAAGACGAAAAAGAAAAAGATATTAAATTTCTGGCAGATAATATATTTTCATACGACACCAAAACCTTCGAAGGTGAAATCAATAACATAGAAATATTCAAAGCCTCTACAGTATATGAAGAAGTAGAAAGGACAGCTCTTAGCATACTTAAATTAGTAAAAGAGGAAAACGCGGACTTTAAGGATATTCAAGTTCTCCCTTCTGATTATGACACTTATAAAGAATTAATAAGCGAGACATTCAAAAAACATAATATCAGCTTTTTTCTCGATAACACAACGAGCATTATGGATACAAATATCTTACGAGGTATTTTAAAAATATTAAACATAGTAAGCGACAATTTCAAGACCCATGATATTATATCCTTTTTAAACACCGGACTGACCGATTTATCTAAAAATGACATAGAAACCTTTGAAAATTACGCTCTCGAATTCGGCATCAAAGGCACTATGTGGACTGTAGATTTTAAAAGAAACAATCCGGATAATGAATATGATTTGAATTATTTAAATGAAAAAAAAGATGAATTCATGCTTCCTTTGATAAATCTACGAAATAACTTAAAAGACAAAACATCTGTTAAAGAAATAACAAATATATTATATGACTTCATGGAAGAATTCGGATTATATGAAAAAATAATCGACCTAGTAAATAAATTCAAATATAAAGAAGACTTTGAAAATGCAAATAAATTTGCTCAAATTCACAACAGTATAATCACTGCACTTGAACAAATCTATGATTTCCTGGGAAATGAAAAACTTTCATTAAGCGAGTACACTAAAGTATTGGAAAGCGGATTTAATTCACTTAAAATAGGAATAATACCGTCAACCATAGACAGTGTGAATATAGCAAGTTTATCCAGAAGCAGGAGCAGCGAAATAAAATATTTATTTATACTGGGAGTGAACGACGGGGTTCTTCCAAGCAACTTCGCAAATTCCAGCGGTATTTTTTCAAATAAAGAAAAACTTATGGCTATTAATGAAGGCATTAATCTAAGAACTACAGAACAATATAAAATAGACGAAGAAAGATATTTCCTAACAAGCGTTATATTAAAGACCGAAAAGAAGATATTTATTTCTTACCCGATTACCGGTACCAGCGGTGATGAACTTCTTCCCAGCTCCATTATCTTTAAAATCAAGGATATAATGCCAAAGATTAAAATCGAAACTATTGATAAAAATAACCTTGAAGATAATTTAAGTTTGATATCAAACTATGAAGCAACCTTTAAATATTTATTAAACAATAAACTACATAAAAATTATAACAACAAAATAAATACTCTATGGGATACGATATATGACTTATATCAAGAAGATGATAAAGGAAAGTATTTAATAGATATCATGAATAGTGCTTTATCCTTTAATAACAAAGCCGTAATACAAAATAAGAAGCTGGTAGATGAAATATTTAAAGGCGAAATAGTAACTAGTATAAGCAGGCTGGAAACCTACGCAAAATGTCCTTTTAGTTACTTCGTTTCTTATGCTCTCAAGCCAAAAGAGAGAAAAAAGAATGAAATAAATAAACCGGATATAGGAAACATACTCCATGAAATAATATCGGAATTCTCAAGGAAGATAATAGAGAAAGAAATAGACACAGAGAATATAGAAAAACAGGAAATAGAAATAATATCTTTTGATATCACCAATGATATCATAGATAAATATTCTTCCGGAAAACTTAAAAATATCATCAACAGTGCCTACTTTAAAAGTAAGCTTATTCGTAATGCTAACTATTCTTTAAGTACGATTGTATCGGAGCTTAACAGAAGCAATTTTAAAATAACATCTACAGAAAGCAAATTCAGTGAGGAAAATGAAGAAGCGATAAAAATCGTTACTAATAAAAATAATTTAATGACAATCCACGGGATAATAGACAGAGTAGATAGTTATGAAGATGAAAATGGCAGCTATGTAAAAGTAATAGACTATAAAACAGGAAACGCCACTTTTGATTTTATAAAAAGTTACTATGGTATAAGCATGCAGCTTCCTATATATTTGACTGCGGCAACAAATAATGAAGACAAAAAACCTGCGGGGGCTTTCTATTTCAAAATCACACCGCCTATAGAAAATATAAAAAGCTCATCTTCCTTAGAAGAAATAAAGGAAGCGGTAAAAGAAAATAAACTTGACGGCGTAGTTTTGGATGACAAAGAATTAATGGATAAAATAGATAATAATAAAAATTCCATCAAGGTGAACAGAGATAAAACGAATATACTTTCAAGCGAAGACTTTTCAAATTTAATCATTCACACAAAAAATAAAGCTAAAGAAATAATAGATGATATAGCAGAAGGTAAAATAGAAATTCATCCTTATATAGATAAAAACAACTCTACACCTTGTGAATGGTGCAAATATAATAATATTTGCAAATTTGATACTTGTTTTAAAGATAATAATTATAACAAACTTAGCAATTTGCCTAATAAAGAAATAAAAGAACTACTCTCAAAGGAGGCAGAAAATGAACTGGACTAAAAGTCAAAGTGATGCTATCAATACAGATAATAAAAACCTCCTTATAAGCGCAGGTGCCGGATGCGGAAAGACCGCGATCCTCACAAACAGGATCATCAGATTGATGCTGGAAGAAAAAACAGACATAGATAAATTTTTGGTGGTTACTTTTACAAATGCGGCTGCAAGCGGAATGAAAGAAAAAATAAGAAAGCTTCTATATTCTAAAATAAAAGAAAAAGGTAACGACAAAAGATATCTCTTTGACCAAATTTCCAATCTTGAAAAAGCAAATATATCCACTCTTCACTCATTCTGCATAAGTATAATAAGGGAATATTATCACCTTGTCGATGTAGACCCCGCATTTAAAATAATAGATTCCACCAATGCAAACATACTTATGGACGAAGCATTCGATATGCTTTTTGAAGATAGGTACAAAAAAGAAGATAAGGATTTTATAAATACTTCCCTATCTTATTCTTTTAATTCCGATGAGGAAGAGTTTAAAAATATATTAAAGGAAATATATTTCTTTATTTACAATAGACCAAATCCCTTTAAATGGCTGAGAGAAAAAGTTGAGTTATTTAATGCTGACTATGCAGATATAGAAAATAGTATATATATAGATATAATCAAAGATAAAATAAACGGATATTTATCGTTGGCACTTGATTATTCAACTAAAGCTAAAGATAAAGCAATAGGATATGAAGCAAATGACGATTTACTGGAAATTTTAAACATGGATTTGGACGGGCTTAAAAACGCACAAAATATAATGAAGAATGATTTAGAAAAATTTATTACCTTAAAACCCTCAGATATATTTAAAAGATTTAAAGCCGGTGGGCTAAAAGCAGAAGAAAAAGCAGAAGTTCAAAATCTCAGGAACGAGAGTAAAGATATATTAAAAAAAGCACTAAACATTTTAACATTTAATTATAAAGATATCATAGACGTGGTTCATAATCTCTATCCTCACATGAAAGTAATCGAAAAGGCGATCATAGATTTTGATATATATTACACACATTTAAAATCAGAAAAAGGAGTCCTCGAATTTAAAGACACAGAGCATTTATGTCTTAAAATACTTGAAGATGAAAAGGCAAGAAAAGAAATCTTATCTAAGTTCGACTACGTTTTTGTTGATGAATATCAGGATACAAACCTTGTACAGGAAGCAATTATCAATAAAGTAATCAAAGAAAACAATTTATTTACAGTAGGAGATGTAAAACAAAGTATTTATCGTTTCAGACAAGCTGAGCCGGAAATATTTTTAGATAGGATAGATAAATATAAGAAAAAAGAAAAAATAAATGAAACTATTTATATGAACACTAACTTCAGAACTAATAGAAATATAATAAATGGAATAAATTATTTGTTTGAAAAGATAATGTCAGAGAAAATAGGAAAAATAGACTATGATGAAAATGAACGGTTAATAGCCGGCAGAGATGAAGAAATAGAAAGTAAAATCGAAGTTCATCTTATCAATAAGGATACAGCCGATGTTGACTCAATTGACTCAGAGTTAAGTGAACTCAGCACAGAAGAAAGCGAAATAACATATATAGCTTTAATGATAAATAACCTTATCGGAACAGATATTTACGATCCGGAACTTAAAGAATACAGAAAAGTTAAGTTCAGCGATATTTGTATACTTCACAGAAGTGCAAATATGAGGATTAAGAACGTTAAAGAAATATTCAATAAATACTCGATACCGGTAATGAGCGAAAAAGAAATAGAATATTTTAAGACTCTTGAAATTGAAACGATCAAGGATTTTTTAAGCATTATTAACAACTTTAAAGATGATATTACCCTTTTATCAGTAATGAGAAGCCCTATATTCAATTTTACGGTGGATGAACTGCTGGAGATAAAGATTTCCACAAGAGAAATTAATTATTATAAAAGCGTTTTATCCTTTAAAAGCAAAAATAATGTAAATGAAGTTTTAAAAGAAAAAGTTATACATATGCTTGATGTAATCAATAATTACTATGAAAAAAGCCTATACACATCAGTTCCGGACTTAATATCAAGTATATATGAAGAAACCAATATAATGGATTATATGAGTGCTCTTCCTTTTGGGAATATAAGAGTAAACAACATGAAGACACTGCTCATAAAAGCTAAAGAATATGAAAGTTTTTCAAATGAAGGATTATATGGATTTATAAACTTCATGGACTACGCAAAGATCCAAAGTGAAAGCGGATATGCTTTCAGCGAAGACAGCGAGAACAGCGTAAACTTCATGTCCATACATAAAAGCAAAGGTCTAGAGTTCCCTATAGTCATTTTAATGGGATGTCACAAAATGTTTAATATGCTTGATACGAAGAAACCCATAATGTTAAATAAGGATTTGGGAATATGCCCTTCTTTAATTGATTTGGATAACAAGTATAAAGTAGACAGTATATTTAAGATTTGTGCAAAAATAGTCGAAAACAATGAAATATTAAGCGAAGAAATGAGACTGTTATATGTAGCTTTAACAAGAGCAAAGGAAAAGCTGATACTGACATCATACTCAAAAGATACTAAAAAACTTATAGAAAAACTGCCCAATAATGTGACACCTTACTCTGTAGAATTTTCAAATTCATATATCGAATGGATCATGCAGGGGATTTTAACTAAAAAAATATACGATGAAGAGAATAATATAATTCACGAAGACAATAATTTTATAATATATAATAACAAAATAGAAGACTTATCAACAGAGTTATCAACAACACAGAATAAACAAAAAGAAGATGAATTCAAATTAGAGGGCACAATAATAAATAAAATCAAAAGTGATTTAAACTTTAAATATAAAAATATAGTAAATACCACTATTCCAAGGAAAGCAGGAGTAAGCAGTCTTAAAAATATAGATTTGCTTGAAGTAGGAAACAATGTAATAAACTTAAGGGAAGCACCAAAATTCAAACAGAAAAAAACTGCTCTTTCAAGTGCAGAAAAAGGAAACATAATACACTTTATATTTGAAATAATCGATATTGATAAACTTAAAACAGCTGAAAATCTAAAATCAGAAATAGATAATCAAATCAGAGAATTTATAGATAAAAAAATGCTTAAACAAGAAGAAGTGGATAATATTGATATCAATTATATTTATAATTTCTTTAACAGCAAAATAGGAAAAAAACTTCTAAATTCAAAAAAAATATATAGAGAACTTCCATTCAACCTAGCGTTAAAGGCAAAGGATATAACTAGTAAATGGATAGACAGTGAAGAAGAAATCCTTGTTCAGGGGATAATAGACTTAACTTTTGAAACAGAAGACGGAGCTATGATACTCGTAGATTATAAAACGAACCATTACAATAATGAGGATGAAAAGAAGGAACTTTTAAAAGGATTTGAAGTTCAGCTTAACTATTATAAAAAAGCAATATCGACACTATTGAACAAAAAAGTGAAGCACAGCTACATATACTTTTTAAGTAAAAATGAAATAGAAGAGGTTTAATATGAAGACCGTCGGAATAATCAGTGAATATAACCCTTTTCATAACGGACATAAATATCAAATTGAAAAGGTAAAAGAAGAATTGAATGCGGATAATGTAGTTTGTATAATGAGCGGAAACTACACTCAAAGAGGAGAGCTATCAATAATAGACAAATATAAAAAATCGGAATTTGCAGTTAAAAACGGTGCAGATGTTGTAATTGAGCTCCCATTTGTTTACGCATGCTCTACCGCAGAAATTTTTTCTTCTTCGGCAGTCAGTATTTTAAATAGTTTAGGCATAATAGATTATTTATGTTTTGGAATGGAGGACAGTGAAAAACTTGAAGATATAACAGCAGTATGCAAGTTCCTTTTAACAGAGAGCGAAGAATATAAAATTAAACTTAAAGAGTATTTAAAATTAGGGTATTCTTATATATCATCCAGAGAAAATGCAGTTAAAGATATTTTAAATATAGACACCTCTTTCATGAGTTCTCCCAACAATATCTTGGCTATGGAATACATCAAAGAACTGATAAAGTTAAAATCAAATATCAAACCTTATCCTATAAAAAGGACAGCAGCATATAAAAGTACTGACAGCAGTAATAAATTTTTAAGTGCCTTTGGTATCAGAGAAAAAATACTATCAGGAGAAGATATAAGTAACTTCGTTCCAAGTAATTCATATAACTTCTATTCAACATTAAATAGAGCAAATTCCCAAGTTATAGAAAATTACTTCAGCACGATTAAAAACATTATTTTATCAATGGAAAGTGAAGAACTATATAAATATGCAGATATGGAAATAGGTCTTAACAACAGGATTTATAACAATATATTTGAAAGTAAAGATATAGAAGATTTGCTTAATCGAGTAGCAACAAAAAGATATACAAAGAATAGAATAAGAAGGATTTTAATCCACATCCTTACAAACTACACTAAAGATGAACTTAATAAATATAAAATGCATACTCCGAAGTTTATTAAAGTATTGGGATTTAATAGCAACGGCAGAGAATTATTAAAACAGATAAAGAATAATGATATAAAAATATTTAATAATTATAATAAAGATATAAATAAATTAAATGAACCGGATAAAGAAATAATCAAAAAAAATATTAAAGCGGATAATATATATAATGTAAATCACGATAAATTCAATCTTGACTTTTATAAAATGGCATTTTACAAGGACAAGTAGCATATATTTAAAATATGAAAAAGAAAAATTTTTTATATTTTATTATTTTAATGACAATTTTAATATATTTATTCATAGAAACAAAAACAGCTATGGCAGCTGTAAAAGAAGGCGGAATGCTATTTTTTACAAGTGTACTACCATCTTTATTTCCATTTCTTGTACTTTCAAATATGTTTTTTAAATTGGACTATGCAAAATATATGGCAAAAATATTTTCCCCATTCATGTCTAAATACTTTAAATTAAGCGGAAAAGGTGCATATCCGCTTATTACAAGTATGATTTCGGGTTATCCAATAGGAAGCAAGACCGTAAGTGAGATGTATCTTAATAATCAGCTGTCATTTAATGAAGCAAATAAACTGATTTCTATTTGTTCTACACCGGGACCTATATTCGTTATAGGAACGGTAGCGACTGCCTTTTTAAATCTTCCGGCGTCCGGTCTTATAATACTTCCAAGCATTTATATGGCACTATTTATATATGCTCGATTATTTTTTAAAAGAGAAAATCATGTTTTTATGGGTTCAAATAAGCAAACATATAAAAAACATTATAACGTCGGAAAAATATTTGCAGAAAGCGTAAGCAACAGTATGGATACACTGATAAACGTACTTGGTTACATAATGTTTTTTTCACTTATTATAAATTTAATGGATACCACATTACTTACACATCTGGATATCCTTCCATTTAAAATAAATATGTTTTTATCCAATTTTATTAAAGGTATAATGGAAATGACAATAGGTATTAAAGGTCTGAGCGAACTTAATTTTATTTCTGCCCCTATTATGATAGGTGTAATAACTTTCCTTTTATCATTCGGAGGCTTATGTGCAAATATGCAATGTATTTCATTCATTTCAAATACAAATTTGAGTATAGGAAAATACCTGTTATCAAAACTATCTCTGGGTTTGATATCCGGAGGAATATCATATATATTGAGTTTTATTTTCCTTAAAGATGCTACGCTTACTTTTAATATAGGGATGAAAATACCATTTATGTTTAATTTGACCTCTTCATTGATATTTGTCACAGTATATACTTTTACTTTAATAACACTAATTACTTTAATAAAAAAAGAGATATGATTTCATATCTCTTTTAATTATTTTTCTTCTCTTACTTCCGGCGGTCTTGAGTTTGTAGCAGACTTTCTCATCTCTTTTAGTTCAACCTTATTGTCTTCCACCACATTGATCATATCCCTTAATTTATCCTGAAGATCTTTAAGCATTGCGGCAGAATATTCGATAGAACCTATTCTCATATTAAGCGATTCCGTATTAGCCTTTTTAAGCATATCTTCAGCTTTATTATATGCACTTCTGGTAATTTCATCGGAATCTATAAGTTCTTTAACTTTTCTTTCTGCGGCATTCATAATTTTGTTCGCTTCTCTTTCCGCATTGCCTATAATCATTTTCTCTTGTTCATTTATCCTTATTGCATCTTTTAAATCTCCCGGCATCTCTGCTCTGATTTCATCCAACAAATCAAGAACTTCATCAGGATCCACAATAATCTTTGTAGAAAAAGGAACAGTAGCACCATTTTCAACTAAATCTTGAAGTTTATCCAATAATTCTAATACTTTCATATTTACTCTCCCTTATATTTTTCTATAAGTGCTTTATTAACACATTCAGGAACCATTGTAGAAACATCTCCTCCAAATTCCGCAATCTGTTTAATATTACTTGAAGAAACATATGTATATTCATTACTCGCAACAAAAAATACACTTTCTACTTCCTTGTTTAGCTTTCTGTTTATAGTTGCCATTTGAAACTCATATTCAAAATCCGTCAAGGCTCTAAGTCCTCTTATCAGAATATAAGTATCTTTTATATTGCAGTAATCAGCAATAAGCCCTGTATAAACATCGACCTCAACTCTATCTCCCAAGTCTTCTATACTCTCTTTAAGAAATCTGACTCTTTCGTCAAGTGAAAACAAATGAGACTTTGTGGTATTTTCCATAAGTACCACATATATTTTATCAAAAACTTTCGCCCCTCTTTTGATAATATCAACATGACCGCTGGTGATAGGGTCAAAGCTTCCTGCATATATTGCTTTCTTCATTTAATCCTCCGTAACAAAAAAGTCAATACTTGTAAGAGAATAAGACTTTGTTTTTATATTAACCAATTTTTCAACCGGCTCAAGAGGTATATTCTTATCATGTTCGACAATCAATATCCCATCTTTACATAGTATATCACATTTAACGACATTTTCTATCAAATTTTTCAGTTTTTCATAATTATATGGAGGATCCAAAAATATGACATCAAACTTGTCTTTTGTGGTATTTACAAAGCTTATTGCATCTTTTTTGATTACGGTACTCTGCTCTTCACATTTGGTCTTTTTTATATTTTTCTTTATTAAACGAAAGCTGTCCATATTATTATCTACAAAAATACTTTTTTTACACCCTCTGCTTATAGCTTCTATTCCTATTGCTCCGCTTCCAGAAAATAAATCCAAAAACAAACTATCAGGTATATAAGGCATAATTATATTAAATAAATCTTCTTTAATCCTGTCCGTAGTCGGTCTGACCCTTCTGTCTTTGGGATTTTCCAAATTGGTTCCTCTCATTTTACCTGCTATTACTCTCATTTTTACCTCTAATTCCACGTAATATCTTTTGTAACATTATCATACTTATTTTTTATATATTTTAAATAATTTCTGTTTACCTCATTATCATCATTCAATATTTTATCCATTGCCGTTTTGGATTTATTAAATAACTCACTATTTTCGATTAACTTATATATATTGTATCCTCCCTTGCCGCTTTGTCGGTAACCGAGGATATCTCCGCTTCCTCTGGTTTTTAAATCAAATAATGCAATTTCAAAACCATCGTTATTTTTTGAAAGGAAATTTAATCTTTCAATACTTTTTTTACTAGGATTTTCGCTTAAAAGTATACAGTAAGAATCTTTATTATTTCTTCCAACTCTGCCTCTTAACTGATGAAGAGATGCAAGTCCGAACCTATCCGCACCTTCTATTATTATAAGTGTTGCGTTTTTACTGTCAATCCCCACTTCTATGACACTTGTAGCAATGAGAGCACTTATTGCTCCGTTATAAAAATCTTCCATAATTTTTTCTTTTTCATCTTCATCCATTTTCCCATGTATCAAAGCAGCATTTACATTTTTAAAGTATGTTTTTTTTAGCTTCTTATAAGTTTTTTCCGCAGCCTCTAAATCATCGCTGTCTATTGATGGACATACGATATATACTTGATTGTTTTTAGCTATTTCCTTAAGGGCAAATCTATATATCCTGTCATAATAAGAATAATCCTTATAATATGTCTTTATTTCTTTCCTGCCTCCCGGTTTTTTATCGATAATACTTACGTCCAAATCCTTATATATACTAAGCATAAGTGTTCTTGGAATGGGCGTAGCGCTCATAACAAGAGTATGTACACTCTCTCCTTTTTTATCTAAAAAACCCCTTTGAGCCACACCAAACCTATGCTGTTCATCTATGACCGCCAGTCCGAGATTATTATATTTTACTTTGGAAGAGAACACTGCATGAGTCCCGACTATTATCTTGCTTTCGCCGCACTCAATCCTCTCATAGGCTTCTCTCTTCTCTTTAGCTGTCATTTTGGAATGTAATAATTCAACTTTAACATCAAGTTTATCAAATATCTCTTTTATGCTTTGATAATGCTGCATTGCAAGTATTTTGGTCGGAGCGCAAAAAGCTGCCTGACAACCATTTAATACAGTCAAATATACTGCATATAAAGCAACTACGGTCTTCCCGCTCCCCACATCACCTTGAACCAGCCTGTTCATCTTAACTCCCGATATTAAATCTTCCTCAATCTCTGTTATGACCTTATTTTGTGAGGGAGTTAATTCAAAAGGAATTAACTCCATAAATTTATTTTTATTTATTATTTCAAATATTTCACCCTTTTTACCGAGATTTAAATTTTTATTTAAAATAATAGATAAATTAAATCCGCAGAATTCATCAAATGTCATTCGTTCATTTGCTTTCAAAGTATCTTCCAAAGAATTGGGGATGTGAATATTTTTATATGCATCACTAAGCGAAATAAGACCATATTCCCTCTTTATCTCAAATGGAATATAATCTATGATATCTGCTTTACATAAAGCAGAAGATATAAAGTTTTTAAAATCTTTATTTGTAAGCTTATTTTTTGTAGACAGCGGATAAACCGGATTAAGTCCGTTTTTAATCGAAACATTATCTTCTAACTTTGAATATTTGGGAGATACCATTTCAAAGTAATTCCCATTTTTTTCGACTTTTCCATATAGTTTATACGAAGTATCTTTTTTGAAGTAAGAGGATATATATGGATTATTAAAGAAGGTAGCATAAAAAATACTACCTTCGCTTAAGAATTTTATTTTTGTTATTTTTAAATTTTTTCTAACTATCCTGGTTTTAAGAGCTTCCAGGAAAGTACACTTTACCAAAGCTTTTGTTCCCGGTCTTACTTTATTTATCGAAGTGATATCTCCTACGACTTCGTAAGTCCTGGGATAATAGTCAAGTAAATCTTCTAAAGTATAAATGCCCATACTATTTAAAGCTTGTTCTTTTTTCTCTCCAACGCCCTTTAAATCGCTTAATTTACAACTCATTTTTATTCTACGCTAACAATATAATAATATAAAGGCTGTCCTCCGTATGTTATTTCAACATCCAAGTCAGAATATTTTTCTTCAACCATTTTACCTATTTTTTCAGCTTCGGCTTCTTTTACATCTTCACCGTAATAGATACTTATAAGTTCACTGTCATCATCTACCATTTCATCGATCAAACTTAAGGTCGCTTCACTTATATCTTTTGTATCAGCTACAATATCAGAGCCTAATATACCTAAAATATCACCTTCGGAAATCTTCTTCTCTCCTATGCTCGTATCTCTTACTGCAAAAGTTACTTGCCCTGTTTTGACTTCTTCCATAGCTTCGCTCATGTTTTCTGCATTATCTTCAAGGCTTGAATCAGGTTCAAATACCATTAGGGCTGAAATACATTCAGGAATGGTTCTTGTTTTAACAACTTCGATATTCTTTTCGCTTATATCTTTTGCCTGAGTAGCCGCCATAATAATATTCTTATTATTAGGCATCAATAAATAATTTTTACCGTTGGTGTTATCTATTATATCAAGGAAATCCTGAGTTGAAGGGTTCATTGTCTGACCGCCTTCGATCACATAATCCATACCAAGATCTTTTAAAATTTTACTCATACCGCTTCCCGCAGCGACACCGATAAATATATACTCTTTTTCTTCTGATGAATATTTATTATCTTCTTTTTTATCTTCTTCATTCTTAATGATTATTTCATTATGCTGTTCTCTCATGTTCTCAATTTTAATTTTAGAAAGATCTCCGCATGTAGCAGCCATTTTCATCGCATTCCAAGGGACATTTGTGTGAACATGGATTTTAATGATACCATTATCATGAACAGCAACCAGTGAGTCACCGATAGGAGTCAATTTATCTTTTAATGCCGCCGTTAAGGCACTTTCATATTTTAAATTTTCTTTATGAACTTTTATTAAAAATTCAGTACAGTATCCGTATTTTATATCGGAAGAATCGATTTCAAATCCTTTTACTCCGCTTTCTTCCTTTTCTACTTCTTCAACGTCAATAAATATGACTTCCTCGCCTCTAAGCACCTTTAATGCACCTTCGAATAGACAAAGAAGACCTCTTCCTCCGGCATCTACAACACCTGCTTCTTTTAGAACAGGAAGTAGATTTGGGGTATTTTGAAGAGATTTTTCTCCCGCATCAAGTACATGAGAAACAAATTCTTCGACATTTGAATAACTCTTTCCATGTTCTTTTGCAAACTCATTCATTTCTCTTGCAACGGTAAGTATCGTTCCTTCGGTAGGTTTCATAACCGCTCTGTAAGCCATTTTAGTAGAAAGTTCAAATGCACCGATCAAAGCATCGATATCTATTTCTTTGACATCTTTTAAACCTTTTGCAAATCCTCTGAAAAGCTGAGATAAAATAACACCCGAGTTTCCTCTGGCACCCATAAGAGCACCGCTTGACATGCTTGCGGCAACATCTCCTATTTTATCGCTCGTAACTTTACTCATCTCCTCTACCGCTGTCTTAACGGTAAGAGACATATTCGTTCCGGTATCCCCGTCCGGAACCGGGAAAACATTAAGGTTATTAACCATTTGTTTGTTGTTTTCCAAATTGGCATAAGCGCCTTTTAACACTTTTTTAAACATACTTGCATCTATCATATCCCAAAACCTCGTAGTTATTTTATTGATTAGCTCTTACGCTTTGAACGTGAACGTTGATTTTCTTGATTTTTAGTCCCGTTTGTTTTTCTATATTATATTTTACAGTATCGATCAGATTTTCTGCAACAGTAACAATTTTCACGCCAAATTCAACAATAACGTAAATATCGATAACAAGTCTTCCGTCTTCATCTACTACCTTAACACCTTTTCTAAGGTTTTCCTTTTTTAACAGTTCTATTATCCCGTTGGTAACACTTCTGCTTGCCATACCGACAATACCGAAACATTCCATGGCACAAAGCCCAACCATTTGTTCAATGATTTCCGTAGAGATATTTACATCTCCTATATTATCCGTCATTTTAGCGTACATTAAAATTATCTCCTTAATTAACTATATTTATCTTTATTATATCATAATAAGATTTTAAAAAAATAGCTTTTGTCATTTTTTTATTATTTCCAAAAGGTAATATATCATAACCAAAACAATTTAACAACAAAAAAGAAGAGGTTTACTCTTCTTTTTTAACAAATTAATTTTTATTTCACTAATTTTTGAACATCAAATATGTAATTAACAACTATAAGAAGTGAAATAAGTGTTGGAATATGAGGAAGGAATATTTTAAAGAATTCCGTCACTTCAAGTTTAACGAGTTTAACACTTCTTCTTCTTCTCGGTAAATCTTCTTCCATAAGCTGAGTTGCAATAATAGCATATATAAATACTATATATATTATCAGCATTCCGGTTACGGTAAAGCTTAAACCCGTTGATCCGCCAAGTATTGCACCAAGACCGGTATTCATTAACTTATATAATTTAGGAAATTCATAAAAAACAGCTCCCAGTATATTTATGATACCTAACAGCATAAGCAGATAAACGAATGTATTGATCCTTCCATATCTTCTGTCTTCGATACTTTTTATTGTCCCATATCTTACTTTGGCATACAAATAGCTTCTAAGTGCCAAACATCCAAGACAAAGGAGCATCGCGATAGTAAAGTAAATATATAGATTTTTAAGCATATCCATTTGAGCGGCAGTTAGTGTTCCTATAGTACTGGGTCTTAAAAACAAAAATAATGAAAGAAAAATAACTACTCCGTAAAACAAACTTGATTCTTTTAAAAATTTCTTCATAAATTAGACTCCGTTTTATAAAATATCTTAACTATTATATAATAAATTCTGATTTAATCAAATATTATATTAAAAATATCCGATTAAATTCTAAATTAATACACATAGTCCTTATTTTAAAGAAAAATTATTAAATAATAACTATGTCAAAATGTTCCAAGTAATTACATAATGTCTTATTTTTCAATTATTACCGCTCCTTTTTATCGGCAAATTTAAAGTTAAAATACATATACCCAAATGTCCTTCTTAAAAGCATTAAAAAAGTTTAAAATACGGGCTTTTATGAGCTAAAACACTAGCAAAAAAGAGCAATATATGCTATAATATTTTTATAAAACCTAAAGGGGTTTTTTTATATGTATATAGAAAATATTGAGATCACAAATTTTAGGAATATAAATAAAATAAATACTTCCTTCAATAAAAAGTATAATATTTTTTATGGGAAAAATGCACAGGGCAAAACTAATTTTTTAGAAGCCCTTTCTTTAACTTTAAACGGGATGTCTCACAGGGAGAAAAATACTCTGAACTTCATCAAAAAAGGTAAAGAATACTCTGAAATATCGGCAAAAGTAATAAAAGAAGATGATATTGATACTATTATAAAATGTATCATAAAAGATAAAAGAAAATATGAAATCAATTCTTCTCCCGTAAAAAGCAGGACAGAACTTTTAAGAGAATATAATCTTATAATGTTCACTCCGGAAGATTTAAAAATCATAAAAGGATACCCCGCTGACAGAAGAAAATTTTTGAATGAAAGTATAAGCCATATATTCCCGAGTTATCACAGCGCTCTAAGGAAATACAATAAAGCACTTAAACAGAGAAATGCTATCCTTAGGGATTATTCGAAGAGGAACATAGCATCCAGCTTACTTGAAGTTTACGATGAAACTTTATATACCATCGGAAGCGATATAATAAAGATTAGGATAAACGTACTAAAAAAAATAGAAAAAATTACTAATGAATTAAATAAGGAAGTAAGCAAAGATGAGGAAGTCAGATTTTTTTATTCTTCAAATGTACTTGAAAATGCAAAAGATTTAAAAGATATAAAAAGCTTATACAAAAAAGCATTAAAAAATGCCAGAAATGATGACCTTATGAAAGGGACAACAACTATCGGCATTCACCATGATGATATAAATATATTTCTCAATGACCTTGATACAAAAAAATTTGCATCCCAAGGTCAGCAAAGAAGTATTTCACTATGCATGAAATTATCTTTAATAAAATTATTATATGATAAATTCGATGATTATCCTATCGTCTTACTGGACGATGTGATGAGTGATTTAGACAAATTCAGACAAAAACAAATCTTAAACTTAATTAAGGACACACAATCATTTATAACTTGTGTCAATTACTCTTTTTTGGAAGATATAGATGATTATAAAATATATAAAATAGAAAAAGGGAATTTAATAGGAGGTAAATAGTGGCTAAACAAAATAGCAATTACGATGCTAGTAAAATCAAAGTATTAGAAGGCTTGGAAGCCGTTAGAAAAAGACCCGGAATGTATATCGGCAGCACCGGGGAAAAGGGACTTCATCACTTAGTTTACGAAATAGTAGATAACAGTGTGGACGAAGCTTTAGCCGGATTCTGTAAAAATATAGTTGTTACCATAGGTGAAGGTGACACGATAACAGTAGAGGATGACGGTAGAGGTATCCCTACCGGAATGAATGAAAAATATAAAAAATCCGCGGTGGAAATAGCACTTACAATGCTTCATGCCGGAGGTAAATTCGACTCTGGTACATATAAGGTTTCCGGAGGTCTTCATGGTGTTGGGGTATCCGTAGTTAATGCTCTTTCCGAACATTTAACCGTAAATGTCTATCAAAACGGACAAGTTTACGAGCAAAAATATGAAAGAGGAAAACCTATGACGGGACTTGAAGTCGTAGGAAAAACAAAAAAAACAGGTACAACTGTCTTCTTTAAACCCGACGGAGAAATATTCAGTGAGCTTGTCTTCAATTATGATACTCTAAAACATAGGATAAGAGAACTGGCTTTCTTAAATAAAGGTCTTAATATAACATTAAAAGATACAAGAGAAGGCAAAGATCAGGAAGAATCTTTTCACTACGAAGGCGGTATCATCGAATTTGTAGATTATGCAAACAGAGGCAAAGAAAAATTAACACCTGAAGTAATTTACTTCGAAAAAGAAAGCGATGTATGCATGCTGGAAGTTGCAATGCAGTTTTCCACAAGCTACTCCGAAAGTATTTATTCATTTGCCAACAATATAAATACTGTTGAAGGCGGTATGCATGTAAATGGATTTAAAACAGCTTTGACTAGAAGTATAAATGCTTATGCGAGAAAATATAACATACTTAAAGACAACGAAGAAAACCTATCCGGAGATGATATCAGAGAAGGTCTTTGCGTAGTAATAAGTGTAAAACTTGCAGACCCTGAATTCGAAGGACAAACAAAAACAAAACTCGGTAATCCTGAAGTAAGAGGATATGTAGATACCACTGTAGGAGATAATATTTCATCTTATCTTGAAGAACATCCTCCTGTAGCCAAAATAATCGTTGAAAAAGCGTTGACTGCACAAAGAGCAAGAAAAGCAGCAAGAAAAGCCAAAGACTTGGTAAGAAGAAAAAGTGTACTTGAAAGTACAGCTCTTCCGGGTAAACTTGCGGACTGCAGGGAAAAAGACCCTTCTAAATGTGAAATATATATAGTCGAAGGGGATTCGGCGGGCGGTAGTGCAAAGCTTGGGAGAAACTCAAAGACACAAGCTATCTTGCCTCTTAGAGGTAAGATACTTAACGTTGAAAAAGCAAGACTGGATAGGATTTTAAATACAGACACCATTCGTTCAATGATCACTGCTTTCGGTACGGGAATATCCGAAGAATTCAACATCGAAAAAGCAAGATATCATAAAATCGTAATCATGACCGATGCCGATGTCGACGGTGCTCATATCAGAACATTATTACTTACTTTCTTCTATCGTTACATGAGAGGACTTATCGATGCGGGATATGTCTATATCGCACAACCGCCTCTATATAAACTAGAAAAACAAAAGAAAGTATGGTACTTATACTCGGATGAACAGCTTGAAGAAAAGCTTCAGGAAATAGGAAGAGATAAAATAGGTCTTCAAAGGTACAAAGGTCTTGGAGAAATGAACGGTGAGCAGCTTTGGGATACAACGATGAACCCTGAAAACAGAACTCTCCTTCAGGTAAGTATTGATGACGCCGCATATGCAGATGAAATATTCTCTATTTTAATGGGAGACCAAGTACAGCCTAGAAAAGACTTCATAACCGAAAACGCAAGAAAGGTTCAAAACCTAGATATATAGGAGGTATAAAGAATGGCAAAAAAAGAAGAAATTCAAGATATACATGGTAAGATTGAAGACAGAGATATAGTCGAAGAAATGCAGACCTCTTATATAGATTATGCCATGAGCGTAATCGTCGGAAGAGCTCTTCCGGATGTAAGAGACGGTTTAAAACCGGTACATAGAAGGATATTATATGCTATGTCGGAACTTAATCTGACATATGACAAACCTTACAGAAAAAGTGCCAGAATCGTCGGGGATACAATGGGTAAGTATCACCCTCACGGTGACAGTTCCATATACGATGCAATGGTTAGACTCGCACAAGATTTCTCAACAAGATATCCACTTGTAGACGGACACGGTAACTTCGGTTCAATAGACGGTGACAGCCAAGCTGCTATGCGTTACACCGAAGCTAAGATGACTAAGATGACAGGTGAAATGCTTAGGGATATAGGAAAAGAAACCGTCGACTATGCACCTAACTTTGACGAAACATTAAAAGAACCATTAGTGCTTCCAAGTAGATTTCCTAATTTACTTGTAAATGGTTCAAACGGTATAGCAGTAGGTATGGCGACAAACATCCCTCCTCACAATTTAAGAGAAGTCGTGGAAGCTATAATAGCTTTGATAGAAGATCCAAATATAGAAATTAATGATTTGATCAAATATGTCAAGGGACCGGACTTCCCTACCGGCGGTATCATAATGGGTAAAACCGGAATCTATAATGCTTATACTACAGGCAGAGGAAGAATCAAACTCAGAAGTAAAACTCATATAGAGGAAATAAGCAAAACAAGACAAAGGATAGTAGTAACAGAAATACCTTATATGGTAAACAAAGCCAAAATGGTTGAAAAAATCGCTGATTTGGTTAGAGATAAGAAAGTAGTGGGTATATCGGATATCAGAGATGAATCCGACAGGAACGGAATAAGAGTTTGTATAGATTTAAGAAAAGACGTAAATGCTTCTATAATCTTAAATCAGTTATATAAGTATACACAGCTCCAGGATACCTTCAGCGTAATAAATCTTGCACTTGTAGATAACCAACCTAAAGTACTAAACTTAAAAGAAATATTAGTACATTATTTAAACCACCAAAAAGATATAATCGTAAGAAGGACTGAATATGATTTAAAGAAGGCAAAAGCCAGAGCACATATAGTTGAAGGTCTTCTTATCGCTCTCGATAATATAGATGAAATAATCAAAATCATAAGAGCAAGTTATAATGACGCTGAAGAAAAATTAATGGAAAGATTTGATCTTTCCGAAGTTCAGGCAAAAGCTATAGTCGATATGAGACTTAGAAGACTGCAGGGCTTAGAGAGAGAAAAACTTGAAAACGAATATGCGGAACTTCTTAAAACAATCGAATACTTGGAAAGCGTTCTTGCAAGTGACGAACTTGTAATGAGTATCATCAAAGAAGAACTTACCGAAATAAAAGATAAGTACGGGGACGAAAGAAGAACAGCTTTTGAAGTAGACGATGAAGACTTCGACATGGAAGATCTGATTGAAGAAGAAGACATCGTAGTTACAATAACTCATGTCGGATACGTGAAGAGGCTTCCAGCAAGCACTTATAAGACTCAAAAGAGGGGCGGAAAAGGTGTTACGGCTCTTTCTACAAGAGAAAATGACTTCGTTAAACACTTATTCTTTACAACAACACATCACTATATAATGTTCTTTACAAACAAAGGTAAAGTTTACAGACTCAAAGGTTATGAAATCCCTGACGCTTCGAGAATAGCTAAAGGTACGGCTATAGTTAACCTCCTTGCACTTGACCCGGGAGAAAAAATAACCGCAGTTATACCTATAAAAGAATTCAAAGATGATGAATATCTCGTTATGGCAACCAGAAACGGAGTATTTAAAAAGACAAGCCTAACTGAATACGACTCATCAAGAAAAAATGGTATAGTAGCAATCAACCTTGCGGAAGACGATGAGCTCATCGGAGTATCATTAACAGACGGCAACCAAAACATAATCCTTGGAACACATAAAGGTCTCGCTATCAAGTTCAACGAGGCAGATGTAAGAGCTATCGGAAGAGTTTCCAAAGGCGTTAAAGGTATAAGCCTAAAAGAAGATGATCATCTTATAGGAATGGATATAGCCACAGATAATGCTTATGTACTATCTGTTACAGAAAAAGGTTACGGAAAAATAACAAAAACTAACTTATATCCTACACAAGGAAGAGCGGGAAAAGGTGTCCTTAACTATAAAGTCACAAAGAAAACCGGAGAACTTGCCGGCATGTGCGTAATAGAGAAAGAAAAAGACGATATCATGGTTATAAGTATAGACGGAACCGTTATAAGAATAGACACAAGCGGGATTTCTCAAATGGGCAGAAGTACATCCGGTGTAAAAGTTATGACTCTTGATGAAGACGTAAATATTTCAACTATTGCTAAAGTCCCTTCTCAGGACGAAGAATTAGATGATCCTGATGAAGAATAATTAGGAGATGAATAAAATGGATTATAATGAAAGTATAAAAAAAGTTAACAAACAAAAAATACTTACAACTATCGACGCTCTTAAAAGAAACAACATGGACGCAAGATATTTTGAAAGCAAAGAAGAGTTATTAAACGCTGTTAAAGAAATGGTACCGGAAGGTTCTACTACTGCCCTGGGAGGCAGTTACACGATCAAGCAAATTGACGGACTAACGGAACTTATAAAGAGCTATGATTTTAAAGATAGAAAAAAAGAAGGCTCTACAAAAGAAGAGAAAAGACAAATTGCAATGGAAGCAAATTTTGTGGATTACTATTTCATGAGTTCTAACGCTATAACAGTAAAGGGAGAACTATATAATGTTGACGGAACGGGAAACAGGGTTTCTTCACTTATATACGGACCTGATAATGTAGTTATAATTGCAAGTCCCAATAAAATAGTATCTGATGTAGACGCAGCCATAGACAGAGTAAAAGAACAAACTGCTCCGATGAACTGCGAGAGACTCGATATGGATACGCCATGCAGGAAATTAGGCAGATGTGCAAACTGCAGAAGCATGGATAAGATTTGCATATTCTATACACTTACAGGTTTTCAAAGAAACAAAGACAGAATAAAAGTATTCTTCGTAAACGATGATAATTTAGGATTATAAAAACAAAAAAGACCTTTTGTAAGGTCTTTTTTATTACCACTTATATCGTATATAATAGTTTTTGGACATTAACAGAATATTATCATAAATTTATATTTACCATATATCATTATTAAGCTTGAAACTATTTATTTTATAAAATATAAATATATTAATTTTCATCTTTAACAAATAAAAAAAGACCCTTAGGCCTTTAATTTATATTAAAACTATTTTTTACATCATTCCAGCTTTTACCGGCATATGATAAATCAATATTCTTATAATCCAAAAAACTCTGTAGCCTTAAGTCATTACCGGATTTATATAATTTCATTTGTGCAAATTCATACTCCGGCTTTTCTCCGTTTTGCCAATCGGAAGTATCATAACTTACCAAAAGTGTAATGTCATTGCCTTTTTTTTGAATACTGCTTACATGACCGCTGTAATTTAGACTGTCCCCTGTCTTACCAAAAGAATAACTGGCTCTTCCGTAATTATCATAAAAACTTAGTACCAGATTTTTACTTTTATTGATGTACTTTCCTTCAATTCCCTTTATTTTTTCTATTGCGGCATAAGGTCTTATTACCTTTATATACATATTCTTTACTGATTTATTGCCGCTGGAATCTTCGGCAGTAACTTTTATACTATATTTTCCTATTTTTGTAGTATTAACATTTCCTTCTACTTTTATTTTATCCTCAGAAAGTTTTCCATCTATATTATCTTCAGCCTCAATAAATTTAGTTATATTAAATTTACTTTTAAAAGGAACGCTGAGTATATCTAATTCTTTTATTATCGGAGGAGTCGTATCAATCACATTAAAATCAACTTTTACCTCTTCTTTATCTGTACTTCCTTTTTCCCTTAATATGTAACTTATTGTTTTTTTACCAACTTGTAAACAGTTTACATCCTTATTTAAAGGTTCTATCACATAAGTATCTTTATATTTATCTTTTAATTTAACTAACCCGGAAACATCTACGTTTTTTCCTGCTTCAATATTTTTGTTTACTATTGATATTTTCTCTTTCCCATCATTTCTAAAACCGATGAATATTAATAAAATCAAACAAATTACAATTATTCCTATAATTAGTTTTTTATTATTATTCATAAAATCCTTTATGTCCATAGTTTATTTTCACCTATTATTAAATATTAAATTTCTAATTCCGTCTATTAATTATATAAAATTACAGAACCCAAAATTTATTTTAATTATAATCAATAAATATATCACATATTGTCAAATTACTAAATAGAAACTATAAAATTGAATTTTTACTCATCTAACTTTCTAATAACATTTTTTAACTCCCTTGGGAGATCACATTTAAATGTTTTATCAAATTCAATCAATTCCTTATATTTTTCACTATATTTTAATGTCACTTTATAACAATGAAGAAAGTGTCTATTTAATTTAAAATTATTTTCATTAATAGCTTGTTTGGATTTGTTATATTTTTTGTCTCCGACTACAGGAAAACCTAATTTATCAAGCTGTGAACGGATTTGGTGAGTTTTACCCGTAATAAGTTTTACCTCAAGCAAAGTATAATCTTCATATTTCTTTTTTATATTAAAATTTGCACTTACTTCAAAAGAACCTTCAGCCTTTTCACTGCTAAGAATTAATTTATTTTCTTTATTGTCCTTAATACCATAATGAGTAATTATACCTTCTCTGTTAAAATTACCGTGTACTAAAGTCAAATATCTCTTATCGATCAATTTATTTTTAGACATCTCGTTTAAAAGCATTAAAGCTCTTCTATTTTTCCCCGCAAGCACTATCCCGCTTGTATTTAAATCAAGCCTTGTAACAATACCTGTAGAATTTGTATTTAAATAGCTTATAAGCATACTCACAATATCTTCTTTATCGCTGCCATTACCCTGAGAAAGTACTCCCGCAGGCTTATTAATAAGTACGATATTTTTATCTTCGTATATGATATTTAAATTATTAATACTTACTTTACTATGTAGATTATCTTCTTTAAATACTTCGTCAGATAAAAAGAACTGGACTTTATCCAGTTTCTTGGTTCTATAACTGCCTTCCTGCTTTTTCCCGTTGACTTTAATAAATTTCTTTCTTAACAGTTTTTGGATTTCGCCCTTTGAAAGGACTGTTACTTTGGATATAAATCTATCAAGTCTCATATCCATAAATTCTTCGTTTATGATTAATTCCTTCATTTTATTCTTCTGTTACACCTTTAAATCCTTCTCCGAGAACTTCACTGACTTCAGCCAATATTACAAATGCTTCAGGGTCGATATCAGAAATAAGTTCTCTTAAAACAGCAACTTCCATTCTGCTTACAACACATAACAAAATATCCTTATCTTCATTACTGTATCCGCCCTTTGCCTTAATAAAAGTAACACCTCTGTCAAGTGTTTCAAATATAGCATTTCTTATGCCTATAGGGTCTGAAGTAAAAATATAAAAAGCCTTAGTATAGCTTGTCCCTTCTTGAATAAAGTCGATAACTTTCGTTGCAATAAATATATTTATTCCGGAATACACCATTATTTCAAAGTTTCTAAAAGCGATACCTGCAATAAGCACAACCAGACCGTCCAACATCAAAATCAAATTACCCATAGTAAAATGCGGAAATCTCTTCTGAATTAAAAGAGCCAATAATTCAGTCCCACCGGTAGTTCCTTTGAATTTAAACAGAAGTCCTACACCGACACCAAAAACTATACCTCCGAAAACCGAGGCTAAAAATAAATCATTGGTAATATTAAATTTACCTGTCATTAAATCTATGAAAAATGAAAATGCAAAAGTCCCGTAAAGAGTTTTAAAAAAATTAATGGCACCCATATCTTTATAAAGTATTACAAAAAGAGGAATGCACATTATAAAAGAAACGGCTCCGACCGGAGCCCCTGTAAATGAATAAATGACAGTGGCAAGCCCTGAAAATCCGCCCGGAGCAATATCAAGAGGAATACAAAATGCGGCAAATGCAAACGCCATAATCATGCATGCAAGTGTTACAAAAAACATGTCCACTAAAAATTTAAATATATTGCCCTTTTTCAAACCTTTTTCCATATCAAGCCTCTGTCATTTCTGTTATATTTTATATTTATTATTAGTTGATTTTATACAAAATACCTCTTGAAGCATCTAAAGTAACTTTTTCTTTATCTTCATAGCCTTCAAAAGATTCCACACCAACCAATGTAGGGATATCAAGCCCCTTTAATTTCATTTCTACTTCATTAGGAAAAGCCTTTTCGCTGTATACAACACCGCCTGCTTTTTCTACCAAGTCCATAGCTTTTGAATCAAGAGAAGTTAATGCTAAAATTTCTCCGTCTTTAAAGTCAGATAATCCTTTAGTATAAATTCTTAAACCTCTGTTTTTAATTCTTCCGCCAATCAGTCCGGCACCTTTAAGTACATGTTCTCCTACAGTTTCAATCCTTATAGAGTTAGTAGTGCCTTTAACACCAAGAGGAATACCTGCGGTTATAACTACCATATCCCCGTTTTGAACGTGGAAATGATCCTTTGCACTCTTTATGATTGTCTTATAAAGTAATTCTACATCCGAGAATACATCGATCTTATAAGCTTCTACACCCCAAACAAGAGATAATCTTCTTTGTACATATTCTTTATCAGTATAAGCGACTATATCACAGTTAGGTCTGTATTTTGAAATCCTTCTTGCTGTATAACCTGAACTTGTAGGTGTAAGTATCGCTTTTGCATTAAGTGAATCCGCAATCTGAACGGTAGATAAACTTACTGCACTTGTCATACTTTGGTCATTTATATATTTGCTTCTGGTTCTGAAATCGCTGGCTAATTTTCCTTCCGCCGATTCAGCGATTATACCCATTGTTTGTACAGCTTCAATAGGATATTTACCTGCAGCGGTCTCTCCCGATAACATTATTGCATCCGTACCGTCAAAAATAGCATTAAAAACGTCTGTTACTTCGGCTCTTGTTGCTCTTGGGTTATTTATCATACTGTCAAGCATTTGCGTAGCGGTAATAACCGGTTTACCTACGTAATTACATTTCTTGATAATATCCTTTTGAACTATAGGAACTTCTTCAGCAGGGATTTCAACTCCAAGGTCACCTCTTGCAACCATTATCCCGTCACTGGCTTCAATGATTTCATCTATATTGTCAACACCTTGTCTGTTTTCAATCTTAGAAATGATATGAATATCTTCTCCGCCGTTATTATTAAGGACTTCTCTTATAGCAAAAACATCTTCTTTACTTCTTATAAAAGAAGCAGCTACAAAATCAACATCATTTTTGATACCAAATAATAAGTCATTTGTATCTTTTTCAGTAAGAGCGGGAAGCTTGATATTAACTCCCGGGATATTTATACTCTTATGATTTTTAACGGGACCGCCGTTATCTACTCTAAGAATTACATCTTTACCTTTGATTTCTCTAACGGTTAACTTTATTAGACCATCGTCTATAAGTACTACATCGCCTTTTTTAAGCTCTTCTGCCAAATGATCATATGTTGTAGAACATTTATTTTCGTCTCCAAGTTCATCTCCGACAGTAAGAGTAAACATACTGCCTTCTTTTAAAAACACACCGCCGTCTTTAAACTTTTTAGTTCTGATTTCAGGACCTTTTGTATCAAGCAAAATAGCTATTGGCTGATTTAATTTTTGTCTGATTTCTTTGATAGTATCAATTCTTCCCTGATGTTCTTCATAGTCACCGTGAGAAAAATTAAGTCTTGCTACATTCATTCCGGATGCGATTAAATGAGTCAATATCTTTTTATCTTCACTCGCAGGACCTATTGTACAAACAATTTTTGTTTTTTTCATAATTTATGATTATCTCCTATTTCAAATCTATATTATATTGCAATCATTTCTGCAATTCTTTTAGCTTCTTCATCAATACTGTATGGCATAGATAATGCTTCTTCGATTTCCATATCTAAAAATCTTCCGTGCTGATAACACATACATCTGTTTGTCTTACCATCTTTTAAACATTCAACTGCCATCGCTCCCATTTTACTGGCAAGCATTCTGTCAAATGCAGACGGAGAACCGCCCCTTTGGATATAACCAAGGTTTGTGCCTCTTGTAGTAACTCCCGAGTATTTTTCAATAACATCACAGAATTCTTCATAGTGTCCTACGCCTTCAGCCAATATTACCAATCCGTAATATTTACCGAGAGCAAAACCTTTTTTTATCCTGTCACAAACAACATCCAAATTAAGTTCTTTTTCAGGTATCAAGATAGCTTCCGCACCGGCTGCAATTCCCGCATATAAAGCTATAAAACCACTGTTACGACCCATAACTTCTACTACATTTACTCTGTTATGAGAAGAGGATGTGTCTCTAATTTTATTTATCGCGTCTACTGCTGTATTGACAGCAGTATCAAAACCGATAGAATACTCCGTACACGATATATCATTATCTATTGTTCCCGGAATCCCTATTACATTAATTCCCGCTCTGCTTAGTTTTTGTGCTCCTCGGTAAGAACCGTCTCCGCCGATAACTACCAAACCTTCAATACCGTGTTTATGTAATGTATTGACTGCTTTATTTAAACCTTCGTCGGTTTTCATTTCCAAGCATCTTGCAGAACGAAGGAATGTACCGCCTCTTTGGATTTTATCCGATACTGAGTATTCATCCAGCTTTTCCAAATCATCTTCAATAAGTCCTTTATATCCTTGATAAACTCCATAAACTTCAAAACCATAGTATATCCCGGCACGAACAACGGCCCTTATAGCCGCATTCATTCCGGGTGCGTCGCCGCCGCTAGTTAAAACTGCTATTTTTTTCACTTCTGTATTCTCCTTTTTATATAAATTATTTAAAATATTATTCTAAGTTTTCACTAAACTTCATTATACTATATTCTGAAAAAAAACATTATAGTTTTTTATTAAAAATATGAAAAAATTTTCATATTTTTCATTACATTTGTAATATTGAGGTATTCGCTGTTACTTTAAGTTCAATCCCTTTAATCCTCTTTATTTCGCCGTCTTCCAAAAATTCATAATTTAAAACTCTAACTTTATCATTTTCTTTTAAACTTAATATTTTCTTCTCCGATAAATTAAGTGTGCCTCTGGACATTATTACTCCTTCTATATTGATTTTACCGGTAGCTGTTTCTTGTTCAAAACGCAGACTAGCTTCTTTACCGTTATATATTATAGGAGCAGTATAAACATTTAATTTACCCTTTGTAGATATTTTTTTTACACTTAATATATTATTATCCATATAAAAAGGTTTATTTTTCTTTTCATCATTTAATTTTATTTCATAAATTATATTTTTGCCGCTTACTTTTTTTATATCATATAAATGACTAACTTTTTTTATATTTTCGTTATCAACGTATTTTTTTAAGAATTTATAATATTCATTATCCAAACTTAAATAGTTATATAATTTAAGTTCATGAATAGCTTTATTGTTATAATTAACCGGGAAATAAACGGATAATCCACAAGCATCTTTATTTATATATCCATTTTTATTATATACCACAACTTTATTTATATCTTTATTAATATCTTCATTATCCTTTTGGCTGAATAGATTTTTTGATAAAGCACCCAGATCAACCATATTACTAAAGCCTTCTTCTTTTGTTCTGCCACCAAAAGTAATTGCATTTAGCATTTTACTATTTAAATTTGGAGTATTTTTTTTAATATCATTTTCTTTTAATTTTTCATTAAAATTATTATATAACTTACCGACATTGTATAAATCTAAAAAAGACATAGTTACGAGATTATCTTTTTTCTTATTTTTACTCTCATTATAATAAGTATCTACAAATACTTTACCTATATTCTCCAAATTTCTGTTATTAAAATTATTAACTATTTTCTTATAATCGAAACCATATCCTAAAACAAGTTCTTCACTTGCAACCATATACTTGGAATAGTCTTTTATAGAATTTGCCGTTTCCAAAGAAGACATTAAGCAAGCGTCAAAGACTACAAGATCCAATTTCTTTTTTGTATGTTCATATGAAGTCTTAAAACCTTTTTTTAATTCATCTAAAAGCAGTGTATCGCTTTTGAAATTTTCATCCTTGCCAAACCCAACAATAGCCCCTCCGCCATGATTCCATAAAACCAAAATATTTTCTTTACTTTCTTTATAATTTAATGAAAAATCTATAAAACCGCTTAAAGTTCTGCTGTCGCCCATACTTTTTTTAGGCATTGTTTTTAGAAGTTTTAATTTCCCGTTTTTTATTTCAAATATTTGATTGTGGTTCTCGCTTATACTTTTATTATGCCATTTTTTTGTCCCGCCGGTTTCGACCAATACAGTCATTCCCTTTGGAACTCGAGCATTCATCAATTCAGCTAAATCCGAACTGGCTATCATATTTTCAGTCTCTAAATCAGATCCATTCATATAGATCATTAATGTCCTTGTTGTTACTTCAGACTTATAATTATAGCTAAATACACCTATAAGTATGATAAATATAATACTAAATAAAATTCCTTTTTTCATAGTATTATTATTAGGATATTTTTAGCTTTTATGTAAATATAAAATACTAAACAATTTTATTTTAAAATATGCTAAAATAAATAGTAATTCATAATAAATATTATATTTATATTAAAAAAAGTTCGGAGATAAATTAAATGAAAAGAAAAACCGTTGTCTCGTTATCATCTATCATAATAATAATTTTAATTATTATTGTCGGATTTTCCTATTATATCGGAAATCAGGTATTTTTAAACTCTACACAATTAACAACAAGTGAAAGTACAAAAGAAATAGTTGGTGTTTCAAGAAAACACGCTAAATATTATTACATGATATCATCTGATTATATTATTGAAAATATAAATTTGAAATCATCTTATGACGGTCATAATATTCCTGCTGACTATATATATTCATCAAAACCAAGTGATAAAAACAACAAAACTATTATCATGGTTCACGGGCTGGGCGGTAATCGATATTCTTTGTATGTAATAGCTCAATATTTTCTTGAAAAAGGATTTAATGTAATAACCTATGACCAAAGAAGCTCAAACGAAAACACCGCAAAATATACTACATTTGGATATTTAGAAAAATATGATTTAATTGATTACATTAATTATGTAAAAAAACAGGCTCCACACAAAGTTTTGGGGATTTGGGGAACTTCATGCGGAGGTGCAACGGCAGGGTTAGCTGCAGGACATGAAGAAACCTATGAAAAATTAGATTTTTTATTTCTGGACTGTCCTGTCAGCAGTATGGAATGGATGATAGAAAACGAAATAAATAAAATGGGTATAGGAATTCCAACGTCCTATATGATATTTTGCGGAAATATAATTAACAAATTAAAACTTGGATTTTTTTATGGTGATGCTGACGTAACAAACAAAATAAAAAATATAACTACCCCGACTTTAATAATAAACAGCAAAAAGGATACTACTACTCCATATTTCATGGGAAAAAATATTTATGATTGTATCAATTTAAATAATAAAGAGATATGGACGGTCAACGATAGTGAGCATACACAAATTTGGTTTGAACATAATAATGAATATAAAAATAAAATAGATACTTTTTTAAATAAGTATCTTTAATTTAAAAGCCTCTGATATGCATATTCAGAGGCTTTTGATTATTACTATTTCTTTAACTAGTTCTTTAAACTCATATCTTTGATTTCACTTGCAGCTTCTTTTGCAGCTTTTTCAACTGCATTTTTCATTTTCTTAACCGGTTTTCTCATCTTTTTATTTGTTGCCATATATGAAGTCATTCCCACTCCGGCTATAAGTCCGGCAGTAATTCCGGCTAACATTGACATAGTAGTTCTTCTCATTTTTTTCTTCCTTTCTAAATTTTCTTCTTAATTATTGTTCCATTTTCGCTTAGCTATGATACAATAATTAATAAATAAATCAAGGTAAAAAAAGTTAAGGTAAAAATTATGAAAACAAAAAAAGAAACGTTGGAAGTTATAGATATTTTAAGCGAACATTACGGAGAATACAAATGCGGACTTGATTTCAAAAGTCCGTTTGAACTGCTTATTGCTACTATCCTTTCTGCACAATGTACTGATGAAAGAGTAAATATTGTTACAGAAAAATTGTTTAAAGTAGCCAATACTCCATCAGCCATATTGGAAATGGGTGAAAAAGAACTTTTAAAATACATAAAAAGCTGCGGACTTTCCAATACTAAATCAAAAAATATTATCAAAACTTGTTTTACATTATGTAATGAATACAATGAGGAAGTACCAAAAACTATGGAAGAGCTCATTAAATTAAACGGAGTAGGAAGAAAAACCGCAAATGTAGTTCTATCCAATGCTTTCGGAGTTCCGGCTATAGCAGTAGATACACATGTTCAAAGAGTATCAAACAGGATAGGACTTGCTAACAGCGATGATGTTTTGAAAACCGAACAATCTTTAATGAAAAAAATACCAAAAGAATATTGGTCAAATGCACATCATTGGATAATATGGCACGGCAGAAAAATTTGTACGGCAAGAAATCCAAAATGTGAAATATGTCCACTTAATAGTCTTTGTGATTTTAACAAAAAAAATTCAAAAAATAAAAAAGAAGCTGTTGTATAGCAGCTTTTTTTATACCCTATATATCCTTATTTAATGCATTTATTGACATTTTTTTTATTTAAATATAAAATGGTTATATTAAAGGGGTTTTACATAATGAAAAAAAGAAATTTGTCACTAAATATAATATTTATTTTAACTTTTATTTTTATAATTAGCTTTAGCTTAAAAACCATAAATGCACAAAGCTACAGATATCCGCTTGAAGATACTAAAGCACATGTCACCAGCTCTTACGGCTGGAGAATACATCCGATATACGGGACTAAAAAATTCCATGCCGGAGTTGATTTGGTATGTGACAGCAAATATATACTGGCCGCAAAGACAGGTAAGGTCGTAGAGACAGGATATGACAGCGGCAGGGGTAATTATGTAATCATACAACACAGTGACAATAAGGATAGATCTACATACATGCATATGAGTTCTATATATGTAAAAAAGAATCAAAGTATTAAACAAGGACAAATAATAGGATATATGGGTGCAACAGGTGCAGCTACAGGTGTTCACCTTCATTTTCAAATCAATAAAGCCCCAAGCTATTCTTCAACTGCGGAAGTAAACCCGGGTAAATTAAAATATATTTATATTAAAAATCATACTCATGTGTACAATAAATACGGAGTGCAGGATATAAAAAAACATCCTCATGTTTTAGTAGGGAAATGTATCTGCGGGAAATTAGCTAAAACAACTTCAAGTACAGATAAAAAATACGGACTTGCCAAAGGATGTAAAAAATGCCTGCCGGTAATAACGAGTAAATATAAAGCAAGAACAACATCAAAATCTATGAAAGTAACATGGAGTAAAGTAAAAAACGCAAATAGTTATAAATATTATCTTTACTCTGTTCCTAAGGAATATGCAACATCTTTCCCTACATTAAGCGGCAGCACAACAAAAAATGAAGTCACGTTTAATAATTTATTACCCGGGGAATATAAAGTATTTATACAAGCTTTAGACAGTAAATATGGTACTAAGAGCAGTGCAAGTGCCCAAACAGTATTTTATATAGATTTACCTAAATATACACCTAAAAAATCAATCATTGCCGATAATAAGATCTATTCACTATTTGAGGTCTCTTCGTCTTGGAAATATTCGGAAAACATATGTAAGAGACTTGGAGGACATCTGGCAGTATTAAGTAACAGCACAAGAAACAAAGCAGTAATAAATATGATAAAACAATACGGAAAAAAGGATTATTATTTTATAGGTGCAACAGATGAAAAGAAACAAGGATCATTTACTTGGGTAGACGGGACTAAATTCTCTTATAAAGCATTTGCAAAAGGACAGCCTTCAGATGAATATAAAGACAGACCATATATAAGAGAAGATTATTTGGCAGTAGATACTAATAAAAATTATGGCTGGAACGATTTATCAAACTACAGTACAGCAGAAAAGAAAGCCTCAACAGCAAATAAAGGCTTTATACTTCAAACAGACCTACCTAAAGCTCCGGCTTCACCTAATGTAAAATTAGAACAGCAAGGTGCTGACAATATTAAAATAAGCTGGAATAAAGTAAACGCAAATAAATATATGGTTTATTATTCAACTTCAGAAAATGGGAAGTATACGAAACTCGGAGAAACGACTTCAACAACTATGACTGCAAAAAAATTGAAATTCCCTCAAACATACTATTTTAAAGTCATAGGATATGCAACCAAATTTGAATTTTCTGCAAAGGGCAAATACTCTGAGGTAAAAAGCTTACAAATAAAACCAAGCAATATCACAGGTTTGAGTATTAAGAATTCAAGCGGAAGCAATGTTGATATCAAATACAATAAATCATATAATACTACCGGATATGAAGTATATAGATCTACGATTAAAGATAAAAACTATAAAAAAATAGGTGCAACGAATAAAAATTATTTTATTGATAAAGTAAAAAAAGATAAATTTTATTATTATAAAATAAGGCCTTATTATAAAAATGGAAGTACAGTAATATATGGTAACTATAGTTATGCAGGGTGTATAAAATACATAAAGAAACCTGCATCTGTAAAAGGGATAAAGATCAGTAAGGGTAAAAATTATGCTGTCAAAATCAAATACTCAAAATCATCCTATGCTAAAGGTTACCAAATTTATCGTTCAAACTATAAAAATAAAAAGTATAAAAAAATTGCGACGACAAGTAAATTATCTTATATAGATAAATTTAAAAAGAAGAAAAACAAACCTTATTATTATAAAGTAAGAGCCTATAATAAAATTGAAAATGTAACTTCATATGGTAATTACAGTAAAGTTAAAGGAGCTAAATTTAAATAAGAGGTAAAAGATGAAAAGAAAAAATATAATATTAATTACAAGTATACTAATTAGTTTATTGCTACTTGGAGGATGTTCAAAAGGTCCTGCAATATCTCTTAAAAATGAAAGTATAGAGGCTAATAAAAATACAAAATTACTGGATTTAATAACTATAGAAAATGGCGAAGAATACACTGTGGAAGCGTTGGAAAATGATATCGATATTGGAAAATGCGGAGAATATACGGTTCACTACATAATAAAAAAAGATAATAAAAAAACAGATGAGCAGGAATTAACTTTTAAAGTTGTTGATACTACAAATCCTACAATCAAATGCGATGAAACCATTAAAGTTGTTGCCAGCGATAAAAAATTTAATATAAATAAATATGCTACCATAACAGATAACTCAAGCGATAAACTAACAATTACTTTAGACGGAGATTATGATACAACAAAGTCAGATTCATACTACGTAACAATTACAGCTAAGGACTCATCAGATAATCAAGCTATGAAAAATATAACTATGGAAGTAATGGGCGAAGACGAAGAAGAAATTTATCACACCAGTTATTTGGAAAAAGAAAAAGCAGTTATGGGATACTGGGTTAATAAAAAGAATAATAGATTAATCGTTGTAAAAGATGACGGAAACGGTTCAAGTGTCCAGCTAAAACTAGTTGTTTCTTTACTAAACAGCGGTCCGTCCGGTTCGGACGCCGGAGGACAAATATCATCAATATCAGAAATCGGAGAAAATAAATATAAAGTAACATACAAAGATTATGAAACCAATAATAAAGAAACTTTAACCTTCACTATAAATAACGATAATAAGATGACAATAAGCAGTAAATATAAGACGATAAACGGAACCTATGAAAAGTGGAGCGAACAAAAAATCAATGAATATTGGAGCAAATAAAAAAGAAGATAATAATCTTCTTTTTTATTTTTGTATAACATCGAAAGTTATCATAAAAGTCGTACCTGCATTATAAACGGATTTAACCTCTATCGTTCCTTTGTACTTATATATTATTCTTTTAACTATTGAAAGTCCGAGTCCGGAGCCTTCCACTTTTCTGTTTCTGCTTTTATCCACTCTGTAAAATCTTTCAAATATATGCGGTAGATTTTCTTCTTTAATCCCTATTCCGGTATCTTTAATCGTTATATGAACTTTTCTTTTTATTTGCTTTATATCTATATAAATCTTACCATTATCTTTATTGTATTTGATTCCGTTTTCGATTAAATTTATAAATACCCTTAATATATCCTCATGTCTTGCCATTATATATCCGTCTTTCAAATCCAGATCTACGGTTATATTTCGCTCATATATCTTATAATCAAGTACTTCTACGGCTTCTTTAACAACATCGCTTACATTAACTTCTTCTAAAGGCATGTCTTCTTCATCAACATCTTCTAAACTCGACAATTTAAGTATACCTTCAACCAAAGTATCCATCCTGATAGCTTCCTTCTTTATTGTTGTACTATACTCAATTATTTTATCTTTATCATCAATGAGTCCTGAAGAAATAAGTTCAGCAAAACCTCTTATGGATGTAATAGGTGTTTTAAGTTCATGAGAAGCGTTGGCAAAAAATTCTTTCTTATATACATCGACAGCGCTTCCGAAAGGTATTGCGGAATCCTTTGCAAACTTCCTTGCAAATAACCATGAAATCAAAAATGATATAATTATTGCAAGTAAAAATATGGTTATTTTTGTAAGAAGGTTTTCATATATTGTCCCCATAGGTACCATTACTCTTAATATATTTTTATTTTTAAGAACCATAGCTCCATACATTACTTTTTCTTTTAAAGTAGACGAATTCCTTATTACGTATCCTTCACCTTTTATCTTTGCATCTTTTATTTCTTCGCGGTTAGAGTGATTTTCGGTTATCCCTTCATGAGCCGAATCTGCCAAAACCACACCCTTCGGAGAAATCAACGTCACTCTGTATTTATCGGTAGAGATTTCTTTAAGATAATCTACATCCTTTTGGTAATCATCACCAAGCTCATATGTTTCGTTTACAGTATGAAGAAAAGCTTCGATAGTAGTATGATAACCATTATCCTGAGTTTTAGATAAAACTATAAAAAAGGAAAAGCTAAGTATCAAAGTACATACAAGTCCTACAATAAAACTACGAATGAATACAAACCTTCTCATTTTATTAACCTAACTTGTATCCTATTCCTCTGATAGTCTTTATATATTTATATTTATCGTCTTCACTTCCTATTTTATTTCTAAGTGTCTTCATATGCATATCTAGAGTTCTGCTTTCGCCTTCAAAATCGTAACCCCAAACTTCGTTTAGAAGTTCTTCTCTTGTTACCACTCTGCCTTTATTTTCAAGCATATATAAAAGTATTTTATATTCTTTTTTCGTAAGGATAACCTCTTCGCCATCATGTGAAACGTGATAATTTTCTTTATCTATTGTAATATCTTTATAATTTAAGATGTTATCTTCTTCTTTATAACTTCTCCTAAGAACACTTTTTATTCTTGAAGAAAGTTCAAGGACAGAAAAAGGTTTGGTAACATAATCGTCCGCTCCAAGTTCAAGAGCATTTACTTTATCTATCTCACTGCTTTTAGCACTCAAAATAATTATAGGAATACTTTTATATTTATTGCTGTTTTTTAGCAGTTTAAGCGCATCTATACCGCTCATTCCCGGAAGCATTATATCAAGTAACATCAACTTAGGCTTTTCTTCTTTTAAAGCAATCATCATATCTTCACAGTTTTCAAATACCTTGACATAATAGTTAAATGCTTCAAGAGAGCATTTTAATAATTCGCTTATATTATTATCATCTTCAACTACATAAATATAATTACCCATAATTTTTCCTTTTCTTTATAATAATTTCTTATTCTTATGTTCTCCGGTCAAATAAAATATTACCCATTCACATATATTAGTTGCATGATCCCCGATACGTTCCAAATACTTAATCAGCATAAGTGTATCCATCGCAAGGCTCGGAGAAATTTTATCCGATTTAAGCCCTTTTATTATATCATCTCTAACTTCGTAAAACAACTCATCAACTTCATTATCGGTCTTTATGGTAGTCCTTGCAAGTTCTAAGTTATCGTTAATAAAAGCAGAAATACTGGATGCTACCATTTCCAAATCAATATTTGCCATTTCCAATATCTTATTATCCACAATTCTAAAAGGTTCAGGATTTTTTTCTTTTTCATCATCTAAGCAGATTGAAGCGATATCAGCCGCATGGTCTCCTATTCTTTCCATATCGGTGATCATCTTCATAGCCGTTGATATAAGTCTTAAATCAGTAGCTACAGGCTGCTGTCTTAATATAAGCTTTAAACATCTTGCTTCGATCTTTCTTTCCATTTCGTTTATCGCTTTATCCGATTCGATTATATCTTTTGCAGCTTCTTCATCATCACTTTCTATTGCATTAAATGAAGTCTTTATTGCTTTTTCAATCATGGAACCCATTTCTACAAGCTCATGATGTAATAAATCTAATTCTTCATCAAATCTTCTTCTTGCACTCATTTATATTCTCCTTTATATATTATCAACCAAATCTTCCGGTTATATATTCTTCCGTCTTCGGATGTTTGGGATTTGCAAACAGCGCCGATGTCTTATTGTATTCGATAAGCTCTCCCAGAAGGAAAAAAGCAGTCTTGTCGGAAATCCTTGCAGCTTGCTGCATATTGTGTGTAACAATAACAACAGTGTATTTTTTCTTTAAATCAAATACCAATTCTTCTATTTTCATAGTGGAAATAGGGTCTAATGCACTTGTAGGTTCATCCATCAAAAGGATTTCAGGCTCTACTGCCAATGCTCTCGCAATGCAAAGCCTCTGCTGCTGACCTCCCGATAACCCAAATGCGGATTTTTTTAGTCTGTCTTTTACTTCATCAAATAAAGCCGCGCCCTTCAAACTTCTCTCTACGATCTCATCAAGCTCACTTTTATTTTTTATCCCATGAACTTTAGGTCCGTAAGCGATATTATCATAAATACTCATTGGGAATGGATTAGGCTTTTGAAATACCATCCCAACTTTTTTTCTAAGAAGAGTTACATCTATATCTTCATCGTAAATATTTTCATTATCTATTAAGATCTCTCCGGTTATTTTTACACCTTCCACAAGATCGTTCATCCTATTTATGCTTTTTAAATATGTTGATTTTCCGCATCCGCTGGGACCTATTAACGAAACTACTTCATTTTCTAAAATATCCATATTAATGTTTTTCAAAGCATGGTTTTCAGAATAGTAAAGGTCCATATTTTTAGTTATGATTTTTTTTCTACTTTCCATTTTTCCTCCTACTTAGCTTCTAACTTCTTTAATAGAAGCCTAGCCGATACATTTATAATAAGTACTATTACGATTAATATACTCGCAAGTGCAAAACAAACAGAGAGATTTTCACCCCTTGAAGCATATAAGTAAAGCTGAACGGTAAGAGTTGCACCGCTTTTAAATATATGATCTATCACTCCTCCCGTCAGCATATACCCCATTCCCGCGGTAAATATCAAAGCAGCACTTTCACCTACGACTTTGCCTATACTAAGAATTACTGCCGTTACAATCCCGGGCATAGAACAAGGAAGCAGAATAGTTCTTATTAAATATATCTTTTTAGCTCCCATTCCCAGAGCACCTTCTCTGTACATATTAGGTACACTGCTTAAAGCTTCCTGTGTAGTTCTTATTAGTGTCGGAAGGACCATAATAGATAAAGTAAGTGCACCTGATATGATAGATACTCTCAATCCCAAAAATATGCTAAAAAACATATAGCCGAACAAACCATATATGATTGAAGGAATACCCGCTAAAGTTTGAGTTGTAAATTCCACTGCTTTAACTAATTTACTGTCTTTTCTTGCATATTCATTAAGATAAATCGCACTTCCTATTCCGATTGGAACTGCAATAACAAGAGTCAAAACTATCATATATAAAGTATTGACTATCATCGGAAATACACCGACAGAACCCGTAAGTTCACTTGGAGAAGTCGTCAGCATTTTTAAATCAATACTCCCCACACCTTTAACCATTACATATAAAATAAGTGATAAAGCAAGAAGTGCGGTAAATCCTGCACTGAGGATAACAAGAAACTTAAGTATATTATCTATTAATCTAAATTTTTTCTTTTTCATCGCTTCCTCCCGCTTAATCATATTTCTTGTCTGCTTTAGATAAGAAGACATTTAATACTAAGTTTATTATCATAATAAAGATAAATAATACTAGCCCGATTGCAAATAATGCATCTTTATGTAAGCCGACAGCATAAGACATTTCCGATACTATCCCACTGGTCATAAGTCTTACAGACTGGAATATACCCGGCATATTAACGCTGTTACCGGTAACCATAATAACTGCCATAGTCTCTCCTATAGCCCTGCCTATGCCAAGCACGATACTTGTTGTGATACCGCTCCTTGCAGCAGGAATAAGTATTTTGAATATAGTCTGCATTTTAGTAGCACCAAGACCTAACGAAGCTTCTTTATATTCACTGGGAAGAGATCTGATACTATTTTCGCTTATAGTTACGATTGTAGGAAGTATCATTATTGATAATACAATCATACCCGTAAAAAGATTTGCTCCATAGGATAGATTAAATATTTTTGCAATAAAAGGAACCAATAATATAAGTCCTACAAATCCATATATGACAGAAGGGATACCGGATAGTATTTCTATAAACGGTCTGATAAAATTAGCAACTTTTTTATTTGCTATTTCACTTAAAAATACTGCCGTCAACACCCCTATAGGAACGCCTATAATAATAGCACCGAATGTGGCAAAGATACTTGAAAGTATCATTGGAAGAATTCCGTAGCTGGGATTTGCTCCTGTCGGGTTCCAAACCGTACCAAATAGAAAGTTAAAAAGACCTATCTCTTTAACTGCTGGAAATCCTGATATAATCATGTATAAGCTTATAACGATAACGCTTATAATGGAAATAACAGCGCAAAATAAAAAAATCTTTTCAAATATCCCGGATACTCTATCCTGCTTGGTTTTATTTTTTAATTTCATCCGCTTACCTCTTAAAATGTAACATTAATGCACCATAAGGTGCATTAATGTATGTAAATTTATTTATTATTTATTCTTATTTTACTTTTACAAAGTGACTGCTCTCTACAATACCTTGTCCGTCACCACTTAACATATATTCTACAAAAGCTTTTACTTCACTTGAAGCATCTCCGCTAGTTACTACTATAAATGGTCTTTGAACTTTATAACTTCCGTCAGAAACTGTACTTTCGCTTGGAGCAACTCCGTCAACTTTTACAGCCTTTAATTCATCATCTACATATCCCAGTGACATATAACCTATAGCACCTTTTGTTGTAGCAACAGTTGATTTTACTTGTCCCGTTTCATTTAATTCTGCTTTGTATTTGCATTTTTCTTCAACGTCAAGGATACTTTCAAAACCATCTCTTGTACCGCTTCCGGCTTCTCTTCCAACAACGACGATTTCGCTGTCATCGCCACCTACATCTTTCCAGTTTGTGATCTTACCTGTGTAGATGTCAGCAATTTGCCCGCTAGTCAAGTTTTTAACTTTGTTATCTTTGTTTACGACGATTGCAATACCGTCAATAGCTACTTGATATTCTGTTAATCCTTGTTCTTTTTCTTCATCTTTAAGTTCCCTGCTTAACATACCAACTTGAGCACTCCCGTCCTTTACGCTTGTTACACCCGCTGACGAACCTCCGCCTTGAACATCGATAGTTACATCATTATTTAATTGATAAGCCTCAGCCCAAGCTTTTGCGACACTTTCCATAGATGTGGAACCCGCCATTGTTATTGTACCGGAACTAGAAGCTCCGCAGCCGGCAAAGCCGATTAAACATAATGCTGATAAACATACAGCCAATAATTTCTTTTTCATTCTTTTTTATTTTCCTCTCTTTGAAATGATATTTATTATGTGGTTATCATATATCAATATCAATTTTCCGGAAATCATACTTTAGTAAATATAAAGTAAAAAAAACGTAAAACGGCAAAAAAATAAACATAGAAAAATTTACTTTATCTATGTTTATTTTTTCATTTATACTTTATTAAAATCATTAAAATTTTATATATTTACTTTTTATAATTTTAAAAATCAAAAATTTAATTTTTAATTAAATTATCTTCACATTTTTTCATCAGACCCTTATCATATCTTTCAATTTTATAATCCAAGCGCTCCAATGTGCTTTGCATTTCGGCAATTTTTTTACTTAATTTTTCACGTTCTTCCATTAAAATTTCTTTTCTTCCTTCAATGGTTTTGTCGCCCTCTTGAAATAAAGCTACATATTCAACCAAAGATTCTATGGAAAGTCCCGCACTTCTCATGCATTTTATAAATTCAATCCAATTCAAGTCTTCTTCCCTGAATTCTCTTATCCCACCGCCGTTTCTTGGAACATGAGGAATAAGACCAATTCTTTCATAATAACGAATGGTGTCTCCTGATATATCTAATTTTTTACTTACTTCGGCTATTTTCATAATAAGAACCTCCGACAATAATTTAGTATTTTATAAAGTTATTATTTTTTTCTATTATATAACCTGTAGTGGACTCCAAGTCAAGTATTAAAAAAACAAATTAAATAAAACATTTTTTTATTTTACCAGATATGCTTCTATTAAACACAAATAATTATTTTAATTTATTATAATCTTCATTACTTACTGCTTCCAGCCACTCATTTGATGAGTCTTCTGCGGGAACTTCTACAGCCAAATGAACAAACCAGCTGTCTTTAGCAGCTCCGTGCCAATGCTTGACTTCCGGAGGAATGTTTACGACGTCTCCCGGGAATAACTCCTTTGCATCTTTGCCCCATTCCTGATAGTACCCTCTGCCACCGGTCACCAAAAGGATTTGCCCTCCTTTATGATGTATATGCCAGTTATTTCTGCACCCCGGTTCAAAAGTTACATTTCCTATACTTACACCTTCCGTAGACAGCATATTCAAATAGCTTTGTCCTACAAAATAATCTTTAAAAGCGTCATTTTTGTTTCCTCTTTCAAAAATCTCATTATCCAATTGTTTTATTTCATTCATTTTGATTTCTCCTTGATTTAAATATATTTATTTTTCTTTCTTTTCTGCTTCATTTACGCAGTTAAGCGCATTTAAAGAACGAGGATAACCTATATAAGGAAGACAATGGGAAATTATTTTTATCAAGAATTCTTTATCATTTCCTATTTTCATATTTGCGGCGGCATGGCTTATGAGCTGAGGTTCACATCCGCCTTGAGCAGATAAGAAACAGAAAGTTATCATTTCTCTTTCTTTATAATTAAGACCTCTTCTCGTATAATAATCCCCAAAACAATTTGCAGCCAGCCAATAATTTATATGTTTACTTTCTTCGGGACCGGATTTCCAAAAGTCTTTCATATGTTCTCCGAAAATATCCACTTGAACTTGACTGCCTTTTTCTCTTCTGTTTTCTTTAGTGGTTGTAGACTGACTTTCAAGGGGAAGTTCAATTCCTCTTTCTCTTAAAATTTCATTTGTTGCTTTTAAAAATGGAAGAACTCTTCCAATACCTAAATATGCGGCTCCCTGATAAACTATTTCTTTGATTTCTATTGGAGTGATTTGAGCTTCCGGTGCGGATAATAACATTATTTTGTATTCGTCTATCCCCTGGCATCCTATCAATGCAGATAAAATAGCTATAAACCTAGTTTTTTCGTCCAAATCATTTTGATTTATAACTTCATCCAATACAAAATTATTAAATATCTCCATAAAATCAGGATCAGTATCTATTAAATCCAAACTATCTAAAGAAGAAATTTTTTTATCATACTCTTTTGCTTTTTCATAAATTGACATATTATTCTGCCTCGATCCAATCTTTTAATACTTCATCACAGCCATTTACGCTGCTGCCGCTGATAGGAAGTCCTTTTGCAATTAGAGAATTCGGACATAAGTCTTTTATATTCTTCTCGCTTCTTCCCATACGACTTCCTCCATGTGTACAGAAAGGATAGATTTTTTTACCGCTTAGGTCATATCCTTCCAAAAAAGTAAACACTGCCATAGGCATCGTACTCCACCAATTCGGATAACCAAGGTAAATCACATCGTATGAATCCATATCCTCTACGCTATTCTCTACTTTAGGTCTTGCATTTGAATTAATTTCTTTTTTTGCAATATCGACCGTCTCGTTATAATTATTTGGATACCTTTTAACCGGCTTTATTTCAAATAAGTCACTGTTAGTTAAACCTGCTATTTTTTCTGCTGCGGTTTTCGTATTCCCGCTATGTGAAAAATAAGCTACCAAAGATTTTTTACTGTTCATTTTTTATCTCCTTTTAATTTTATTATTTTTTATAATCTATTTATCCATAAATTTATTTTATTCATGGAAGTCTCTAAATTACTTCCGTTAAATTTTATATTAATCTCATTTTTTACTTGTGAATTTTTTGCCATATTTTTTATATCATTAACAGTACTTCCTATCCACCCTCCGTTGGTAATGAAAGAAATAATAATTTTTCCGCTTAAATCATATTTAGAAAGAAAAGTTCTGACTGCAGGAGCAAATGTATACCACCAAACGGGACTTCCCAATAGTATTTCGTTATAGTTATTTAAGTCTGTTTTTATTTCTTTAATTTCCGGCATATAGCCACTGTCAGTTTCTTTTTTCCCCTGCTCAACTACATCATCATAACTTCCGCTGTAAGGTTTTACTGTTTCTATTCTCACGATATCAACATCAAGTTTATCTTTTAAAATATCCACTATCTTTTTTGTATTATCCGTGTATGAACAATAAACAATCAATTTCTTTTTCATTTTATCCTCCGTAAAACATATTTTTGTAAATACTTTCTTTACATTAACACCCTATCACTTGGAGTGAACTCCAAGTCAAGTACTTTTTTAAATTTATAACAAAAAAAGAGCATATGATTTTCATATGCTCTTTTTATAATCTATTATTATTTTTCCGTGGAATATAAATATTTATGAACAAAAGCAGCAATTGCACCGCCAACCAAAGGTGCAAGGATAAATAACCAAACCTGAGATAAAGCTGCTCCTCCCGTAAATATTGCAGGTGCCAAACTCCTTGCAGGATTGACAGAGGTTCCTGTTAAAGGAATACCTATTATATGTACAAAAGTAAGTGTTAAACCAATTACAAGACCTGCCATATGACTTGTTTTTTCATTGTCCGTCACTCTTAAAATAGTCATTATAAATACAAAAGTAAGAATAACTTCCACTGCTAAAGCTCCGGCCATATTTAAACCGACTCCGCTTAATTCTCCGTAACCATTGGCGCCAAATCCTCTAAGTCCCTGACTTGCCGATGTAATGAATGCAAGTACTCCGCTTCCGGCTAAAGCACCAAGTACCTGTGCTATTACATATCCTATAAAATCATTCAAGTTCATTCTGCCCGTAATAAGCATAGACAAAGAAACTGCCGGATTGACATGACATCCCGATATATCTCCTATCGCATAAGCAGCCGCTACGATTGCAAGCCCAAATGCAAGTGCAATAGCTACTACCCCTAAAAATCCGCTTTCCATTCCCCCTGTAAAACCGCCTAAGACTACTGCAGTCCCGCAACCGAAGAATACTAATACAAATGTTCCAATAAATTCTGCTAAATACTTTTTCAAAACTATTTCCTCTCTTTAATTATATTTATTGTGTCTTTACTCAGTAATTAGTATAGCATATATCGACAAATAAAAAAAGAGAAGATTTCTCCTCTCTTTAATAATTTATTTACATTATTTATTTAATACAGATTTATATATTTTAACTTTATTATCTTTTTTAAGTTCCGCTATAAGCATATTATAAGGCTCATCAATATCTTCCAGCTCAACTTTTCCGCTGTGTTTACTCTTAATATCTTCATCTAACTTATTTACAGCTTCAAGTTTATTTTGACTGTCAAGTGTAGATAATATGGTGTCTTTACTGTCTTCAAATTTTGGTTGTACAGTATTTTTATCATAAACATATATTACATGATAACCATATTCGGTTTTAACTGGACCAATAACGCTTCCTTTTTCTGCATCAAACGCCGCTTTTGAGAAATCCTCTACCATAGAAGAATAAGTAAATGCTCCCAAATCAGAAGCTTCCTGTACCGAAGAATTTTTTTGGTACTTACTCATTATCTGATCAAAGTCAGCACCTTTTTTAGTAGCTTGTTCGTAAATTTCTTTAGCTAAAGATTTATCTGATGTTAGTATATGTTTTGCACTGACCGTGGATTTATCATAAGTCTTTGTATTTTTATTAAATTCTTTTTCTGCATCTTTTTCTGTCGGTTTATCGTAAGTAACTTTTTCTTCCAAAGCTTCTTTGTATAAATCGGCTGTAGCAATCCATTTTCCCGCTTCGTCATATTGTTTTTTTGTGATACCGTAAGCATTGTAAACAGAAGTTAATGTATCGCTTCCAAACATAGATGATAAAGATTCGTTTTCGGTCTTCTTAGAGCTGATTTTCTTAGTATCTATTTTAGTTTTGGCTTCTTTTCCCGCAGCATAGAATGCAGCTTTTTCTTTTACCATAGCCACTGTAGATTCTTTTAATTCCTGCTGCTTTTGTTCATCGGTTTTTTGTTCCTCAGAGCTATCCGTTGAACCGCTGTATTGTTTTTGATATTCATTATATTCCTGTTCCATTGCCTTTTGGATATAGCAGTAATAATAAATATAAGCAGGGACTTTTATATCGTCTACAGTCATATAATTAGCAGTGGCGTATTTACCGCCCTGAACTTTATTTCTAAACTTTTCCGCAAACCCGGAAGTGTAAGTTGAAAATTCTGCATATAGATTAACTGCATTTTCAAAGCTCTTTTCGTCTTTAAAACCATATTGTTTCAAAACACTCTTATACTTATCTCCCTTTAAATAGGAGCTTGATTTAATAGATTTAAGAGTTTCTTTTGCAGCCTCTTTTATTTCTTTATCATTTTTTGTATACCCGTAGTCCTTCGCTGCTTTTTTAACGAGTTCGTATTCAACGAGATTATTTGCTACTTCTTCCTTCAAGCTTGAAACCGAAGAGTCTTCCATTGAAATTTCTGTACCTGAGTTAGCATAATAAGATACAAGGGTAGAGCCTACAACAGCATCTAAATTCTTTTTGGGTATTTCGGTATCTCCCACTTTAGCGACAGCCTTATTAGCAAGCTTTTCTTCATTGACACTGCACCCGAATGCAGAGAATAGTAAAGAAATAACTATTGCAATCCCGATAATTTTTTTAATATTTTTCATAAATAAGTCCTTTCTGTATCAACATAGTAATAAACTATCATAATGCTATAAATTATACACAATTTAAGCTATATTATCAATTATTTTGTCTATAAGTTTCATAATATTCTGATGTACGTTTCTTGTCTTTTTATATGGGAAACAAATCCTTATAAATTTACTGTTCTTAAGGAATTTACCTTTAAACATTTCATATAATTTATTTATTTCTTCCATATTTATTTCTTTTTCTTTGTCAAAATCAAAATATATTTCTCTGTTTTCTTCATTAACATTAATACTTAATATATCTTTTTTACTTGCTTTATTCCTAAGAAGAGATATATCCATCAAATTAAGTGTTTCTTTTCTTATATCTCCGTATATATCAATAAGATTTTCAACCATTTCATCTTTATCTGCTTCTGTTTCTATGCTGGCAATTTCTTTATAAGTAATTATCCTTTGTTTCTCATCTTCTATATATTTCTTATCTATATAAGCATTTACTTTAATATTGATAGTAGTTTCCACCGGTTCTTTTTGGGCTTCCCCTTTGCTTTCTTTAAGAGCTTCCTGAAGCATTTTTGTATAAAGCTCATACCCTACATTCGTAAAGTGTCCGCTTTGATTTGCACCGAGAAGATTTCCCGATCCTCTTATTTGAAGGTCTCTTATAGCAATTTGAAATCCCGAACCGAATTTCGTAAATTCGTTTATTGCTTTAAGTCTTTTCATCGCGACTTCATTCAATGCCTTATCTTTTTCATAAGTCACATAACAATAAGCATTTTTATTGCTTCTTCCTACTCTTCCTCTAAGTTGATACAGCTGTGAAAGACCTAGATTATTACCCTCTTTTATTATCATAGTATTTGCATTTAAAATATTAAGTCCGTTTTCAACTATTGCGGTACAAACGAGGACATCGAATTCTTTATTCAGAAATCTGAACATAGTCTTTTCAAGTTCCCTTTCCGGCATTTGACCGTTCGCAAATTCGACTTTTAATCCCGGTATCAATTTCCTTAATTTAAGGCATGTCTTTTCAGCATTCTTCACGGAATTATAAACAAAAAATACTTGTCCGCCTCTGGATAACTCTCTGTTTATTGCGTCTTTTATGATGTAATCGTCATATTCTATAACATACGTTTCTGTTTCTTCTCTTTCCTTAGGGGGCTTTTCTATCGTCGATAAATCCCTTATACCAATAAGTGACATATTAAGTGTCCTTGGTATCGGCGTTGCGGAAAGAGTAAGAGTATCTACATTTTCCTTTAATAGTTTAAGTTTATCCTTATGAGCTACTCCAAATCTTTGTTCTTCATCGACTACAAGTAACCCCAGATCCTTAAAATTCACATTATCTGAAAGGAGTTTATGTGTCCCGATCACTATATCCACTTTGCCTCTTTCAAGCTTATCTATTATTTTATTCTCTTCTTTCTTCGTTTTAAATCTTGAAAGCATTTCTATTTTGACAGGAAAATCTTTAAATCTCTCGACAAAAGTATTATAATGCTGCATTGCAAGGATAGTTGTAGGAACAAGGACTGCACATTGCTTACCGTCCATTACAGCTTTAAAAATAGCTCTTGCGGCAACTTCGGTTTTACCAAAGCCTACATCCCCGCAAATAAGTCTATCCATAGGATATGGTTTTTCCATATCTTCTTTTACTTCTCTTACACATCTTTCCTGATCCTCCGTGAGTTCATAACCGAAGTTATCCTCGAATTCTTTTTGCCACGTAGTGTCAGGTGAAAAGGAAAAACCTTTTATTTCTCTTCTCTTGGCATATAGTGTAATATACTCTTTTGCAAGTTCTTTAACCGCTTTTCTCGTTTTATTCTTAGTATTTTCCCAAACCTGAGATCCCAGTTTATTAAGCTTTGGCGGTGCGTCAGATGAACCTATATATTTACTTACCAAGTTCATCTTATTTGCAATCACGTATAATTTATCATTTCCGGCAAATTCAATTTCAAGGTAATCATTATAAAGACCTCCGGCTTCCATATTGACCATACCTAGGTATCTTCCTATACCGTAAGTTTCGTGAACTACATAATCACCCTTTGTTATTTCACTGAAAAAAGCTTTTTCTTTATTTTTATCTGACTTTACTCTTTTCTTTTTTGACTCTTTTTTAATCAAAACATCATTATATGAAAGTATAAATAATTTTTCACTTAAGATATTTATTCCACTTCTTATATTCGATTTTACAAGTGCAACATGTCCGTCTTTAACAGTGTGAATAAAATCTATTTTATAATTACTTAAAAATTCAGAAATGTTATTTTTTTCTTTTTCATTTTTATAAGTAATTATTATTTTATAATTTTCTTTTAAATAAGTAACTATATTATTAATCAAATAATTGATATTTTTTACATAATTAATATTATCACTTGATTTTACTTCAATGATATCTTTACAAAACAAATTATTGGAAGCCATTGATAAATCAAAATAAATAAGAGAATCTAAATTTATAAATCTTTCTTCAGCTTCTGCAAATTTAAAGTGATTGTTTACTTGTATATCAAGTATCTTTCCGTGCTGTGATAAGTCTTTAAGCTCCTCTTTATTATCTTTAAAAAATCTGTTATAAGTCTTTTTTATTATACTGTAATCATCAAAAATAATAAGAGGGTCTTTATATAAATCAATAAGAGACTTTGTATCAGGTGAAGCATAGAATATATATTTAGTGGTATCATTTGTATTATCCGCTATTTTTTCATAAAGCTCTCTTAAGTTTTTGTCTGTTTCTTCATCTTCATTTTTTGTTATTAATTTTTCGAGCTTAGCTCTTACTTTTTTATTTAGTTTATTGATTTCATTATACTCTAATAAGCTTGTCTTTGCGGGAACAAGGGTAAAACTATTTATCTTTTCTATACTCTTTCCCGTACTCTTATCAAATGTCCTTATAGAGTCGATCTCATCATCGAAAAATTCTATCCTAACGGGAACTTCGTCCCCCATAATAAATACGTCTACTATGCCGCCCTTTACGGAGTACGCCCCCTGACCGGTAACCTCATATTCTCTTGCGTATCCAAATTTATTTAAAATTTCAATAAATTCATCTATATCTAATATATCTTCCGTCTTTTTTGTTATTATACTTTCCTTACCCCAGAATAGCCCCTTTTCCAAAACAGCATTTATCGAAGTAACGATTATTTTTTTACTACCCATTACAGCATTTTTTATGACATTTACTCTTTTATTGGTAAGTTCCATAGAATGACTGTCGATAAATTCATGAGTTATGGGCTTTGAAGGGTAATATAAAATATCTTTTTCATCCAATATATCACTTAGGTTCAAATAAGCCTCTTTTGCAGATATATCATCCTTTAAAATATAAATGACAGGTCTTTTTTCTTTATATAATTCATGAACAGTGATCATGTCTTTTAAATTGGAACTCACGCCATGAAGAAAAATACTTCCTTTCTTATCGGCAGTATAGTTGATTTTATTTATAAAAGATACGCTATTCAATAAACTCTCGGTCATTTATAATCCCCTTTTCAGTATATCGTTTTATTATATCACATTTTAAATCATATAAAGATTTTTATGATATAATAGCAAGTATAATTAAAGTATTATAAATACTCAGCTAAAAGATTTTACTCTAAATTAAATAAATATTCAAACATAAACTCGTATTTTTAATTATAAATTAATCTTTTTTTCACTAAATTAGATTATTATAGATAAATATAAGATTTAATATACATATTTAGAGTATATAAAATAAGGATGGTAAAAATATGAGAAATTTTAGCACAAAGGAGATTTATGACAATAAAGACTATCTGACTTTATTTTCAAAGCAGTATACAAATGTTTGCGAAACAAGAGCCAGAATAATTGAGCTTAAAGCAAATTTAAACCTTCCCAAAGGTACCGAACATTTTATAACCGATATACACGGAGAAAATGAAGCTTTTGAACACGTACTTAGAAACTGCTCGGGAAGCATAAGAAGAAAAGTCACCGAAACTATAGGAGATAAAGTAAATGAGGAAGAACTTAATACAATAATCACCCTCATATACTATCCTGTAAAAAAACTAAAACTCCTTGCAAGCGAAGACAAATTAAATAAAGAATGGTACAAGGATACACTAAAATATCTGATTGAAATACTCGCAAATGTATCAAGCAAGTCTACAAGAGAACAAGTCAGAAGAAATATAGATAAAAATTATGTAAACATAATAGAAGAATTATTATTCAAAAATGATAAAGACGAAAAAAGAGCATTATATTTTGAAAATATATTTGATACTATAATCGATACCAATGCAAGCGAGGATTTCATCGTTAAAATATGCCGCTCCATAAGGACGCTAAATCTGGATCATCTTCATATCATAGGCGATATCTATGACAGAGGAAGAGGCGCACATAAAGCAATGGATATAATATCAAATCATCATAGTGTCGATATACAGTGGGGAAACCACGATATTGTGTGGATGGGAGCAAACTATGGTAATGAAGCATGCATAGCAAACGTAATAAGGATATGTCTCAGATACGGAAATATAGAAACACTTAGGGACGGATACGGGATTGGTATACTTCCCCTCTCCTTATTCGCTTCAACAACATATAAAAATTCAACCAAAGAAGATTTAAAAGAATTCTTCCCAAGACTAAGTGATGAAGATCCGGATATCGATGAAGCATTGATGGCTAAAATGCATAAAGCAATAACGGTCATCCAGTTCAAACTGGAAACACAAATCATAAAGAGACATCCGGAGTACTTAATGGATAACAGGGATATGCTGTCTAAATGCAACTTCGATAAAGGGACGATAGTTATAGATGATATAGAATATGAACTAAATACTAAAGATTTTCCGACCATTGATAAAGAAGATGTAAGTAAACTTACGGAAGAAGAACAAAAGATAATAGAGACTTTAAAACATAGCTTTATATCCAGTGAAAAACTAAGTGAACATATAGATACACTACTGACAAAGGGAAGTATGTATCTAACTTACAATAAAAATTTATTATTCCATGGATGTATACCTCTAAATGAAGACGGAAGCTTTAAAGAAGTGAGGGTCGGAGAAGAGTATTATAAAGGCAAAGAACTTATGGATAAAATGGAATATCATTTAAGAAATGCCATTACCGGTGATAAAAAAGATACTTCATATTTCTGGTATTTATGGTGTTCTCCCAACTCTCCTTTATTTGGAAAAAGTAAAATGGCGACTTTTGAAAGATATTTCATTGACGATAAAGAAACACATAAAGAAACATATTTATCATACTTTACAAAATCAGCAGAAGAAGAAGTTGCCGTAGAAATACTCGGAGAATTCGGACTTCACGACAGCTATTCGAGGATAATAAACGGTCATGTACCTATTAAACTAAAAGCGGGACAAAGCCCTATAAAAGCTAACGGAAGGTTATTATTGATAGACGGAGGATATTCAAAAGCCTACAGAGATGTTACGGGAATTGCGGGATTTACGCTTACTTATAACTCTTATGGGATGAACCTTATAACTCATCATCCTTTCAACAATGTCGAATATGCAATCAAGCACGAAATAGATATCAGAAGCGAACATAGATTTTTATATGATAATGACAAAAGAATTCTCGTAAAAGATACGGATAAGGCAAAAGATATAAACAAAGAAATATATTATCTTGAAATGCTTCTTACCGCTTATCAAAAGGGTATCATAAAGAGGACTTAAAAAAGACCCATATGGGTCTTTTTTATTTTTAAACTATCAAAACACTCCCTCTTTATTCATCTCTTCAAATTCTTCATTTGAATACCCCATGGAAGTTATTATCTCTTTTGTATGATGACCGAGCGGATATCCTGATATATCATATTTAGCGGGACACTTAGAAAGCTTGATTGGATTTCCCATTTGTTTTATATTGATGTCTTCATTCTGAGAACTCTTTACTTCTACGACCATTTCTCTTTCCTTTACATGTTCATCTTCAAAAGCTTCTTTTAATGATAAGACAGGTTCGACACAAACGTCCTTTTCACTAAATATATCCATCCACTCATCTCTGGTTTTACTCTTAATGATATTTTTTATATCTTCTTTGACGTTATCTATATCTTCAGGAAATACCGAACCTTCGATATATTCTTCTCTATCAATAAGTATACAAAACTCCCTCCAAAACTGAGGTTCCAAACACCCTACACTGAGATATTCGCCGTCTTTTGTTTCATAAAAATCATAGATACATCCGCCGTTAAGCCTTTGTTTTTCCCTCTTAGGTTCTTCTCCCGAAACTAAGAAACCTGCACCGTCCATTGCATTAAAAGGTATCAACCCATCGTACATGGAAATATCTATATACTGCCCTTCTCCTGTCATATTCCTGTAATTTACAGCCGCCAATATACCCACCACTGAATTCATTGACCCTGCACAAACATCGGCAATCTGCATATTTGTAAGAACAGGTCCGATATTTTCCTTACCCGCATGCGCCATATTTCCGCTTCTTGCAAGGTAATTTATATCATGCCCCGCATTTTGGCTTAAAGGTCCCGTCTGCCCATATCCAGTCAGGGAACAATATATAAGTTTAGGATTTATTTTCTTAAGTTCTTCATACCCAAGCCCGAGTTTATCCATGACTCCGGGACGGAACTGTTCTAGAATGATATCATATTCCATTATAAGTTCTTTTACGATTTCAATGGCTTTAGGATTTTTTAAATTAAAAAATAAATTCTTTTTATTCCTGCCGAGCCAAGCTTGATTAGCGGATAGATTAGTATCGTCTACGAACGGAGGATAATCCGCAACGATATCGGGTCTTACAGAAGAACTGATTTTTATTACTTTAGCCCCCATATCGGCAAGGAGCAAAGAAGCATAAGGCCCGGGAAGAAGAGTCGAAAAATCGAGTATTTTTAAATTACCTAATGCTCCGTTCATTCTTACTTTTTTATTATTAGGTTCATTATTTTCTTTTATCATATTTATAACCTCCGATTATTATTTAAAAGTATATCATTTTTATAATTAAAGGAAAAGTTTAAAAATTTGTACTTTAATATTTAACTATTAAAAAAATCAAATATATTTATTATATTTTATAATTTATTTTCTAAATCATAATCTTTTAATATATTTATATTTTTAATCAATAAATGCTTTTTCTCTTCCGTACAATCTTTAAAAAGTTGATCTATTTCTCTTATTGTCAAATAAATTGCTCTCTTACCTAATTCCAAATTTAGCAGCTCATCAAGACCAATATCAAGTACTTTTGCTATCCTTACTAAAGTTTGAAGTGATACTTTAGTTGTTCCATTTTCAATATGACTTAAATGACTAACTGAAATATCCGCATATTCCGATAACCTCTCCTGAGTAATACCTTGAGTTCTCCTTGCATCGCCTATTTTAACACCTAACTTCATATAATCTATTTTCATTATACACACCAATTTTTTTAAATTATTTTTATAAATTTATTATTACATAAAATAAAAAATTATCTTGAAAAATACAACATATGATGTATAAACTTTTTTATAAAAAAAGAGCAGTAACATAACCGCTCTTTCAAATATTTATTTATTCTTTTTAGCTTCCGCTTTCGCTTCGAATTTTGCCTGATCGATTATAAACCTTTCGTGAGTTCCTTCTCCGACTTTTTCCTTTTCGTCATAAACATCGACTTTAAATAAAAGTCTTCTTCTGTCTACTTCGATAAGTTCACATTCACATCTGACTTTCATCCCGAGAGGAGTCGCCGCCAAATGTTTGAAGCTTGCCGCCGTTCCCACGGTAGATTCGCCTTCGTCCAAGTATTCTTCGGCTAATTTAAAACAAGTTCCTTCCATCAATAAAAGCATATCCGGAGTGGAAAATACTTCCGCGGCACCGCTGCCTTTACTTGAAGCAAGATGTTTTTCTTCAACTACCAATTCTCTTTCATTCTTAAGTCCAACTGTCAATTTACTGTTCATCTTTATTTTCTTCCTTATCCTTTGCTTCTTCCGCTTCGCCCGGATATTTACCCGTTTCATACAGACTTGCAAATTCTTCTCCGGTCAAAGTTTCTTTCTTTATAAGCTCTTCTGTCACAAGTTCAAGCTTATCTTTATGTTCTTTCAATATATTGATAGCTTTTTCATGACATTCGTTTATTATATCTCTTACTTCTTTATCTATCGCACTGGCAACTTCTTCACCGTAGTTTTTGCTTCTGAGAAAATCTCTTCCGATAAATACATCGTCCTGTCCGCTACCAAGCCCCAAAGGTCCGAGAAGTTCAGACATACCCCATTCAGTTACCATACTTCTTGCTATTTTAGAAGCTCTTTCGATATCGTTTGAAGCTCCCGTACATATATCATCAAGCAACACTTCTTCCGCAGCTCTTCCGCCGAGTAAGCCGCATATCAAATCGAGAAGTTTACCTTTTGGCATATGTGAATTATCATTATCGGGAAGGGAAATAGTATATCCAGCAGCCATTCCTCTAGGGATTATAGAAATTTCTCTGACTTCATCACATTGAGGAAGGCTCTTCATTACCACTGCATGACCTGCCTCATGAGCAGCAGTGATTTTCTTGTCTTCATCGGTAATGACTTTACTTTTCTTTTCGGGACCGGCAATTACTCTTTTAATTGCTTCTTCGATATCCTTCATAGAAACTTTCTTTTCTCTTTTTCTCGCTGCAAGCAAACTTGCTTCGTTCATTACATTTTCAAGGTCCGCACCGGTAAAGCCGGCTGTACTCTTTGCGATAATACTTAAGTCGATATCATCTGCCAAAGGTTTGCCTTTAGAATGAACTTTTAATATATCTTCTCTTCCCTTTACATCTGGAGGAGCAACCATTACCTGTCTGTCAAATCTGCCCGGTCTTAAAATAGCAGGGTCTAATATATCGGCTCTATTGGTGGCAGCAATGATTATTATACCTTCCTGATTTGAAAAACCGTCCATTTCAACCAATAATTGGTTTAGAGTCTGTTCTCTTTCATCATTTCCGCCGCCGAGACCTGCACCTCTGTGACGTCCCACAGCATCGATTTCATCTATAAATACGATACAAGGCGAGTTTTTCTTGGCGGTTTCGAATAAATCTCTGACTCTGCTGGCACCGACACCTACGAACATTTCAACAAAGTCTGAACCGCTTATGCTGAAGAAAGGAACTTTAGCTTCCCCTGCGGTCGCTTTTGCGAGAAGTGTTTTACCCGTTCCCGGAGGTCCTACCAAAAGCACCCCTTTAGGTATCCTCGCTCCGAGGTCGATATATCTCCTAGGAGATTTTAAGAAATCCACCACCTCCGCAAGTTCTTCTTTTTCTTCATCAGCTCCTGCTACATCCGCAAAAGTATACTGCTTATCGGATTTGGTATAAAGCTTGGCTTTGCTTTTACCGAAAGTCATTACTTTATTTCCGCCGCCTCCCTGCTGAGAGAAGAACACAAAAACCAAAAAGCCTAGTAGCCCTATGGATATAAGTGCCATTAAAGCACTGGTCCATCCCGATGGATTTGATACATCATATGTTACATCCAATTCTCCCGGATTTGCTGTGATATAACTTGTAATAAGTTTATCCAGCTCCGTTACGGATACATTGGATACAAGCATCGTATCCCCGCTTTTTAATGTAGATTTGGCTGTAGATTTATTTCTATTTATAATTATACTTTTTACATTGTCCGATTCTATATTCTGAACCAATTTACTGTAAGATGCTTTTTGTGTCTTAGCAGAACCAGACAGTGGGTTCATCGACCCCGTAAGCATGCTGACAAGCAGATAAGTACCTAAAATCAGAACAATATAGATAGTCACCGTTTTAAATCTTTTATTCAAAATGTTTACCTATTTCCTTTCTTTTATTAATTAGTTATTTTATCATACTTATTAATTATTAACAATAATTAGCAAAGTATATAAAAAATTTTAACATTATCTTTATTTTATGAATAAACTTCCTCTTTTAGTATACCTATATACTTAAGATTTCTGTATTTATCATCATAATCAAGTCCATATCCCACTACAAATTCGTTAGGTATGTAAAAACCGTAATAGTCAACGGGAACTTTTATTTCCTCTCTTCCCTTTTTAATAAGTAATGAACATATTTTCATACTGTTTGGATGTCTTTGTTTTAATATCCTCATCAAATAATCCAAAGTCCTTCCGGTATCAAGGATATCCTCTACTATAAGTACATCCCTTCCTTCGATATTTGTTGTAAGGTCTTTTACGATATTTACAACTCCCGAAGAATTGGTACCCTCATAACTTGAAACTGCCATAAAGTCCATATCCACAAAGGTATCGATTTCTCTGAGCAAGTCGCTTAAGAACATTACCGCCCCTCTGAGCACACATATAACAAGCGGATTTTTATCTTTATAATCCTTTGTTAATATTTTACCAAGCTCCTGAACCTTTTCTTTAAGCTCTTCTTCGGTGATTAGAATTTCTTTAATGTCTTCTTTCATGTTTACCTCTCATAGTTTTATAATTTATGCTTAATATATTTTTTGTATTTTCATCTATCCTATATTTATTGTTTATATCATATCCTATTACTGCGATTATATTTTCTTCATCTGATAAAAGAGGGATAAAGTCTCTGTCTTCTTTTGGTATCTTTTTATCTATAAAATATTTTTTTAACTTTTTACTTCCGTCTAATCCAAAAGGAGAAAACTTATCTCCGTCTTGTCTGGTCCTTAAAAAAAGTTTACCTCTTATTTTATCATAATCCACGTATTTATCTTCACTGTTTTTGTCTAAAATATCTTTTTTTTCTAATTTTATGAAAATATCATTGTATTTGACTTCAAATTTATTTTTATTCTCTACTTCCAAACGGATACTTTCTCTATTATCCTTGCTTAAATACTCAAAGTATAGTTTATCATATCTTCGTTTTGCTACAATATTATTTATTAAACTTATTTCAAAAGATGTATTATTTTTTTCTATCAAATCAACTATATTATTTATTGCCTTTGAATTTATATCTTTTTTTATACCAAGTTTATTTAGCATATTAAAAAGTATTTGTTTCTTAACTGCGGTATGAAGAGAATAATAATCTTTTAGCTCTATATAAACCTTATCATCTTCTTTGATAATAACTATTTTAGAAGCAAGCTCGTTTAATAAATCGTCGATTTCTCCCGCAATACTTGAAAGTTCAAAAAAATGATTATAAACATTATTATTTATTTCTTCCAAATGCGGAAGTATGTTATGCCTTATATTATTTCTGCTGTAATCAGTATCAAAATTTGTCACATCGGTAACATATTTTAAATCATTTTCTTCTATATAACATAAAATTTCTTCTTTGGTGAGATTTAAAATCGGTCTGATTATATTATTATTACTAACGGAAATCCCTTTAAGACCCCTTATCCCGCTTCCTCTTACCACATTTAGAATTATGCTTTCGCTATGGTCAAGAAGATGATGAGCCGTAGCCGTCTTATTTATATTATTTTCTTTCATTATCTTATATATGAGTTCGTATCTTTTTTTTCTGCTTATTTCTTCCAGACTCATACCGCTGTCTTCATGAAGCTCCAACATATCTTCACTTTCCAGAAATAAAGGGACGTCATATATTTTGCATAAATCTAAAACAAACGCTTCATCTCTCTTTGCTTCTTTTCTTATATTATGATTTAAATGAAAAGCATATAAAGAAAATTCCATATCCTTTTTTAATGTATTCAAGATATGAAACAAACAAACGGAGTCGCTGCCTCCCGATAAAGCAATCATTACTTTATCATTTTTTTCTATTAAATTATTTTCTAAAATAAAATCTTTTATTTTTTTAACAATCTTCGCTGAATTTTTTCTCATATGTCCATTTTAATAAAGTAAAAAGCATTTATCAAGGTAAATACCATAAATATTATACTTTAAAGTAAAATTATGGTATACTATCTAAAAATATAATTGGAGATACTCATGTCAAAAGTTGCATTAGTTTATTTGGATAACTATGAAATAGAAAATGTATATAATGCCCTAAAGAAAGGGATCGATTTGATTGGAGGGATTGAAAAGTTCGTAGATAAAGACGAAAAAATCCTCATAAAACCAAATCTTTTAAAACCGAGAAGTCCGGAATATGCAGTGACTACTCACCCAAGCGTCTTTGAGGCAATGATAAAAATACTAAAAGAAAATGACTATAAAAATATATCCTACGGAGACTCTCCCGGAAAAGGTTCTACTGTATCCGTAGCCAAAGAAAGCGGATTATATGATATAGGAGAAAAATACAATATCGAACTAAAAGACTTTTCTCAGGGAAGCACTGTTCATAATCAGGAAAATGATTTTGCCAAACAATTTGAGATAGCGGATGCAGTAACCGAGAGCGACAGCATTATAAGTATCTCAAAAATGAAAACACACCAGTTAACGAGGATAACAGGCGCGATAAAAAATATATTCGGCTGTGTAAACGGATTTAATAAAGGTGCAAGCCATGTTAAATTCTCCGACGGAGAAAGTTTCTCAAAAATGCTAATTGATTTGGTCAAGACCATAAATCCCAAACTCAACATAATGGACGGAGTAGTCGCAATGGAAGGTAACGGGCCGGGCAGCGGTACTCCGGTAAAAATGAATGTTTTGTTAATTTCCGAAGACCCTATTGCAATTGACATAATTTTTGCTAAAATGGTAAATCTGGACAGAAATTATCTTCCTTTTATAGAATATGCCAGAAAAATCAATTATGGGACTAAAGAAGAAGACATTGAAATCGTCGGAGATGATTTTGAAAAGTTTATTAACAATGACTTTGACGTAGTAAGAGAACCCGTTGGGATAGGAAAATTTGATAAATATAAAAAGTTCAGAAGATTTATTTTAAAGAAGCCTTATATTGTACAGAAGAAATGCATCAGATGTAAAATTTGTGTTAATGCATGTCCCCTTCCCGACAAAGCCATAAGTTTTAATGAAAAAGAAAACAGGATAAGCTATGACTATTCAAAATGCATAAGGTGCTATTGCTGTCAGGAAATGTGTCAAAGTAAGGCAATAGAGGTAAAAACTCCTATTCTTAATAAAATTTTAATAAGGTAATAATACTTTCATAATATAAATGTTATATTATAAATAAAATGGATAAAATAAACCAAATTTCGATTAATACGATTAAGTATTTAATTTTATACTAATATATTTAAAATGAGGTTATTATAGTATGGGTAAAATTGTAGTCAGAAGAGCTGACGGAGAAGTAATCAAAATAGATGAAAACGAAGCTCTTGGTGAACTTAGAAAAATAAGAGACAAAGAAAAAAGAAACAGAAAAAAACCAAGCAAAAGACCAAAAGGGAAAAGACCTTCTAATAATAACGGACCTAAAAGACCTAATAACAATAAAGACCCAAGGGACCATAGAAGAGAAGAGCCTGCTAAAATGACTAAAAGACCTAAGGGAAAGAGGAAAAAGCCTCAAAAACCTTGGAAGAAGAGAGTTAAAAAAATCGCAGTATTCCTTCTTGTTTTCTTGATTGCTGCATCGGCTTTTGCTTATTATCAAGTAAATCAAATATTTGCAAAAATGAATACCGTCGATTTTCCTAAGGGAGACAGCGAGCTTGGAATATCTTCTTATGTAAATGATTATTACAGAAAAGAAAATAAATATATCAAAAATTATGCCTTATTCGGAGTTGACTCAAGAGGAAAAGAAAACGGCAGGACAGACTCTTTGATGATTTGTTCTGTAAACAGTAAGACGGGAGAAATAACTCTTACTTCAGTACTCAGAGACTCCTATATAAAAATTGCACAAGTGGGAGACGAAGATTACGGTTTTGACAAAATAAACGCCGCACATTCCTTTGGCGGACCTATAATGACAGTTAAAACCTTAAATGAAAACTTCGATTTAAATATTCACGATTACGTAGAAGTAAACTTCAAAGCAGTATCGGATATTGTAGACGCTCTGGGCGGTATTACAGTAGACGTAAAAGAAGATGAAATCGAAAATCTGAATAAATATATAAGAGAAAACAACAGACTTTTAAAAGGAACAAAATCAAAAGAACTTACAAAAGCGGGAAATCAGAAACTTGACGGAAAACAGGCATTATCTTACTGCAGGATCAGATACGCCGGAAACGGTGACTACCAAAGAACCGCAAGACAAAGAATTGTAATGAGCAAAATTTATTCCACGCTTAAAAATAGCAGCCTTTTAACACAGAAGAAAGCTCTTGAATCCGTACTTCCTTACATCACCACATCAATGTCATCAAATGATATGTGGCCTATTATAATGGCATACTTAAAAGGCGACGGCGGTCCGAAATCAAAATCTCTTACAAAAAACGACCTTATGAAATCGGGAACGATCAACGGTGGATGGTGCTTGATATTCGATACATTAAAAGAGAATGTTCAGTATCTTCATAAAATAATCTACGGAACAGATTATACGGTTTCGCCTACAGTGGAACAAAGAAACACAGAATATGAAAATAAGACGATGTACACAACAAAATATGCAATAGATTCAAAAGTGTATACAAAATAAAAAAGCCCATATGGGCTTTTTTTAATATAAACTTTATTATTTATATAGGAACATTCATAGTATCTTTTATTAAAAAATAAACGACAATATATATAACCCTGAAAACCGGTAATTTACCTACCGGGTAAAAACTATCATTTGAAATATAAATAACCTATTAAATAAAATAAAGTACCCTATAAATATATTTAAAGGATACTAAAAATCTAATATGGCGGAGGACACGGGACTCGAACCCGCGGGGCTGTTACACCTTACTCACTTTCCAGGCGAGCTCCTTAGCCACTCGGTCAATCCTCCGTTTTTTCTTACGATTAATAAATTAACACAATATAACTTTTTTCTCAAGACATTTTTAGTAAATTTAATTTTTTTATTATAATAATTTATAAATAAACAATAAATTATTATGCTTATTAAAAAATCAATATATATTTAAAACACTTATTTATCAACAAAAAGTTATAAAAAGCCTTTACAAAAAGGATTTTAAAGGATATAATAATTTAACTGTGACAATTCGTCACATCCTTGGGAAAATATAAAGTTTTCCCCATGAGTCCATAAGGAGGTGAAAGATATGCAAAAATATGAAACATTATTCGCTGTTAGACCTGACATGAATGAAGAAGAAGTTAAGGCAATGGTTGAAAAAATTCAAAACGTAATCACAAGTAATGGTGGTAAGGTTGAAGAAGTTGATGAATGGGGCATGAAAAAATTAGCATACAAAATTAACAACAAGTATCGTGACGCATACTATACATTAATTAATTTTGAAGCTGAAAAACCTTGTTTAGATGCACTAAACCACACATTCAGAATTACAGAAGATATCATAAGAGACATTATCGTAAAAAGATATTAATCTTATATTTAGGAGATAAAAATGCTAAACAAAGTAGTATTGATAGGACGTCTAACAAGAGATCCTGAAACAAGAGTTTTAACTTCAGGTTCAAGTGTTAGTACATTTACACTAGCAGTTGACAGAACATTCAAATCAAGAGACGGAGAAAGAGGAACGGACTTTATCCCAATAGTTGCTTGGGGAAAAACTGCGGAGCTTTGCGGACAATACCTTTCAAAAGGAAGACAGACCGCTGTAGCAGGCAGGATACAAACAAGAAGCTATGACGCAAATGACGGAAGCAAAAGATATGTGACAGAAGTCGTTGCTGAAGAAGTAACTTTCCTTGGTTCTAAAAATGATGGTATGAGAAATAATAATAACAATAATTCATACCAGTCTCAGGATAACGAATTTGGCGTACCAATGGACGGCTTTAGTGAAATGGACGACGACGATATGCCATTTTAATTAATTAAGTAAAGGAGAAAAGCTATGGCTATGCAAAGACAAGGTGGATCTAACGGTGGATACAGAGGTGGATCAAACGGCGGATTTAGAAGAAGAAAAAAAGTTTGCTATTTCTGTGAAAACAAAATAGAACACATTGATTATAAAGATACAAAATTACTTAAAAAATACGTATCTGAAAGATATAAAATTTTACCTAGAAGAGTAACAGGTACATGTGCGAAACATCAAAGAGGTGTTACACAAGCTGTAAACATTGCAAGAAATGCAGCATTATTACCATATACAACTGAATAATAAGTAAATTATTAAGGACATACATAAATGTATGTCCTTTTTTTATTATTAAAGTTACAATTATCGAACTTTTAAATAATTTACTAATAAAAAGATAAAATAAATAATAGTTTCATTTTATTATTATTGAATGAAAACGAAAGTAAATCAAATAAAAATTATATGTATTTTTTACCTGAAATGTGATAATATATAAATAGATGTATTAAGGAGGACAGAAATTATGTCAAACGGAAAATTTTTAGCAGGATTAACAATAGGTGTAATTGCGGGTATAGCGGCAAAATATGCCTATGACAACAAGGAAGAACTTATGGATATAGCATTGGATAATTACTACATTGCTAAAGATGAACTATCTACTTTTGCTCAGCATTCTTTGGAAAAGGCAGAAAATTTATCAAAACAAGCTAAAGAAGGAGCTGACTTTGTATTTGACGCAGCAAAAGAAAAAATTGAAGAAGCAAAGAGCTATGCTGATGAACAAATAGATGATTTAAAAGGTATGGTTAAATCAGCAGGCAGCGAATTAAGCGAAGATAAAAAAGAAAACGAAGATATAGACGGTTTTGAACTAAAGTTTGATGAAGAGCTTTTGTAGGAGAAGTAAATGAATATAAATATCAGTCCCTTAGATATGGCATTGATTGCTCTTTGCATTGCTTTAGTAATACTAATCATATATTTGATTATAACGGTAAATAAATTATCAAAAACAATGAACGAAGTAAACACATTACTAAAAGATGTACAAACAATAACACAAGACAATACAAAAAATATAAACTCTATTATAGATAATATAGAACATATCACAAGCGACGCAGTTGAGCTGACAAACAAAGTAAACAGCTCTGTAAAAGGTATAGAAACAGCTCTCAAAACTCCCTTAGATGATCCCTCAGGAATCATGGAAGGAACCATGAAGGTTAAAAAAGTATATTCTACAGCAAAAAATGTCATGTTTGCTGCAATGGTGGTAAAAGACTTCTTTAACAGAAGGAAAGAGAAAAAACTAAGAAAAAAATATAAACAATAATATTATGGACATCAAGGTTGTGGCTGAAAAATTAGTGTATAGCTGCGGCCTTTTATAATATTATCAAAAATAAAAGCGAAAGGAAACAACAAAAATGAAAACTTATAAGACCAAGGATATAAGAAACATTGCATTACTTGGACATGGAGGCTCAGGTAAGACCTTGCTTGCAGAAGCTATGGCTTTGAAAGCGGGTCTGATAGAACGACTTGGAAAGACAGAAGACGGGACTACGATTTCGGATTATGATGCGTGTGAACAAGCCAAAGGCAGTTCGATTTCTACATCTTTAATTCCAATTGAACACGGCGGAGTTAAGATAAATGTACTTGATATCCCGGGTTATTTTGATTACATAGGAGAACAATGTTCGGCTCTCAGAGTAGCAGATACAGCAGTAATAGTAGTAGATGCAATAAGCGGAGTTCAGGTAGGAACGGAAAAAGCTTATGAAATGGCAGTAGAAAGAGGAATTCCCGTTGCATTTGTAATAAATAAACTCGACAGAGAAAATGTAGATACTCATAAAGTTATGGAAGAGCTTAGAGCTCTAACAGGACCTAAAATCGTACCTTTTCAAATCCCAATAAATGAAGGTGTCGGTTTTAACAGCGTAGCTGATATTTTTGATAACAAAGCTTATACATACGAACAAGGTAAAGTAACGATTACAGACGTACCCGATTCGACAATAGAAAAATCTTCAAAATATAAAGATATTATATTTGAAATCGCTGCAACCACAGATGAAGAATTAATGGAAAAATACTTTGAAGATGAAGACGGAACACTTACAGAAGCAGAACTTCATTCCGGAGTTAAGACCGCAATAGCAAACGAAGAACTTATCCCTGTATTTTGCGTAAGCGCACTAAATGATATAGCTGTTGATAAATTCTTAGATGCTATAGTATATAATTTCCCAACCCCTATCGAAGCTAAAGCAGCTAAAGTGGATCAAGACGGAAAACAAGCACAAAGACATTATGCAGATGATGAACCTCTTAGTTTGTTTGTATTTAAAACAATAGCAGACCCATTTGTCGGTAAATTATCATTATTCAAAATTAAGAGCGGTATTTTAAAACCGGGAATGGAACTTAGTAATACCAATCAGGATAAAAAAGAAAAAATCGCTAAGATTTATACTTTAATAGGTAAAAAGCAGGAAGAAGTCATGCAAATGCATCCGGGCGATATAGGTGCACTTGCCAAACTTGCTTATACAAAAACATCCGATACACTTTGCGACCCTAAAGATAATATTAAATTTAATCCTATCGAATTTCCTCAATCAATCATATTTACGGGAATAGAACCAAAATCAAGAGGCGATGAAGATAAGTTATCTACAGGACTTGCGAAATTAAAAGAAGAAGACCCAACAATCGTAGTTGAAAGAGACGAAGAAACTCATCAAAATGTTTTATATGGAATGGGAGAAGCTCATCTTGAAGTAGTAAAAGATAAACTTAAAAATAAATATGGTATAGAAGTTGTACTTACACCTCCTATTATCCCATATAGAGAAACAATAAAGAAAAAAGCCACAGCCGAAGGTAAACATAAAAAACAATCAGGCGGAAGAGGTCAGTTCGGTGTTGTAAATATAGATTTCGAACCTACATATAACTTGGAAGACGATCTTGTATTTGTCGATGCTGTTGTAGGAGGAGCAGTTCCTAGAAACTTTATCCCTGCAGTAGAAAAAGGACTTAGGGAATGTATCAAACACGGTGTTCTTGCGGGATATCCTGTAGTTGGACTGAAAGCAACTCTATTTGACGGCAAATTCCACCCTGTAGATTCAGACGAAATGAGCTTTAAAATGGCTGCAAACCTTGCATATAAACAAGGTATGGCTGAAGCTAGCCCAATCTTACTCGAACCTATATATAAAGTTGAGATTACGATACCTGATGACAATACTGGGGACGTAATGGGAGACCTTAACAAGAAGAGAGGCAGAGTCCTTGGAATGGATCCGGTAGGAAACGGTAAAACTAAGATCACCGCTGAAGTACCTCTGGGAGAAATGTTTAAATATGCTACGGAACTAAGATCAATGACTCAGGCAAGAGGATCTTTCACAATGGAATTTGAAAGATATGACGAAGTCCCTCAAATGGCGAGCGGAAAAATAATAGAAGAAGCTAATAAAAGAAAAGAAGCTAAAAAATAAATATATTAAAAGCACCTTACTAGGTGCTTTTATTTTTCTTTATATTTGTTTTCTACCATAGAACAGATAACAATAAGACCTATTACCCATGGCATGATAAGAAGTACACTGACTATAGAACCTAAAGAATGTTCCGGTGCAAAAATCAAGGGGGACATAATAGGCAAAAGTAATAATCCAAAATAAATGAAAACTTTTCCCAGTTCTTTATTATATCCTTTAACGTCCTTTACGTCGGGCAATTTACTTACATTCGACATATATTGGACAGGTTTCTTACTTTTAGAAATGCTGATTCCGATCAGGATAAAAATAATCACTACTATTATAATGACGCCCAAAGCTATATATTTTCCCATAATTACTCTGCTTTCTATATATTGCATTTATATATTTTTAAATATATAATATATATTAATTATACTATGAGGAGAATTATTTTGAAAGTATTACTTCATACATGTTGTGCGCCCTGTTCCATTATGTGCATTGAAACACTCAGAAAAGAAAACATAGAACCCACATGCTTTTGGTATAATCCCAATATACATCCATTTCAGGAATATAAAAAGAGAAAAAAGACACTGATCGATTATACTAATGAAATAGATGTTAAATTAATAATTGAAAATGAATACGGGCTTAGAGAATTCATAGATAATATTTATCCAAACTTTGATAACAGATGCGGTGTATGCTATAATATGAGGCTTTTCGAAACTGCAAAATACGCAAAAGAAAACGGGTTTGACGCATTTACTACGACTCTTTTAATAAGCCCCTATCAAGATCATGATTTAATGTGTATGATTGCAAAAGCTGCCGGCAAAAAATACGATATTGAATTCTTATATAGAGATTTCAGACTATATTTCAACGAAGGACAGGAAAAAGCTATAGCATTAAATCTTTACAGACAAAATTACTGCGGCTGTATTTTCAGTGAAGAAGAAAGATTTTCAAAAAAAAGAAGAAAAGAAATCATAAATAAACAAAAAGAAAAAGAACTTCAATAATGAAGTTCTTTATTTGTTTCCTATTCTAAGCATTCTATATCCAACACCAATATGAGTCTGTATATAAATAGGATGTTCACTATCCTCTTCTATCTTTTTTCTAAGCGTTGCCATATATACTCTAAGAGAGGCAACATCACTATCAAAAGCTGTACCCCATATTTCGTTCAAAATATATTTGTGAGTAAGGACCTTGCCAACGTTTTTACTGAGTAAACAAATCAATTTATATTCATTAGGAGTTAAATGCACTTCTTTGTCATCTACAAAAACACATCCGCTTTCATAGTCTATTTTAAGTCCCCCGTTAGTAAATATAGGACTTGCATTTTTATTATAATTACTATTTTGATAATCAAGTCTTCTAAATGCAACCCTAAGTCTGGCTAAAAGTTCATCTACGCTGAAAGGTTTTGTTAGATAATCATCTGCGCCGGCATCTAAGGCATCTATTTTATCTTTATCTTCACTCCTTGCACTGACTACAATTATTGGCACATTAGACCAGCCTCTGATCTTTCTTATTATATCAACACCATCCATATCAGGAAGTCCTAAATCCAATAATATTACATCAGGTTTTCTGCTGATTGCTTCATCCAGTGCCTGTTTCCCATTCTTGGCAGTATGAAATTTATAATCCTTACTTTCTAAAGTCGTGGATATCAAATTTTTTACTGCATTATCATCTTCTACGACTAATATTAATCTATTATTCATATAGTGTAACCTCCTGTGCTCTTAATGAAAATGTAAATATAGTACCCTTTGGAGTATTATCTTTAACCGTAAGTTCTCCGCCATGCGCATTTATTATAGTTTTACATAGATATAACCCAAGCCCCAATCCCCTTCTGCTATCGGCGATATTACCACCTGTATAAAACATTTTAAATAAATTCTTTTTCCCCTCTTCACTTATACCATCTCCATTATCCATTATACTTGTATATACATATCCATTTTTCTTTTTAACTCTAATTATTATATCCGAACCCGCTTTAGTATATTTTATTGCGTTATCTACTATATTTATTATAACTTGCATAATTAGTCTGGAATCCATTTTTGCCATTAACAGTTCATCATCATTTTCTACTTTAATATTATGCTCCACACTTTTTCTATTGATATGTTTAAGTGATTCTAAAATAACTTCATTTATAAGTTCAGGCTCTATATTTAAATTCATACTTCCGTCTTCTATCCTTGTAACAGAAAGAAGATTTTCTACAAGGTTGATGAGCCACATGGAGTCATCATACATATCTTCGTATAATGCATGTTTTTTGTTTTCATCAATACTATCAAAATCCTTTAATAAGACAGAAGCATTTCCGGAAATACTTGTAAGAGGAGTCCTTAAATCATGAGATATGGAACGAAGTAAGTTAGCTCGAAGCTTTTCCTGTTTTGCTTCTAATAATGTTTTTTCATTCTTTTCTTCTAAATAATTATTTTCCAAAATAGAACCGCATTCATTTACCATTGAAATAAGTAAGCTTCTGTCAAACATGCTAAATTCTTCATCATTATCTATTTTAACTCCTACGACCCCATAAATACCCTCTTTGCCTCTTATTGAAAGATAATAGCACTTAGATCCATTTAATGTATTAGTGGACACCCCGGCATGTTTGTTATTTTTATACACCCAAAGAGCAACTGCCTGCTCATTGGCATTAATATATTCTTTTATATCTTCATTTATATCGGCTTTAAATATACGGGGTTCCAACAACCTATCATGTATAGACAAATAAATAATGGTAGTTTTATCAAGTAGTTTTAAAATTTGCTTTCCGGTTTCTTCTATTATATCTTCTTTGTTTTTCGCCTGCTGCAGTCTCTGATTCGTTTCCAACAAAACTTTCGTTCTATAGGCAACTCTTGCAGACTGTTTCGCCTGCTCCTTTATTTTTGATGTAAGTGTACCTGTGACAAAAGCAGCAATGAACATTATTAGAAAAGTTACAGGATAACCTTTATCATATGCATCCAATGTAAATCTTGGTACCGTGAAGAAAAAATTAAATATTAAGACACTGAGTAAAGAAGATACAATCGGATATATTTTTTTAGGCGTTAATACCGCAGTCCCGAGAACACCTAAAATATAAACAGTTATTATATTTGCTTCACTAAACCCTAAAGAATAAAAAATAAATCCCGCTGCAGTACATAAAAATAAAATAGCAATAGATTTAATAGTATCCATAAAATTAATACTTACTTCCTCTTTATCAATGATATTTTTGATATTTCTACTATTTTTAACATCACTGTCGGGAATGATATATATATCTAAATTGGGATAAATCGAAGATAATTTATTTGCAAAAGAAGAATTTGAAGAGAAAAGTCCCCTTTTATTTCCGCTTCTTCCGATAACTATCTTCGATACATTTGACAGCCTTGCAAATTCAGCAATTTGGAAAACTATATCATCTCCGTAAACCGTAGTTATATTTGCCCCGAGCTGTTCCGCCAATTTGAAATTCTCGTTAAGCCTTTTTTCATCTTCCTCGGATATTTCTTTATCATCTGAAGTTTCAACATATAATGCAGTAAAAGTACCTTTAAAAGCATCTGCCATACGTGAGGCAGTCCTGATTACTTTTTTATTGCTTGGAGAAGCAGATAAACATATCAATATATGTTCATTTGAGGGAGATGAATTCTTTGTAGGATTTTTTATCTTTTCAGATATTTTATTTACCCTATCGGCACATCTCCTTAAAGCAATTTCTCTTAGTGCGGTAAGATTATCGACAGTAAAAAAATTATCAAGTGCGGTTACTGCTCTATCCCTTCTATAAATTTTACCTTTATTAAGCCTATCTATTAGATCCTCAGGTTCAATATCCACAAGCTCTACCTGGTAAGCAAGGTCAAAAATTCTATCCGGTATCCTTTCCCTTACTTCAATTCCGGTAATTGACTCAACTATATCATTAAGGCTTTCAATATGCTGTACATTCACAGTCGTATACACATTTATCCCTGCATTAAGTAATTCTTCAATATCTTGATATCTTTTTACATGCCTAGAGCCCATGGCATTGGTATGTGCAAGCTCATCCACAAGTATTATCTCAGGATTTCTTTTAAGGGCAGCATCCAAATCAAACTCTTTAAGGATAATACCATTATACTCTATTTTCTTATTATCCAAAGATTCTATACCATTTGTAAGTGCCATTGTTTCAGGACGAGCATGCGGTTCGATATATCCGATCACTACATCATTACCATTATCAAAAGCTTTATGTGCAGCCTCAAGCATTGAGTACGTCTTACCTACACCTGCGGCATACCCAAAAAATATTTTTAATTTGCCGCAGTTACTATCTTTTTTTTCTGTTTTGATTTTCTCTAAAATTTTGTTCGGATCAGGTCTCATAATTTTCTCCTAACAACATAAACAGTGCTAATATATTTAAATATTAACACTATTTAATATTACTTAAAAGTATTTATCGGAAATAATATTTTTAAAAACAATTTTTCTGCACTATTATCAGATGAATAATCAAAGTATAATCTCTTATTATTTTTATCGATTATTTTAAAATTATTATCATTATATTCTACGCTAATACGCAGATCACTAAGTGCAAGCCGAAGAGCAAGTTCCCATTCAAACAAAGAAAACAAACTATTCTCTTTATATCTTTCGAAAGCATAATCAAAATCAATAGGCGATAACTTATCTTTCAAAAAAAGTTTCCATAATTCTTTTCTTTGTTCTATACTAAGGGAATCAATAAAGGCTTCATTTTCATATGGATTATCCAATTTTATGTACTTATAAAAAGTATTTTTATCTTCTTCATCCATATTATTAAACATATGTTCAGGGAACTTTGCTCTGTCAACCGCAATATAACTTTTCCTATAATCAAGGTTATTAATGATTTGATAAAAACTATCCAGTAAATCTGAATTTATCACTTCTATTTTTACACAAATATCGGTCATTTCAGCAAAATCCTTACCGGATACATTTTTTTTCATAAGTATAATTTTACTATCACTTAAATCATAATAAGATACAAGTGAAGCCGATTCATTATCATTTATAATCCCATAAATCGATAAAGGATATTTGTTGGATATTAAACCGGCGCTTATACCAAATTCATCAAAGAAATTTTCAACTGCATAACAGGCCTTTTCATAATATACCCATATAGAATTTTCTTTTTCTATTTTATATACCTTTGGGTTCATATTAAGCTCATATCCTAACATATAGATATAAACCATTAAAAGTGATTCTTCATAAGAAGGTTTAATATCTTTGGAAATATTTACTTCTTCCTTATATGCAATGACTTTGTTATGCATATCTAATCTCCTTTTACTTTAATATACCATCTAACATTAAGTTAACTTTTAGTACATTTACTCTTTTTTCTCCAAAAATACCGAGAAAACGTCCTTTTGTACATTTATCAATTATTGTTTTAACTTGTGATTCACTCATATTATTATTTTTAGAAAGCCTTTTTACTTGATATTCTGCTGCTTTAGGAGATATTTCAGGGTCTAGACCGCTTCCCGAATTTGTTATTAAATCGGGCGGAATAGGTGTATTCCCCATCTCTTTATGATTTGCTTTTATTTTTTCTACTCTTTCTTCTATAGTTTTTTCAAAATCATTACTTGCGGGAGTTACATTTGAAGGACCGGAATAAAGAAGAGTATTTCCGTCTTTATCCTTAAATGTTGTCATATTTAAATTCATAACACGACCACACATATGATCTTCATCTTCATACTGCTGTGCCATAAATTCACTTCCGTATTTCACTCCGTTTACTTCAATTATACTTCCGTTAGCTTCATCATGAAATAAAACCTGACATATACCTGTCATAACAAAAGTATATATAAGTCCGCAAAGTATAGTAGTGATGACTACAAAAATTAGTGATCTTTTTATTGTACCTTTCATTAATCTTTTTCCTCCTATACCAAACCTAGAGAAACGATGATTACATCAATTATCTTAATAAAGATAAATGGAGTGATAATACCACCGAGTCCGTAAACAAGTAAATTTCTGCTGAGAAGTTTTCCCGAAGACACTTCTCTGTATTTAACACCTTTTAAAGCAAGAGGTATCAATGCAACAATTATCAACGCATTGTATATAATTGCAGAGAAAACAGCTGAATTTGCACTGTGAAGTCCCATTATATTAAGTGTCTGTAATCCAGGATATAACCCTATGAACAATGCGGGTATAATAGCAAAGTATTTTGCAATATCATTTGCTATACTGAATGTTGTAAGACTTCCTCTTGTCATTAATAACTGTTTACCTATCCTTACTACATCAATTAATTTTGTAGGTGAGGAATCCAAATCTACCATATTACCTGCTTCTTTTGCAGCCTGAGTACCTGAATTCATTGCTACCGCAACATCCGCCTGTGCAAGTGCGGGAGCATCATTTGTACCGTCCCCTGTCATAGCAACAAGATGACCTTTCCTTTGAAAATCTCTTATCATATCAAGTTTACCTTCAGGGGTAGCTTCTGCAAGGAAATCATCCACACCTGCTTCCGCAGCAATAGCAGCAGCGGTAAGAGGATTATCTCCGGTAATCATGATTGTCTTGATACCCATCTTTCTAAGGTCGGCAAATTTTTCTTTTACACCTTTTTTTATGATATCTTTTAAGTGGATAACACCCAATACTTTATCATTTTTAGCGACAACAAGCGGTGTTCCGCCTTGGTTAGCTATTTTATTTACTGCCTCTTCGATTTCCGTATTAAAGTTACCGCCTCGTTCTTCAACATATTGTTTGATAGTATCAGCGGCACCCTTTCTTATTTCAATTCCGTCCATATTTACGCCGCTCATACGAGTTTTAGCGGTAAAAGGAACGAATTCCATATTTAATTCTTCGAGGTTTCTTCCTCTGAGCCCAAACTTTTCTTTTGCTAATACTACTATACTTCTTCCTTCAGGAGTTTCATCCGCCAAAGACGAAAGCTGTGCAGCATCTGCAAGTTCTTTTATATCCACTCCACTTGCAGGAATAAAGGCATCTGCTTTTCTGTTCCCTAAAGTAATAGTTCCTGTCTTATCAAGCATCAATATATCCACATCACCTGCGGCTTCTATTGCTCTTCCGCTCATTGCAAGTACATTTGCACTATTAAGTCTGCTCATTCCCGCAATACCTATTGCAGAAAGAAGTGCACCAATAGTAGTTGGAGCCAAACAAACCAATAACGCAATAAGTGAGGTTATTGATGTTGGATTTGCAACACCCTGTTGATTTGCTGAGAATAAAGAATATCCATATAGTGCCAATGTTACCAATATAAATATGATCGACAGTGCTACCAAGAATATTTCAAGAGCAATTTCATTAGGAGTCTTCTTTCTTGAAGCACCCTCAACCATTGCGATCATCTTATCCAAAAAGCTTTCGCCCTTTTCACTTGTTACTTTTACTACTATCCAATCGGATATAACCGTAGTACCTCCGGTAACAGCACTTCTGTCAACTCCGCTTTCCCTTATGACCGGTGCAGATTCACCGGTTATGGCACTTTCATCCACGGAAGCAGCACCATCTATAACTTCACCGTCAGCAGGAATTTGTTCTCCTGCTTTTACAATAACCATATCTCCTTTTTTGAGATTAGCTGAAGAAACTTCGGTTATTTGATGCTTTTTATCTATAGATGGAATTTTATATGCCTTTACATCCTGCTTTGCGGCTCTGAGGGAATCAGCCTGAGCCTTCCCTCTGCCTTCCGCTATCGCTTCTGCAAAGTTGGCAAATAAAACCGTAAACCAAAGGATTAGAGCTATTCCAAGTATATATCCCTTTGGTGCATCTTGAATGCCAAACAGAGCCGAAACAAACAAAATACTTGTAAGTATAGCCGATATGTATACAAGAAGCATTACCGGATTTTTGGCTTGTATTTTCGGAGAAAGTTTTATAAAAGAATCTTTTATGGCACGTAGAACCATATTTTTATCTTTTAAAGCGCTTGTATATTCATTATTTTTCATAATACTACTATAATCTCCTTTACTATATAATCATTTCAAAAAATTCTGCTATCGGTCCGAGAGCCAGTGCAGGGAAGAAACTTAAAGCTCCTACTATCAACACCATTAATACAAGTAAGAATACAAACATAGCATTTGATGTCGATAAAGTTCCTGCAGTTACAGCAATTTTCTTTTTCTTTGCAAGACTGCCTGCTATAGCAAGACATGCCGTCATTTGAACAAAACGAGCAAATAACATTACAAAACCTAAATTAACATTGAGGAACGGTGTATTTGCATTAAATCCGGCAAAAGCAGAACCATTGTTACCTCCGCATGAAGAAAAAGCATAAATCACTTCACTAAGCCCATGAGCTCCAGCATTATTCAAACTATCAGCCGTTGACGGAAGTATAGTAGCCAGGAAGCTTCCTATAAGTATAGCTATAGGAGTAGCCAGACATACCAATACTGCCATTCTCATTTCAAAAGGCTCTATTTTCTTTCCCAAGAATTCGGGGGTTCTTCCGACCATAAGACCTGCCACAAATACCGCTAAAATCGCAAAACCGAGCATTCCGTATAATCCGCATCCTACACCGCCAAATACTACTTCACCAAGCTGCATTTGAAGCATTGGTATCATTCCTCCTATAGGAGTATAGCTGTCATGCATGGAGTTTACAGAACCGTTCGATGCCGCTGTTGTCCAGCTAGCCCATGTAACAGATGAGGCAATACCGAACCTCGTTTCCTTACCTTCCATGTTACCGATTTGCCCATCAACTGATGTACTTACCGCAGGATTTGCAGTAAATGCAGGCGTAGAAGCATGTTCACTATAGGCAGTTATACCCATAAAACCAACTAATAATATAAACATTGCCATAAATATAGCAATACCTTGTTTTTTGTTTTTAATGTCTCTGCCAAAGGCAAAACACAATGCAACAGGAATCAATAATAACGAAATCATTTCCAACATATTAGAGAAAGGCGTTGGGTTTTCGAGTGGGTGTGCAGAGTTAACTCCATAATATCCACCGCCGTTTGTTCCAAGCTGCTTTATTGCAACCTGACTCGCTGCCATACCTAAAGGAACGATTTGCTTTGTTACCACTTCAGCATCTTTTATCTGTTCACCATTAACATAAACTTTATTATCTTGAATTTTTGCATTCTCTATGATTTCACCTTCGGTAGTTATGGCTACAGGTTCAAGTAGGCTTACTTCTTCATGTCCTTTAAATGTTTGTACAACACCTTGAGAAGCAATACCTATTGTTACAACTAATGAAAGCGGGATCAATACATATAAAATACTTCTTGTTACATCCACAAAGAAATTTCCTATACCTTTACTTTTAACTTTCATTAGTCCCCTTACCAAAGCGTATAGAACAGCCATACCTGTTGCGGCAGATGTAAAGTTTTGAACAGTTAAGCCCAATGCTTGAGCTAAATAACTAAGCTGAGATTCACCGCTGTAAGCCTGCCAGTTTGTATTTGTAACGAAACTTGCTGCTGTATTAAATGATAGATCCCAGCTCATACCACCGATACCTTCAGGATTTAAAGGCAAGAATTTTTGTGCACATTGAATTACAAATAAAAATATAAGTCCAAATGCACTGAATGCCAATGCACTTATGGCATATTTCTTAAATCCCATTTCTTCATCTTTATTGATTTTTAAAATTTTATAAATGAAGTTTTCAACGGGAAGTATTATTTTTGATAAAAATACCGTTTCGCCATTCATTACTTTACTTATGTATTTTCCTAGAGGAATGGCTAAAACAACTAAAATTACCAAGTAAAATACATATTGCAAAATTGAATTACTCATTATTCTCTACCTCCCAAAAGTAAAACAGCGTAGTAAATAAGCATACCTACAGCTGCTAAACCGCTTATTACTATAAGAAATGTCATTTTTATGTCCTCCTTTTAACAAGTTAAAGTCTATCACTTAGAGAATTAAAATGGTGTTAAGGGACAAGTAAAGAGTATTAAAATTGTATAAAGATTTACTATTAAAAAAGAAGCAGTATAAAACTACTTCTTGAAGTTTCAAATATAAGTAATAAATTATTCATAAGTAGTAAAAAAGAGAAGTATATATACTTCTCTTTTTAAATCTATTTAACATATTTAATTGAATATTTACCGCTGGATTTTGCACCCTGCTGAACTTTTATATAATAGGTTCCTTTATTTGCTTTACCATAACTCGTACCATAAGTTATAGTTCCAGTAAATGAATTTGCATAATATGGTATTTTCTTTGTAGATCCTATTTTCTTCTTACCTTTATATACTGTTACATAGAGATTACCGGATTTAATTCCTGAAGTATAAATTTTAATTTGAGTTTTTCTTTTTTTAGAAACTTTTATCTTATACCAATCTACACTTTTACCGGTTGAAGCTACAAATACTGTAGACATAGACTTTTTACGTTTTATTGTTTTTGCTTTGCTTTTTTTGGATAAATTTCTGTCAGTAACTTTTGTATTAGTATATTTTACACCATATTTATATTGAGAAGCATATGAACCTCTTGCATCAGTTATTTTAATATAATATGTAGTATTTGCTTTAACTCCGAAATAAGCTCTGTATGCTCCTGATTTACTATAATACCATAATTTAGAAGATATAGCTTTTTTCTTAGAGTTATATAATGTTACATATGCCGCAGAGCTGGACATACCATATTCGGTAATAGATACACTAATTGTACCGGTTTTACTTGGCTTAATCTTATATAACAGTTCAGGAGACACATTTGAATTACCCTTTATTCCTGAAGACAACATCGTTTTATTTACAGGAAGAGTCCTGCCTGAAGTATACGTATAAATATAAGATTTAACATTAACATTTACATTATCCGCATTAGTTTTTACTAAAACATTGTAATTTCTACCGGCTACTACATCTAAACCACCGGCACCGATTCCACTTTTACCGGGACTGATTGTTTTTGAAGGGCTAATATATGTAAACCTACCGGAATTAATATCCAATGAAGAACAAACATATACGGTTGCACTACCCTTACTACTTGATGATACGGACCCATCTACATATAATTTACCGGTTGCATTTGCTCTAACGATAATTTGATAGTAACCTGCAACGGCTAAATTGCCGCCTCTGTATGCAGGCTTTGAGGTTGTATTGTAGGTCAAAGCAGGAGCAACAATATCATATCCTGTTGCTTTTATTTTTTTTACATTTTCCGTTTTTTTACTTACGGTTTTTACTTGTTTTTCGGCAGTTGAAGACGATAGATTGTTTTTTTCCAATGTTGAATCAATGGAAGAATCGTTCGCCGCAAATACTCCGGCACTGCCCAGTGCAAACGTTGCTACCAATGTAAGCACCAAAAGTCTCTTTAAAACTTTCTTCATAATTTATTTCCCCTTTATGTATTTATTTTTAGTAACTCTTTGTTACTATATTAAACTAATTAAGAACAAAATATTGTCATAATACACTTTTTCCCTCATAAAAAGAGTAGTATCCAATAATTCTTTTATAATAATATTATAAAATACTTATAAGCAAAAGTCTATTATTTTAAACTTGGTTTCCCTTTATTTTACGGTGTTTTATACTTAAATTTTCTTACGGTAACAAAAAAGAAGATAGTTTAAAACTATCTTCTTAAATTATAACTAATAGTTTGCAACATCGGTTACATCAAATTCACTGAAGCTTAAATCCTCACTGAATAAAGTAGCCAATGCAATGGCACTGTCGATTGAAGTTACTACACTTACCCCGCATTCAACGGCACATCTTCTTATTTTAAATCCGTCGGTTTCCGAATCTGAAGAACTTCCCGGAGTATTTATAATCAAATCGATCTTATGATTTTTAATAACATCTAAGATACCTAAATCCTTATGATCTCCTTCGTGCCCGATTTTATATACTTCGGTAACATTTTTAATCCCATGCCCTTCCATATAATTCTTTGTATTTTCCGTAGCAAAGAATTCATATCCGATATCAGACATCTTTTTAAGAGAAGGAAGGAATTCTTCTTTACTGTCATCATTTAATGAAATAAGGAGTTTTCTCTTTCTCTTACTCAAGTCAAATCCGGCAGCTAAGAACCCTTTATATAACGCTTCCAAATAATTCTTGCTTACACCGAGGACTTCTCCCGTAGAACGCATTTCGGGTCCGAGGCTTACTTCAACGTTCGGAAGTTTTTCCGTAGAGAATACAGGAACCTTTACTCCGTAATTTTCGCTGTCGGGCTGGATATAACTTCCGTATCCCATTTCTTTAATACATGGTCCAAACATAGATTTAACAGCCATTTCAAGAATAGGTACATTAGTGATTTTTGTAATATAAGGTACGGTCCTGCTTGAACGAGGATTAACTTCGATAACATAAAGTTCATCTTTAAATACAATAAATTGTATATTTATCATTCCCTTTACATTAAGTTCAAGAGCGATTTTTCGTGTATAATCATATAATGTTTCTTTGATTTTATCACTTACGTGTCTTGTAGGATATAGTGTAGCACTGTCTCCTGAATGGACTCCGGCTCTGTCAAGATGTTCCATAATACCCGGAACAAATACATCTACACCGTCACATACCGCATCAACTTCAACTTCAAGTCCGAATAAGTACTTATCTATAAGAACAGGATTTTTGCCGTCTTCTTTTATCGCATTTGTAAGGTATTTAATTAGACTTTCTTCATCATGACAAATCATCATTCCTCTTCCGCCAAGTACATATGAAGGTCTTACAAGTACGGGATATCCGATTTTTTGAGCTATTTCTTTACCTTCTTCAACGGTAAATACACCTTTGCCTTTAGGTTGTTTTACTCCGAGTTTTGAAAGCATAGCTTCAAATCGTTCTCTGTCTTCTGCTTTATCGATACTGTCAGGAGAAGTTCCTAAAATAGGGATATTTTCCCTTACACACATTTCCGCAAGCTTGATTGCAGTCTGTCCTCCGAACTGAAGAATAACTCCGTCAGGTTTTTCTTTATTGTAAATATTAAGTACATCTTCGTCTGTAAGAGGTTCAAAGTAAAGCTTATCCGAAGTATCAAAATCGGTACTTACGGTTTCTGGGTTATTGTTAACAACGATAGTTTCTATACCCATTTGCTTTAAGGCGTATACACAGTGAACGGAACTGTAGTCAAATTCTATACCTTGACCGATTCTGATAGGACCGGAGCCTATAACCATTACTTTTTTCTTATCGCTTACGACAACTTCATCTTCGGTGTCGTAAGTTGAATAATAATATGGAGTATATGCTTCAAATTCCCCGGCACATGTATCAACCATTTTATAGACAGGATTGATATTCCACATTTGTCTCATTTCATAAATATCTTTTTCTCTGACTCCCATTAAGAAGCTGATACCCTTATCGGAAAAACCTTTTTTCTTAAGGTCAAGCAATTCTGCTTTTGTTAAAGTTTCCAAAGTTAAAGTCTTTAAGTGTTCTTCTCTTTTTACTATTTCATTAATTTTATTTACAAAGAATAAATCAATACCCGTTATCTTACTTACTTGAGTAACCGAATATTTAAGTCTGAGCATTTGAGCCAATACGAATATTCTTTCATCATCTGCTTTAAATACTTTATGTCTTAATTCTTTTATCGGAATATCATTTACTTTATTATGAACTAAAGTATGCTTTTTGATTTCAAGAGATCTGATAGCCTTTAAAAATGCTTCTTCAAAAGTCCTTCCTATTGACATTACTTCTCCCGTAGCCATCATCTTAGTTCCAAGGTCTCTTTTTGCACTAAGGAATTTATCGAACGGCCATTTAGGAACTTTTATTACAACATAATCAATTGCAGGTTCAAAACATGCAAATGTTTCTTTTGTAACTGCATTTCTTATCTCTTCCAAATGATAACCGAGTGCAATCTTTGCTGATACTTTAGCTATAGGATAACCAACGGCTTTTGAGGCTAGTGCTGAAGAACGGGAAACCCTTGGATTTATTTCTATAATCGCATATTCCATGCTGTCGGGATGAAGTGCGAATTGAACATTACATCCCCCTTCGATACCTACCGCTTCGATTATGTCAAGAGATGCAGAACGAAGCATTTGACATTCTTTATCGGAAAGAGTTTGAGTAGGAGCAACGACTATACTATCCCCTGTATGGATACCTACAGGGTCTATATTTTCCATATTACAAATTGTAATACAAGTACCGTTGGAGTCTCTCATTACTTCGTATTCAATTTCTTTCCAGTTTTTAATACTCTTTTCAATTAGGATTTGAGTAGTCATAGAAAGAGAAAGTCCGCTTTCCGCAATCTTTAATAGCTCTTCTTCGCTATTTACAATACCTCCGCCTGTACCGCCAAGAGTATATGCAGGTCTTACTACAACGGGATATCCGATATCAAGTGCTGCTTTTTTAGCATCTTCAAGTGTATTTACTATTCTGCTTTCAATGACAGGCTGACCGATTTCCTGCATAAGTTTTCTGAACTCATCTCTGTCTTCACCCTTCATGATACCTTCAACACTTGTTCCGATAACTTTTATTCCATACTTATCAAGGATACCTTTATTGTGAAGCTCCATTGTCATGTTAAGAGCTGTCTGTCCGCCCATGCCACCTATAATAGCGTCGGGACGTTCTTTTTCAATAATCTTTACAACCGATTCCAAAGTGATAGGTTCTATGTATACTTTATCCGCAGTTTGTTTGTCTGTCATAATAGTAGCAGGGTTGGAATTTATAAGAACAACTTCGAATCCTTCTTCTCTTATGGCTTCGCAGGCTTGTGTTCCCGAATAATCAAACTCGGCAGCTTGTCCGATTATTATCGGACCTGAACCTATAACCAATACTTTACTTATATCGTCTCTTTTTGGCATGATAATCCTCCTACTCTATTACCTTTAAAATTTCGTCTAATACATTTCCGTTGTCAGTCGGTCCGGGACAAGCCTCAGGATGGAACTGAACGGTATATATTTTTTTATCTCTTACTCTCATACCCTCTATACTTCCGTCATTTACGTGTGTATATGTTACTTCAACATCTTTTGGAAGTTTATCAACTACATATCCATGATTTTGGCTTGTAATAAATACTCTTTCATTTGATAAGTTTTTAACGGAGTGGTTTCCGCCTCTGTGACCGAATTTAAGTTTCTTTGTTGTTCCGCCTAAAGCCAATGAAGCGAGCTGATGTCCCAGGCAAATACCGAGAATTGGAAGCTTACCTATGAGTTTTTTGATTTCTTCAACACACATAGGAAGATCCATAGGGTCTCCGGGGCCGTTTGATAAAAATACCGCATCAGGGTTAATCTTTAAAACTTCTTCGGCTTTAGTATCAAAAGGAACGATAGTTAAGTTAAGTCCTTTTTCTTTGAACATATTGATTATATTAGTCTTGATACCATAATCGTATACAACGATATGTTTTGCATGTTCATCGCCTTTTATTTCATATGTATTTGATGTAGAAACAGAAAATACACTTTTTGAATTATCATGTTCGTCAAGTATTTCGATAAGCTTGGTCTTAGGCATCATATGAGTGGTTATCATTCCTCTCATAACACCTTCGTTTCGAAGAACTTTTGTAAGCATTCTTGTATCTATCCCGCTTAACGCCGTTATATCTTCGCTTTCCAAATAATCCGGAAGTGTCATTTCATTGTTAAAATTATTAGGTTTGTAACATACTTCTTTAACTATAAAACCTCTTGCTTTGCAACTGTCGGACTGTTCATAATCAAAATTAACGCCATAGTTACCTATAAGCGGGTAAGTCATCGTAACAATTTGACCGTAATAAGATGGGTCTGTTAAAATCTCTTGGTATCCGGTCATTGAAGTATTAAATACAACTTCTCCGATTACTTTTTCCTGGACTCTTCCGAAAAGCTCACCTTCAAAGGTCATTCCATTTTCTAACTGTAAATATCCTTTCATTATATAACCTCTTTATTTAGATTTTTTAAAATCTCTGCTGCCCGGTTTTACAAGCTCGATTTTTCCCTCTTTACATAAAGGACAATCTTCACCGTCATAAGAAACTATATTTAGTCTTATAGCAGAGTATATAGGAAGCGAGAAATTTAAATCATCACTTGTTCTGTTTACTATAGAACAAACACCAACAACTTCCGCACCCATGTCTTCAAGTACTTTAACGGTTTCTAAAGTGCTTTTACCGGTAGTGATAACATCTTCGCTTATAAGTATCTTATCACCTTTACCTACACTGAAACCTCTTCTAAGCTCCATTTTACCGTCTTTTCTTTCGGTGAATATACTTTCTATTCCAAGCTGTCTGCCAAGCTCATAAGAGACGATAACGCCTCCCATAGCAGGTCCGCAGATCTTTGTGATACCAAGATCCTTTACTTGTTCTACCACTTCTTTTAAAACTTCCGCCGCTTTATCCGGAAATCTTAATAGTTTAGCACACTGCACATACTGATTTGAATGTCTTCCCGAGGAAAGAAGGAAATGACCTTCAAGAAATGCTTCCGTCTCTTTTAAAATCTCTTTTACTCTTTGTTCACTCATTTATATATACCTTACCTTTCTTATACTATTCCAATTAGTTCACTTATACTCTCTATATTATTTCTTATTAAATATTCTTCTAAATCTTTTTTGATATCTATCATTACCGTAGGATCAGCAAATATTGCGCTTCCCACACCGACAAGCGTTGCACCCGCCATTATAAATTCAAGTGCATCCATATAATTGCTTACTCCGCCGTAAGACAATATAGGGATTTCTATCTCTTTGGCAACTTGATGAACCATTCTAAGTGCTATAGGTTTGATTGCAGAACCGGAAAGTCCGGCATATACATTATCAAAGACAGGTTTTTTCTTATTTATATCTATTGCCATAGCCAAAAAAGTATTTGTAAGACTTACAGCATCCGCACCTGCATCTTGAACGGCTATTGCTACGTCTACAATGCTTGGAGCATTAGGAGAAAGCTTTACTATGATTGGGTGTACGGATTTTTCTTTTACCGCTTTGGTTATATCATAAGCACTCTTATTATCCATACAAAAAGCCATACCGCCTTCTTTAACATTTGGGCAGGATATATTAAGTTCAATAAAGTCCAGTTCTTCTTTATTTAAAAGTTCAATACCTTCCAAAAAGTCCTCTGTACTGTGAGCTCCGAAATTTACTATTACCCTTGTTCCAAGCTTATTCATATAAGGTAAATCTTTTATTAAAAAGCTTCTTACTCCGGGATTTTCAAGTCCGATACTATTTATTACTCCGCTTGGAGCTTCCCATAATCTGTTCCCTGAATTTCCCGGCTGAGGTTTTAAAGTAAGTCCTTTTGAACAAACTCCTCCTATTTCACTTACATCAAAAAATTCAGAGTACTCTCGTCCAAAACCAAAAGTTCCGCTTGCTGCCACCAATGGATTAGAAAATTCTTTTCCTAAAAAATCAACTTTAAGCCTATCCATTTTAGTACACCTCGCTTCCTTTAAAGACAGGACCGTCTTTGCAAACTTTTCTGTTTCCGCCGGAGGTCCTTACATTACATCCAAGGCACGCACCGACAGCACAAGCCATTCTGTTTTCAAGAGACACGATAACATCATGACCTTCTTTACTCGCTAGGTCATAAGCACTTTTCATCATGATGTCCGGACCGCAGGCAAAATATTTATCATCTTTTGTGAAGTCCACTTGATGTGTAATAATCCCTCCAACATCTACGATTACTTCATCCGCTATCTTCTTAAACTCATCAACCAAATAATCTTCCTTTGTAAATCCCAAATAAACTCTAATGTATTTACTTGGATATTTATTCTTGATTTGTTTAATTAAATAATATAAAGGTGCAGTACCTATTCCACCGCCGATAACAGTAACGTCCTTATCAATATTTTCTATATCGAAACCGTTGCCTCTGGGACCGAACAAGTCAACTTCCATACCTTCTTTTAAAGTAGAAAAATATTTAGTTCCTTCACCTTTTACCTGATATAGGAAGGTTATACCTTCCTTATCAATATCATGAATACTTATGGGTTTTGAAAGGAAAGTATTCTTGGGTTTTAACATATAAAACTGTCCTTCTTTTCCCTCAAATTTACCTTTAAGCTTTAACATATAAATGTCATCTTTTATTTTTTTATTAAATAATACTATAGCCATTTTCCAATATCCTCTTGCATATCTTTTACTGCCTTTACCGTAAGTTTCGTAAAGGTCTCATCCTCTACTTTTCCCTTATGAGCAGAAATAATACCTCTTGACGAATTTACTACTCCGCAGATATCATCTTTAAAGATTTCCGCTATATCTTTACCTGTTCCTCCCTGCGCTCCGTATCCTGGGATCAAGAAAAACGCTTTTGGCATATATTTTTTTACATCTAAGAATTCTTTTGGATAAGTAAGACCGACAACGGAACCAACGGCACTGTATCCGCATTCTCCGATAAAATCATCTCCCCATTTATCTACATACTCAGCCATTATCTCATATACTTTTTTATTGTCCTTAGTTTCCAAATCCTGAATTTGATGTCCGTTGGGATTTGATGTTTTAACCAATACAAATAGCCCTTTATCTCCATTTTTTAAATAATCGAAATATGGACTAATCGCATCCGAGCCCATATAAGTATTTATGGTTATAAAGTCTGCTTCAAAATCACCCTTAAAATGTCCGTCAGCGTACATTGCGGCAGTAGAGGAAATATCTCCTCTTTTTATATCCGCTATAACTATACCGTCATTCTCTCTTATATATTTCAAAGTATTTTGATATGCATTAAGCCCGTCCATTCCGAGAGCTTCATAACAAGCAATCTGTACTTTATAACATGCCACGATATCTTTTGTTGCGTCGATTATAGCTTTATTAAATAAGAAATATTTTTCTCCTAAAGAGATATCCATATTATTTATATACTCGGGAAGAAAAGCTTCCTTTGTATCAAGACCGAGACAAACTGCCATATTTTTTTTACTTCTCTCGTAAAGCTTATCTATTAATTTCATATTTTTTTTCTCCCCCTACAAAAGTCATTAGTATTCTACCGTTTATATCATATCCGTCAAAAGGCGTGTTGTTTGATTTAGATATAAACTCTTTTTTATTTATTTTCCCTTTATAATCTAAATCTACTACGGCAAAGTCTGCATCGTATCCTTCTTCAATCAAACCTTTATTGAGACCTATTTTCTTAGCCGGAGTATAACTTATCATTTCACTTAGTTTATTGATGCTTATACCGTACTCTTTAAATATCTTATAATACATCGAAAATGCAACCTCGATATTATCTATTCCCGGAGCTCCCTTTTCTTTATCTTCCTCAGAATGAGGAGCATGATCGGTTGCAAGCACATCGATTTTATTATCTTTAATACCTTGTATCAAAGCCATTCTGTCTTCATTAGTGGCAAAGCACGGGTTTACTCTATAATCAAGACTATCGGCAAAAAGATGATGAGGCCCAACTTCACAGGTTACATCAAGTCCCTTTGCTTTTGCTTCTTTTATAAGTTCCAATGATTTCTTAGTGCTTATATGGCAAACATGAAGATTACCTCCAACCTTTTCAAGGAGTTTCATGTCTCTTTCTATTATTTCTTCTTCGGGCTGACAGTGCGTCAATAAATGAAAATCATATTCCTTGGATTTCTTCAAAGCTTCTTCCATAAATTTATCGCTGAATATAGTCCTTCCGTCATTTGAAAATAAATTGGTATATTTTTTGTTTTCTTTTATGTCTACAAGTTCTTTATCTTCAAGGTTTTTACCTATCGCACTGATTTGAATAACTTTATTTACTCCCACCTTTTCTGACTTTTCTTTTACATAAGATAAGACTTCGGTACTATCGCAAATCGGATCGGTATTTGCCATTGTACAAACAACACTGTACCCGCCTTTCACGCTTGCTTTCATACCGGTTTCGATATCTTCCTTATAAGTATATCCCGGGTCTCTGAAATGTGAGTGCATATCAATGAATGCGGGAAGCAAAGTTTTTCCTTTTAAATCGATAACTTCTATATCATCAATTTTTAAATCTTTCCCTATTTTCTCTATTTTTCCATTGACAACCAATACATCTTCTTTTGATGTTTTTGTCTTATCAATTATCACTCCGTTTTTAAATAGTTTTTTCATTTTCCACCTTATTTATTTTCTACCAAAGTAGTCTTTGAGTCACAGTAAGAACATCTGTATTCTTTCTTTTCCGGATTAGCCAAATAAAACTTGATATTTTCAACATTTTCATACTGAGTGATACATCTCGGGTTTTTACACTTTAAAATCCCTTCAACAACTTCCGGAAGTCTTGGCTGTATCTTCTTCACTCTTTCTCCGTTTTCTATATAACTTACCGTTATATTAGGATCGATAAGTCCAAGTATAGTTAAATCAAGTTTTAAGTCAGTTTCAATTTTTATAATATCTTTTTTTCCCATTTTATGACTTGGGATATTTCTCATAAGTACTATTACATCGTCTACTTCATCGAGTTTAAGTTGTTTAAAGACTTCATATCCGTGATTTACTTTAATATGGTCAATAACAATACCTTGTTTTAACTTAGAAACATTAATCATCTACTTCTACCCCCAATAACTTCATAATCAAAGCCATCCTTACATACATTCCAAGCCTACCCTGCATAAAGTAAACAGCTCTTTCATCATCGTCCACATCTGTAGCTATTTCATTTACCCTAGGAAGAGGATGCATAACTATCATATCTTTTTTAGCTTTTTCCAGTTTTTCTTTTGTAAGTATAAAGTAATCTTTAAGTCTTAGATATTCTTCTTCGTTTACAAACCTTTCTCTTTGAACCCTTGACATATAAAGAACGTCCAAATCTCCTATGACTTCATCAAGTGAATTCGTTTCGGAGTATTTAGCCTTTCCTTCGATTTCTTCTTTGATATATTCCGGCATTGAAAGTTCTTTTGGAGAAATGAATACAAACTCTATATTTTTATATCTCGACATTGCCTTTACAAGAGAATGGATAGTTCTTCCGAACATTAAGTCTCCGCATACACCAATTTTCAGATTATTGAAATCGTGTTTGTAATACTGGATTGTAAGTAAATCCGTAAGAGTTTGAGTTGGATGCTGATGTCCGCCGTCTCCGGCATTTATAACCGGAACTCTCGAATGTTCACTCATTAATTTTGCAGTACCTTCTCTGGGATGTCTTGCAACAATTATATCTACATAATTTGAAACGACCACTGTAGTATCCGCAAGAGATTCGCCTTTTGAAGTACTCGATGTGTTTGGATCGGAAAAACCTAAGACATTACCGCCAAGCCTGTACATCGCGGCGTCAAAAGAAAATTTTGTTCTCGTTGAAGGTTCATAAAAAAGGCTTGCCAATAATTTTCCATGACATACATCTACATATTTTTTCTCGTCATTTAGAATATCATTAGCAAGCGCAAATATTTCATCTAATTCTTCTACTGTAAAATTTGTTGGTTCGATCAAATCGCGACCTTTTAACATAAGTATATACCTCCGATATTTATAAAAAAATACCTGCACTTAGGCAAGGTATCTACAAAAAATGCATAGCTTTAGTAAGCTATTTATTAATCGAAGTATAACCTTTTTAGCCTCTCGTGCTAAGTTAAAAGTATTTTTAAATATTATATAAAATAATAACTCTAAAGTCAACGAAATATACTTTTTATTTATTTCATAAAATAATAAATTTTTCCAAATTTTAATTTTATTTTTATAATTTATTTTTTAAAAATACTCTTTATTTTATTATCATTCCACAAAAAATTAATTTAATAAAAAAACTCTGCAAAAAGCAGAGTTTTATCTCGTTTTTATTGCTTCAAAAAGCACTATGCCCGCAGCAACGGATGCATTCAATGAATCAAAATCATTTTTAAGAGGTATAGAACTTATAAAATCACATTTTTCTTTAATAAGTCTTCCAAGTCCCTTACCTTCTGCACCTACCACCAAAGCCAAAGGCATATCATAATCCATATCGTAGTAGTTTTCTCCGTTCATATCAAGTCCCACTACAAATAAGCCTTCTTTTTTAAGTGTATCTATAGTTTGAGCTATATTTGATACTTCACATAAGTTTATATGTTCAATCGCTCCCGCAGAAGATTTATACATCCCTTCTCCGATAGAAGCGCTTCTTCTTGTCTGCATTATGACACCGTCTGCCCCCGCACAGTACGCACTTCTGATGATAGCACCGGCATTATGAGGATCCGTTATATTATCAAGGATAACTACCAAAGGCTTAGTATCTTTTTTATTCATATCCTCTATAAGTTCTCTGAGTGAAATTGTTTCAACAGGAGAACATAAAGCAAGAACACCCTGATGATGTGTACTTCCAGACATACTGTCAAGCTTATGGTTATTTGTCTTTTGAATGGATATCCCTTTCGACTTTGCCATTTTTATAATACTTACCAAACCCGAATCATGATTTTCGCTTATATAAAGTTTATTTATATTTCTACCCGCTTTTAAAGTTTCTCTGACCGCATTTCTTCCTATTACTTTTTCATAATTACTCATTAAATTAATTTACCTCTTTAAATTCAAAAATTTTTCTTTTATTTCTTTCGCTTTTCCGCAGCTCATTTTGCCTTCGGGGCATGCACCTCTTACACATCCCGGTCCGGCACTGTCAAAAATGACAGGACAGACTTCTTTAACCAGTTTCAGCATTTCGGTAGCCAACGCTCTGATTTCCCACTGTGCTCTGGTACAAGTTCTCTCTTCAAAGAAATGAAGGAGCTGTCTTGCATTCATAGTAGTGATGATTTTTGTTTCACAGGCTCCCGGAAGAACAAATCTCGCATCCTCATTTGCAAGTTTAACAGCCTTGCTTCTGGCTTTTTTCTCATCCATATTTTCTTTCTCTACAAGTTCTTTTGTTTTATTCTCGGTTAAAATATCTCTGATTTTTTCATAAGATGATTGTATCATTTCCATGCTTTCGTTAAAAGCTTTTAATGCTTCTTCATCTTTTTCAACAGCAGGAGGTACGATAAAATCAAACTCCGTTTCGCTTACATATCTCTGTGACTGCTGAGAATAGCTAGCGAGTCTATGCCTTACAAGCTGATGAGTAAGTGTCCTGCTTACACCTTCTATCGCGAAAGAAAAACTTATATGTTCAAGAGGAGACATATGACTGAAACCCATCAACATTTTAACAAACTTTTCAGCCTGCTCGTCGCTCATATTTTCACTTATTTCTTCTATACCAACAGGAGAATAACATAACTTAGCAGCCATTGCTACTGTCTTAACAGGTTCGGGAGTATACCTTACCAAACTTACTTTTAAATCACTCTTCATATTTTCCTCCTTTAAATTCAAATACTTATAATATTATACATTATTTTCACGTTAAAAGAAACACATTTAACTAAATGGTAATTTTATATATAATATATGAAAACTAAAAAAGACCCATCGGGGGAGGGTCTTTTTTAGTTTGGCGTTTAAATTAATTTACCCTTTTTATTTTAAAGATAGTTCCGCCGATTCCCATAGCAGCAATTAGAGCTATTAAGCAATATACTACTGCATTTGAATTGTCGGAAGTATCCGGGGTATCAACATTTTGTTTATTATCCTGTTGTCTGTCTTTTGATGTTCCGGTTGATGAAGAATCATCTTTTTTGCCGTTATTATTTTTATTGTTCTCTTTTTCAATTGCGGCAGCTTCTTCATCTGTCATCAATACAACCTGAACTTTATGATTTTTAGCTAAATCTTTAAAAGTCACAGAATTTTTACCTATTAAATCTTTTCTTTCTTTACCATCTACGATAATAGTTTTTACTTGGTATCCTTTTTCAACAGTCCACTTAACTGTATGGTCATCACCTTTTTTAAGTGTAGCAGTACCGGTTATTGTACCTTTACCGCCTATTATAGACGTTTCTATATTTATATCATCTGAAGATGGCTGATATATTTCATCCTTTTCGGATTCTTTAACAAATATAACTTTTACATGATGGTTAGATGCCAAATCTTTGAACTCTATTTTATTGTCGGCTAAGTTAACCTTTAAACCGTCGACATATACTTCTTTAACAACATAAGCGCTTGCAGGTTTCCAAGTAACCACATGATTATTGCCTTTTTTCTTAACTGTGGTAGGAGTTATACTACCTTTACCTACAGTTTCGGTAGATATTGTTAAATCTTTTGCCGGTTTATTGGTAGAAGAGTTATCTTTCGTTTCTACATATACATATACTGAGTGGTTAGCCTTTATAGCATTGAAGTCTTGGCTTCCCTGTACATTTTTAAGGTCTTCTCTGTATACTCCGTCTACGATTACACTCTTTACAACATATCCTTCTTCGATATTCCATTCTACATTATAATCATCATCTTTTTGTAAAGTCGCACTTGGAGATATACTTCCTTTTCCTCCGACTATTCCCGTAGAAATTTGATATTTTTCTCCGGGGATATAATCCAAATGAGCTTCGTCATCTTTAACGAATACTACTTTTACATTATGATTTACCAAAATATTGTTAAAGTCAACATAGTTTACAGGAAGATTACTCTTATTTCCATCGATGTAAACTTCTTTTAATACGTATCCGTCGGCAGGTGCCCATTCTACCTTATGACTGCCGTTCTTTTCAACGATTTTACTTGGTGTAATACTACCTTTTCCGACGATTTCTGTTGTTACATTTAAAAGTCCTTCAGGATTTGTAACTTCACCGTTGTTACCGCCGTCATTTTTGTTTTCTTTTGATAAGAATACATAAACCGAATGACTTGCTTCTACGCTGTTTATACTATATTCGCTGTTTTCATTTCTTAGTTCGTCTCTGGCTACACCATCAACGATTACACTTTGAACTGTATAATCAGCTTCAACAGACCATTCTACTTTATGGCTCGTACCTTTTTCGACATCCAATGCAGAAGGTGTTATAGTACCTTCACCGCCTTTGATACCGGTAATGATATCAAATGCTTCTTTATTATTATCAGGGTCTACAGAAGTATTGACAGGTTTTAAAGTAACTATGATATCATAGTCGTCAGTAATATTTGTAAGTATAACTTTATTTCCGTTAACTAAATTAGGTTTTAATACATTACCCATTTTTACTTCGACACTTTCGATTTCATATCCTGTTTCGATATGCCATGAAACTGTATAGTCTTCACCTTTATTTACCGTTACGGAAGGAGAAATATCGCCTATACCGTTTTTGATTTGTGTATTTACCCTATATGTTTGAGCTACATCAGGGGTAGGGTTATCATCCGGATTATCTACATCAGGATTGTCAGGATTATCTACATCAGGATTATCTATATCCGGATTATCAGGATCGACATCTCCTCCTGATGGTGTATCTTTAGCAAATATTACTTTGATTGTATGATTGGCAGTTATATTTGCGAATTCACCTTTTCTTAAACCTTCTTTTTCAACTCCGTCTACAATAACTTTATCTACATACCAACCACCTGCAGGCTTCCAGCTTATTGTGCATGCGGAACCTTTTTTAACCGTCTTACTTGCGTCAATTGAACCTTCACCTTCATATGATGTGGTTATGGTATAAAAATCTTCTTTCGGTGCAGGAGCAGTTTTCTTTTCAAATACTACTTGTACATCGTGATTAGCACTTATTGAATTGAATGTGATGCTTCCGCCGTTTTCATCGATATTATCCTTGATAACTCCGTCTATAGTAACTTTACTTACTTTGTATTCACCGCCGGCAGACCAGCTGATTGTTTTGCTGTCGCCTTTTTTAACCGTACATCCGCTTGTTACTGTACAGTTGCCGTCTCCGCCTTTTTTAACGGTATCTATAGAATAATACTGATTTACAGGAGGAAGTTCTTCTCTTGTGAATTCTACAAAGACAGTATGATCTTCTCTTATTCCCGCAAAAGCGATTTGACCTGCATGAAGTAAATCATCTCTTACTTCGCCGTCAACTATTACTCTCTTTACTCTGTAATCATTTTTTGCTTCCCAAGTTACGATTGCCGTAGAGTCTTCATCATAAGCTTTTGTAGCTGTAATGACACCGTCACCTGCTTTAGAGGTAGTAACGGTATGTTTATCTCTTACTCTGAATGCTACTTCTTCCAAAGTTATATTATAATTTGTACTTTGATTATTAATCGATGTGATTTTTAATGTGAAGTCACCTATTTCTCCGCCTTTTGATGGAGAAACGCCTGCTTCGTTTTTACATTCGAATACAGGAGTACCCAAATCAGCAACTTTATCGCCTTTTCCCAGACTTCCGCCTGTTACTTTAACTCCGAATGCAGGAACAGTGTCATTTCTGTCCATAGAATCAGGGGTAGGTTTAATTGTTATATCTCTCTTTGTAATTACACCGTTGTCCCCTGCTAAATAAGGAGCTATAGTATAATTTGCCGCTTTATCACCGCTTAAAGTGAATTTTGTAATAGTATAATTTTTATTTTCTCCGGCATTTTTATTGTCGTATGTACCAGCTGAAGCTTTTATCGTAAGCCCTGTTGACTTAGCAGATTTTGCACTTGCAGAGCTTATCTGATCTTCAGCTAACAGACCGCTTACTTCTGTTACGCTGACAGCGTCAAGACTTGCTTTTGAAATTGCATTGGTACCGTCATATACTTTTGTTGGTGCCGCATTTATATCTAGTCCGGTAACTGTCAATTCTTTTTTCGCTATATTTACAGTTACTTGTTTAGTCTTAGTTAAATTTGTATCTAAATCAGTACATTTAACTTGGATATTAATATCCCCATTTGTAGCTGCTTTCGGCGTTCCCGAAATAACACCGGTTTCGGACATTGTAAGTCCCGCAGGTAAGCTTCCGCTTACGATTTCAAATTTAACATTAGGAGTATCACTTGAAGCTGCATTTGAAGGAACCAAAGTCACATCGCTTATCGCAGTTCCGTAAGTCCCGCTTACTTTTGGAGCCGTAAAGTCCAAAGCCGCATCCCAAGAGGCATATAAAGTCAAATCGGAAGTTATTGGTGATAAATTGTTATATAATTTGGCTTTCTGATTGTTTAATGAATCGTACCAGCCTTGGAAAGCATAATACTGTCTTGTAGCAGTCGGCATTTCCAACATTCCGCCGTAACGTACCGTCATGGAAGCCTGAGAAGCACTTCCGCCGTTTCCGTTAAATGTTACGTTCATCATTTTTCTGTCGTAATAACGTTTTAGACGAAGACCGCTGGCTACTTCTCCGCTTTCTTTACGTAGAGTTGTCGTTGTATTTTCTTCAAATCCCGTATAAGTCTTTTCCGGAGCGGTTACGGTTTCTCCCAATGCTGCTTCAAAAGACTTGCTTTCAGCCAATGTATAGTTATCGTCTTTTACATTTTGTTTATAGTATTCAACAGTGTACATCGCATTTTCCGTGCCTTCGATCCAGTATGCTGTCAAAGTAGTATCACCGCTTGGCATTTTAAATTTCGTTCCCGCAGGATAAATATTCCCTTCGCTATCCTGCCAACCTCCGAATGTACAATTTTCTTTTGTAAATGGATTATTAGGAAGAGTAGTATAATCCTGTTCAAATATCTTTACGCTTGAAGGTGCGGTGCCTGTAGCACCTTGTCCGCCGTTAAAGCTTAGATAGTATTCTTCCGCTTCTCTTACCGCATCGTCACCTTCAACTACGACCCTAACGGTCTTTACATCAGACATCGCACCGTAGTTGTTCATTACCCATACAGAAACAGTATGTACTTCTCCGACCTGCCAAGAGGAAGGCTTAGGTATAGAATCTTTTAAAGTCTGAACTTGCCCTGTAGCTTCAATTTCCGTAAGTTTTTCTGAAGGTGTTTCATTTTCAGTATCCATATCGAATACATAATATATAGCATCCGTTGCATTTTTATTTGTATCTTTAAATCTAGCGTCAACATCTACTTTATCTCCGTTACAAACAGCAGAAATATCCTGCATTAATTGAGGAGGTGTAGCTACTTGCCCTATACCAAATAAAACTGAGAAAGTTTTGCTTTCACCGTCTCTGATAGCCCTGTTTTTCCACGAAAAAGCCATATCGGAATCTATACCCGTAACACTTTGAGGTCTTTCATCTTTAAACATTTTTGGACCCCAGTTACTATATTGACCATAATACAAAGTATCAACATCAGTAACTCCATATGCCTTTTCAGCAATAAAGTTGAACTGTCTTTCATCACTTCCTGCTGAACCGTTAGCAAGACGCATACCGGTATCCGTTTTATATATAGGAGCTCTATCATTTCCGGCTACATTTACATCTGTTCCACAACCTAAAGATATGATTTGGTCGCTTCCGGTATTATTGGTGATAGTAAAAGCAACTTTCACATACCTGTCTCCGTTAACAAAGGATAGATCCTGTCTGAATTTAAGTCCCGCTAGACCTGCTATATTATCTCTTGTCTCCCCATTGTTGATTTTTTCTAGCAAAGTAGATGCCGCATAAGCGGCATTATCGTTTATTTGCCCAACCTTAACACAAACATGATACCCCTGCTGACCGTGAGAAGACCAAAATTCTCCGGGCATACCTTTTATATCAAATGCACATCCCGGTTGGTTAGTAAGATATTCCAACTCATCATTTGCAACTTTAACTGTAGTTGCATCAGGTGCAGCAAACGCACCAGAAGTCGGCATCAAACATAACACTAAAACAAGAGTCAGTATGACCCCCATGATTTTGTTTTGGATTTTACTTCGTTTTGGTTTTGTTTCATCCATTTCTCTTTTTCCCCTTTAATAATTTATTTGATAAATTTTTTTGGAAATAGATATGCACTAAACCTAATTACGTTAAAAGACGAAAACAAAGAACTTATATCCTCTCTTATCGTCATAAATCTTTATTAAATTTTACAAATAGTGTACTTTTTGTAACAAATGATTAAATAAAAAATTATTATAAAAAATTTATCTTTTAGTTAATCAATCATTATTTTATGTAACACTTTCGCATACTATTCCCCATATATGATTGCATTAGACAGTATACTCCTTTTATTACAAAAAGTACACCTTTTTTGACAAAAATTTTGTAAATATTACCGCAAATAACCAAACGAAAGTAAGAATAATTAAAAATAATCAAAAAAAAGAGGTCTAGACCTCTTTTTTTCTATTTAGCTCCAATAATTTATCCATTAAATTCACCGCAACTTCTTCTTTTGTCATTAAATCCATGTGCTGAATATTATTTTTTGTGATAAAAGTGACTTTGTTTGTATCTCCTTTAAATCCCGCACCTTCTTCTTTTAGGCTGTTGGCTACTATCATATCCGCATTCTTTCGCTTTAATTTTTCTTTTGCATTCTCGATTAGATTACTTGTCTCCATTGCGAAACCGCAAATCACTTGATTTTCATGTTTATTTTCTCCCAAGAACTTCAATATATCTTTTGTTCTTTTAAGCTCTATAGACATCTCATCGTCTTTTTTCTTGATTTTTTCTTCACTTTTATTGATAGGCGTATAATCAGCCACAGCTGCGGCTTTGATTATAAAATCCATTTCTTTATAATTTTTCTCTACCGCTTCAAACATATCTTCTGCACTTTTTACTTTTATAAAATTAACGAAAGGAGGAACTTTTTCTGTGCTGTTCCCGCTAATCAGCGTAACATCGGCACCTCTTAGCATTGCTATCTTTGCAACGGCGTATCCCATTTTCCCGCTGGAGTGATTGGTTATATATCTGACAGGGTCTATAGCTTCCATTGTCGCTCCTGCCGTTACCAATACTTTTTTATCTTTTAAGTCTTTTGGATATGCTGTTTCCCTTAAGATGTGATTTACCAAAGTCTGTTCATCGGGGAGTTTCCCCTCGCCTACATCTCTGCATGCAAGCATTCCCCTTGCGGGAGAAATTATTTTAAAACCATACCCTTTTAATTTTTGTATATTGTCTTTTGTAATTCTATTGTTATACATATGAGTATTCATTGCAGGAGCAACTATTTTTTTACAAGTTGCCGCGAGAACTGTAGTAGACAGCATATCATCTGCTATCCCGTTTGCCATTTTTGCAATTATGTTTGCACTTGCGGGAGCTATTAGCATAACGTCCGCTTTTTGTCCGAGAGATACGTGAGAAACATGAAATTCAAAATTCCTGTCAAAAGTATCTACCAAACATTTATTATTCGTAAGGGTCTCAAAAGTTATGGGATTAATAAAGTTAAGGGCATTCTTAGTCATTATTACATGAACATCAGCACCGAGCTTAATCAGCATACTTGCCACATTAGCCATTTTATAAGCCGCAATACTTCCGCTCACTCCGAGTACTACGGTTTTACCTTTTAATAATTTATTCATTTATCATATCCTCTGTCAACAGTCCGTGTTTTTCGTATCTTGTGATTTTAAGGATTTTATTATCATCATCCACAAATAATACTTTAGGAGGGTTATCTTTTACTTCCTTAGGCTCCATGGAAGCATAAGCCATTATTATTATTTTATCTCCTACCTGCACTTCTCTTGCGGCGGCACCGTTCAAACATATCATACCGCTTCCCCGTTCTCCCGCAATCGTATAAGTTTCAAACCTGCTTCCGTTATTTACATCTACTATCTGGACTTTTTCATACTCCAGTATACCGCATTTTTCCAAAAGTTCAATATCTATCGTTATGCTCCCCACATAATCAAGTTTAGCTTCGGTAATCGTTGCTCTATGGATTTTTCCTTTTAACATATTTAGTAGCATTCTTTCCTCCTAGCATTCAAACGTAAAGTTATCGATAAGTCTGGTTTTACCTATATACACTGCCATAGCAATAAGCACCTTACCTTTTATTACATCGATTTTTTCAACTGTCTCCAAATCTACGGCTTCTACATAATCAATTTTAGCAAGCGGTTCTTTATTTATATTGTCTTTCATTTTATTGATTATCGTATTTACATCTCTTTCTCCCGATACCAGCAAGTCTTTACCAAGAGAAATCGTCTTATATAAGATAAGGGCAGCTTTTCTTTCTTCTTTATTTAAATATGTATTTCTAGAACTTTTCGCCAGACCGTCTTCCTCTCTTATTATAGGACAGCCTATAACATCAATATCCATATTTAAATCTTTTACAATTCTTTTAATAACGCATAACTGCTGTGCGTCTTTCATTCCAAAGTATGCTCTGTCAGGTGTCACTATATTAAATAATTTCGTTACTACAGTCATAACGCCTCTGAAATGTATGGGTCTTGATTTTCCGCAAAGTTCCGTTGTAAGACCGTTCATATCCACATAAGAACAAAATCCTTCTTTGTACATTTCTTCCGGCTCGGGATTAAAAATCAAATCGGCACCCGTCTCATCACAAAGCTTGCTGTCTTTATTTATATCTCTCGGATAAGTTTCAAGGTCTTCATTTTCCCCAAACTGCATCGGATTTACGAATATACTTACAACGACTTTATCATTTTCCTCTACCGCTTTTTTAATTAAACTTTGATGTCCTTCGTGCAGATAGCCCATTGTAGGAACAAGCCCAACGCTGAAACCGTCTTTCTTCCATGACCTTACTCTATTTCTCACTTCTTCTATATTATGTAATAATTCCATTTCATTCTCCGATTAATATAATTTCTCTATTACTTCATCATCTATTTTATAAGTATTTTCCGAACTTGGGAATACACCTTTATTTATCTCATTATGATATTGTTTGAACGCTTCTTTCATCACACTTCCGATATCCGCGTATTTCTTAACGAATTTAGGAGTAAAATCCGAAAACATTCCAAGCATATCCTGATATACGAGTATTTGTCCGTCACAATATTTCCCTGCACCTATACCTATTGTAGGGATACTTATACTTTCGGTTATAAGCTTTGCAAGCTTTTCAGGGACACATTCCAGTACCAAGGCAAATGCCCCCGCTTTTTCAACCTCTTTAGCGTCTTCAAGCAGTTTTTTTGCCGCTTCTTCACTTTTTCCCTGAACTTTAAACCCGCCAAAAGCGTTAATACTTTGGGGAGTAAGACCTAAATGAGCCATTACGGGAATACCCGCATTAGTTATTGCATTTATAGCCTCGCTCACTTCTTTTCCGCCCTCAAGCTTGACAGCTCCCGCTCGTCCTTCTTTCATTAGCCTTCCCGCATTTTTTACCGCGTCGTAAACAGAGGTTTGATATGACATAAAGGGCATATCCACGACTACCAAAGCGTTTTTTGCACCCCTTGCAACGGCTCTTGCGTGATGTATCATATCTTCCATGGTAACGGATATGGTATCTTCATAACCAAGGATTACATTACCGAGTGAATCTCCAACGAGTATCCCGTTGATACCGGCCTCATCCATTAATTTTGCGGTAGAGTAATCATATGCGGTAAGCATAGATAATTTTTCATTACTTTCTTTTACACTCTTAAAAGTTGCTGCAGTATTTTTCATCCTTATTCCTCTTTCAATATTTTCTTTATATTGCCATAATCAGTATTTTCATTTTTCTCTTCGGCAATATCTATTAGTCCCAATGATAATAATTTATAAATATCTTTTGCTTCATTACTTAATACATCTAAGTGTTTCATTACGGTAGTAATATCATTTCTTTCAATAGGTCCGGTAAGAGAATCTATAAGCCCTCTTTCAGCTATATTATTTGCATTATTCATAAAAAGCGGCATTAAAGCATCTATTGCTTCCTCTTTTTTAAATCCGCTTTCAATAAGCAAATCAGCTCCCATATTTACTAGAGCGATAACTAAATTACTCACGTAAACACATGACGCATGATATTTACTTTTATTATCCTCAGAAATTATTTTGACAGGATTTCCCATGCTCTCAAAAAAACACTTAAAAAAGTCTAAATATTTTTTATTTCCTTCAATTGTAAAATAAGCATTGGAGAGTTCCTTATAAGACGTATACTTATCGTTAAAAGCATACATTGGATGAATGGAATAACCGAGAACCTCTCGGTCACCTTTTTGAAAGACTGCGGAAGATAATGCTCCGCTACAGTGACAAAATATTTTATTTTGAATTTCGAAATCTTTTAGACTTTCCCAAACCATACCGATATCTTTATCCGGTACTGTCAGGAACAATGCATCACATGAATTTAATATATCATATAATGTACTAAAATAATCAGTATCCGTGAATTTAGCTGCTTCACGTGCAGAATCGGGATTTTTGCTGTAATACCCAATAACATCTTTTTTATGCAGTTTAAAGTATTTGCCGAGACTGACTCCTACTTTTCCCGCACCCACAAATCCTATTTTCATTCTACCACCCTCTTTCGGTGATGCCATAAAGTCTCTTTCCTTCGATAAAAGCTTTAATTCTAATTATATAGAATGAAAAACAAAATATTTACCACGGTATAGTTTCAAAATGAATACCATCCGCCTACATAATAGCACTAAGGTTAGTATTTGTAAATAAAAAACAACTATTTAAATATATTTAATCACAAAAAAAGAGCAGATTACTCTGCTCTTATGATTATTTTGATTTACTTAATTCGACCTCAACAGTATTTGCTTTTCCGTTTCGTTCATAAGTGATTTTTATCTTTTCGCCCGGTCTGTGGTAATAAAGTTGTTCTCTGAATTTTAACATATTATTGACTTCCACACCGTCTACTTTTGTAATAACATCATTTTCCTTTATCCCTGCTTTTGCGGCACCCGAGCCATTTACAACTCCTACTATCAATATACCCTTATCTACTTGTAACTTTTCATTTTCAGTATAGTATCTCGCAATTTCCTTATCTACACCTTCTATCCCGATGACTGTAGGCGTGAAAGAACCTTTTTCTTTGATTTGGTTTATTATAGGCTTCACTATATTTATAGGTATTGCAAAACCCAAACCTTCACCGGACTGTATTTTATAAGTGTTTATACCAATCACTTCTCCGGCAAGATTTAACAGAGGTCCTCCGCTGTTGCCGGCATTTATCGAAGCGTCGGTTTGTATAAGATCCTCGGCTATTGTCTTATTATCAACTGCAATGCTTCTGTTTAATGCGCTCACTATCCCCTGAGTTACGCTTCTTTCAAAAGTAAGCCCCAAAGGATTTCCTATTGCAATAGCCGTCTGTCCTATATTTATCTTTTCACTGTCCCCTAAATTAACGACTGGTAAATTCTTTGCATTTATCTTTATTACAGCTAAATCTACAGTATCTGATTTGAATACTACTTTAGCTTCATAACTTGTTCCGTCTTTCAAAGTAACGTTTATTTGTTTGGGATTATCGCTTACCACATGCTGATTTGTAACGATTATCCCATTTTTATCTACTATAAATCCGGTTCCTACACCGCTGCTTTCGTACTCTCTGTTAAACATATCTTTGCTTAGTTCCGTGGTTTCAATGCCTACGACAGCAGGTGTAACACTTGCCGCAACTTTCTCTGTAGTACTGGATTTTAAAGTCGTAGCCGAAGATGAACCAGAGCTATTTCCACCACCCTGACTGACAGTACCTATTTTTTCATCTATCATTTTTTCCATTCTGTAATTAGTTACCAAAAAAGCAACGGAACCGAAAAGAATTCCTCCGATTATCAGCCCTAAAAAGAAAATAGTTAAACCGCTTCTCTTTTCTCTCATATTCTCCTCCTAAAATTCTACAATACCATTGACACCGATCCTGTTCGCAACATCCAAGATATAATCTTTACCCTCTTTGATATCACTGTCAAGGGCTACATTTTTTACAGTTTCATAAGCAATAGTACTTATATTGTTTTCTTCGCTTAAATGTCCAAGCCTTACCCTTTCAGTTTTGCCCTTAATGAGCTCACTTAATACTTTTCCGCTGTCATTATTTGATAAATGCCCGAACGGAGATAAGATCCTTTGTTTCAAATGCATTGGATATGAACCTTTCTTAAGCATATTTTCATCATGATTTGCTTCAAGAAAAACAAATTTACATTCCTTTAAATTTTCTATTACATCTTCTATTATCATTCCCATATCCGTTGCAACTCCGCATTTTGTTTTTCCGTCATCTATTGTAAAGCCTATGGGTGCAACCGCATCATGGGGAATGGAAAAACTATTTATAAGAACGTCATTTATATAAAAAGGGATTTCTTCTTCAATCCTATATATATTTTCTTCTTTTACGCTGCCGACCTTTTTAAGTACGGTATCACAGGCGGCTCTATGTAAATACATGGGGATATCGGCTCTTCTTGATAATACCCCTGCACCTTTTATATGATCACTATGTTCATGAGTAATAAGAATTGCATCTATATCGCCTATTTCAACATCTATTTTTTTTAGTTCATTTACTATAGTACTGCCGGGAAGACCTGCGTCAACCAAAATTTTAGTATTTTCGCTTTCCACAAGCAGACTATTACCTCTGGATGAGGAAAAAAGATTAGTAAATTTCATTTATTCTCCTATTAATTCTATGCATTCTATATTTAAATATATAATTTAATATTAAAAATCCCCTTATAAAATAAGGGGAAAAGGTTACGAATCAACTCTCTTTATGTCCGCTCCTAAATTTCTGAAGTTTTCTTCGATATTTTCATATCCTCTGTCTATATATTTAAGATTTGTAATCTCTGTAGTTCCTTTTGCTACGAGCCCCGCAAGTATCATTGCAGCTCCTGCTCTAAGGTCTGTTGCCTGTATCTTTGTTCCATATAATTCGCTCGGACCGGTGAACACCGCAGTGTTTCCGTTCACTCTTACATTTGCTCCCATTTTTTGAAGCTCTGTTACATATCTGAAACGATTTTCAAATATACTCTCCGTAATGGAACTTACACCGTTTGCAAGACACATAATAAGCCCCATGGGCTGCTGCAAATCAGTAGGAAATCCGGGATAAGGCAAAGTCTTGACATTACAAGGTTTGATATATTCTCTTCCCACTACCCTTATATTATCGTCTTCATCGACACTAACGTCCGCGCCCATCTCAATAAGCTTAGCAGTAATCGAGTCCAAATGAGGAGGGATTACATTTTTTATAAGTACATCCCCTTTTGTTGCAGCCGCAGCTATCATATATGTTCCCGCGGTAATTTGATCGGGAACTACAGAATATTCACATCCGTGAAGCTCTTCGACTCCCATTATCCTGATAACATCGGTACCCGCACCCTTTATTTTTGCACCCATAAGATTTAAAAAGTTTGCAATATCAACAACGTGAGGTTCCTTTGCTGCATTTTCTATAATGGTAAGTCCTTCTGCCTTTACTGCTGCGAGCATAATATTAATGGTAGCCCCAACACTTGCAACATCCATATATATATTGGTACCTTTGAGACCATAAGGTGCTTCGATTTTTATTGAGCCTTTTACATCTACTTTTGCACCCAAGGCTTCAAATCCTTTGATATGAAGGTCTATCGGTCTCGCACCTATATCACATCCCCCCGGAGGAGGAAGTTCAACAAATCCGTTTCGTCCAAGTAAAGCACCGAGGAGATAATAGCTCGCTCTCATTTTTGTACTTTCATCTGCAATTTCTTCGCTGGTGCAGTCCGCTATTGCTGTTGTATCTATACTTAAGCCTTTACTCGTTTTTCTGATTTTAGCTCCGAGCTTTTTCATTATACTTATATAATTTCTGATATCTTGTATATCAGGTAAATTTTCTATTAAAAATTTATCAGATGCCAGAACGGTTGCGGGTAATATCCCGAGAGCCGCATTTTTAGCACCGGTTATAGTCACTTCTCCGGTAAGTCTTCTGCCACCGTTAATAATAATTTTTTCCATATTTTTCATCCTTTTATTCTTTTTCCCCTTAGCTAATTAATTATACTAAAATTAATACTAAAAATAAAGAGTTATTAAATATTATTTATACCTAGAAACATGGACTGTCCTGTAAATGCTTATAACTCCTTGTTCTTGCAAGCAGATTTGTATCACTTAATTTTACTTTTGGAATACCCGCAAATCTAGTTTTATAAACACTGCCGTGGCAATCGGAGCCGCCGCTGACTATCAAGTCATTCTTCTTACAATAATCGAAGTAATACTTGTTTTGTTCTTTTAACGGATTATATGAGCTGTAACATTCAAGTCCGTCGATACCTAAATCCAAATAGTAATTCAACATATCTTCACTCATTACATTTCCCGGGTAATAATAAGAAGGATGTGCAAGAACCGCAACGCCACCTGCATTTTTTATCACTTTGATTACTTCTTCGGAAGAAATCAAATCTTCATCTTTTGGCACGGGAACTTGAGCTTTAACTTTATTAAATGCCTCTACACCTTCGCATACTCCTTTTTCTGCAAGATAATTCATTATGGGAAGTCCCGCCATTTCCTTCATTTTATAGATATTATATTCCTCTAAACTTACACCATTATCACAATTTTTTTCTACCCATTTTATTATCCTGGTATCTCTGTTTTGTCTTACTCTTCTTGTTCTGGTCATCGTATAAGTAAGATCGATATCGTCAATATCTATATCATATCCGAGTATGTGTATTTCCTTATCAAATGATTTAGAACATATTTCTGTTGCCCTTATGAAGTTTAGACCTTCCTTATTTGCAATATACTCCGTAAGTTTAACATTTGAAATGCTATCATGATCCGATATCGCAAAATATTTAAGTCCTGCCTCTTTAACATTTTTTACTGTCTCTTCACTGTCCCAGCTTCCGTCGGAAGCATTTGTATGAATATGAAAATCTAACCTGTCCATTTTCCCTCCTATAATAATTTTCTGAAATAGCACCCTCTTGTAGCGTTATTGATCATTTCCTTTTTTTCAAAGTATGTTATTACTTTTTTTATATCATATATACTTTCATTATTAAATATAAATATTTTATTTATATCACTATCTAATCTATCAAGTTTGTCAAATATGCATAAAGGATATGTATTATAAATTTCGCTGGTTTGTCCGTTGCATTTTACTCTAAACTTTTTATCCATTCTATCTATCAAATACTGATTTTTATTGCAGTTTTTACATCCTATCTCTTCTTTTATTGGACAATTCCTCGCAGTCATCAAAGGCAGATATCCATATACTATAATTGATAATTCCGTATTTGTATTGATTTTATTTATATTATTTATGGTATTTTCAAAGGAAAGGGTAATATTTCTTAAATTACGTATTTCTTTTTCCAATAAATCAACACTGTACGAATTGGTAATATTAGTGCCAAACCCGGTCATTATATCAAAATCCATTTCATCCAGAAGATGTATTTTCCCGATAGTATGAGCAAGTCCTTTTTTAATCCCGAACTCTTTTGCCTTTAAAAGGTTTTTATTTATATCTGTCTCATCATCGAAATATACCCTTGGCATTTCTACTCCGATTTTATCTTTGTATTTATCGATTAAATCCTTATTTAATTTACTAATATCAAATAAAGGAATATAAGTTTCATCAAAATAATCAAGAATAAAATCATCGAGTATACTTAAATCATTTATGACAGATATATTTTTACTACCTATAGGTCTGATTTTATCTTTTAATTTTGTTAATTTATCTATATCATATGAAGGGAATTTACTAAGTCTGATTTCGTCCAATTTATCTGTAGCATTTCTTCTGATTTCATTTATTTTAGAAACAGGTAAAAATATATTTTCATCTGATATTCCGGTAATATTTTCTGCGTGATAAACAGTTGAACCTAACTTCAATAAATTTTTTTCAATATTTTCTTTTGTGGTCGGTTTATTTTTTGCTTCTTCAATTATATCACTTTTAACAAAAACTCTATTATTATCTTCATCGATCATTTTAAGACAAGCATTTTTACCCAATGAAAAATCATACTTTATATTTACTTTGACTTTATCTTCATGAATATCTTTATTTCTTATTTCATCAACTGCTGCTTTTGTATAAGATTTATCTTCTTCACTTCTTATACCAAACATATTATTTCTTTTTCCCGTTATATATCCGTCGGTAAAACCGCTTCTGGAAAACACATCTTTGAGCAGTTCTTTATTATATTTTCCAGACTCTATTTTATTTCTTATTTCACTTACCACACTTTTTACATATTCATTGCTCTTCATCCTGCCTTCGATTTTTAAAGAAGCAATCCCCATATTTGCAAACTCTTCTATATAATCTATAAAACAAACATCTTTAAGAGACAAATCATACCTTCCCTTATCTTTAACACAGAAAGGAAGCCTGCATACCCCGGCACATAGCCCCCTGTTCCCGCTTCGTTCTCCCAGAGCGGAAGAAAAATAACACTGCCCGGAAACACTCATGCATAAAGCCCCATGAATAAAAATTTCAACTTCTACATCGACTTCATCCATAATTCTTTTTATTTCATTTAAAGAAAGTTCCCTTGAAAGGACAACTCTGTCAAACCCCATATCCTTAAGTTTCTTTGCATCACTCACATTATGCACACTAAGCTGGGTGGAAGCATGAAGAGGGACCTTTGAAATTTGTCTTAAAATATTTATTACTCCAAGGTCCTGAACAATGATCGCATCAAAACCCACTTTATTAATAACTTCAATCTCTTCTATTAAATCCTTGATTTCATTGTCGTAAACCAATGTATTCAGTGTCACATGAGCCTTCTTACCTCTTAAATGACAAAAATCAACTGCTTCTTTTATATCCTCAAACTTAGAGAAATTCTCGGCATTTCTCCTTGCATTAAAATTAGAAAGCCCAAAATATACGCTATCGGCTCCAGATAAAATAGACGTCTTTAAATTATCAAAACTCCCGGCAGGTGCTAAAATTTCTATTTCATTTCCATTAACTATCATAAAAGTACCTTCAAATATTTATTTCAATGTAAGTATATAATAATAGCTATTTAAATACAAATATTTGAATGCTTTTTTATTTTTTTTAGAATTCTGCTAGATTTCACCAAATTTCTCCATGGATTATTTCTATAATTTTTTTATAACTTATAGGAGGCTTAAAATGATAAGTAGAGAAGGAATTATTAAAATAAACAATACATATAATAAAAACATAAAAAAAGAAAAAGAGACTAAAAAAAACAATTTTACCCTATATAAAAACATAATCATAACGATTTTGTCCATTCTCGGTAGCTTTAGTATATTCTTTTCCTACACTTTACCTTTTGTTTTCGGTATCAGTGCTTTTATCATTTATAAAGAAGAACTTTCAAACATCCCCTTAGTTCTTATGGTGATAATAACATCTTTTACTCTTGGGATATCATCAGGGATAAGACTTATTTTTTCCATATTACTGATGTTCGTACTTAACCGAAACTATATTATAAACAGTAATAAAGCTACATACGCATGCCTTTCAAGTGTCATTACATTATTTAGCGGCTTACTTATGAATTACATAGCTAAAAATCCTCCAATAAATAATATGTACTGTGCACTTGAAGCCCTTAGTTTGGTAATAGTTTTCTTTATCTTCGATACTGCCTATAACTTAATTGAAAATATTAATTTAAAAAAAGAATTTTCATCCTTTGAAGCCTTAAGCCTTGGAGTCGTATTTTCGATTATTTTACTTGGTACGGCAGATATAAATATATTTACCTTATCGGTAGCTATGATTTTTACTACCTTCCTTTTGTTATTCGTAGCTACATACTTCTCTCTAAGCCTCTGTTTAAGTTTTTCACTGGTAAGCAGTATCCTCCTTACTTTAAGAGGAGGATTTGATACCGATATAATACTTATATTTACCGTTGCATGCTTGTTTGCATCAATGACGAAAAACATATCCAAAATAACCAGTACTCTTATCTTTGGATTTACGGCGCTTACATTATCGTGTTATATAAATAAAAGTATAATGTTTACAGTAGGAATAAAAGAGATACTGATTGCTTCTGTAGCTTTTTTGATTTTCACGGCAGTGTTTAATGATAGGATAATGGCATTTCTAAGCTCAACCGAAACCATAGACCATGGAAACATATTCAATAATGCCATAAAGAAGACCATAAAAGAAGAAATAGAAAATAAAAAGAATATGATCAACGAGGTAAGCTACAATATTACCCTTAATAATAAAGATAAGAATACTAACGTGACTAAAAGTATCTGCAAAGTACTTACCGCTGATATTTGTACAAACTGTGAAAATTTTCATAAATGCTGGAATGAAGAAGGTGAAGATACTTTTGTAAATTTCTCACAAGTAATACTCGATACATATAACGGAACGATCACATCTAAAAAAGATTTACCTAAGAGTTTTATAAATAAATGCAAATATAACTTTTTTATGTTTAAAAGCACATCTTATCTTTGTGATAATTTAAAACTTAAAAAAGAATATAACGATAAATTAAATAAATTCAAGAGTCTTATGAAAATAGAATTCAATAGTGTCAATAAAACTTTGGATAACATATATAACAATATAAAAAAAGGACTAAATTATTTTTCAAGCGATGAAAAGAAAGTAAAGGAAGGATTATTCTCAATGGGAATAATCGTAAAGGAAGCAGTTATCTTAGAAGACTTTCAAGGAAAAATCAAAACTTATCTGAAGACGGGAAAAAGATTATCAAGCGAAGAATATCGAATAACCGTACCTCTACTATTAAGCGAAATACTTGGTAAAAATATAATGTACGATTACAACTCCTACACAGAACAGGCTTTTGAAGCTTTTGAATATACCTTCACGGAAAGAATGCCTTATTCTCTAAGTGTAGGAGTCAGAAGAGAGAAAAAGGAAAACAGAGAAGAATGCGGAGACAACTATTCCAATATAGTTCTCCCAACTAACACACATTTAATTGCCCTCGCCGACGGAATGGGGAGCGGAGAAAAAGCAAATAAGCAAAGTGAAAGAGTATTAAATTTACTCGAAGAAATGCTTAGCTGTGGAAGCGGTGAAGAAAACAGTGTAAATATGATCAATTCTATTCTTTCATTAGAAGAAGATGAAATATTTACGACTTTGGATGTAGTACTGTTTGATTTATATAATGCGGAAGCGGAATTTATAAAAGCCGGAGCACTTGAAAGTTATTTAAAAAGAGACGGTGAGATAATGGACTTGACCGGAGAGGCCCTTCCGATCGGTATTATAGAAAATATAAATTTAGCTACAGAAAAACTAAAACTTAAAAATAACGATTATTTATATCTTATAAGCGACGGCTTCTTGGAAGCATTCTCCGATGACAGAGAACTTATAAAACAAAAAATACAAAATATGGAATACAGAAATCCTCAAAAAATAGCAGACGAACTGTTCAACGAAGCATATGCGAGAAGCCTCGGAAAATTAAAAGATGATGTAAGTATCCTTGTAGTCAAGGTCAGAGAAGAAATAGCAGGATAAAAGAACTCCTTAGTGAGTTCTTTTTTATTAATCATTAAAATAATAATATAATACTAAAATATTAATTATTCATTAATAAATTTATATTATTGTTTATATATTTATATTAAATCAAATTCAATTTTTTTGTATTAATTTAAATATCATTATATTGTTTCATAAATGTTTTTTTAAGACAAATATTGATTAATAAAATAAAAATTTTAATTTTATTATTTGTATATCATATAAATTTAAAATACATATAAGTTATAAAATAATATTGATAATCAAAGAAAATCTATAAAAAACAACCAAATAGTTATAAAATATAGTAATATTTTAAAATAAATCTCAAAAAAGTAACTTTAATTTGTAAATGTAACCGATGTGTAACCGATAAGGAATATACTAATAACATAAACAGAGAGAAAAACGTTGAGGTGTAGATATGAAAAATAGAAAAGGTATGAAAACTTTAGTAGCGATAATGATAAGTATGTTACTAGTACTGCAATGTGCTGGACCGATATTTGCAGCAGAAGAAATAGCTGAGGAAGCATCTGTAGTAAGCGAAGAAGTTATCGACAAAGAAGCAAAAGAAGAAGTAAAAGCTGAAGTAGAAGAAGCTAAGGAAGAAAAAGCTGAAGAAGAAAAGGCAGAAGTCAAAGAAGAAAAAGTTGAAAAAACTGAAGCTAAAAAAGAAGTAAAAGAAGAAACTTCTAAAGAATCAAAAGCTGTAAAACCAGAAGCAAAAGCAGTTAAAAATTCAAAGAGCGTAAAAGAAGCTGTTAATCCATGTACTATAACATATGTAATGGACGAAGAATACTTTGACGTATACAGCTTCAACAAAGGACCTGCGGATGCGAAGACATATACCGAAGAAAAGAACAGGATAACAGGGTTCGGAGCATTTTATAAAGACAGAGAAACAAACAAATATATGTTTGATGTAACAATGACATTATTAAATGATGCAACAGGAACACTAAGCGGAAAGAAAGTTACATTCCCAGCCGGAACGATCGTATCTGTAAGAAGCGAAAGATATGACGGAAGTTTTGAAGCAAAAGTAAACTACAATACAGAAGGCGAAGGCAAAGGTTTCGGATATACTACATTTGATGCGGATCAAAATATAAGAATATTGGTTACACCTTATTATACAGTAAAATACTCAGTAAACTTTGAAGCAGGAGAAAACGGTAAATTAGAAGGCGAAACAACATTTGCAGACATCAATAAAGGAAGCGAATTCAAAAACGTAGTTAAAGTTCCAACACCGGTAGCAGACGAAGGATATGAATTTTCACACTGGGAAAGTGCATTACCTGAAGATGGACACAGAGTAAGAAGTGATGAAACATACAAAGCAGTATTCGAAGTAAAAGAAGTTATTGAACCTGCAGAACCTGTAGTACCTGCGGAGCCGACAGAACCTGAAGGACCAAACAACGATGATAACAATGTAACAACACCCGATGACGAAGAAATAGTAACACCTGACAATGGAAATACACAAGCAGCAACAACCGGAACAGTAAAAACAACAACAGTAGCAAGAAATAACGCTGCAGCTTCAGTAGGAACGTCAGCAGCAAACACAGGAAACGTACAACCGGCAACAGTTGTAACTCCAGTAAATAATAACACAACTACAATCAATGATAATAATACACCATTAGCTAACGGTGCAAACCAAAGCGAAGGAACAACTATCAACGATAATCAAACACCGCTTGCAAATGCAGAACAAAGTGAAGCGGGAAGCTTTGCATTAGTAAATATATTACTAGCAGTACTAAGCATAATATCAGCATTGGTAATCGGACTTAAAGGAATGAGAAGAGAAGGCAAAATGAGCATGACTTTAGTTGGAATCATTATGGCGATAGTAAGTGTAGCGGTATTCTTCTTAACACAAGATTTAAGCGGAAATATGGTAATTGCGGATGTATTCACGGTAGTTATGGCAGTAATAGCAGGGGTACAATTAGCAGTTGGATATATGATGAATAGAGAAGAAGCTAGAGAAGAAAACAGATAGTATAGTATAATATAAGAATAACAAAAAACCCTTATTTATTAAATTGAGGGTTTTTTATTGGAAATATATAAATAATCAATATAACCTTAGCAATTAAAGTTCTACAATAGATAAAGAATAGAATACGTTATTAGACAGAATATTATTTGTTATATTTAATATAAGACGTCAAAAGATGTTTCATTTTGAATGATTTCTATATAATCTACCTTCATAGATGCTATATAGATAAAACGGTCGTACTTTAATTCTTTTATAGCTTCATCTATAAGATATTCTTCTCCTTGAAATTCAGCTTCTACATTTCCGTTTTTTAAGTTTTTTACAAACCCTGTCAGACCAAGTTTAGTAGCTTCTTTATAAGCGGTGTATCTAAACCCTACAGCCTGAACTCTTCCTTTAAAAATGTAATGTTTTCTTACTTTCATAATAAACACCTCTCTTAATATCTGAAACACTCTTTTTCATGGTCATTTATTATTCCTATGGATTGAAGATAAGAGTATATAATTATCGTCCCCACATATTTCATACCGCGTTTTTTTAAGTCTCTTGATACAGTATCAGATAGTTCATTATGCGTTGGCATATTGTCATCGGTATTTTTTATTATTTTGCCATTTGTAAAGCCCCAGATATAATTCTTAAAACTTCCGAATTCATTTTGTATCTTTATAAATATTTTAGCATTGTTTATTGCTGCATTTATTTTGTTTTTATTCCTAACTATATCTTTATTGTTTAATAATTCGTTTACCTTTTCTTCACTGTATTTAGATACTTTAATTACATCGAAATTGTCAAATGCTTTTCTAAATGCTTCTCTTTTTTTTAGTATCGTTATCCACGATAGACCTGCCTGAAACCCTTCAAGTATAAGCATTTCAAATAACTCTTTATCATTATAGGTAGGTACGCCCCACTCGTTATCGTGATAATCGATATAAATTTCAGAATTTAAATCTACCCATTTGCATCTTTTTATGTTTTCTTCTTTCATATAATACCTTCCACAGTTTATTATAAATATTATATCAGAAATAAAAAAAGATGTACAACAATGTACATCTTAATAATTTATTTATAAACTTCTTTTAATTTTTCTACTATATCATATGCAACCTGATTTATTGATTGGCTTCCCGCTACCAATACAAAATCTCCCGCTTTTGCATTCTTTACTACATAGTCTCTTATATCGCTGAATTCACTTATTACTCTTGAAGGTATATTATATTTTTCTACTACTTTTTTTGCTATATCTTCGGAATAGATATTCCATTCATTATCTTCTCTGTCAGAGTAAATATCATTTAATATAAGTTCATCCGCGCCTTTCATTGCTTCCACGAATTCATCGAATAAGAGGAATGTCCTGGAGTAAGTATGAGGCTGGAATATTACAAACAACTTATTATGTTCATAATTTTTACAAGCATCAATTGTAACCTTAAGTTCTGTGGGATGATGTGCATAGTCCTCAATAACAGTAATATCGTTAACTATACCTCTCTTTTCAAATCTTCTTTTAGCTCCGGTAAACTCTTTAAAGCTGTCATTTACAACTTCTTTATCTATCATGAAAAAGTCTGCTACGGCTACTACGCTCAAAGCATTTAAAACATTATGTTCACCCGGGATATTTAGTTCAAAATTGTGATAGAATTCTCCGTGTTTATAAACATCGAAGTTTGGATTACCGAATTTATCATATGTTATGTTCTTGGCTACAAAATCATTGCTGTCGGATAGTCCTGCTTTAACAATTTTACATTCTAAACCTTCAAGTATATCCAAAACATTTTCATCGTCTCCGTTTACTACAAGCATTCCGTCTTTTGGTGTTATCTGTGCAAATTTTCTAAAAGATTCTTTTATTTGTTCAAGTCCGCCGGTAAAGTAATCTAAATGATCTTTTTCTATATTTTGAATTGTTCCCACAAAATGTCTTGAGTGTAAGAAACTATCCACAAATTCACATGCTTCTATAACAAAATAATCGCTGTCGCCCACTCTTGAATTCCCGTTTATCTTTTTAAGCGTTCCGCCTATTGAAATAGAAGGGTCTAAATTTGCATTTAAAAAAACTAAAGACATCAATGAAGAGGTTGTAGTTTTTCCATGAGTACCGCTTACTGCAATTGTTCTTTTATAATATCTGCTGATGAGTCCGAGATAAACAGAACGTTCAAGTTCTAAGATACCTTTGTTTTTTCCTTCTACTCTTTCAGGGTTATTTTCTCTTATAGCTGCTGAATATACGATTAGATCAATATCATCAGTTATATTTTCTTTATTATGTCCGATAATTACTTTAATTCCATTTTTTTCTAACTTCTCTGTATATACACAAGGTCTCATGTCAGAACCCAAAACTTCTTTGCCGTTGATTTTAGACATAAGAGCAAGCCCCGACATACTGGTTCCGCCGATACCTATAAAATATATTTTTTTAATATTCTCTAAATCTATATTCATAATTAATTCACCGCCATGTAATTTTTATCTTAAAATAAATATAATATACATTTTACTATGTTTTTATAATTTTTACAATATGTATTTTATTGTATATAACTATAGTTAAATATACTAATAAAATATATGCATCTTATTTTAAAATATAACTATTATGAGAATCCCAAATCCCTTATGTACAGCCTATGTAATCGTTGTTGCAATTATAAAATTTATGAGGTATAATATTTATAACAGATTAAAGGGAGGAAACGTATAATGCAAATCACAGACATTAGGGTAAGAAAGACATATGATGAAGGTAAGATGAAAGCAATTGTATCAGTAACATTTGACGATCAGTTTGTTATTCACGACATCAAAATTATTGAAGGAGATAATGGGGTATTTATTGCTATGCCGAGCAGAAAAATGCCTAATGGGGAATTCAAAGATATTGCACATCCTATAAACCTAGAAACCAGAGTCGATATTCAAAATAAGGTTTTAAAAGCTTATGAAGAAAAGTTACAGGAATTAGAAAACGAAGTTGAAGATTAGTTTTTCTAAAAGGGCAGTTCTCTATTAGGGGAACTGTTTTTTTGTATTTGGAATGAGGGGATTATGAATAAAAAGAGAATTTTGTTTTTAATAATAATAGTATTTGCTGTTATTTTATTATATATTTTTAAATATTTCGGATATATACCAACTAAATCTTATAGCTCGGAAGAACTTGGAATAAAAGATATAAAGTCTGATATAGATAAGGATAAGGACGGAATAGATGATTATACTGATATAATGCTTGGCGCCAGAGAGTATGTAATGACTAAACCTAAATATAAAAGTGCATATTATAAAGACGGATATCCTCCTAAGGGCGAAGGAGTATGTACAGACGTAATATGGTATGCATTTAAAAAAGCGGGATATGATTTGAAAGATTTGGTTGATTATGATATCAAAAATAACATAAAAGAATATTATAGAGTAGAAGGTAATCCGGACCCCAATATTGACTTTAGAAGGGTACCGAATTTATTAGTCTTTTTTAAAAAGAATGCACTTTCTCTTACGAAAGACATAACAAAGGTAGACCAGTGGCAGCCCGGAGATATAATAACATTTTCAAATAGTCATATAGGAATAGTATCGGATAAGAGAACTAAAAATGGTGAAGTATTCATAATACATCAAAGTAAGTTTGAGAAAAAAGAAGTTTATGCAATGTATAGATATAATGATATCAGCGGTCACTTTAGATGGATTAATAAAAAATAAGACCTTCATAAAGAAGGTCTAAGGATTTCATTAAGTAAAGAATTGTATATATTATTTAGTTGTATTTATTACATTTCTGTCATTTTGTTTGTTGATAAAATTACTTATTGGTTTATAAATAATAAATGTAACTAAACAATTGATACCTGCTTTGAGTAAATTAAATGGAATTACAGCTACCGGTAGGGAAGCTATTACAGCATCCATTGGCATTCCATAAAAATTGGTTGTAATAAGTAAGTTTGCCGGGATCATTACTATTACCATTGATAATGCCCCTAGTATCAAACCTATCATTGCACCTTTTTTTGTTTTATTTTTTCTATACACAAGTGCGGTTACTCCAACCAAGGCGCTGCTCGAAATAATATGCATAAGTGCTCCTACCCATCCATTCATAGCGCTCACCGTCATTGCTTGAATTGAGCTTGAAATAATGACTGCGATGATCCCAACTACAGGTCCGAACTGTAATCCTGCAATTAATAACGGGATATCCATTGGTTCATACTCGAGCCATGCAGCCGAAGGCATGATAGGAAATCTTATGATTAACATAAGTACTATCGATAAAGCAATAAGCATCGATACTGTTACAAGTCTTCTAGTGTCTTTCATTTTTTCTATACCTCCTAAAATTAAGGTATACATAAAAAAATAGTAATCACCCTTCAGGAAATTACTAAAAAAATACTTTATGTATCCTCTCTCATCCGGACTTTACCGTCGGTAAAGGAATTTCACCTTTTCAGCTTGCGCTCGCAGACTTTAACTGCCGGTAGGGAATTGCACCCAACCCTGAAGATTGTTCTCCTTTATTATAATATATTTTTACTTTATGTCAATATAATTACATTATAAATAAAAATATTTTAAATTATGTAGACTTAATGGATGAAATTGGTAAAATATATAAGTGGGCATAGTTATCTGATATAGAATATTGACGTTAAAGTATGGGAGAAAGTATATGATTGTTTTCTTTTGTGTTATTAAGATATTTATTTATATTTTCAGTGATTTCGGGATGTGTTTTTACGCGTCCTTTTTTATTACAAAATGTTAAGTAAATATTTAATAATTGTTTTATATGTAGATACTACTTTATGCCACTAAAATTGAAAGGAGGTGATATATGAAGAAAATTTTGGGTTTTTATCTATGAAAATAATTAGAAAAGGAGGTATAGAAATGCAGTTAAGAGACTCACTAAATAGAAGGATAATTGAATTATGTGATGAAAAAGGACTATCTATTAATAAACTTGCGAATATGTCAGCAATTCCGCCTACTACTGTTTATAGTATGTTTGACGGCAAATGTACTAATCCAAGTTTCAAAACTATTAAAATGATTTGTGATAGTTTGGATATGGATATAAAAGATTTTTTCGATTCTGAATTCTTTGTAAATTTAGAAAAAGGTTTTAAATAGCATGTTCAAAGATTTGTTGTCAGAGGGATAAAGATCCCTTTGGCAATTTTAATTTTAAAGGAGAAAAACAATGAATAGAGAAAAAATATCAGTAAATGCAATATATAAAACCGATACTAATCTTATTGGTGCTATAACGAAAAGGATAATAAGAATAAGCGAAGCAAAAGAAATTTCCATTAAAAGTCTTGCAGAGAGCGCAGGTATTCCTCCGACAACTGTATATAGTTTATTTGATGGAAAAAGTCAAAATCCGGGTATAGATGTTATATATAGTTTATCAAGAGTACTCGATATGAAAATGGATGAATTTTTTAGCTGTGATGAAATGGAAGAACTGTACAAATCTGAATTAAAATAACTGTTTAGACAGTTATAATTTAAAGAGAGGAAATAAATTTCCTCTCTTTTTTATTTTATGTTGACAAATATATCTGTAACAGCTATAATTACATTAAAGAAACTGTAACATGTATTGTTACATAAGGAGGATGTTGTGAAAAATATATTGATTATAGTGGGAATTGTTATTATCTTGTTTATTAGTTTTAAATTTTTTATCCATAAAGAAGAAAATAAAAGTGCTTATCATAAAATTTCTGCTTTGGAAGCGAAAGAGATGATGGAACTAGATGATGTAACTATTTTAGATGTAAGAAGAGAAGATGAATATAAAAGCGGACATATAAAAAATGCAGTATTGGTTCCAAATGAAACTATCAGTAATGAAGTATTAGAAGAAATTCCAAATTTAGAAAAAACTATATTAGTTTACTGCAGGTCGGGTAAGAGAAGTAAAGATGCTTCGATGAAGTTAGTTGATATAGGATATAAAAATATATATGATTTTGGCGGGATAATTGACTGGCCTTATGAAATAGAGAAATAATTTTAGGAGGTAATTGATGAATAGTGAATTTGCGGTTTCGGTTCATGCATTGGTTTTTTTAAATCATCACTATAAAGAAATTAAGACAAGTGAAGAAATATCCGAGAATATTTGTATAAATCCAGCAAGGGCAAGGAAAATCCTTTCCAAACTTAAAAAGGCAGGACTGGTAAATACAAAAGAAGGTTCTGTAAAGGGCGGATATAGTTTTACTCTAGATGCGGCTAAGATCACTTTACTTGATGTTTATCAAGCAATCGGCAAAAGGGTAATAGATATATCTTGGCGTTCGGGAAATGTCAATATGGAATGTTTGATAGCTTCCGGTATGGGGGATATCATGGACGAAGTATATGAAAAATTAGATGATGTATGTAAAGAAGAGCTAAGTAAAATAACAATAAAGGATATAGACAGTAAAATATTTAAAAATGGAGAATAGAAATGAAAAAATATGATGATATAATTATAGGATTTGGTAAGGGCGGAAAAACTTTAGCAGGATATTTGGCAAAGAAAGGTGAAAAGGTTGCTATAATAGAAAAGTCAAATAAAATGTATGGCGGGACTTGTATAAACGTGGGATGTATTCCTTCTAAATCACTTGTTAAAAATGCTTCAAAGACAGCACAAATGGGAGATATTTCATTTGAAGAAAAATGTGACTTATACCATAAAGCGATTTTGGAAAAAAGAAACTTAACCGAAATGCTTAGAGGCAAAAATTATGCTAAATTAAATGATTTGGATAATGTTGATGTTATCAATGCAAAAGCAAGTTTTGAAGATAAAAATGTGATTAAAATCACATATGAAGACGGTGAAGAATTATTAAGTGCAGATAAAATATATATAAATACCGGTTCGACATCTGTAGTTCCAAAGATAGAAGGGGTCGAAAATAATCCATATGTATATTTTAGTGATACCTTAATGGACCTCGATAATTTACCGAAGAGGCTAATTATAATAGGGGGAGGATATATCGGTCTTGAATTTGCCTCTATGTATGCGAACTTTGGAAGTAATGTAACTGTTATTCAAGACGGTGATAAATTTATTCCGAGAGAAGACGAAGATATCGCTAACGAAATAAAATCATTGCTCGAAAATCAAGGTATTGAAATAAAACTTGGTGCTAAAATTAAAAAATTCAGTGAAGACGGTATTGTTTCCTATAGCCAAAAAGGAAAAGAATTTAATGATAAGGCGGATGCTATATTAGTTGCTACGGGAAGAAGAGCAAATACCGATGAATTGAATTTGGAAGCTGCCGGTGTCGAAATGAACAGACGCGGCGGGATAGTCGTAGATGATAATTTAAGGACTTCAAATGAAAATATTTGGGCAATGGGAGATGTTAACGGAGGGCTTCAGTTTACCTATGTTTCTTTGGATGATTACAGAATAATTGTAAGCGGACTTGAAAATGAAAATAAATATAACTTAAGCAAAAGAGAAAATGTTCCTTACAGTGTATTTATGGATACTCCGCTGTCAAGAGTAGGTTTGAATGAAAGAGAAGCCTTAGAACAAGGTTATGATATAATAGTACTAAAATTACCGGTAGGGTCAATACCCAAGGCACAAGTACTTAAGAAGCCATATGGTGTCTTGAAAGCTATAATAGATAAGAAAACAAATAAGATACTCGGTACAATGCTGCTATGCGAGGAGTCATATGAAATGATAAATATAGTAAAACTGGCAATGGATTTGGGTGCTGATTATACGACACTTAAAAATCAAGTGTTCACTCATCCTACTATGAGCGAAGCTTTAAATGATTTGTTTTCATTATAAATAAAAAGAAGGATATATAAAAATAAAAAAGAACCTAATATCAGGTTCTTTTTTATTGGTTTCATATTAATTTAATTATTTACTAGCTGCGTCGATTTCATCAAACATAGCTTGTGTTTTTGAAATACCAAGTCTTGAACAGCCTGCGTTTAGGAATGCTTCTGCGTCAGCGATGTTAGCGATACCGCCTGCTGCTTTGATTTGTACTCTTGTTGTATCGATGTTTTCTTTCATTATAGCTACGTCTTCAAGTGTTGCTCCGCCTGAAGAGAATCCTGTTGATGTTTTAACGAAACCTGCACCTGCGTCAGAACAAATTCTTGAAGCTTTTGCGATTTCTTCTTTTGTAAGTAGACAGTTTTCCAAGATAACTTTGATGTTAGCAGGAGAAGCGTTTACTACTTCGTATACGTCATTATAAACTGTGTCGTAGTCTCCTGATTTCATAGCTGAAACGTTTAGTACGATATCAACTTCTGTAGCACCCATGTTGTATACTCTTTGAGTATCTGCAACTTTTGATTCAGTTAATTCTGCACCGTTAGGGAAACCAACACATGCACATACTGCTGTTTCAGAACCTTTAAGGATTTCATAAGCCATTTTTACTCTGCTTGGAGTAACACATACAGTTCTGCATTTCCATTCTTTAGCGAATTGGATACCTTTTCTTACTTCATCATAAGTTAATTGTGGTTTTAATAAAGAGTGGTCGTTTGCTCTTGCTAATTCATATTTTGTTATCATTTTAATTTTCTCCTTGAATTTATTATATTTAATTTTAATTAATAACTATTTGCCCGGTTCGTAACCGTCTTGTGTGATTACTATCTTATTAAAGAATTCTTTTCTTTCTATTAAATCAAAAGCGTCCTTTACTTCATCTACGCTGAATCTGTGAGAGATAATAGATGTTAAGTCCAATAAACCTTTTTTAGCTGCATCGATTGTTGCACAGAATTCTTCGTATTCTGGTGTGAAGTTATAGCACCAAGAACCTTTTATTGTAAGTTCTTTTCTTAGGATACATTTATCATAAGATTTATCCAATATATTTACATCTCCGTGAGGTGTTCCGATACATGTGAATGTACCATGTTTCTTTAAGCATTGTAGAGCTTGATTAAATGTTATAGGAGAGCCTGCAGCTTCTATACATACTTCAGGACCTTCTTCTCCCGCATATTCTTTGATTTTGGCAACAACTTCTTCATTTGTCATTCCCATTGAGTTGATTGTATATGTAGCACCTACTTTTTTGATTAAGTCAAGTTTTTCGTCTTTAATATCTACTGCTATTACCATTCTTGCTCCGCAGATATTTGCCCATTGTACCATATAGTATCCAACAGGACCGGTACCGAATACTACTACTGCGTCATTTACCTTTATACCTGCTCTAAGAGCACCATGTAGAGAGATAACAGCAGGGTCGATTTGACAAATCATATCCCAGCTGAAGTCATCTGGACATACATAACACTGTGTTGCTTTAACTGCAACGTATTGTCCGAAACCTCCGTCGCTTCTTGAACCGGTGTAACCGTATGTATCACATAAATTGATGTTTCCGTTTAAACAGTCTTTACATTTTCCGCAGCCTGTCATCGGGTTAACATCTACTCTTTGACCTACTTTAAGTTCTTCTCTTAAATCAAGATCTTTAACGCCCTTGCCTATTTCAACGATTTCTCCGCCGAATTCATGACCTAGTGTAGTTGGGAAAGAATATGTACCTGTTGAAAATACTCTTCCTAAGTCGGAACCGCATATCCCCGCACAGTAAACCTTAAGTAGTACTTCGTCATCCTTTATTTGTGGTATATCTACTTCATCACATCTTATATCATTGATAGCATGAAGTCTACCAGCTTTCATTTTACCTTCCATTATTTTCCTCCTAAATACTTTGAAAGTGTTATTTAACTTGACAAACATAAATAGTAATGTTATTATTTATTCATGTTCATATGAACATCATATGAGTTCATATGTTCAATTTCAACCGTATTATATAATAAAAAAATAAAGATGTCAACTAATTTTTATTAAATTTAGGAGAAAATTATGCTGGATAATAATACACTATCAAAAATAGCAAAAATGTACTATTTGGAAGGTCTTACTCAAAAACAAATAGGAGATAATTTAGGCATTTCAAGAATAGGGATTTCCAGAGCTTTAAAAAGATGCATAGAAGAAGGTATAGTAGAAATCAAGATAAAAGAATTTACTCCCCTCAGTAATTTGGAAGATGCACTTAAGAAAAAATATCCTTATGCCGATTTTAAAATAGTTCCTTTTTTCAAAGAAACAAAAAAACTCGTCCGCTCTCTTGCCGACGGTGCGGGTGAAGTCTTGGATGAGCTGGTTAGAAATAATAATAATATAGGTATAGGCTGGGGAAAAACTTTAAGTAATCTGAATATCGAAAGTGATATCAAATACCCCGAGAAAACATTTGTATCTCTTCTCGGAGGATACGGAAATGTATCTATTGAGATGCACTCAAATCAAATAACAGCTATGATAAGCGAAGTATACGGCAGTAAGTCTATGGTGCTGCTTGCTCCTTCCATAGTGGATAATAAAAAGTTTAAAGAGATAATAATAAATGAAGGTTCAATAAAAGAAGTTTTTGATATGTACAGAAAGCTTGACTGCGTAATAACTTCTTTAGGTAATCCGGCAGACGAAAATGCTACGATACATAAATCCGGATATTTTAAAGATGAAGATCTTAAAGAACTTAAAGACAGAGATATTTGCTGTGATATAGTCTCTTCATTATTTTTAAATCGAGAGGGAGTGGAAGAAAACCTGGAAATACTAGACAGGATCGTAGGTATAAGTCCAAAATGTTTTAAAAAAGTTCCTATTAGAGCAGCTGTTGCAGGAGGCGAAAATAAAATGTTTGCTATATATTTAGCTTTGAAAAATAAATATATCAATAGTCTTATAACGGATGAAAATACTGCAAATTATTTATTAAATAAATAAAAATAGCTTTTTATAAGTTGTTTTTTTTATTATTATGAAAAAGTTAGTTTTTGATATATAATGACTAATAAATATTATATGAAAGGTTAATTCATATCAAAGTGAAAAGAAAGGTGTATTTAAAAACAGAGAGCCTAACGAAGATAGCATTATGTACAGCGGTAATGTGTATACTAGGTCCAATATCCATACCCATTCCTCTAAGTCCGGTACCTATATCTTTAACTCAAATCGGGATTTATTTTGCTGTTTATGCTCTTGAATATAAATATGCTTTGATGTCAACATTATTATATATTTTGATCGGTTCCATAGGGCTTCCTGTGTTTTCCGGATTTATGGGCGGCATAAACAGACTGTTGGGTCCTACTGGAGGTTATTTGGTTGGATTTATATTTTTAACTTTGATAACGGGATATTTTATAGATAAATATTATGATAATAAAGGTTTTATTATTTTAGGATTTATACTTGGAAATATCATTTGTTATATCATAGGAAGCTTATGGCTCGCATTTCAAAGTAATATAAGTATCATAAGTGCTTTTATAATAGGTTGCTTTCCTTATATTCCCGGTGATATTATAAAGTCCGTTATAGCGTTTATAGTAGGTCCGAAGATTAAATATACATCAAAAATAAATAAAAAAGAGCATTGATATGCTCTTTATTTTATATCATAAAAATATTTTACGGCTCCGAGAGAAATATATTTTGCTAACTGAACTTGATAGTCATGGTCATTTAATAGTTTTTCTTCGTTTGGTTCACTTAAAAATCCGCATTCTACTATTACGCTTGGTGTATTATCATTTTTAAGAATATATAAGTCATCTCTTGGTTTTATTTGTCTGTGTTTGGAATATTTTGATGTATTGTCGAGTTCTTCTTTGATATGTTTAGCAAGATTTTCACTTTTTTCATGATCTTTTAAATAGAATACCTGTGCACCTCTGCTGTTATCACTGTGTGCATTCATATGTATGCTTATCATTATGTCGCACTTGGACTCTTTTATGATATCTCTTCTCATTTTCATATCGCCTTTTTTTGTCCAAGTCATACTTCCGTCTTCAAAAAGTCCGTTGTCGCTGTCCCTTGTCATAACTACATTTGCACCCATTGTCATTAAAATACTTCGTAATTCTTCAGCAATGGCTAAATTTATTTTGTCTTCGTTTACTGCTGTGCCTACTTTTCCGGGATCTTGTCCTCCGTGTCCCGGGTCTATACAAATAGTCTTCCCGTCTAATATATATAATGAACTATCCACATATGAAGTAGTTACCAAAAGATAAAAGCACATACCAAATAAAATTCCGATTACAATAATACTCGATAAAATAACATAAAGATATTTTTTCATTTCTCCCTCCTTATGTTTATTTATACGTTTTTGTATCTTAAATATGTTTCTTTTATTTGATGTTAAAATAATTTTATTATTTTACATATTTCTTTTGAGTTTGGAGCTTACAACATATAAAATAAAATTATAAATATATACGAAGATACGTATTTTAAGGTTCAATTAATTATATAAGTGTAAAATATTTAAAAGGAGAAATATTATGGAAGTAAAGAGTATCAATAATTATTATCATAAATACTTTAAATGGGTCATATGTGCTGTATGCTTATTTATTTTCATACATATTTCCATAGAGCTTACTGAAAATGAACTCATCTTCCTGGATAATAAAATATATTACACCGTAGCAGGATTTATATCATATAAAATGACAAGGATATTCAGGTTTATAACCAGGTTTGGATCCGGTGAAGTGATCCTGCCTTTATGGATATTTACATTATTGTTATTTAAGAATAAAAGGAAAATAATCCTTTCGACAGTAAACTTAATAAATATAGTTATGATAAATCAAATATTTAAATTTTTATTTGAAAGACCAAGACCTACCGTGTTTAGACTTGCGGAAGCCAGCGGATTTAGTTTTCCAAGCGGTCATTCCATGGTATCCTTGGCGTTTTATGGATTTTTTCTCTATCTTCTTTGGAAGACGGATTATACCGATGTATTGAAATGGATAGCGACGGTTGCGATTATTACCTTGATAGTGCTGATCGGGGTAAGCAGGATATATTTAGGCGTACATTTTTCCAGCGATGTTTTGGCGGGATTTAGTTTATCAATGGCTTATTTAATAATTTTTACACATTTCGTTGAAAAATTCATATATGAAAAGAATAAGTTAAGTACATAATGAAAAGGGACTTTAAGGTCCTTTTTTATTATAATAAATTATTAGTTTATTTACTATTTACATATTTTTTGATATTATAAATTATATTTTGGAGGTACATATGAAAAATCCCATTATTGGAATAGTTCCCTTATATGATGAATATAGAGACAGTTATTGGATGCTTCCCGGTTATATGACTTGTCTAGAGGATAATGGTGCAGTTCCTATCATGCTGCCCCTTACGACTAATGATAAAACAATAGATGAGCTTGTAGATATATGCGACGGTTTTTTATTTTCAGGCGGGCATGACGTCAATCCTAGGCTGTATAACGAAAAGAAAAATGCTGACTGCCAAAACATCTGCATAAAAAGGGACGAAATGGAAAAAATACTTTTTAATAAAGTTATAGAAAAAGACAAACCGATACTTGGGATATGCAGAGGGCTTCAAATCATAAATGTGCTTCTTGGAGGAAATTTATATCAGGATTTGGGAAATGAGCTCGGTATCCTTCATAAACAGAAACCTCCATATGATAAAAGTTTTCATAAAGTAGATATTATTAAGGATACCCCTTTATATGATATATTAAATAAAGATAAAATTGACGTCAACAGCTGTCATCATCAGGCAGTTAAAGAACTTTCAAATAGACTTAAAGTAATGGCTGTTTCTGAAGATAAAGTTATTGAAGGGGTATATATGAAAGATAAAAAATTTGTTTTAGCCGTCCAATGGCACCCCGAATGTAACTATAAAAAAGAAGAAACAAGTGTAAAAATAATAAAAGAATTTATAAATAAATGTAAATAAGGAGCGAAAATGAGAATAGCGGTAGTAAGTATGGTTTTGGACGACCCTACGTCTGTGCAAAAAGAAGTAAATGAAGTTATAGGAAGTTATAAGGATATTATTAAAGGAAGAATGGGCGTTCCATTGCCTGATGAAGATGTATCAATAATTTCAATAGCGGTTGTAGGAGAAGTCGATATGATCAATGCTTTCACGGGAAGGCTTGGAAAAATCCCTAATGTCCAAGTAAAAACTTCTTTTTCCAAAAAAGAGATTTAAAAGGTCCATTATTGGATCTTTTTTTGTATCAATTTTTTTATTGTATATTACAAATTGAATAAATAAATTTAATATTACATTAGAAATTGTTTTAAATTATATTTTGCTCCGCTTTATTATATAATGTCAATTTACATTTGGGTATAACTTTAATGTTTTTGAATTTTTTATACTCTTACCTTTTAGTATATTTCATTGTTAGCAGTGACGTTTAACTATGAAATATTTTTATATTATAATTAAATTTCATCTGCAAATGATTTGTCTATTATGTTCTTATATACTATTTATAGAAAGTAATTATAAATTCTAAATATCAAACTGGCATGGTTATATATTAATATATGTTTGTTTACTTATTCGTTATTATAAAAAGTAACAATAAAATTTAATTATTATTTTTATAATATAAAGTAATATTGATTATAAATATATTATAGAGAATTCTCTAAATATTATTGACAATCAATCTTTCTTGTGATAGATTAATATCAATATGAACTTAATACCTTTAAAACACAAAGAAGAGGAATAGTAAGTTTTCTAATAAGCTAAAGAGAGCTGTTGGCTGGTGAGAAACAGTGCTTAATGAAATCCGAACTCGCCTCAGAGTGATTTGCTGAAATTGTATAGAGTAGGTTAAATCGGGTGTCACCCGTTACAGTGACAGGATATCGGCACACTGCCCGTATCTTTAATGAGTGTATTCTTATTTATAAGAATAAATTAGAGTGGTACCGCGGAAATATTACCTTTCGTCTCTTATTTAAATATTTGAGTCGGAAGGTTTTTTATTTCCTTTTTTTTACATATAAGTTGAAATATTATAAGAAATAAAGGCTACCGAGAAGTGTGTTATTTTTAAATAGGGTACGTTCATAAATTATCATAAGGGGTAAAAAAATGAAAAACTTTGAAAAGTACAAACCATATCCACCCGTGGATAAAAAAGACAGAAAATGGCCTTCTAAGGTTATAGAAAAAGCACCGATTTGGTGCAGTGTAGACTTAAGAGACGGAAATCAAGCATTGGAAATACCAATGAGCTTGGATGAAAAATTAGAATTTTATAATAAATTGGTTGAAATCGGATTTAAGGAAATAGAGGTAAGTTTTCCCGCAGCGAGCGATACCGAATTTGAATTTGTGAGAAAACTTATTGATGATGATTTGATTCCGGATGATGTAAATATACAAGTTCTTACGCAGTCGAGAGATGAAATTATTGAAAGGACTTTTGCTTCTATTAAAGGTGCGAAAAAAGCAATAGTACATCTTTACAATTCAACTTCTGTTCTCCAAAGAGATGTTGTATTTAACGCAAGTAAGGAAGAAGTAACAAAAATTGCCGTTAAGGGTGCAAAGAAGTTCCTTGAAGAAATGAAGAAGTATCCCGAAACGGAATTTACTTTTGAATACTCTCCTGAAAGTTATACCGGAACGGAAATGGATTATGCGGTGGAAATTTGTAATGCCGTAATAGATGTATGGCATGGACATGTAAAAAACAAAATAATTATTAACCTTCCTTCGACGGTAGAAATGGCGACTGCCAATATTTATGCCGATCAGATAGAGTACTGCTCGGAAAGACTTCATCATAGAGAAGACGTAGTATTATCTCTTCATGCTCATAATGACAGAGGAACAGGAGTTGCCGCTACCGAACTTGCATTGATGGCAGGAGCTGACAGAGTAGAGGGTACTTTATTCGGTAACGGTGAAAGAACCGGGAACTGTGATATCATGGTAGTTGCAATGAATATGTATTCACAGGGGATAGACCCTAAACTGGACTTTACAAAAATGAGAGAACTTGGTGATTTGTTTGAAAGACTTACCAGAATGGAAATTCATCCGAGACATCCTTATGTGGGTGCCCTTGTATTTACCGCGTTCTCCGGTTCTCATCAGGACGCAATAAGAAAAGGTATGGCAAAAAGAGAAGAAAGGAAACAACAAATTTGGGAAGTTCCTTATCTTCCAATCGATCCAAAAGATGTTGGAGGGACTTACGATCCAATCGTTCGTATAAATTCGCAGTCAGGAAAAGGCGGGGTAGCATTTGTACTTGAACAAAATTATGGATTATATCTTCCAAAAGCTTTCCAAAGAGATTTTAGTAAAGTTACCACAGCAGTATCTGATAAACATCATAGAGATTTAGCTCCCGAAGTGATATTTGATATATTTAAGAAAGAATATATAAACAATGAAAGACCTATAAAACTTATAAGATATAAAGAAACAACAAAAGATGAAGACAAAGATGTTTCTGTTAAGGCAATTATAGAGTATAATGGAAAAGAAGCTGAAGTGAACGGATCCGGTAATGGTATTATAGATGCATTTACGCATGCACTTGAAAATCACTTTGACGTAGAGATGGAAGTAACGGATTACCGTGAACATTCTATGGAATATGGTACTAATGCGAGAGCTATATCTTATATACAAATAGAAGGAAAAGACCATAAAATGTATTATGGTGCAGGGGTATCGAGCAATATCACATTATCATCTTTCTATGCTGTAGTGAGTGTTGCAAATAAAATTGTAGAATAGAAAAATAAGGAGATATATATTATGGGAATGACTATGACTCAAAAAATCCTTGCAAAACACGCAGGACTTAACAGCGTTAAAGCAGGGCAGCTTATAGAAGCTAAACTTGATATAGTAATGGGTAATGATATAACAACTGCCGTTGCCCTAAAAGAATTTAAAAAGACGGGAGCAAAGAAAGTATTTAACGAAGAAAAAGTCGCAATCGTATTAGACCACTTTACTCCAAATAAAGATATTAAAGCAGCCGAACAGTGTAAAAGCTGCAGGAATTTTGCTTGGGATATGAATATTAAAAATTTCTTTGATGTAGGTCAAATGGGGATAGAACATGCACTTTTACCGGAAAAAGGTATCGTAGTTCCCGGAGAAGTAATAATCGGAGCGGATTCTCATACCTGTACATATGGTGCCCTAGGTGCTTTTTCTACAGGGGTAGGGAGTACTGATATGGCTATCGGAATGGCTACAGGAGAAGCATGGTTCAAGGTTCCTTCTGCAATAAAATTTGTTCTTAAAAATAAACCCGCAAAATGGATAAGCGGTAAAGATATTATTTTACATATCATCGGAAAAATCGGCGTAGACGGAGCTCTTTACAGATCTATGGAATTTACCGGAGACGGGATTAAATATCTTTCAATGGACGATAGATTTTCCATGGCAAATATGGCTATTGAAGCAGGAGCGAAGAATGGTATTTTTCCTGTTGACGATAAGACAATAGAATATGCAAAAGAACATTCTACAAAAACATTTGAAGTATTCGAAGCTGATGAAGACGCAGAATATGATGAAGTTATAGAGATTGATTTAAGTAAACTAAGACCAACTGTTTCTTTCCCTCATTTACCTGAAAATACAAAGACAGTTGATGAAGCGGGAAAGGTTTATATAGACCAGGCTATTATCGGTTCATGTACAAACGGAAGGCTTGAAGATATAAAAATGGCGGCTGATATTTTAAGGGGAAAACAGGTTGACAAGAAAGTCAGAACTATTGTTATCCCTGCTACTCAAAAGATTTACTTGGATAGTGTTAAGCTGGGTTATGTTGAAGATATCGTAAATGCCGGAGCGATATTCTCTACACCTACATGCGGACCGTGTCTCGGAGGGCATATGGGAATACTTGCGGCGGGAGAAAAAGCGATATCCACAACGAACAGAAACTTCGTGGGAAGAATGGGGCATGTAGACAGTGAAGTTTACTTATCCAGTCCAGCGGTAGCGGCAGCTTCTGCGATTGCGGGATATATTGCCGATCCCGAAAAGGTCATGAAAGGAGAGTTTTAATGGAAGCTAAAGGTAAAGTATTTAAATATGGTGATAATGTAGATACTGATGTAATCATTCCCGCAAGATACTTAAATGTATCGAGCGGAGATGAACTTGCAAAGTATTGTATGATAGATATAGATGAAAATTTTGTAAAAGAAGTAAATAAAGGTGATATTATGGTTGCAACTAAAAACTTCGGCTGCGGTTCAAGCAGAGAACATGCACCTCTTGCAATCAAATGTGCAGGAATATCTTGTGTAATTGCTTCTACTTTTGCAAGGATTTTCTATCGTAATGCAATAAACATCGGGCTTCCTATCCTCGAATGTGAAGAAGCCGCAAATGATATAAAAGCGGGAGACGAAGTGAAAGTTGATTTTGACAGCGGTGTGATTTCAAATATTACCACAGGAAAAACTTATCAGGCGGAACCTTTCCCTGAATTTATGCAGAAAATCATGAATGCAGGCGGACTTGTTGAATATACAAAGGAAAAGATAGGAGAGTAGTCTATGGATTTTAATTTAGCTGTAATCAAGGGGGACGGAATAGGTCCGGAAATAGTTGATGAAGCAATAAAAGTATTAAATAAAATTGGTGAAAAATATGACCACAAATTTAATTTTACATATGTAAAAGCGGGCGGGGATGCTATTGACAATGAGGGAGAATGTCTTCCAAATAAAACAGTAGAGGTATGCAAGAACTCCGACAGCGTGATACTCGGTGCGGTAGGCGGTCCGAAGTGGGATGATCTTCCGGGAAACCAAAGACCGGAAAAAGCTCTTCTCGGAATTAGGGAAGCTTTGGGATTATATGCGAACCTTCGTCCCGCAATCATCCATAAAGCACTTAGTGAAGCTTGTCCCATAAAGAAAGAAATCATAGGCGACAGCTTAGATATAATGATCGTTAGAGAACTAACCGGGGGTATCTATTTCGGTGAGAGAGGATACAGAGACGGCAAGTACGGAAACGAAGCATTCGACACCGAAAGCTATTCCGAAATGGAAATAAGAAGGATAGGCAAAATTGCTTTTGATACTGCTATGGCTAGAGATAAGAAGCTTTGCAGTGTAGATAAAGCCAACGTCCTTGAAAGCAGCAGACTTTGGAGAAAAGTGATTACCGAAATGAGTAAAGATTATCCCGAAGTAGAACTTACTCATATGTATGTGGATAATGCAGCAATGCAGCTTGTAAGAAACCCTAAGCAATTTGATGTTATAGTTACATCAAATATGTTCGGTGATATACTATCTGACGAGGCTAGTCAAATCACAGGTTCTATAGGTATGCTTCCTTCCGCAAGCCTAGGTGAAAATTCATTTGGGATGTATGAGCCTATACACGGTTCTGCTCCTGATATAGCAGGTAAAGATATGGCAAACCCTATTGCAACTATTCTTTCAATGGCTATGATGCTTAGATACACATTTAATTTGAATAAAGAAGCTGATGATATTGAAAATGCGGTAGCTCAGGTTTTGGACAGGGGATATAGGACTGCAGATATAAAAAGTGAAGATACAAAAGAAGTCGGAACTAAAGAAATGGGTAAGCTTATTGTAGAATGCCTTTAATTAAATAATAAAGATAAAGACCCTTTTATAGGGTCTTTTTTGATTGTAAAATAGTATGTTCAGGGGCGCGAAATCCGCGTAAGCGGGCGTAGTGCCCCGTCTTTATAAAATAAAAAGACCTCTATTTTTGCATAGGGTCTTTTTTCTTTTTATTATTTGCAAAGTAAATCTCCGAGAAGTGAGTATAGTTTATTTAAATCGATAGGTTTTGAAATATGTCCGTTCATACCGCTCTCTATTGATTTTTTCATATCTTCATCAAATGCATTTGCGGACATAGCAACGATCGGTACTGTCATTGCATCAGCTTTATTGAGGTTTCTTATAGTTTTTGTTGCTGTTAAACCGTCCATTATCGGCATTCTGATATCCATTAAAATCAAATCATAATATCCGGCCTCAGACTCTGTAAATTTATCTACAGCGATTTGTCCGTTTTCAGCAACTTCCACTATAAACTTATTCATTTCAAGTATGGTTTTTGCGATTTCAATATTCAATTCATTATCTTCGACCAATAACACTTTTTTCCCTGAGAAATCAAATTTTATATTATTATTATCTTTCTTTTCTAGTTTATGAACTGAAGATTTTTCAAGGAGCAATGTAAATTTAAATGTACTTCCTTTTCCTAAATCACTTTCAAGCTCTATATTGCTTCCCATTAATTTTACGAGGTTATTACATATTGCAAGCCCAAGACCTGTCCCTCCGTAATGAATGGAAGTATCGTCTTCTGCCTGTTCAAATGCATGGAAAACTCTTTCTTTATTTTCTCTGCTTATTCCGATACCATCGTCTTTTACAATAAATGTAACTTTGCTTTGTTTATCATTATAATCTTCTTCACTTACCGAAAGTAATATATTTCCTTTCGACTGTGTAAATTTTATTGCATTTCCGAGAAGATTTATAAGAATTTGATTTATTCTCATATAATCTCCATATAGAATACCTTCTTTAACATCAGCCTTAACATTAAAGTTAAGTTCTTTATCTTCTGCTTGAGGTCTTATCAAAGTTTCTACTTCATCGATAAGGTTAGTTAAACTGAAATTGGAAGGTGATAGTTTCATTTTACCGCTTTCAATTCTTGACATATCCAAAATATCATTGATTATGGATAGAAGATATTCTGAAGAAGTGCTTATTTTTTCAAGATAATCCTTAGTGCTATTCTTAAGCCCGTTTTCTTCCATTGCAATATTAGTCATTCCAATGATAGCGTTCATAGGTGTCCTGATTTCATGTGACATTCTTGATAAGAAATCACTCTTAGCTTTACTTGCCGAGTCGGAACGTGATTTCCCGATATTTGTAGCAATGATTTTAACTATTTCGTATAAACTGCTGTTATCTTTCTCATCTATATCTTTTGTTTCATCCTTTAAATTAAATGATATACTTCCTATATAATTTTCATCATTTATTAATGGATAACAAATACCGCTGGTATGCTCTTCTACTCTAAAGAAATCTCTTTCAGGAGGTAGCAGTTTATTATCTATATTATATTTAATAGGTTTTGTCATTAACTCACTGCTTAACTTTATAAAATCTTCTTTAGGGTAATGTCTTATTTCTTCCGAGATTTTATGATTATCATTGCTCCATTGGAAAGGTATGTAACTGCTATAAAAATCCTGTTCGGCAAAAGTCATTATTATGCTGTCTAATTTAAAATATTTTCCGACTTTCATCAAAAGTAGCGGCATTATTTTTCTTAAATTATTTGTTTTATCAAACATATTGAATATAAGTGATGCTATGCTTATATCATTTGTATAGTTGACACCAAGTATATCTCCAAATGAATTAGTTAAATCTATATTGTTATTTTTTTCTGTTTCAGGAAGAGCTGCATATGTTTCCACTTCGTCCATTTTTTTATTCTTTGCAAATTTTAATGCTTTAATTGCATTGTTTACTGCATCTTTTACATCTGTTTCTTTAGTATTTTCTACATAATATATCCCGGTGCTGCATCCTGTTTGAACATTTAAGTCTTTAAAAGTATTATTAAAGTTGTTGGTAAACTCTTTTGCTATAGTTAAAGCTTCATCGGAATTTTTATTATTAACCCAAAGTAAAAATTCGTCTCCTCCGCACCTTACTGCAATATCATTATTAGAAATTACGGAACTTAAGATTTGACCGCTTTCTTCAAGTATTACATCTCCGATAACGATACCTAAATTATTATTGATGTTTTCAAAGTAATCCAAATCAAATATTAAAATCGTTCCATAATCGGATACATGAAAATCATTTTTTATTAACTTGATTCCTTCATTCCAATTAAATAGTCCTGTTAAAGGATCTCGTCTTTGTTTTTCGATTTCTTTTAGTTCTTGTTTCTTTTCATCATCAATATCTCTCATGCTTCCGATGATTTTAATGAGTTCATTATTGTTATTATATATAGCTTTTCCTCTTAGCTCTATCCAGATATAATGTTCAATATTTTTGCCAAGTTTACCCCTAAAGTCGGTATGGATGTATCCTAAATCATCAAATATATATTTATCTATGATGTATTTATCTTCATCATAAATATAATCTTTATTTTTAAGAGTTTCTTTACAGTTTTCTATTGTAATCGAAGGTTCCAAACTGCTGTTTTCATCTTCTTTGTTTTTAAATTCATAATAAACATATACGATATCTTTCATGGCATCGTATTCGAATATTGTTTGTGTACTGCTTTCAAGTGCTGCTTGATATCTGCTTTTTTCTTCGATGATTAGATTTTCCGACTCTTTTTGTTTATGAGTCAAATCGCTTATCACATTATACAGCTCGTCTATTTCTTCTATATTTGAAATAGGGAATTCATTTAGTTTATTTTCATCGCTTGCCTTAATGGTTTGAGCTAATCGTATTATAGGTTTAGTGATTGATGTAGATGTCAGATATATTGCTCCCAAACCTATTATTAAACAAAGGATAACGACTATCGTTACGGTTTTCATTAAATTATTAGAGATTCCAAATAATTGATTGTCGGTACTTATAGCCATTAATGCCCACTTATCTGAAGAAAATGGGGTATTGGTGTTGTATAAATTTAAATCTGACAGTGTCCCATATACGTCTGAATTATGTAATTTTATATCTTTAAGCTTATAAAAATTATCTGAAGTATCTTCTTTTTTTAGAGAAAATACATTATTGATGGTTTGTACTTGTGAAGCGCTTGCTCCGGACGCCGTTAAGACCCTGCAATTATTGTTTTCATCTTTTAATACCAATAAATAACCGCTTTGATGAGAATTTTTCAAATCAAGTTCTCTAGACGGCAATATAGAATGAAGATATGAAATGGATATATCTATACCCGCAACGCCATAAACCTGCCCTTTATATACAAGAGGTACGGAATATGTAATCATTTGATAACTTTTATTTGCTTCTTTTTCACCTTCCAAGTAGAATGGCTTAGACCAATAGCCTAGATTTTGATATCCAAGTTCAGGGTTTTCTTTTGCTGCATTAAAAGGTTTATAAAAAAATTCATTACTGAAGGTTTCATTATTGCTGCTTATATTAAAAGATGATTCCCATGGGATATCAAAAGGTATTTTTAATTTATGTGATAGTGTGGAACTCCCTCTGACCATGGTTATATCTGAATAATCCATAGGATCGTTTTCAGGATCTGCATCTCTTAAATAAATACCGGGTACATTTTTTTTATTTCTCGTATCGGCAATTATTATGAATGAACCGTTAACCGTATTTTTTCTTAAGTTTGATATGAGGGTATTTGAAGACGAATCAAATAACTCATTCTGCAAAGATTTATCTTTTAAGAATGTATTTAAATTTATTTTGTTATTTTTGAGTATCTTATCTAAATTAGAATTTACATCTTTGAGTTCTTCTTTTAGATTTGACCATTGCTGAACCATATTATTTTCTAATATGATTTTTCTATTTTCCGTCGTTTGACTCAATATCTGTACGGAATTCTGATTTAAAATACTGGGTGTTCCGCTTATATATAAAGCTATATATAATGCAAAAACTAGTATGAAAATAAGAATTATCAATGGAAATAGTATTTGATTGAATATTGATCTTTTCTTCTTCATTATGCCCTCAAAAGTTTATTTTAACTTGTTATTTTACGCTGTCCTTTAATGCCTTACTGAATGAATCATACCATTTTTCAAAGTTTTTAGTAGATGTGTATTTTTTTGTCGCTTCTTCTAAACTTTTACCATTTTTTAATGCTTTTTCAACTTCTTTTCTGTCTTTAATAGCTAAATCGTATAAGTTATATTCCAATACTTTTCTTGCATTTCTTCCGCCGTCAAATGCTTTATTTGTATAAAGAGTATTATTTTTTAGTGTATCATATGCTACATCCATAGTCTTTTTAACTTTGTCATTTAAGTTTATGTTATTTTCTTTAATAACTTTATTAAATGTATCTATATTGTTAGCGTCTTTTTTAACCGGAAGATATCCGCTGTCACCGCAGAAATCAATATTTCTTTCTTCTTCCGTGAACCACTTTAAGAAAACAACAGACGCATATTCTTCCTGCTCAGTCCCTTTTGTTACTACCATTCCTGCACCTTGCTGTACAGCATAGTCCTTACCGTCTTTAAATTTAGGGTCTTCAAGCACTATTGTTTCAATCTTGCTTGATTTACCGTTATTATCTACTTTATCAGGGAAATAATTAGCTGATGTAGTAGAACCGGTCAGCGATGCTATTTCTCCTATGGCTACATCATCTGAACGGAATTTTCCGTAAGATGAAAAATATCCTTTAACATATGGAACGTAATAAAAATCCCAAATTTTCTTCATATTTTCTTTATTTATGTTTAATGTCACTTTTTGGTTTTCGACTTTAAAAAGTTCGTCACCATTTTGCATAGAACCGATTATAAACATATTAGCCATTGCGTCTCTTCCGTAAAATGCTTTTCCGTCATTTTTAACATCAGGAGTCAATGAATCGGTCCATTCATAATATTTTTTTGAAATATTTACTAAGCCTTCTTTAGTTTTAAGCTCATCAAGTTTTGAACCTGTAGCTTTTGAAAACTTGTCCCAAGCTGTCTTATTTAACATAAATATTTCTGTGCTTTTTGCCACGGGGAAGATTTTTAGTTCGTCTGCATTGCTGCTTATTCTTCCTTCTTCAATATATGAATCTACATATGAGTCAATATCGTCTTCAGACATATATTTAGTTAAATTCACTAAGTATCCTTTTTTTTCTATTTCATAAGCGGTATCGGCATATGAAGCAAAAATATTAGGAATTTCTTTACTTCCTACTTTTTTATTTATTGATGCCATAACGCTGTCTTCGAGCTGTGTAACATCTCCTTGGTTATGTCCTTCAACAAATATTCCTTCTTCAAGTCCAATCGTTTCATTAAATTCTTTTATCATGTTGTCAAATGCAACTTTTTGAGCTCCGTTATAATAATGCCAAACGGTTATTGTGACAGGATTATTCGGATCGAGCTTAACTCCTGCAGGATTATCGTTACTCTTACATCCCGTCAAAGCTCCAAAAACAAGAAGCATAGAAATTACCAGTGCCGTTATTCTTTTTTTCATTTTAATTTCCCCTTAAATTATGTATTTTGATATATATAATTTTATTATACATTTTTTTATGTTAGGCTACAACAAAAATAGTTGAGGTTTTGCCTAATAATGGAAAATAATAGTAAATATATCAATAGTATTTGTATTAAAATTTATTAAAAAAAGACTTGAAAAGAAAATAATTTCTTTAAACAAGTCTTTTTTATCATTATTTATTTGATTTTCTCTTTATTAACTTACTTATTTCAACTATAGGAATGACCAGTACCGCAAGAAGTATCGATACTGCATATTCCATAATCGAAATATGTTCAAATCCAAATGCACTGGATAAGAAAGGTACATATATTACCGCTGTTGTGCATATTAGGGAAGCCAGCATTGCAAGTAATAAATATTTGTTTTGACCTTTTATATTAAATATGGATTTATCAAGGGATCTCATATTAAACGAGTGGAATATTTCAGCCATGGATAAAGTCAAAAATGCCATGGTCATTCCGTCGGCACTGTTCACGATTTCCCATACGCCCGATTCCATATAATGACCTATAAAGTAGGCTAAAAGTGTAATCACTGTTACCATTATACCTTGAAGAGCTATATTAACCCCCATACCTCCTGCAAAGATCCCTTCATTTGAATCTCTCGGAGGACGTTTCATTATATCGCTTTCTGCTTTTTCCATTCCAAGCGCAAGAGCAGGGAAGCAGTCGGTAATAAGATTTATCCATAATAGATGAACCGGCTTTAATATTGTAAATCCAAGTAAAGTTGCAATAAATATAGATAAAACTTCCGATAGATTAGAAGCAAGGAGGAATTGAATTGATTTTCTGATATTGTCGTATATCCTTCTTCCTTCTCCCACAGCGGAAACGATGGTTGCAAAGTTATCATCTGCCAATACCATATCTGCTACATTCTTTGTGACATCCGTTCCGGTAATTCCCATACCTACTCCGATATCTGCATTTTTGATGGAAGGAGCATCATTAACTCCGTCTCCCGTCATTGCGGTTATTTTTCCTTTATCCTTCCAAGCTTTTACTATTCTTACTTTATGTTCCGGCTGGACTCTTGCATATACCGCATAATGTTCTATTTTATTAGGTAGCTCCTCATCTGATATTTCATCCAGTTCTGCGCCTGTAATAGCCTCATCTTTATTTTGTATAATACCCAGTTCCATGGCAATAGCTACAGCGGTATCTCTATGATCTCCTGTAATCATTATAGGTTTGATACCTGCATTCCTGCATTCTACTATTGCGTCTTTTACTTCAGGTCTTACCGGGTCGATCATCCCGGTAAGTCCGACAAAGCATAAATTTTGTTCAAGATTATTTGCCTCATAACTATCGGGTTCATTATCCCAAACTCTCATAGCGATACAAAGAACTCTTAAAGCCCTGTCAGCCATGTTTTTGTTTTGAGTTAGGATACTATTTAAAATATCTTCATTTATATCAACTTCTTTTCCATCTAGTAAAGCCTTATTACATCTTTTCAGTACTTCGTCCGGCGCTCCTTTTGTAAATTGGATGATTTTACCTTCCTTGGTTTTGTGGACGGTACTCATCATTTTTCTTAAAGAATCAAAGGGAGCTTCTCCTATACGAGGATATTCCTCTTTTAAATGATTTTTATTTAGATTTAATTTATAAGCAAAGTTAACTAATGCACACTCTGTCGGCTCACCTATTGCAGAATTATTTTCATCAAGTTCTGCATCCGAACAAAGTGCCATTCCTTTAGCTATCAAATTTTCATCTTCTCCGTAATGTTCCACTACAGTCATTTTATTTTGTGTAAGTGTACCGGTCTTATCCGAACATATGACAGAGGCACATCCAAGGGTCTCTACGGCAGTCAGTTTTCTGATAACGGCGTTTCTTTTAGACATATTTGTAACACCTATGGAGAGGACTATTGTTACCACTGCGGCGAGACCTTCTGGTATCGCTGCCACTGCAAGACTTACCGCGACCATGAATGTATCAAGCATTGCTTCGCCTGTTACATTAGGATAAACTCTGAATATATCTATCGCAAAAATAATAGCACAAATACCAAGGACTAAAATACTAAGTATTTTACTTAGTTGTGTTAATTTCTTTTGTAGAGGAGTTGCATTATCCTCTGCTTTTGCAAGGGCATCTGCTATTTTACCCATTTCGGTATCCATACCGGTAGCGGTAATTACTGCTTTACCCCTTCCGTAAACTACGGAGCTTCCCATATATACCATGTTCTTTCTGTCTCCCAATGGAACATCACCGTTCGCATGAGCTTTCACTTCATTTTCGGTTTTAGTTACAGGTACGGACTCTCCGGTTAGGGCAGATTCTTCGACTTTCATACTAGCACATTCTATTATCCTTCCGTCTGCGGGAACTGCGTCTCCTGCTTCTAGGATAATAATATCTCCAGGTACCAAATCTTCACTTTTAATGGTTATTTGCTTATTGTCTCTGATAACCTTGGAAGTCGCAGCTGCGATTTCTTTAAGTGCATCTATTGCTTTTTCTGCTTTGCTTTCCTGCACAACACCGAGAACTGCGTTTATTATTACAACTATCATTATTATAATTACATCCGCAAAAGACTCTCCCGCATATGCGGCAGTTATTCCCGATACGACTGCGGCTATTATCAAAATAATTATCATTGGGTCTAAGAGCTGATTGATAAATCTTTTAAAGATAGATATTTTTTTACCTTCGATAAGTTTATTCTTCCCGTGGGACTGTTCTCTTTCTTCGGCTTCACTGCTTGTTAATCCGTCTTCTGTCGTATTTAGGTTTTTAAGTACGTCAAGTATGCTAAGTAAATACTCTTTCATTAATAAATATCCTCCATATTTTAATATGTTAACTTCTTAAGTCTATTTTCTATATTTAATTATTAACTTTAAATTTTAAAGTATTCCAATATGTTCCAGTAATATTTTAAATCCCATTAGAATTAATACCACACCTCCAAACATTTCTGCCTTTTGCTTATATTTTAGACCAAATATATTTCCTATTTTTATTCCTATTATGGATAAAATAAATGTTGTTGTTCCTATGAGTAATACTGCGGGAATAATATCAACTTTTAGAAATGCAAAGGTGATGCCTATTGCAAGAGCATCTATACTTGTAGCAATACTTAGAGTAATCATTGTTTTAAAATCAAACTTATTATTTAAATCTTCGCCAATATTTCTTGATTCCAAAATCATATTAATACCTATAAAACCCAATAATACAAAAGCTATCCAATGGTCAAAATTCGTTATTAAATCTTTAAAATGAAATCCCAGGTAATATCCGATCAGTGGCATTAATGCCTGAAATCCTCCGAAATATAATCCTGCTTTTATCGGATGTTTTATAGTTATTTTTTCTACTGAAAGACCTTTACAAATCGAAACTGCGAATGCATCCATTGAAAGTCCTACTGCGATGATGAATAGTTCCCATAAACTCATAATATTTCCTTTCTTAAAATAAAGAAGATAAAAAAAGAGACTTATCCGTCTTTATAACAGATAAGTCTCATCGTTTCAAATAAAGCCAGGAATTTTTTTATTCCAGGATGTTGACCTTATTACGCCATGCGTCGATTACTCCCTTATTTTGGAATACTATACCATATTCATTATATTTTGTCAAAGATATTATTTTTATTTTACATTTACTTTACATTCATACATTAAAATAATTCTACTTCTTTTAATGAGTTGATGTATTTATCGGTTATTTTAAGTATTTCGTCCTTATGCTCCAAGCTTTCATCTTCTTTAATTGTATATGTAAACATATTTGCAGCTTTTCCAGCTGTTGTCCCCGAAAGGGAATCTTCTATTACTATAGAATTTTTAGGTTCTACCTTTAATTTGTCCGCAATGCCTAAAAAAATATCGGGAGCAGGTTTGCTGTTCTCAACATCATTTGCTGTCAAAATCAAATCGAAGTATTTCCTTATTCCTTCCTTTTCAAGGAACCCGTCAACAAGTCTTATAGTATTGTTGGTACCTACAGCTAATTTATAACTTTTTTCCTTAGCCCTTAAAATCAGTTCTTTGGCACCGATCCTAAGAATATCTTCCGTAAGATATAGTCCGTCTACAATTTCTATCCATTCATTCATTATACTTTCTATACTATCTTTTATTCCATAAAAGTTTTTTGCTTCTATAGCAGCTTCTTCAATGCTCATGGGTCTGAAATCAATATCCTCGCTTGAATAGTTTATACCTCTTCTCTTATTAAAGAAAATCTCATCTACTTTTTGCCATAGCGGAAGTGAGTCTACAAGTGTTCCGTCAAAATCAAATATAAGTAATTTATTATTCATAAATTATTTCTCCTTAGAAGTTTCTCTCTCATAATAAAATAAGTACTGTTGTGCTATACCTGCATATTCACCCCAGTTGTTTTTTGCAAGGTTAAATCCGTTTTCAAATGTTAAATCGGTGAGTCCGTATCTGGTTTCAAATATCCTTTTAACCCAAACATCCATAGGACATAATTCTAATCTCTTAAGGGAAAAAAGTAATATGCAGTCAGAAACTTTTTCTCCCACACCCTTAATTTTCATTAATTCTTTTTTTGCTTCTGATGTTTCCATATTTGTTATTTTGTCAAGATCGATTTCCCCGGAGTTTATTTTTTTAGTGGCATCTACCAGATATTTATCTCTAAATCCCATTTTAAGTTCATGAAATTCTTCTTTTGTTATATCTTTTAAATCTTCATAAGAAGGAAATGAATAATAACTTTTTCCGTTATAAATTATCTCTTTACCGTATCTTTCGCATAAGTCGCTTATGATTTTTTTTATTCTTGGTATATTATTGTTAGCAGAAATTATAAAAGAGATAATTGTTTCAAATAAGTCTTGTTTTAAAATTCTTATTCCATTCCCATATTCAATACACTTTTTGATATGTTCATCTGTACTGATTTTTTTATCTATTTTATTATAGTCTAAATTAAAGTCAAAATAATCTACCAAAACATTATTAAAATATTCTTCTGTAGTATCATAAAAAGTAAAAGTTCCGTTATCTTCTTTTATATGTATTACTTTGCCGTTTACTACTCCTATGAATTCATCTTTTTCTATTTCGTCCCATCTGAAGCATTGTCCGCATTCAAATGTTTTCTTTAAGTTAAAATGGTCGGTCTCAGTTAAAATAATATCATTGTTTACTTGTTCTATCTTCATAATAATACTCCATAAATTCTTTTGTATATTGGTTGTTATTTTCGTACATTGTTAGCGGCGGTAATATTTTCATTGACTCTTTTGCATTTTTCACTGCTTTTAAAAGGAATAAATTCGAATTTTTATCTTTCTTTGGATAGATGAATTTCACATCTTTTACCGTAAGCTTATATTTATTTAAGGTAAGAAGTATTTCTTCAAATCTGTCTGTTCTGTGGACTAAGAAAAATTTCCCTTTATCTTTAAGTAGCTTTGATGAGATTTTTGCTATATCATCGAAGTTACATAATATCTCGTGTCGTGCTATTTTTTTGTTGTCATTTTCACTTATTATACCGCTGTTCGTTTTATAGTAGGGAGGGTTTACAGAAAGGCTGTCAAATTTATTATATAAAGATTTGTCTAATTGATTTAAGTCGTTATTGATAATATCAATAGTTTCTATATTATTATATACAAGAGATTTTTTTGCTACTTTACACATATCTTTATTTACTTCAACCATGGTTATATCTTTGTTTTCTTTTTTGGCATATATAAGAATAGGTATGATTCCGTTTCCGGCACAAAGGTCGATTACTTTATCGTTTCTTTTAATGAACTTTGCCATGAAGTTAGCAAGTAAAACCGCATCTACACCGAAACAAAAGCTATCGGTATCCTGATAAATATAATAATTTTTTATTTGTAAATCATCAAGTCTTAAATTCATAATCCGCTCCTAAATTACAAATATTATATCATAAAGGATAACTAATATAAAATAAAGCAGTATAATTTATTATTATAAATAGAATTTAATATAATATAATCTCAAGAAAGATAACAAAGAATTAATAAATCTCGTATTTAAATTAGTAAATATCCTATATATATATTATAATATGAAACTTGTTAAATTTTTCTTTAACTCCTTATTTCTGCTATAATAAAACTTACTAAAATGTAATAGGTAATTTCATTTAAAGTTTAATATAAATAAAAATAGCACTAAATTTATATTAGCGCTATTTTTTATTTAATTATTATTTAACACATCTCTTACAAGGTAAATATCCTGCTTTCTTTGCCTTACCTAAAGTTGTTTTCTTTGGAGATTTTAAACAAGTTTTACTGTAATGATAACAAGTACTTTTTCTATTGGAAATATATACTTTCAAATGAGATTTACTTAAAACTTTTATTTTATATTTTAAGTAATACCGTTTGCCTTAACTTTTATTGTTGTAGTTCCTGCCTTTTTACCGGTAACTACACCTTTACTGTTAACCGTTGCTATCTTTTTATTTGAAGATACAAATTTTATTTTATTCTTTGGACTGCATTTTGCTTTTATCTTTAATTTCTTACCTGAAATAATTTTCCCGGACTTCTTAGATAATTTAAGTTTAGATTGTTTAACGGTAACCGGAACTTTTACTTTTCTTCCGAGCGAAGAATAAGCTAAAATATGCGTCTTTCCTGCTTTTTTTGCTTTAATTGTTCCCTTTGAACTTACAGTTACGATTTTATTATTATAAGATTTAAACTTAACATATGAAGAAGGTTTTGTACTCCCTTTTATATTAGTACTAAAACTTGTGTATAGACTGATCTTTTTCTTAGACACCGATAATATTGGTGCTTTTACGGTAACAAGACATTTAGCTACTTTACCTGAAGTCGACTTTGCGTAAACATAGCATTTACCTGCTTTCTTGCCGGTTACAATGCCGGATGAAGTAACTGCCGCAATCTTTGAATTACTGCTGGAAAATGTTAGTTTATCCGTAGAATAATCAGGAGTTAAACTTGCTTTAATTGTCTTCTTTTCAGATAGATACATACTCGAAGACGGAGTCACACTAACACTTGTACTTGGACATGTCGCCTTTTCCTTTGTAACATTAATTCCTTTATCATCAATAGTGACTATAATACTTCCGTCCCTATCTGTACGATAAACTTTAGAACCCACTTTTGTTAGATTGTTTATGGTTTCTTTAGTGGGATGTCCGTAACTATTCTTTCCTACGCCAATGATAGAATATGTTGGTTTGACTTTACTTAAAAATGGCATTGAACTAGAAGTTTTGGCACCATGATGAGCTACTTTAAGTACATCATAATGCTTGATTAAGTTTTCATTTAATAAAATATTTTCTACACTGCCGGTCATATCACCTGTCAGAAGTAAATTTCTGCCTAAATAACTTACATCTAAAACAAGGCTTGCATCATTACCGGCTAAATCCGTCTCACCATAGAGAACTTTATTCTTTATATCACCAATATCAAATGTATCTCCGGTTTTAACTTTGATGACATCTATATTTTTATCTTCTAGTAATTTCATCAATTTACCATAAGCTACTTTTGCCTCTGCATTTTCACCTTCCATTACAGAAGAAATAAATACACCATGCTTGATATTGCCAAAATGTTCAACTATTTTTATAGCACCTCCCATATGATCTATATCGGGATGAGTGATGACAAGTCTGTCTAATTTACTTACATTTATTTTATTTAAATAACTTATTACTTTATCTCCGCCGGGAGAATTACCGGTGTCAACAAGCATATTTTCTGAGTTATTTTCTATGAAAATACTGTCGCCCTGACCTACATCAATAAAATGAGCTTTCATTGAATTATTATTTCCGGATAATGTCTCTGCAAATACAAAAGGAGCAAACACTGAAAACGAAATCACTATGGTCAATACAACACATAATATTTTATTTTTGAATTTCATAATATTTCCCTCATCAATTTTTTTGTAATAAAAAAGAGTGGATAAAATATCCACTCAAATTATACAATAATATTTAAACTAATAATTACTATTTTTCGTAAGTATAGTATTCTGCACCTTTTTCTTCAAATTCCATTATAGCAGAAGTTGTCAAAGGATGATAAATAAGTTGTTCGAATAAGTCACAGCTGATTGTAGCAGCATGAGAACCAACCATAGCTACATTGTATACTTGTTGTGTATTTTTAAAGCTTGCAGCTAAAACTTTTGTATCTTTATCATACATTTCGAATAAGTTTACTATATCACCAACAACACCGATACCGTCAGAAGAGAAGTTATCAATTCTGTTTACGTATGGAGCTACATAATCAGCACCTGCTGTAGAAGCAAGTAAAGCTTGCTGAGCTGTAAAAATAGCTGTAGCAGTTACATTGAAACCTAATTCCTTTAATACGCTTATTGATTTAAGACCTTCACCTGTTACAGGAACTTTTACAAAGAAGTTTCCGCCTACAGTATCTCTAAGTCTGATAGCTTCTTTTACTATTTCATCGCAAGTTGATTCTAAAACTTGCGCATGAAGTTCAAGATCCGGACCGATTACATCTCTGATTGCTTTTATTTTTTTATAAACATTTTCTCCGTTTGCAGCAATAATACTTGGATTGGTAGTTACCCCATGAATTGGGAAATATTGTGTAATAGTTTTGATGCTTTCAACATTAGCATCATCAATTAAATATAACATATGTAATTTCTCCTTACTTTTTATAACACTTGTTTTTATGATAAGTGAATTATATATTATACTTTAAGTAATTACAAGTAGTTTCGTGTAAAAAAAGAAAAAAAGGTTATGAAAATAAAGGTAAATTTTCAAAAGATAATTATGTTTGATTAATTATAACCTTTACATTTATATATAAATAAAAAAGGATATAATGTTGTCGTAATACTGCTTTATATATTTTTAAATTCATTTGTTATTTATGGTTTTAAAATGAAAGCAAAAGCACTACACAAATATTTATTTCAAGAATAAAGATATTTATGTAACTTTTACATCATGACAAAATGTATATATTGTTAAAAATAAAATTTTAATATATAATAATTATACTAAATTAAAATACAAAGGAAGTATTAAAATGGCTGAACTAATTGAGCTTAAAACCTTATTAGATAATATAGATAAAGAACTTTCGGATATTGCAAATTCAATAAATATAGAACTATTAAAAGACGAGCTAAGATCAAAAGAAACCCTTATGAATGATAAAAGCTTTTGGAATGAAAGTGATAAAGCAAACAAAATCTTAAAAGAAGTCAAATCATTAAAATCCCAAATAAATTCCTATTCTTCTTTAGAGTATAAAAAAGATGATATAAGCGTACTTGTGGAAATGCTACAGGAAGATTTTTCTGAAAGTGATGCTGACAGCACGATGGAAGAATTATTAGCTCTTGAAAAGGAACTTAAGGTTTTTACTATAGACACATTGTTATCGGGAGAATATGATGCAAACAATGCTATATTATCTATCCACCCAGGAGCGGGCGGTACCGAAAGCCAGGACTGGGCTGAAATGCTTCTTAGAATGTTCATTAGATTTGCTGAAAAAAGAAATTTTAAAATAAAAATATTGGAGCAGCTTCCCGGAGATGTTGCGGGAATAAAAAGTGTTACAATATTAATAAGCGGGGATAATGCATATGGTTATTTAAAAGGAGAAAAAGGAGTTCATAGGCTTGTGAGGATCTCACCATTTGACAGTAACAGCAGGAGACATACCTCCTTCGCTTCCGTAGATGTGGAACCGGAGATAAAGGAAGATATTAATCTTGAAATAAATCCAAGTGATTTAAAAATCGATACGTACCGAGCAGGGGGTGCCGGAGGACAGCACGTCAATAAAACTGATTCAGCGGTAAGAATAACACATCTTCCCACAAAAATAGTTGTATCATGCCAAAATGAACGAAGTCAGTTCCAAAATAAAGAAACAGCAATGAAAATCCTTAAAGGGAAATTATATAAAATATTAATGGAAGAACATAAGGAAAAAATAGATGAAATAAAAGGAGACTACGGTCAAATAGCATGGGGAAATCAAATAAGGTCATATGTATTTCACCCTTACAGCATGGTAAAAGACCATAGAACAAAGGCTGAGACCTCAAATGTTCAGGCAGTGATGGACGGAGATATCAATGTATTCATCGATGCATATTTAAAAATGTAGGAAAATAATAAAAATAGAAATTAGTTTAAGCTTATTTCTATTTTTTACTTTAAATCAATATATACAATTATATTTAATTTTGATAATTTTCTAAAGAAAACAACCAATTATTAACTAAAGCATTAAATATTTGAGTTTGCTCAATTTGTAAATTATGACCTGCATAATTAATAACAGAAAAAGAAGCACTTTTATAGTCCTCTATTAAATTCCATAAATCCTGATAACCAACACAATTATCCTGTCTTCCCGCTATTAATAAAACAGATTTTTCATAATTAAGTTTACAAACTTCTTTATCAACATCAAATGAAAAACAATAATCATCTTTTAAATAATCAATAAATACATTATTAGCTATTTTAAGACCAGATTGTATTTCGTTTTTATATCTATAGAATACTTCACTATTGGCTACGATACAATCCTCTAAAAAATCATTTTTTTCACTATCGTGTAACTCTTTTAAAAAGGTTTCATCTCTATATTTGATTTTTACTTCCGGTACATTTCTTTTTTTAACATCAGAGATTACCACAGGGCAAATTAGTAGCATACCATCTACCATATCACTACATTTTGATAATATACCCCTAGCCAAATAACCTCCATATGATTGCCCTATCAGTAAAAATTTGCTTTTTTATCACTTCTTTAATAAATGATAACAATATTTCTAAAATTTTATCAGAAGAAGAATATTCTTTTAAAGCATCGGATTTCCCCATTCCTGGTAAATCTATATAAATACGTTTATAATTTTCATGTTTTTTAAATATTGGTTCCATACACTTTTTAAGTAAAGTCAAGTCACAGCCAAGACCATGTATCATTAGTACAGGATTACCGACACCGATAGTTTCATAATAAATATTTATATTTTTATAAGTATAAAACATAAGTTGTTCATCCTTTCTAAATTATATTTTTTGTAAATATCATAAATATATATCAAAGACAATATAATATAAATTAAACAATTCATATATTTATTATATAAAAAAACAGTTTAAGCATAATAAAGATCTTAATTTAAATCAATCAATATTCATTAAAAAAATATAATTCATTCAATATAACAAAATAATATAAAAAACCTTTTAAATCATTGACAGAACAAGGTCTTGGTGATATACTATTTAAGCATGTATCCGCACTGAAGAAGGTAAAAAGAAGTTGATTATTCACACCTTGGACGGCGAGACAGGATAGTGGAGGTAAAAGATATGTATGCAATTATTAAAACAGGCGGTAAACAATACCGTGTACAAAAAGGCGACGTTATAAACGTTGAAAAAATCGTTCCAAAGAGAAAAAATCAAAAGAAAGTTACTTTTGATGAAGTATTATTTGTAAACGAAGACGGAAATATGTTAGTAGGTGCACCTTTGGTAGAAGGCTATAAGGTAGAAGGTAAAATACTTGAACAAGGTAAGAGCGAAAAAGTCATTATCTACAAGTATAAAGCTAAAGAAGACTACAGAAGAAAACAAGGACACCGTCAGCCATATACACAAGTTGAAATAACAGGTCTTGTAAAAAAAGAAGAAAAAGCAGCTGAGTAATGATCAATATCAGCATTGATATAAAATCTGATTTTATTGAAACAATTAAGCTCAGCGGTCACGCTGAAAGCAATGAAAAAGGAAAAGACTTGATATGCTGCAGTATTTCGACTTTAACTATATCCCTTATAAATGCTTTAACGGAAATAGCTAAGGCAAATATCAAAGCAGAAGTATCTGAAGGATTTACATTGATAGAAATAGACGAACAAGAAAAAAATAAAAGATTAAAATCCGATATACTTACAAAAAGTTTTATGCTTTCAGTCAAAGGAATTGAAGAGGAAAACCCTGAGTTTATAAAACTAAATATCACGGAGGAATAAAAATGATTAAATTTAATTTAGATAACTTACAACTATTCGCCCACAAAAAAGGAATGGGTAGTACAAAGAATGGTAGAGACAGTGAATCAAAGAGACTTGGTACTAAAAAAGGTGACGGTCAATATGTTTTAGCTGGAAATATCATAGTTAGACAAAGAGGAACTAGAATTTATCCAGGAGTTAACGTAGGAATTGGCGGAGATGACACATTATTTGCTAAAGCTGACGGAGTTGTTAAATTCGAAAGAAAAGGCAAAACAAGAAAACAAGTTAGTGTTTACCCTAAGGCTCAATAGAATAATTTAAATAATAAACTCCATACTAAGTGTGTGGAGTTTAATTTTTTATAAAGGAAAATAATATATGTTTGTAGATAAAGTTAGTATAAATGTTAAAAGCGGTAAAGGCGGAGACGGTGCTGTCGCTTTTAGAAGAGAAAAATATGTTCCAAACGGAGGTCCTTCAGGAGGAGACGGCGGAAAAGGCGGAAATGTTATTTTTAAAAGTAATTCTGCCTTAAATACACTCGAAGCCTTTCGTTATAAAAGAAAGTTTGCTGCAGAAGCCGGAGAAAACGGCAGCAGAAGCAATATGAGCGGCAAAGACGGAAAAGATATAGTAATAGAAGTTCCTGTAGGAACCGTTATTTTTGATTCAGCAACCGGAGCTTTAATATGCGATATGGTAGAAGATAACCAGGAAATAACAGTGCTTAACGGAGGAAGAGGCGGCAGAGGCAATCAGCATTTTGCCACATCTACAAGACAGTCTCCCAAATTTGCAAAGCCCGGTGATGAAGCAGAAGAAAAAAATCTAATATTAGAACTTAAAACAATAGCCGATGTAGGACTTATCGGTTTTCCGAATGTAGGCAAATCAACGATCCTTTCAATGGTAACAAATGCTACACCTAAAATAGCCAATTATCACTTTACGACATTATCACCTAACCTAGGTATAGTTAAGTATAAAAACAGTGAGGAATTTGTTTTAGCCGATATCCCGGGACTTATAGAAGGCGCAAGCTCCGGACAAGGACTTGGACATCAGTTTTTAAGACATGTTGAAAGAACGAGACTTCTCGTGCATGTTCTTGACGCTTCGGGAGTAGAAGGAAGAGATCCAAAAAAAGATTTTGATATTATAAATAATGAATTATCTTTATATGCAGAGAAGTTAAAGGAAAGACCTCAAATAGTTGTTTTGAATAAAACCGACCTAATTGATATAGATAATAAGGAAGAAATAATCAAAGATTTAACAACTTACTTTGAACAAAAGGGATATAGAGTATTTGACTCAAGTGCGGCTATGAATGACGGACTTGATAAAATAATGAATTATATAGTAGAAGTACTCCCTACAATAGAAAGAACTCCATTATTCTTTACAACTGAAGAAAAAGTACTATATGCACCAAAAGCAGAAAAAGAATACGAAATCGAAAAAGAAAACGGAACTTATTATGTTGAAGGAAAAATGATGAGAAGACTCATAAATTCCGTTAATCTTGAAGATTATGAATCAAGCACATATTTTCAAAGAGTTCTTAAAAACAAAGGGATTTTTGCAGAACTTGAAAAAATGGGCATTACAGACGGAGATACAGTAAACATCGAAGGATTTGAATTTGAATATTATAAATAGGAAGTAGAAAAATGAACAGCAAAGAAAGAAGTTTATTAAAAAAAGAAGCGAGCAAGATGCAGCCAATAATACACATCGGTAAAGACGGAATGAGTGATAATATTGTCACTCAAGCCGATGATGCATTAAAAGCAAGAGAATTGGTAAAAGGAAAAATACAGCAAAACTCTCTTGAAGATGTTAGAGAATCAGCAGAATATTTAGCAGATAAGACAAACAGTGAAGTAGTTATTACGATAGGAAGTACTTTTGTACTTTACAGAAGAAATCCCGATAAGAATAAATATAACATCTAGGAGATAAAATGAAAGTTGGTTTTATCGGCGGAAGTTTCAATCCGATACATAACGGACATATTAACTTGGCGCTTGCAGGAAAAAATGAATTTGATTTGGATAAAGTGATTTTTATTCCAAACAGTATAAACCCTATAAAAGAAAACAAAAGTAAAGTATCAACAGAAGACAGAGTCAAGATGGTAGAACTTGCGATTGAAGATTATGATGATTTTGAAATCGATACTTATGAAGTCGATAAAAAAGGAATAAGTTATACTATTGATACCGTTGAATATTTAAAAAATAAATATAATGATTTATATTTTATCGGAGGCGCAGACCTAATATTTGAACTTCATAAATGGAAAGACTATGAAAAATTACTAAAAGAAGTAGATTTTATTATTGCCGGCAGGAATCCATATAAATTACCGCAACTTGAAGATAAAGTAAATGAGTTAAACAAAAAATATGATATAAATATAAACATATTAAAGAACTTTAAGATGATCGATTTATCTTCCAGCGAAATAAGAAATAATATTTTATCAAATAAGTCTTTAAAAATTCCTAAAAAAGTGGCAGAATATATTATAAAGAATAATTTATATTATGATGACTAAGGGAGAAAAAATGAAAGAATATACCAGCATAAAGCAAAAACTAAAGACTCTTTTAAAAGAAGACAGATATATTCACACATTGGCTACACAGCGTGAAGCTGTCAAGCTTGCAAAAAATTATGGAGCAGATCCTGAAAAAGCATCTCTTGCCGCACTTTTACATGACTGTGCTAAAAACATGGAACCGGAAGCAATGATAGATATCTTATCTAAGCAGTATATCAAATTGGACGATATAGAAAGAAAAAATACTGCATTACTTCATGGAAAAGCCGGAAGAGTAATGGCAAAATTTAAATTCAATGTAACGGATGAAGATATTTTGAATGCAATAGAATATCATACGACTGGTAAAGAAAATATGACATTATTACAAAAAATAATATTTCTTGCAGATGTGATTGAAGAGACCAGAACTTATGAAGGTGTGGAAGAAGTAAGGGAAGTAGCATATGAAAATATTGATAAAGCAATAGTTATGTCCCTTAACAGAACTATTTTATCCATTCTAAAAAAGGGATATCTTTTGCATCCAAATACTGTTAATGCAAGAAATTATTTGATAATGGAACGAGAAGAAAAAATGAAAGATTAAAAAGTCCTATGACAGGACTTTTTTTATTTCTAAAAATATAAGTTTTAATTGTCTTTTTTATAATTATTAACTAATAAATACTATTATAAATCATTAACTTTTTAACTCAATTATATATGCCTTTTATACACCGCTGGCATCATTTAATTCAAACAGATTTCCTTCGGGATCTCTGAAATAAGTACAGCGCATACCCCATTCTTCAATATACTGTGGTTCACCTAAAAAAGCAACTCCCGCTTCTTTCATACGTAAATAATCAGAGTCTAAATCAAGCGTAGGAATAACTGCAGTAATAGTATCCGGCTGTGTACTGAAATTTGGTTGTTCATATCCTTTAAACATTGACATTGCCTCTGCTGAAAAAATAGCAAAACAAGGATTTGACTTATCATCTATGGCAAAAGAAGTATAAGGTCCGTTTCTATCCCCCCAAACTGTGGTCAATCCAATTTTTTCTGTGTAAAAATCAAAACATTCCCCATAATTTTTTCTTACTAAAATACGAATTGTTGTTTCGTTAAATTTCATTTTTTAATCCTCTCTTTCTGTATTTAACATTACAGTAATATTATAGATTTAAAATTTCGCTATTTCACTGTAAAAATCGGACATATTGGCTCTATATTCACCGGGTGTAATATTACACACTACTTTAAAATCTTTTACAAAATGAGAAACATCATAATATCCAAGTTTTTCGCATATGATATCCAATGTAAATTTATTATTGTTTAAAAGCTGAAAAGACTTATTAATTCTAACTAATCGAGAAAATGACTTTATGCTCATACCAACATATAAATTGAATAAACGATTTAAATGTCTCATACTGTAATAAATGTTTTTTAAAATTTCTTCAGAAGTAATACCGCCTTCAGTTTGAATGATAAGTTTAACAGCATTAGTAAGTTCACTTGGATATTGAAATATAATACTTTGCAGAAGGATTTCTTCTGATTTAAATAATAATTCGTCTACGGATATAGACTTATTAAAAATAGCTCTCATATTAATATCAAGAGAATTATCAATAAATGAAAGAGGGATAATTTTATCTGTAAGTTTATTTTGATTTATTTTTGCAATGGGATAAAATCCTCCCGGTTGAAACTCGATAATGAATATGATATCGCATTTATTTGCAATATCACCTACTTTGACTGATTTAGTGGTCGGTCCAAACAAAAAGCTATATATTTTTTTATTATATTGGAACAACACTAGCGTAACACTTCCGTGAGGCATAATAGTATAATAATCTGAAATGATCGTTTTATTGGGAATAGTAATTGTAAAATTAGATACTAAATGTCTTAATTTTTTACATGGACGTAAATAAACAAAGTTTTCTTCGTAAATAAGAATTTCTCTATTTTTAGTTATATGCTTTAAACTGCTTTTCTTTATCATTTATGTCATCCTTATTTTATATTTGCATTAAATGAAATCAATCATATATCTACATGATACATGCTAATAAATAAATTTAAAAGCATTTTATTATTACTGAATTTTTATGTTAAATATAAATTCTTTTTGTAATAATGTAAGTTATCTAATATTATTATGCATATTTCAATAAATTATTTAAATTTAAAATCAAAACGTTAATTTGTATATAACTTGCTTTAACTGAAAATATAAAATTAATAAAAACTTATTAGGACCTCTATTTATCATTCTCAATTACATTTATCATAACCTTACTTATAAAATCAATATTTCTTTTATCAAAAACGATATCTTTATTTGTATGTATTTTATCCATATAATATCCCATTATAGGTTTTTTTTTAAGTACGGCTACCCCTATACTATTTTTAAAAATCATTTGGTCGGATGGATAAAACGTATTTTTTGTATTTTCTATTAACACATTCTTTTTATAATTTTCTTTTTCCTTATTTAAATTCTCTTCTAAAATTTCGAATTTTTTATCAAACTTCGCTTTTTTAGAACACACAAACATAATATTATCCCCGTCGGATACACAGTCAAAATTTATTATTAACTTATCATTTAAGTTCTTATACTTTTTCTTAAAAGCAGAAGACCCAACGAGCCCTGCCTCTTCATTATCAAAGAAAACAAAAGCTGTTTTATCCATATATTCTCTATCCAAACCATGGATTATAGTCAGTAAAGTTATTACTCCGGAAGTATTATCATTTGCAGTATGTCTATTGGGCTTACCGAATATCATTAAATAAATATCCATGAATAGAATAAACATATATATAAGTCTCGAGATAAGAGACTTATGAAATAAAAGTTCTGCGATAAAAGCACATATAGATGCGCTGAGTATTATTAAAAACGCTAAAAACAAAGAATATAAAAGATATATAAATATATTTTTAGGCGTTATGAAGTTTGGGAAAGGAAGTTTTGCACAAGTATCATAATGGGCAGTAAATATTGTGTCCGCTTCATCGATATCCCCTACTATAATATTTCTGCTTTTTATCATTCTACCATGGTTATCTATATTAAATTTAATTCCAAGCTTGTTAAAAATACTCTCAAGATATTCGATGAATTTGCTTTTATCATTATAGCTTTTTCTTACTTGATACTTATCAAAAATTTCATTAATAAAGTCATACATAATAATTCTCCTAGGATTTTATTCATTATAGCATATCATCTTATATACTTAAAAATATAAAATTATATTTCCAACAATAAAACAAAGCAATTCATCATATTAATATCACCATTATTAAACTTTTTAAATATTATAAAATAAAAGGAGGATTATATATGCAGTTAATAAACGAATTTGTACCATATAGTAAAGATATAATCGGACAGAGTAAATTAAATGAAAATTCTTTAAAATTTACTAAAACAAACAATAAAGAAGATATTATTGATGATGTCAGCAAGGTTGCTATAATGGCGATAACCTCAATGACAGGAATGGTAAAAATGGTAAGTGAAGCCATAATAAAAAGAATAAATGAATAAATACATATTAAAAAAACTAATAATAAATGATATAATGTATAAGCTGATTAAAATTTAGGAGAAAACACAAACATGTACTTAATAGTTGGACTTGGGAATATAGGAAGTGAATATAATCTTACACGACATAACATAGGTTTTGAAGTGGTAGATTATATAAGTGATGAATATGATATAAAAATAAATAAAACAAAGTTCAAAGCCGACTTTGGCAAAGGCAAATTGGCAGGTGAAGATGTTTTTTTAATCAAGCCAAGGACATATATGAACTTAAGCGGAGAAAGCGTTAAATTATTTAAAGATTATTTTAAAATCCCCGAAGAAAATATATTTGTTATTTATGATGATATAGAGCTTCCAAAGGGAAAACTCAGGATAAGAAAAAACGGAGGTCCGGGAACCCATAACGGAATGAAATCCATAGTGAAGGAACTGGGGACAAGAAACTTTCCAAGATTCAGACTGGGAGTTGGAAGTCCCGAACACGGAGACTTGGTAAATTATGTTCTCGGAAGATTTAACGAAGAAGAGCTCCCTATAATAAAAGATATGGTTATTATGACAAGTAAGGCTGTTTTTACTGCCCTCGATAAAGATTTGGATAAAGCAATGAATATGTACAATAAAAAATAAAAAAGAAGTGTAAATCACTTCTTTTTTATTTATATGTAATCATCCTATTATATTTAACTACCTTTTAACACATATATATTACCGCCTATTTTATATAAATTAATATTTATGTTATAATATAAAAAATGGCATTTAAATCCTTACAGAAAAGATATACTTTAATTACAAGTGAGGTAAATCAAAATGAAAGAAAAATCATTTTTAATAGACTCAAGCGATGAAAAATTAAAAATATCATGTTATATGAAAATTCCGGAAGATAATATAAAAGGTATTGTTCAAATTGCCCATGGTATGGCAGAACATAAAGAAAGATACTATGACTTTATGGACTATTTATCAAATAATGGATATATAACCGTTATCAACGACCACAGAGGTCACGGAGAAAGTATAATAGAAGATAAAGACTTAGGTTATTTTTATGATGACAGCGGAGAGATGATAGTTAAAGATTTCCATAGTATAACTGAAATTATTAAAGAGGAATATCAAGATATACCTTATTATATTTTCTCTCATAGTATGGGTACGTTAGTGGCAAGAAATTATTTGAAAGAATATGACAACGAAATAAATGGCATGATATTATGCGGTGCACCATATAAAAATCCAATGGCAAAAATGGGTCTTAACATCTCTTCGATAATCGGAAAATTAAAAGGTGAACATCACAGAAGCAAATTTATTCATGGATTGGCTTTTAATTCATTCAATGATAAATTCGAAGAACCTATAATGAATAAGTGGATAAACAGTAATATGTCAAAAGTCAAAGAATACAATAAAAACCCACTTTGCGGATATATTTTTACCATAAACGGATTTAAAAATCTTTTTAGTCTTGTTGACAAGGCATTCAATAAAGAGGAATATAAAATCAAGAATAAAGAATTACCTATATTTTTTATAGCGGGAGAAGATGACCCGGTTATCGGAGGAGTGGAAAAATTTAGAGAAAGTATAGAATTTTTAAGAAATATCGGGTATACAAATATTTCTTCAAGATTATACTATGGTTTGAGACACGAAATATTGAATGAAAAAAATCATATGGAAGTTTATAAAGATGTACTGGAATTTTTAGATAATATTAATAATTAATTTTAATAAACAATTTACAAATTTAAGAAATCATGTTATTATATGAACTGAAAATGCTGCTATGGCTCAGGCGGTAGAGCACTTCCTTGGTAAGGAAGAGGTCACGGGTTCAAGTCCCGTTAGTAGCTCCATTAAAAAAACTATCTGTACTGAAGTTTCAGTACAGATTTTTTTATTTTTATAAAGCTATTGAAATAATTGTCCTTATTTATGTATTCGACTGACAAGCGATTGCTTATTTTATTATTTTCCATTATGATTGTAATAACATAACGGAGGAACATTAATGAATTATAAAAAAATAGGAACATTTATCTGCAGTCTCAGAAAAGAAAAAAATTTGACTCAAAAAGAACTTGCAGATAAACTCAATATTACAAACAAAGCAATATCAAAATGGGAAAGAGGAATAAGCTGTCCCGATATTTCTTTGCTTATACCATTATCCGATATTCTGGAAGTAACGACAAATGAAATACTTAACGGACAAAGAGAAAAAGTATCGGATATCAATAAAGACGTAGATAAAAAAGTAAAAAAGACACTTACATATATGGTTGATATATCGAGTGAAAAGAGTAAGAAATATTTAAATTATATATTTTTAGGTGTTACATTCTCTCTTATTATAAGTATGATAATTTGCTTGATATGCGATTATGTATTGTATGATTCTTTTTCATGGTCGCTTGTTGTATCAGCTTCATGTATATTAAGCTGGTTTATTATACTCCCGTTTTTTAAATCCAAAAGAGACAAAGCTAAATCGGTCATTATAAGTATTACGCTGTCAATTATCCCATATCTATTTGTATTAAGTATCTTACTAAAAAATAATTTAATATTTTCTCTTGGAAGTATTATAGCTGTACTTAGCATAATATATATTTGGATACTATATTACTTATACACAAAAATGAAACATAAAAAATTTAAAGCTACAGGGATGGCATTTTTATTATTGATCCCTTTAAGCCTTTCTATAAACCATATAGCAAATTATTTTATAGGTCCGGATCCATTTGAGGTATTTAACGCAATTATAAATACAATAAGTGCTATAATAGTTGCACTGGTATGCTTTAGTATGAGTAAGAAGAGAAATGAAGATTAAAATAAAAGTAAATAATAATAAAAATAGTATTTCTTTAAACCGTATAGTATAATTAACTAAAGCTATATAGGAGAAAAATATGGAAACAGAAAATAAGACGACGATAATAAAGAAAAGTGTGAAATCCGGGATTTCATTCGGAAGTGCCCTTGCAATGGTCATAAGCTATTCTACATGGCATTCCATAGGCTGGGCAATCATTCACGGATTATTAAGCTGGGTATATGTTATATACTTTTTTATTGTTCATTATTAATTTATAATAAATATACTAATATAAAAAGGAGATATGTGATTTATCTCCTTTTTTATTATAATAACTATTTTGCTTTTACAGGAATCCAAATCTCGCTGTAATAATCATCATCTTCTACACCTTTTTTATACTCAGACGGATCGCTGTACATTTCAATATTATATCCTGCAGCTATTTCATAGTCCCTGCAGTTCGGTAACCACTGTGAAAAAATCTTCTTTTGCACATCGGGAATCGATTTAGAACTTGCACCTTTACAAGAAAATACCGCCCAAGTATGTTCCGGAATGGTTTTTGTTATAAATTCTTCGGAAATATCTTTTATAGGGTCGTAATTGTCCGCAATAAGATATTCAAACTTATTACCCTCCATATTTTCATCGATAGAAATACCATACACACTGCATACAATATTACTTAACCCTTTTTGGTAATATTCTTCCCATAACTTAGGGACCTCTGTTTCGGCTTCATCATAATTAAATACATTTGATATACCTACAACGGTAAATTGATCCTTTTTTACTATTTTATAATCCATAGTATAACCTCCTTCTAAGGTAAAATTGATTTTTAGCGAAGCAAAAGATTTTATCATTGCTTCACCCTTTCGTACAGAAGTAGGTGTTGCACCATGAAAACGAGTGAATGCTTTTGTGAAACTGTCCGGAGAATTATAACCATATTTCAAAGCAATATCTATGACTTTTTCATCTGTTGAAACAAGCTCGCTGCCGGCAAGCGAAAGTCTGCGTTTTTTTATATAATCTCCCACGGTAAATCCGCAAAGCATGTTAAATCCTTTTTGAAAGTAAAAAGGTGAAATCAATACTTTATGTGCAATATCTTCGACTGTAAGTTCTTCTGTTAAATTATCCTCAATATAATTTATTGCACCTCCAATACATTCAGTCCACTCCATGATAAATACCTCCTATCTGTATTTATATCTTACTATTATTAGAAAAAGGTTTCCCGATTTTCTGTGCTTTGTTTTGTCTTTTAAAAATTATAATATAAATATTTTATACCCCAACATATCAGACATACTTTTATTATGATTATGTATTATAATATTATCATTAGATTATATAAAAAACTACAGACCTTACAAGTAAAATATATCTATTTTATAATTATATTTATTAATCATATTTCATAACGATACTTTTTAATACCTAAATATTTTATTTAAAAAATTAAAGTTATAATTTCATTTATCTTTTGAGTTATACAAAAAAACATCTTTCATTAGAAAGATGTTTAAAATCGTATAAATGGTGGGGGAGAATGGATTCGAA
>NZ_JANJZK010000040.1 GCF_024623185.1 Anaerofustis stercorihominis
CATATGTACGGCTTGTCCTTTTTAATCTTTTAAAAAGGACAAGCCGTACATATGATTAAGCGGTCCCGAACCTTTTCCGAGGTCCAGCCCGTCTTTAAGTGCTCCCGTTATATACTCCTTAGCATTTTTTATACTTTCTTCTTTTGGGTATCCCGCGGCTAGATTACATGCTATGGCGGAAGAAAGAGTACATCCGGTGCCGTGAGTATTTTTAGTATCTATCCTCTTTCCCTTAAACCAATGGATATCCCCCTTATCGAAAAGTAAATCATTGGCGTTGTCGTCGTAGTGTCCGCCTTTTATAAGCACAGCTCCGTCTATATCCTTAGATATTATTTCTGCCGCTTTTATCATGTCTTCTTCGCTTTTTATATTTATTCCCGACAATACTTCGGCTTCCGGAATATTGGGCGTTATTATACTTCCCAGAGGCAGAAGCTTATTTATAAGAGTTTCCATTGCATCATCACTGATAAGCCTGCTTCCGCTTGTTGCGACCATTACGGGGTCAACGACTACATTCTCCGCTTTGTATTCTTTTAACTTTTCTGCTATGGCTTCTATTATTTCAATATTCGACACCATACCTATCTTTACCGCGTCCGGTCTTATATCACTAAATATGCAGTCGATTTGATTTTTAACGAAATCCGGGGTAGCGTCCATGACACCGTAAACCCCTGTAGTATTTTGAGCTGTAAGTGCGGTTATCGCACTCATAGCGTACATCTTATGAGCGGTTATCGTTTTTATATCGGCTTGAATACCGGCTCCTCCGCTGGAATCGGAACCCGCTATAGTAAGTACTTTTTTCATATTACTCTTCCCCTTTTACCATTTTTTTAGATAGACAAAGAAGCTCTTTTGTATCATTTTCTATATCCTGACTTGCAAATATCGCGGAAACCACTGCCGCACCGTCTACATTCGTTCCCTTTAGCTTAGATATATTATCCCTACTTATACCCCCTATGGCAACTACGGGGATACTCACGTTATTGCATATCTCCTTTAGAGTATCGAAGGATACATCATCTGCGTCAAGCTTGGTTGAGGTAGAGAATACCGCCCCTACTCCGAGATAATCCGCACCTTTTTTTTCTGCTAGTTTCGCTTCTTCCAAGTTTGAAGCGGAAACCCCGAGAATTTTATCTTCACCTATTTTCTTTCTTACATCTCCCGCTTCCATATCGCTTTGTCCCACATGGACTCCGTCTGCGTCGGATTTTATGGCTATATCCACGTTATCGTTGATTACAAAGGGTACGTTATACTCCCTTGCAAGCTCTTTTATTTTCAAAGCTTCCTTTAAGAAAGTCTCGTCATCAAGTTCTTTTTCTCTTAACTGCAAGAATGTGATACCGCCTTTTAATGCTTTTTTTACTTGAGTATATAAATCATCCTTGTCCGTCCACGCCCTGTCCGTAACGGCATATAAAAGCATATCTTCACTATTTACTTTCATATTTGGCTCCTTTTTCCAGTTCGTCCCCTGTCATATTAAATATAGCATCTATCAAATAATTCCTAAATGTGGAATTACCTGCCCCTGTTTCTTTCATCTTTTTATAAGCGATTTCTCCCGCATAGCCCATTAAACATACGCTCGCAAGACACGCTTCAAGCATATCATCATCATTTGCCGTTATATAAGCGGCGGTCATTGCGGAAAGCATACATCCCGTCCCCGTAATATTTGACATCATCGAATGTCCGTTCCTTACGATATAAGCTTTTTCCTCATTTGCTATTATATCGATTTCTCCGGTAACGATGATTATAGCTCCGGTTTTAGCTGAAAATCCTTTAATAAATTCGACTGCGTCATCTATATTTTCATCGGTCACTTTATCCGCTATATCGGCGTCAACACCTTTTGTTGTCCCGCTTCCCATATAAAGCGTCTTTATTTCCGATATATTGCCTTTGATAACGCTAAACTTTATTTCTTTAAGCAAATCCTTTGCTGTATCGGTTCTAAGCGAGGAAGCTCCCGCACCTACAGGGTCAAGGATAACAGGATGAGAAAGTTCGTTTGCTTTCTTTCCCGCAAGTATCATCGAAGGGATAGTATTCTTATTGAGTGTACCTATATTTATGTTAAGCCCCCCGCAGATAGTCGTGATTTCTTCCGCTTCATTACTGTCGTCCGCCATTATGGGAGAACCTCCGCATGCAAGAAGTGTGTTCGCACAGTCGTTTACCGTAACATAATTCGTTATGTTATGGATTAGAGGTGTTTTATTTCTTACATTTTCCATCATTTCTTTTAACATTCTTTTTTACCTCCGAATATCTTATTTATTATAATACATAAAATTATCACAATTATCATAACGGGAAGAGTGTTCCCGACGGGAGTGTCTATCCTCATAAATACTCTGTAGGTAATAAACCCTATAAGCCAAAGTATAATATTAGTTTTATTTACATTCAGCCCGCTGTAATCCTTTTTTAAAAAGAAGAAGTCAGCGATCTGTACGGCTATCATAGGAGCAAATACAGAACCTATCAGATAAAGGAAATTCTCAAACTCCTCTATGGGAGTAAATATCGCAAGGAGCGTCCCAACGATACAAACGATTATGGCAACCTTTTTTTCGCTTAAATTTTTACTTATACTGACACTGCTCACTCCCGCAGAATATGCATCTAAAAACGTAGTTGTCACGGTAGAGAGTATTATTATAATTACACCTAAAATACCAAGACCTGCCTGAAGCATTATTACTGCTATGTCGCTGCTCTTGGTAAATAAAGCCGCACCCATTCCTATTATGTACATCCAACAGCTTGAAATAAAGTATACCGACACACTCGCCAAAGCAGATTTACCCGGTTCCTTTGCTTCTTTTATATAGTCGGATATCAAAGGAAGCCAAGAAAGAGGCATTGCAACACTAAGTTCCACCGCAGAACCGAAACTAAGTCCTCCCGTCGCGGGATTTATGATGTTACCTTTAAATATAACAGTGCTAAGCACAACGGTAAGCAGGAACAGTCCTCCCATTGCCACGGTGTTTACTTTCCCTAGATTGGTTATACCTATGACTACCCATAAAATTATAAGGGCACCTATGATAACACACCATAAAGCCTCTAACGGAGAACCTAAAAACGAATTTGATATAACGCTTACCGCCTTTGCACCTCCTACTATCATTACCGCAGTCCAGCCCACCAGCTGAAGAACGTTAAGAGAAGAAAAAAGAAGTGAACCTTTCTCTCCAAAAGACATTTTTACCGTCTCCATTGCACTCTTCTCACTCTTTCCTCCGATGATGCCCGCAAAGTACATTAGTGCACACCCAATCAAATGTCCGATGATTATTGCAAGAAGTCCTTTGGTAAATCCGAGGGGTGCAATCAGCGTACCCGTCATAATTTCCGCTATGGAAACTCCCGCACCGAACCAAATCAGAGAATTGTCGAATACACTTGTTTTTTTGTTTTCCATAAAATGTTCCTTTCCATATAAGCAGAAAAAAACGAGAACCCTATTCGGATCCCCGTTTAAAAATCATAACAATAATTAAAATGCTTCCTACGTTGGCATTATCCAAATCAGGTTAAGGGTCGAAAATAATTTTCCTCTCAGCAAAAAGCTCCCCTGCTTATATATTTAATTTGTAAGTTTATGCTAGCATAATTGTCGGATTATGTCAATATTTGATTTCTTTTTAAAGAAACAAACGATTAAGGGGTTTCGCCCCGCAAACCACATTTCTGTAGGGTTCCACCCTACAACCCACCAATATTTTTCCAAAGATAAAAATATTGGATAAAAATCTTTCACTCAATCGCCGTGAAGGCTCTTAACGCGGTCGGATTTGACTATTTACTGTTCGTCAGAACAGATAAATTTAACTTTGTTAAATTTATTCAAGCTTTAGCT
>NZ_JANJZK010000041.1 GCF_024623185.1 Anaerofustis stercorihominis
GTTCTTACGAACAGTGAATAGTCAAAATATTACTTAAGCCGTGGCGGCTGAAGCACTGGCTAAAAGGGATGTAAAAGATATGTCAATAAGTCATCGTGGCAGCATATTACTATTATATAAAATGAAATTTTGTTGTTAGATTTAAAGTTAGAAATAAACTGATAAATAGACTTTTATTAATGACTTTTATAAATAATTATGTTGAGTGTTTTGATATTATAAAAATATATAAAGTAGTTATAGTATATATTTTAGAAGTTTTATCATTGCGTCTGTACAAAAGGTATATTCAGAGGAATCAAATACTAAGAATTGATGATATTATATTTACATATTGAAACATTTTTTTGTATATATTTCAATCAATTTTTAGTTTTAATTTTAATATTATTGATTTTTGTAGCTTAAAATTTAAAGTCTTTTAATTTAAAAAATAAAAAAAGACACGCATTATGATAATGCATGTCTTTTTTATTGTTATTTACTAAATTTATTTATAATGAGTTATCTATTATTACAATAAAGTCGATTATATTGTTGCTTTGTCTTTATGAATTCTTTCTATCCTTAAATCATTTATGATAAAGCAGATGTTGTTATCATTTATTATATTTGTTTATGACAAGTTCGCTTCCTATCCCCGATAGTTCAATCAGATTTTCGCTTTGCTCACTGATTTCTATATCTTCTGTCGGCTTATTATCTATATTAAAGAAAATATTATTGCTCTTGACTTTTTTATTTATGCTGAAGGTGCTGTTTACCGGAATATTTAATTTTGATGTTGCCTTGATTTGATTTACATCTATCCTTCCCTTAAATTCATTATAAGTGATGTTCATATCATTTGAACAATTAAGTTCAAGATGTCCGCAGTAATCGTAAACGAATATATCATAGAATTTCCCGTCTGCCTCGATACCTTTATTTTCCATATTTTGTATCTTTAAAATATCGCATATTGTATAAAGTTCTATTTTATTGCATAGTTCGTATGGGATATATATCAAAACCGAAAGTTCGTCTTTTGTCTCTGATTTTGTGATTTCTCCGATTTTCTTTATATCCACATCTATGCTTCTTTTATTTTCGTCTATCTTTACTTTAAAGTGCTTTTCTAAATCCTTTACTTTATTTGAAGCAAGCTTTACGATTATCTTTTCTCCGCTTACACCTTTTAAAATGACTTCCGATACTTCATTTATATTTATATCGTAGTCTATGATATTCTCAATATCGTACTTTGTTTCGCTTACATATAAAAAGTCTTTTTTATTATTTATATCCTTCTCTTCTTTTAAAAGCTCATCTATGGAAATATCAAATTCCTTTGATATCTTTATTATATTATCTATGTCCGCTATCCCGCCTTCCGTTTCCCACTTTGTTATAGCCTGTCTGGATACTCCTATTTTTTCCGCGAATTGTTCCTGGGATAAGTGTAGTTCTTTTCTGATTTGTTTAAGCTTTTCTGAAAATTTCATATTGTTTCCTCCTATGTTTATGACTTAAGTATAGATAATTATATTTTTTTAACAAGCAAACATAGTTTACATTCATATAATTACATGCTACTTAGCGTAGCATTATCTTATTTAAGTATAAAAAATATGCTGCTTATTATCAATAGGAACAAATTGGTATTGACTTATACTATACTTTACAGTATGATTTGTACTATAAAGTACAGTAAGGAGGATACCATGTCGGCAATAGATTTGATAATACTTGGAATGATAAAAGAAAAAACAATGAGTGCTTATGACCTTCAGAAGAACGTTGAGTACAGACATATATCAAAATGGGTCAAGATAAGTACTCCTTCCGTATATAAAAAGGTCATTACCCTTGAAAATAGGGGATATATAAAAGGAAAGAACGATAATGAAAACAGTATACCCGGGAAAGTCATTTATTCCATTACCGAAGAAGGAAATGAATATTTCATTTCTCTGATGAAAAAGACAAGCGAGAAAATGGTAAATGTGTTTCTTGATTTCAATGCGGTGATAGTTAATCTAAACAATATAGATAAAGAACTGGGATTATCTTTGGCGGAAAATATAAGTAGAGAAATAGATAAATATTATTCTGTGGTAGACGAAAAAATCACGGAAAGAGAGCATATACCCTTTACCGGAAAGACGATATTAAAACAGCAGTTAATGGTGGGGGAGGCTTTAAAGGAATGGAGTGAAGAATTCATAAAAACTTACAGAGATGAGGGTGAGAAGTAATGCCTCAGATCACAAAAGGAGGAAAGTATATCTTTGGATGGTCTGTTATAAGAGAAGATTATACTTTAAATATCCCAAGTATGGCGATGCAAGAATATAAAATGTATGACGAAGATAAAATTTATATTTTCTCGGGAAGCAAGTCAACAGGCGGATTTTGCATAACAAGAAAAGGACTTCTTATAAATTCGAAGTTAAAGGGGATACTGGAGGATAATCCGAAATTAATGAATTATCAACTTAAAGAGGGAGAGCTTATTCCTTATAAAGGGCGAAGTTATGCTTACTTAAAAATAAAAAATGGTAAAATCAAGATTTCAAAGGATATGATTGATAAGCTGGATTTAAATATAGGTGATAAACTCCTTTCCATAAGAAGCAGTGATATCGCCTTTACAATGGGGCTTAAAGGTCAGCTTATCGAAAGGGCTGAGAATTATAAGGGAGATATAGAGGTTTATTAAATAATTATAATATATAATCAGTAATATCCTAACGGGGCACTACGCCTCACTTCGCGAGATTCCGCGCCCCTTATAAAAAATAAACTTACAAGGAGTAATAATGAGAGATTTATATAACATGATTTTCAAGAGAAAATCCATAAGGAAATTCGATAAAAAACTAAGTATATCAGATGAAGAGCTAATTAAAATACAAGAAGAGTTCGGTAAAGTTTCATCTTTGATAGGAGATATAAAAACAGAGTTTAAAATAGTAAGTAACGATGAAACTACTTCAAAAAGAGGTGAGTATAGTATTCTCTTCTACAGCGAAGACAAGGATAATTATTTATTAAATGCAGGTTACATGATGGAGCAGGTTGATTTATTCCTTACCGAGATGAATATAGGTGCCTGCTGGTACGGTATGGCAAAGGCTAAGGACATTGAAAAAGATGGTTTGGAATTTGTGATAATGTTTTCTATCGGGAAATGCAATGAAGATGACTTCAGAAATGATATTAAAGAATTCAAGCGTAAGGATATAAGCGTCATTTTAAAGGGCGATAAATATGATGATGTGATAAAAAATGCAGGGCTTGCCCCCAGTGCTTGTAATTCACAGCCTTGGAGGATATTAACGAGTGAAAATAGTATAGAAGTATTTAAAAAGGATAAAATGAAATCTTTTATTCCCGGCACAAATCTTTCTTTTTACAATAACATCGATATGGGGATATTTTTATGTTTCTTAGAACTAGTACTAAACAGTAAGGGAATAAGCTTTGATAGAAATATTATTAATGGAAGCAAAGTATCCGACGGATTAGTTAAAATATGCGAATATAAAATAAATTAAAGAGAGGTAGAGTTATGGGAAAATTAAGCGAAATGCCGAACATAGGAAAAGTAGTTGAGGAACAGCTTATAGAAGTTGGATTAGATACTCCCGAAAAGCTGATAGAAGCGGGAAGCGAAGAAGCTTGGATAAAATTAAAGGGTATAGACCCTTCATCATGTCTGATGAAGCTTTACGGACTCGAGGGTGCGGTAAGAGGAATTAAGAAAAAAGATTTACCGCAGGATGTAAAAGAAAAGCTGAAGGATTTTTATAATAATTATAAATAACAGACAAATAAGGGGCTCTGTCCCTAACACCCCCTATAAGGGACTTCGTCCCTTAAGAACCCTGCCCTTTTTTGTCCGAAGA
>NZ_JANJZK010000042.1 GCF_024623185.1 Anaerofustis stercorihominis
AACGCCCTACAGAGTAATTTAAGGGACGGAGTCCCTTATAAAAGCCTTCGGTCTTTCCAGAATAAATTTATTCTATAAAAAACAAAAACAATAAATTTATTGGAATATTTAAATAAAAATGAAATACACATTAAAAGATAAGAACTATTTAAACAAAATGGAATATAATAATATATAGATTACAAAATTAATCTAAATATAATTATCTTTACAAAAGTCACATAAAGGACTTGAAATTCTTGGAAGAAAGTTATATAATATATAAAAATATCAATTTACAATTAAATAGCGGAAGAGATTATAAGAGAAACCGCAACATATTACGCTTAAAGACCTTAAGTGTGTATGTTGTTTTTTTGTATTTACAAGGAGGAAAATATGAAAGATATGTATGATGTGCTGATTATCGGTGCGGGCGTAGTAGGCTGTTCTACTGCAAGAGAACTTTCCAAATACGACTTAAATATAGGTGTTTTGGAAAGAAGAGAAGATGTTTCATGCGGGACATCGAAAGCAAACTCGGGAATGATACACGGTGGTTATGACGCTACCCACGGGACTATCAAGGCTAAATTATCAAAGAGAGGAAACGAGCTGTTTACTATTTTGGATAACGAACTCCATTTCGGTCATACAAGATGCGGTTCTCTAGTTCTCGCATTCGACGAAGAAGATATCGAAACCCTTAAAGGACTTCAGGAAAACGGGAATAAAAACGGAGTTGAAACGGAAATAATCGATATCGACAGGATACACGAAATCGAACCAAATATCTCAAACGACGTAATTGCAGCTCTTTACTGTAAGACGGCAGGTATCGCAATGCCTTTCCAATACTGCGTTGCTTTAGCTGAAAATGCTATTGATAACGGTGTGGAATTCAACTTCAACGAAGAAGTAACAAATATCACAAAAGACGGCGATGTATTTATAGTAAAAACAAAGAATAATGAATTTAAATCAAGATATGTAGTAAATGCCGCAGGTGTATACGCAGATAAGATTTCAGCTATGATTGCGGAAACGAATTTTAAAATAACCCCGAGAAAAGGCGAATATATGCTTTTGGACAAATGTGAATCCACGAAAGTTCATCCTGTTATATTCCCTACACCAAAAGCACATTCAAAGGGTATCGCTCTTACACAGTCTCAGGACGGAAATATACTTGTAGGTCCGAACGCAGAGTACATAGACGATAAAGAAGACGTGTCTACAGACGCAAAGACTTTAGACGAAGTATGGGCTCAAACCGACAGCTATTTAATAGATAAACTGGACAAAAGCAAAGTTATAACTCAATTTGCGGGTCTTAGAGCTGTTACGGACTCTCAGGACTTCATAATCGAAGAAAGCTCAACAAAGGGCTTTATAAACGCCGCTGCGATACAGTCTCCGGGCTTCACTGTTTCATACGCAATAGCTGAAATGCTCGTTGGTATATTAAAGGACGCAGGACTAGAATTAAAGGAAAACAAAGATTTCGATCCTAACAGAAGAGGGTATGTTGACATGGAAAAGATGTCAAAAGATGAAATCAACGAACTAATAAAGAAAGACCCAAGATTTGCAAGAGTGATATGCAGATGTGAAACTATCACGGAAGGTCAGATAGTGGACGTCCTCCACAGAGGTATCAAGGTAACGACCTTAGACGGCGTCAAGAGAAGAATGAGAGCGGGTATGGGAAGATGTCAGGGAGGTTTCTGTTCTCCAAGAGTAATGGAAATCATAAAGAGAGAATACGATATGAACTACGAAGATGTTACCAAGAAAGGCGAAGAATCTTATATTCTAACCGGAAAACTTAACAAGGGAGGTAACAACTAAGATGAAAAATTATGATTTAGTAATAATCGGCGGAGGTCCTGCGGGACTCAGTGCTGCCATTTCTGCAAAAGAAAACGGAGTAAAGGACATACTTATTCTCGAAAGAGATATGAGGTTAGGCGGTATTCTTAACCAATGTATCCATAACGGTTTCGGACTTCACAGGTTCAAAGAAGAACTTGCGGGTCCGGAATACGCGGGAAGAGATATAGATACCATAATGCGTCTCGGGGTAGATGTGATGCTGGATACTATGGTAATCAAACTCGAAGAAGACAGGACAATACATTTTCTAAATAAAGAAATGGGTTACCAAACAATAAGACCGACGGCTGTAATTCTGGCTACGGGGTGCAGGGAAAGGACGAGAGGAGCCCTTAACATGGCAGGCTCACGTCCAAGCGGTATTATGACTGCGGGAACCGCACAGAGATTTGTAAATATGGAAGGCTACATGGTTGGTAAAGAAGTCGTTATATTGGGTTCGGGAGATATAGGTCTTATTATGGCAAGAAGGATGACTTTGGAAGGTGCGAAGGTAAAATGCGTACTCGAACTTATGCCTTACTCAAACGGACTTCAAAGAAATATCGTTCAGTGTCTCGAAGACTACGATATACCGCTAAAGCTTGCTCATACAGTAGTGGATATAAAAGGTAAAGAAAGACTTGAAGCTGTTGTTGTCGCTCAAGTAGGAGAAGATAAAAAACCTATCGAAGGCACCGAAGAAGTCATCCCTTGTGATACGCTTCTATTATCCGTGGGTCTTATCCCTGAAAACGAACTTTCAAATATGGCGGGGATAGAAATCGACCCTAGAGTGAAAGGTCCTTACGTATCTCAAAACAGACAGACCAGTATAGAAGGAATATTTGCCTGCGGGAACGTACTTCAGGTACACGACCTTGTAGACTTTGTTTCAAACGAAGGATTTATCGCAGGTAAAGGTGCTGCGGAATATATAAAAGAAGGAAACGATGTAAGCGAAGACATCTTGACAAAAGCGGTGGCTCCTATCTCTTATACCGTACCTCAGAAGATTTCTTCTAAGGATTTGAAAGAAGACGTATCAATGTTCATGAGGGTAAACAGAGTAGTACCTGCGGGATACGTTGTGGCAAAACTAAACGGAGAAGAAATATTAAGAAAGAAAGAACTTAAATTCTTACCGGGAGAAATGATTAACATAAACATCAAGAAAGATTTGATAAAAGATAAAAAAGGCGAACTTACTTTTGAAATCGAGGAGGCGGACAAATAATGAAAAGAGAAATGACATGTATATGCTGTCCGAGAGGATGTGCCTTAACAGTAGAATACGAAGGAAAAGAAGTATTTTCTGTAACCGGAAATACTTGTCCCAGAGGAGATAAATACGCAAGAGAAGAAGTCGTAGAGCCTAAGAGAGTAGTTACATCTACTGTTAAAGTCAAAGGCGGAAGAGACAATGTGACTTCTGTAAGGACAAATGCGGGAGTGCCGAAAGCAAAGATATTCGAAGTGATGAAAGAAATCAACTCTATCGTACTTAAAGCCCCTGTGAAAATCGGAGATATCGCAAAGAAGGATATATGCGGAACGGGAGCAGACTTACTTGTAACAAGAAACAATCAATAACTAAAACAGTTTCATATAAAATCCGACAATGACCCATTATAGGAATATAATGGGTTTATTTTTTTGTTCTTAAATGATATAATATTTCCTGTGAAAACAGGAACGTTTTTGTAGGGCTCTGCCCTACTACCCCTTATAAGGGGCTCTGCCCCTTGTACCTTTCTGCGGGGTTTTACCCCGCACCCCACCACTTTGTAGGGTTCCACCCTACGACCCGCTACAATGTAAGGCTCCGCCTTACAATCCGCCCTTTTTTGTCCGAAGAAACAAAAAAGGGATAAAAATTCTTCCAC
>NZ_JANJZK010000043.1 GCF_024623185.1 Anaerofustis stercorihominis
TCGGCAGAAAAGATATTAAACTTACGAAGGTCATTCACCCGCATATTACCTAAAAGATATTACATATTCTTTTTTAATAAAAAAACAGTATGAGAACAAAGAAAAGCCTTATAAATACTGCATTTAAACGAATGAGCAAGAGGAAATATTGAAGGATTTACAACAATAGTACAACAAATGAAAGAACCTTGTATAACGACTTATACTAAGAAATGCAGAGATATGGAGAATGATACTTGAAATAGAGTGTCTTTTTCTATACTATGAAAGTAAAGAAACGGTAGTTAGCGAACATACCAATTATTTTTTGCTATGTTTGATGAATGCTGAAAATACTATAGACAAGTGCTTAAAAATAGTTTAAAATTAAACCGATTAGGAAAAGAAAAATACTTTTTAATTTTTGCTAAAAAGGGGTTGACAGATATGCTTAGAAACTGGTATGCTGTGACAGACAGACAGACAGACAGACAGACAGACAGACAGACAGACAGACAGACAGACAGACAGACAGACAGATAAAGTCTGCTCTTTTTCACGTACAATCAAATCGTAATTGTAAAAGCATAGGCACCATTATATCTATTTTTAGGTATGGTGTTTTTTTTGTTGTAATGAATGGTGAACTGTGCAAAATCAGAGGAGAAACAATAGAAAAATGATGACAAAAAATATAAAAGGGAAACAACGCAGTTTTAAAATTCCACACATTACTATGATGCTGTTTCTTACATTTTTCATTTTTACATTTATTGGTGCAGGAAGTATCATTGTCGTATCTTGTGTGGGATTGTTTCTATGTATAATAGGACTCATGCAGTCTTCGGTAAGAGTGGATTTGTGGATTTTGATTCCACTGATTTTCTATAATGTAGTTAGTCTGCTCTCCGGATATAGGATTTATGGAACTACTGTAGATGGACTTGCTTCTACGCAGTCGTTTTTTCCAGTGGTCTATCTGCTGGCGGCATATCTTAGCGGTGGGGAGCGGACGCTTCTTAAAAGGTCGTGCGCTATTTGGGTCGGAATGATAGCATTTATTGGAATTGGGCAGTTTACCCTAGCAACATTTCATGGAAATGCGGATAGACTGTCTGGTTTAATGGGAAATCCAAACGCTATGGGGGCTATGCTGGTTCTTGGATGGTTTGCTCTGCAAAGCTGCATTGGAGAAGTGCAGGAGGGAAAAACGGCGCTGAAAAGATTTTTTCAGGGATTAGATTTTCTTACGTTGATAGCTTTGGCGCTAACAATGTCTTTCGGTTCCTTTGGGGCGCTTGGTATAGGAATTATCGCTATGCATATCTATAGAAAAGGAAATCTTTCTACGCTAATTCTTAGGACGGCAGAGATTGTCTTTGCAGTTGGATGCGGCATTCTTCTTTATATTGCAGGATGCATAGCAAATTGGCCGTGGCTTTGTATTGTTCTCAGTATCTACATCCTGTCAGCTGCTATATGCCAGAATGCCTTTAGACTGTATTTGGCCGACCGCAGATGGATAAGTACCCTGATTTGTCTGGCTGGCGTCTGCAGCGTAGGAGTGCTGCTTTTTTTTAGGCCTAATGCAGCTGCCACTTTTATAGAGCGTCTGGCTATGATTAAGAATGGTTTGGGCTATTTTGGAAAAAATCCGCTTTTGGGGGTTGGGCCATACCAGTGGCGCTTGCTTAATTTGCAGGATACTGATCCATATTTTAATACATGGCATATTCATAATGTATTTGTTCATGTAGGGGTGGAATTGGGACTGATTGCTTTGGCTATGCTAATCATTACTGCAATACGCCATATTAGTAAGAGAGAAGATGAGGCACAGCGAGGTATGTTTTTTGCATCGCTGACTCACAATATGATGGATACCAGTTTTTTCTATATGGCAACACTCCCTTTTCTTATTATGACCGCAGCAAACGATGAAAGAAGAACCCGTCTTTTAAGTGGGACTGTTGTGAAGGTTATTTTTGGTGGATTTGCAGCGCTCTTTACATGGAATCTGATTCAATGCTTGTTATGATGGGGGGTGAGATAGTGAAGAAACAAAAGATACATGAAAAAACATCAGGCAGACATTACAGCGCAGTTGTGCTGCTTGTGGCTTTTTGTGTTTTGTCTGCACTAGTTTTCGTAGGAGCCTGGCAGGCTCGTTTGGAGCTTCCTCCTTATGTTGGGAAGAAACTGACCAGGTCAGAGACAGACGAGGTGATTGCAAGAAACAGTCCTCTAGCCTCTTATGTACACCTGAGTCCTAATGCAGATTTTCCCAGAAAGTCAGAAATTAAAAAGATTACCATTCATCATATGGGTGCGAATCTTACATTGGAGAGACTTGGAGAATCCTTTGCTAAAAAGGATCGAAAAGCTTCTTCCAACTACGGGATTGATATTAACGGTAAGGTGGCGATTTATGTGGAGGAGGAAAATCGATCGTGGGCCAGCTCCAATGCTGAAAATGACGATATGGCAGTCACCATTGAGGTTGCCAATGAGACCATAGGTGGCGATTGGCGGGTCAGCGATGAAGCTTATGAAACGCTCATTGAACTGTGCACAGATATCTGTTGGCGCAATGGCATCGAGGAATTAGTTTATACAGGAGACACCAATGGAAATCTGACCATTCACAATATGTTCCGAGAAGATACAGAATGTCCCGGTTACTATCTAGAAAGCAGGATGGCGGATATTGCAGAAAAAGTCAATAAAAATTTGAATAGTTCCTGAGGGCATTGCGTGAAAAAATAAAGTATGAAAGGAGAAATGTCATGAATCTAAAAGGAGAAAAAAAGAGATTTATCTACAATGGCATCATATTAATGATGTTATGTTTGACTGTGTTGGTTGTATTCAAAAGTAACGTATTTGCTGCAGACTCCGCTCGAACCAGTTATGTGGGAGCTAGTGGCTGTACTCTGGTATTTCAGAAAGAATGGGATGATGGCGGTGCTGTAAGCGACAGACCGAAATCAATTACGTTCCTTGTTGATCTGGCAGATACAGACCGTCCCGGCGGTTCCTCTTCCCCCCCTACAGAAAAGGTATCTATTACACTGAACGCAGAGAACAACTGGACTTATACATATCCTAAGGTTGATTATAGGACCTACGGTTATATTCCAGAAAGTGTGAAGGAGTTGGCGGTTGACGGATACGAATACGATGGAGAAACTGTGAAATGGGAAGGGAAGGATGCCGGCGGCTATGGCGGAATAGTCACTGTAACTTTAAATAATAAGAAAAAGGTTGCTACAGGCAATCTGACAGTAACAAAAGAAGTTGCGGGAACGCACGGCGATAAAGAGAAGGAGTTCCATTTCACAGTTACGCTTGATGATAAGACGATCAGTGGAAAATTCGGCGATATGGACTTCACGGACGGCGTGGCTACATTCACATTAAAACACGGACAAAGCGCGACAGCGAC
>NZ_JANJZK010000044.1 GCF_024623185.1 Anaerofustis stercorihominis
AAAAAACTTCGCAGGGTTAAAGGGACGGAGTCCCTTAGATGTTTGTTTATTTATAAAAAGAAAGATATAGTAAATAAGGAGGAGTATGAAGGGTTATTTTAAAAAAGATTTTATTCGTAGACTTGTAGAAGATGCGGATATCGTAGGTATCATAAATCAGTACGTACCTCTTCAAAGAGCAGGCGCAAGGTATAAGGCAAGATGTCCTTTTCATACGGAGAAGACACCTTCTTTTGTGGTAACTCCCGAAATGGGTCGCTACCACTGTTTTGGTTGCAATGCCAACGGTGACGTCCTTGATTTCCTAATGGAGATGAATAAACTTGACTTTACCGGAGCTGTGGAACTTCTTGCCGATATGGAAGGGGTCAATGTAGAGTACGAAGAAAGCGGAAATTACACAAGAAGAAGCGAGAATACCATAAGCTATAACGAAAAGCAGGAGCTTTATAACTGCATAAAGGACAGTGCGAATTATTATTACAAGAATTTGATGAACAGCGGTGTGCCTCTAAAATACCTTCTCGACAGAGGGCTAAAGAAAGAGACGATAAAGAAGTTCGGGCTTGGATATTCCATAAACGAATTCGATAATTTATATAACTTTCTTGTAAAAGAAAAGAAGTATTCAGTTAATACTCTTATAAAAGCGGGACTGGTACGTACAAAGGATAAGGGGGGAGTGTATGATTATTTCAGAGATAGGATAATGTTTCCCATACAGGATGTCAACGGGAAGCTGATTGCTTTTGGGGGAAGGATATTCAAGGATGTGAAGAATGCTCCGAAGTATTTAAATTCTCCGGAAACCTTGGTATTCAAGAAAAACTCTACATTATATAACTTGAATAATGCGAGGAAAGAACTCAGCGAAAAGCCTCTTATACTTGTCGAAGGGTATATGGACGTTATTTCTCTTGTCAATAACGGTATCAATAACGCCGTAGCAACTCTCGGTACCGCTTTTAACATAAACCATGCAAAGCTGATAAATCGCTACACCAAGAATGTAGTCATAATGTACGACTCAGATAACGCCGGTCTTAATGCGACAATAAAAGCCGGCGAGATCCTTGAGAGTGCTAATATTTATCCAAAAGTCGTAAGACTGCCAAAGGGAGATGACCCCGACAGCTACATATTAAATAATAGCATAGAGAAATTTAATAATTTGGTAGAAAATGGCGTAGACAGCATTGAGTTCAGAATAAAACTCCTTGAAGATAATCATAATCTTTTGGATAATTGGGAAAAAGTAGATTTTATCAAAAAAGCCTGCGTCATAATAGGAAAAGTAGATGATGATGTAAGAAAAGAATTTTATATCAAATATCTTCATGAGAGGACAAAAGCCGAAATATCCACTATAGAAAAAGAAGTGAATACAAACAGTTTTATAACTCCAAATCATTTGGAAGCAAACAATAAGAAGGATAAAGAGCAAAGCGTAAGAAAAAATCAAATAAAAGAGAAAATCATAAAAGCTCAGGAAATGATACTTAAATATATGATAGACAATGCTCTTGATATCGATAAGATAAAAGAAGTAAATTTGGACGAAGATATATTGGTGGGAGATGATTATAAAAAAATATATGAAAAGATAGTTTCTTGTATAAACTTAGGAAAAAAGGTTGACTTTATAGAACTATTTGATTATAATGATACATTGGCTACAACTATGTCACGAATTGTGTCTTTGGACCAAAATATAGACAGTGATGATTTAAATCAGGCAAAGAAAACGTTGATGATCAATAATATAAATAAGAAGATCACAAAGGTTAAGCTTGCCATAAGAGATATTCAGGAATCTGAAGATAAAGAAATGTTGGATGTTTTGATAGCCGAATTCTACAAACTGAAATCAGAGCTTTTGAAAGCCAAAAACGGAGGTACACTTATATAATGACTCAAAAAAAGGGAAGTAAAGCAGCAAATATGGGTGACGATAAAAAAGTAAAAACAGAAGTTGTTAAAAATACAAAAGCAAAAACTAAAAAGACAGTCAAAAAAGATCCTGTCAGAGTAGAAGTCAAAAAGTTAAAGACGGTTGAAGATATAAAGGCTTGGGCTAAGAAAGAAAGCGTAGTTTCTCAAAGAGAAATGAATCAGCATTTTACGGATATGGATTTCGGTCCCGATGAGATAGATGAAATATTGGAATTCTTCTTTAAAGAGGGCGTTGTACTTCAGGATGATGACGAATCGGATAAAGATGTTGATGCACTTTTGGATGAAGATATAAAAGACGAAGATGTGAAAAAAGCCGAAGCAAAGGCATATGAACCATCGGTACATATAAACGACCCCGTAAGGATGTATTTAAAGGAAATTGGTAAAGTAGATCTGCTTAGTGCGGAAGAAGAACTCGACCTTGCTCAAAGGATAGAAAACGGAGACATTGAAGCGAGAAAGAAACTCTGCGAAGCTAACTTAAGGCTTGTTGTGAGTATTGCTAAGAGATATGTAAACAGAGGTATGTCATTCCTGGATTTGATACAGGAAGGTAACCTTGGACTTTTAAAAGCAGTCGAAAAATTCGATTATACAAAGGGATTTAAATTTTCCACTTATGCTACATGGTGGATAAGACAGGCGATAACAAGAGCCATTGCCGACCAGGCAAGAACCATAAGGATCCCCGTACATATGGTAGAGACTATAAATAAACTAAAGAGAGTTCAGAGAATGCTTATTCAGGATTTGGGCAGAGACCCCAATTCTCATGAAATAGCTAAGGAAATGGGACTTCCCGAAGAAAAGGTAAGAGACATCATGAAGATATCACAGGATCCTGTTTCTCTTGAAACTCCTATCGGTGAGGAGGAAGATTCTCACCTCGGAGACTTTATTCCTGACGACGACGCTGTCGCTCCGGAAGAAGCTGCAAGCTATATGCTTCTTAGGACTCAGCTCTTCGAGGTATTAAAAACTCTTACTGACAGAGAAGCCAAAGTACTTATTTTAAGGTTTGGACTTGAAGACGGAAGACCAAGGACACTTGAAGAAGTAGGGGATATATTTTGCGTTACGAGAGAAAGAATAAGACAAATAGAAGCCAAGGCTTTAAGGAAATTAAGACATCCTACCAGAAGTAAAAAATTAAGAGATTTTCTATAAAATAAAAGGCCTGCGGTATGCGGGTCTTTTTTTGGTTTCTTTTCAAAGAAATAAACCACCTAGGGGCTCTGCCCCTTACACCCTGCTTAATCTTTGCTCGCCCAAAGATTAAGAATAAAGGGCTTCACTCAATCGCCGTGATGGCTCTTAAC
>NZ_JANJZK010000045.1 GCF_024623185.1 Anaerofustis stercorihominis
TCACTGACTTAAATTACATTTCTGCTTTTTAATTCGTTCTTCTTATTCTCTTATTCTTTTGTATCATTAGCTCGCTGATGTTTCCGTTTCGCTGTTTCCGTATCAGTCAGCTTTAATATAATATCAAACTTGCCTATATTTGTCAACTATTTTTTACTAAAAAATTATATTTTTTTATCTTTTTCTAAATCCGCTATATAAAAGGCTTTCAGTGATGTATAAAACCACAATTTACTACATAAAAAAAGAAAATATAAAAAATATTTTCTTTTTTTTATTTGTATTTTTATAATTTTTTTACCGATTCGCCATCGATTATACCGTGAGATACTATGACTTTTTTTTCTTTCAGTTCTTCACCTTCCAAAAGTTTGATCAATAGTCTGGCACTGATTGCCCCTACATCATACATGTAATGATTTATACTTGTTAACTTTGGACTTATCCATCTTCCCACTTCACAGGAATTTAAACTGGCTATACTTATATCTTCAGGAACCTTCATGCCGCTTTCCTCGATAGCCTTTATTGCACCGACAGCCATTTCATCATTTCCGCATACGACAACTGTAGGCAGTTCACCTTTTAACATTTCCTGCATTGCAAGGTATCCGCCCTTCATTGTAAAATCTCTGTCAATAACACAATTTTTATTTATTTTCATACCAAGCTCTTTAGAAGTAGCCATCATGACTTCTTCATTTCTTTTAGCATTATAAGCTCTTTTTTTATCCCCATGGATTAATCCTACCGCTTTATGACCCATTTGTTTTAAATATTTCATAAGAGAATATACTGCTTGATCATAATCGTTTATTACACTGGAATATTCACCTTCACGGTCTTCAATCCCGCATAGTATTACAGGCATATTCATATATTCAAATTTTCTTCTTACCGATTCGCTTAATTCTCTACCTGCAAAGATGATTCCATCACACTGCTTTTGATAAAAAAGATCCATAAACTCTTCTTCTTTTCTGTTATCGGCATCACTGTTACATATAATAGCATTGTAACCGCTTTGCATACTTATATCTTGAACACCCCTTGCAATTTGAGCATAGTAAGGAATAGTAATATCATGTATAACAACACCTACAGTTTCCGTTTTTTGAAGTTTCAAACTTCTTGCTATAGCATTTGGTCTATATCCGGTTTCTTTAATCGCCTGTAACACTTTATCTCTTGTTTCCTCATTTACCAAAGGAACATTATTAATTACACGTGATACTGTAGCTATTGAAACATTTGCTTTCTTTGCAACATCTTTAATTTTTGCGCTCAATATCAGCACCTCCATTTTCACATCGAATAAACTTAAACATAGTTATGTAAAAGTTTTAAATTAAAATCATTTTATCATAGTCGACTTTTTTTTGCAAATGATTATCATGTATTATGAAAATATTTAATATTTTACATATGTTTTTATATATTCAAAGTTGAAAACGTATGAAAATAATATATAATTATTATATATAAATAAAGGAGATAAAATAGTATGGAAAATATTTATAAAAAAAATGCTGAGATAATCATAAATGAACTAAATGAAGCATTATTAAAAGTTGATGAAAATGAAGTATATAGCCTTATTGAAGAATTAAATAAAGCAGAAAAGGTATTTTTTATAGGTGTAGGAAGAGTAATGACTATGCTTAAGTGTATTGCAAAGAGACTAAAACATATAGGATATGATACATATATAGTAGGAGAAACTACAGAACCACCGATTACTGACAAAGACTTATTAATCGTTGGTTCAGGAAGCGGAAGTACATTAATTCCCAGCGGAATAGCAAAAAAAGCTAAATCTTTCGGAGCAAGAGTTGCCCATATAGGTGCGATACCCGATAATCCACTTAAAGACATAACAGATGTATTTGTTAGAATTCCTGTCAAGAGCAAACAAAACTTACCTGATCAAGTAGATTCGAAGCAGCCTATGACTTCACTATTCGAACAATCTCTGCTTTTACTCGGAGATACAATCACTTTGACAATCCTCGATATGAAAGATGAACCGGTAAATGAAAGCATGTGGTCAAACCACGCTAATTTGGAATAAATATGAATAGTAACAAAAATATCCAATTTAAAAACAACATAAACTATTTTATATGTCCTAAATGTAAAAGTAATATGTACATTAAAAATAACAGTTTAATGTGCGAAAATAATCATTGTTTTGATATATCTAAAAAAGGCTACATAAACTTTTTAATGAACAGAAAACCTCCGGAAGGCTATGATAAAACATTCTTTGAAAAGCGAAGAGAAATGTTAAATGACGGCTTCTATAATCATATAGCAAAAGAAATAGCTAATTTACTTGATAGTTATACTAATATAAAAAATATTGTCGATGCGGGCTGTGGTGACGGATATTATTCTCATATAATAGAAGATAGAAGATATAATATATTTGCATTTGACTTTTCAAAAGATGCAGTCAATGTTGCTTCAAGGGGAGTAAATAATATATGCTTTATGGTTTCCGATATTAATAATATCCCTTTAAAGGATAATTCCATGGAATGTATTTTAAATATTTATACTCCTGCCAATTATATCGAATTCAAAAGGATTTTATCTGATAGTAGTGTTATCATAAAAGTAGTTCCGGGAAAAGACCATTTAAAAGAGCTAAGACATACTATAAAAGAACAATTGAAAAATGAGGAATACTCCAATCAAGAAGTGATAAATTGTTTTGAAGAACACTGTGAACTCTTAAACAGAATCAGAGCTAAAAATACTATAAATGTCAATAAAAAACAGTTAGAAAATCTTATTAGAATGACTCCGTTAATGTTTGATATAGATTTAGAAAATATTAATTATAATGATATTTCAGAAATAACTATCGACGGTGAGATTTTAGTTGGTAAAATCAAATAAAAATAAATACTAAACCTCAGATAAGACTCCTCCCGAGTCTTATTTTCTTTTATTCTTTTATTCTTTTGTTCTTTTATCCTTTTATTTTTCTCCTTTCCTCTCCTTTTATCTTTCCATTACACAACAAAAAAAGAGCACTTCTTGTGCTCCTTTTTATATCTCTTCTTTACTACTCTATGATTTCTGTTACTACTCCGGATCCTACTGTTCTTCCGCCTTCTCTGATAGCAAATCTTAACTCTTGTTCAATCGC
>NZ_JANJZK010000046.1 GCF_024623185.1 Anaerofustis stercorihominis
AAATCTCTGCCCGAGATTTTTGAAAAGACCGCTACCCCAATCCCTTATTTATTGGAAAGTTTTTTTAGTTAAACGTGCTAGTAACTGGATTTCCAAATCTATAAATAAAAGTTTTTTTATATTAAAGGTAATAATTTTTTGAGGTAATTTGTGGGTAAATGACTTTTTGTAAGTTTAATATCTCTTTTGCCGAAGGCTTGGAACTACGCAGTGGAAGAATTTGACTGTTTACCCATTTGAAAAATGGGCTGGATTTTAATAAAATCCATATGTGCCTTGACACATTAAACAATAAGGTTAGGTTTTCTTTGGCAAGATTTTCGAGTTTTTTAATCTGTTAAGTCGCCAATCCCATATCCTTAAATACAAATATTGATTTGTTATTTTAGATTATAATTTTTTATTTAGAGGTAGGGGTAGCTTTTCTTCCAAGAAACGCGGGCAGCGTTTCTCTGGAAATTGATAAGCGTTTAAGAGCCACCACGGCGATTGAGTGGAGCCCTTTATTCTTAAACTTTAGGCGAGCAAAGATTAAGCAGTGCGTAAGGGACAGAGTCTCTTGAATATTTGTTTCTTAAATAAAGAAAAATAAAGTATTGACTCTTACACTATGTCAGGATATAGAATATATTTGAGCTCAAAAACGGAGGTTTATCATGATAAAAATAGGACATTTTTCAAAATTATCTTTAGTAAGTGTGAGGATGCTGAGACATTTTGATAAGCTGGATTTACTAAGACCCATGTATGTGGATAAAGAAAGCGGATACAGATATTATGACGAGAGTCAGCTTATAAAGGTAAGCAATATCATACTGCTTCAAAAAATGGGGTTTAGTTTAAGCGATATCAAGATAATTTTAGATAAAAACACTACTAAGGAAGAAATAAAAAATTATTTGATAAAGTATAAGAATGATAAGGAAGAAGAGCTAACGAAGGTCAAAAACCAGCTTGATTTAATCGATAAGAACATTCTTAGGCTTAGCAGGAGTGAAAATATTATGAAATACAATATCGAAAGAAAAACTATACCCGCATATAAAATCGCATATATAAGAGATACAATACCGACCTTCCCCGATGAAGGTATGTTATGGGGAAAGCTTATGAAGGGACTTTATTCCAACTATCCAAACGGGGTAGACCCTCAGTTCAATATGGCGATTTATCACGATAAAGAATACAAAGATACAAACGTAGACGTAGAAGTAGGAGTAAGCGTAAGAGCCAGCGTAAAAGAAGTAGGGGAAATAAAAGTAAAAGATATGCCTAAAACGAACGTAGTTAGCATAATCTTTAGCGGAAGCTATGAACAAATAGGAGATATAAATATTGAAGCAGTGGAATATGCCAAGAAAAACGATTTGGAATTCATAGGACCTATGTTCTCGATTTATCATAAAGGACCGGGAGAAGTTAAAAGTGTGGAAGAACAAGTGACGGAGTGCTGTTATCCCGTTAAATAAATATTTACAATTAGTTTTTAAATCTAATAGATGATTTAGATGAATAATAAAAATAAGCATAAGGCACCTATATGGTGCTTTTTTGCTTATTATATAAATTCAGTGTAAAGTTGTTTAAGCTTTTTTAATAATCAAGTAGATATAATAAGGTATTAAAACAGTTGTTTTAATATTAAAAAATAATTGTATTAAGTTGATAATGTATAAAATTCGTAAATTTACATGTTTAAAGTAAAATGGTATAATTAAAATATAAGTTATTTTTCTTAAACATACTTGCGGAGTAATGGATAATATCAAATAAAAGTTTTCATTTTCAATCTAACAATTAAATACGGTTAAGGGGAAAAAATAAAAAATATGTTTGTTAAATTTAAGTATAAAGACTAAGGTAAAAAAATATGGAAGAAAAAGAAGAGCTTTATTGGTGCGGAGACGGAAAAATTGAAGAAAGATTAGGGAATATGGAGTTTAAGGAAAGCTCTATAAATGAACAGCTTTTTGGTGGTAAATCTTTATGGGAGCTTTCAAAAGAAGAATTTGAAAGTATCATTATATGATGAAAAATAACTTAAAATAATGATTGAAGGTACATTGATTTTTGATTAATTTTTATTAAGAAAATATTAAATCTATGTAATTTAGTGTATTTATATGATAAAATATAAGACATGGTGAGACTATGAAAGATAAAGTATGTCCTAAATGTAAGAGTAAAGATGTTGAAGAAATGATGTACGGGATGATGTATTTTGAAGCCTGTGAGGCTTTCGGCGGAAGCGAAGAGTTCTACGGAGGGTGTTCTCCCGACGATGAAACAAGACCTGACTTTATCTGCTTAAGTTGCGGATATGAATGGAAATAATACAAGGATTTAAGAAAAAAGGTAATTTTGATATATGAATATGGAAAAAGATTTGAACAAAACGTTTGTAAGCACGGTCAACCTGCCGGGGGACGCGAAAAAATACTTCATGGAAGAGACGGAAGAATATAAAGAAGCAATGATGAAGTATAGCTGTGCAATCAAGGAAGTAAAGACAAAGCTTGAAGTTTTGAATGAAGAACTTGCCGTAAAAAGGTCAAACAGTCCCATTGAATTTATAAAGTCAAGGCTTAAAAAACCGGAAAGCATTGCTGCAAAGCTTGAAAAAGAGGGGCTTGAAGTGAGCGTGCAGTCTGCTATGGATAACTTAAACGACATTGCGGGAATAAGGATAGTATGTTCTTTCCTTGATGATATATATGCACTGGCAAAGATGATCGCAAAGCAGGACGATATAAATGTGATAGCGGTCAAAGATTATATCAGGACACCGAAGGAAAACGGATATAGAAGCTATCATATGATAGTGGAAATCCCTGTCTTCTTTTCCGACAAAAAGCAGTATTTGAGAGTCGAAATCCAAATAAGGACCATTGCAATGGACTTTTGGGCGACTTTGGAACATCAGTTGAAATACAAAAAAGATGTTGTAGACGCAGAAACGATAATAACAGAACTTAAAGAATGTGCTACGCTTATATCTTATACTGATATGAAAATGCAGGAGATTAAAGATAAGATACATTCTGTTGAAGAATAAATTTTCGTGCATAGGTGCACGAAACACCTTATTGTAAGGCTTTGCCTTACAATCCTTTAAGGGGCTCTGCCCCTTATAATCCCTGCGAAGTTT
>NZ_JANJZK010000047.1 GCF_024623185.1 Anaerofustis stercorihominis
CTTCCATTCTTTGGACAAGCAAAGAATGGCGGGTCGTAGGGTGGAACCCTACACTGGGTTTAAGGGACGAAGTCCCTTATAATAGGTTTTAGGGGCAGAGCCCCTGATAAAGGTAGTAGGGCAATGCCCTACAGAAAGGGGTTTTAGGGTGCAGCCCTTAAAACTTTATCAGCAAAAGCAACACTTGCCATCGCGTCTTTTGCATAATAGTCGGCATTTATGGTCTTCGCATAGTCTTTGGTAAGCACCGCACCGCCTACGAAAACCTTACAGTCCGGTACTTTTTTATTTAGTTTTTTTATCGTCTCTTCCATGCTTGGAACCGTGGTAGTCATAAGTGCACTGAGCCCCACAAGTTTGACATCTTCCTTTATGACGGTATCTACAATTAAATTAGGATCCACGTCTTTACCAAGATCGATAACATCATATCCATAGTTTTCAAGTAAAACTTTGACTATGTTCTTTCCAATATCGTGTATATCCCCCTTGACCGTAGCTATTACTATTTTTCCTATTTTCTCTTCCTTTTGACCGCTTTTTACAAGGTGATTTTTGACTTCGTTAAAAGCCGCTTTTGCAGCCTCCGCACTCATCAAAAGCTGAGGTAGAAATATAGTTCCTTCTTCAAAGCCTTTTCCCACGATATCTAAAGAAGGGATAAGTTTTTTATTAATTATTTCCAAAGGCTCGCTTTTTTCAAGTTCCTCCAAAACAGCTGTCTTAGCTCTTTCTTTCATCCCCTTTACGATACTCTCTTCAAGGCTCATTAATCCCTCTTTTTTTACACTGACTTCCCTTTTTTCGCTTCCGTACTTATCTATATAATCCATGCACTTTTCGTCCATATTTGACAGTGTCCTGAAAGAAATATAACTTCTCATCATATCCTCGTTGTTCGGGTTTATTATCGCCGCATTAAGACCTCTGTCCAGTGCCATGGAAAAGAACACGGAATTGATTATCATCCTGTTCGGAAGTCCGAAGGAAATATTTGATACACCGAGCACACTGTTCATTTTAAGTTCGTTTCTAACTATGGATAGAGTATCCAAAGTGACCAGAGCCGAAGAAGTATCTGCACTTACCGTCATTGCAAGAGCATCTATTATTATATCTTTTCTTTCTATCCCGTACTTCTTAGCTTCTTCGATTATCTTATTTGCAATCTTTATCCTCCCCTCGGCAGTAGGAGGTATCCCGTCTTCATCCAGACAAAGTGCAACTACCACTCCCCCATATTTTTTAACAAGAGGGAAAACTTCGTCCATGACTTCTTTTTTACCGTTGACGGAGTTTATAAGAGCCTTTCCGTTATATAGCCTAAGTGCCCTTTCCATAGCCTCTGTGTTTGAAGTATCCACCTGAAGAGGAACATCTACACTGAATTGGAGTTCTTTTATTACTTTTTCCATCATCTCGGCTTCGTTTATTTCGGGAAGTCCCACATTTACATCGAGTACATGAGCGCCTGCCTCTGCCTGTGTATTTGCTTCATTCAATATATACTCGATATCTTCTTCAATGAGAGCCTGTTTAAAGCGTTTCTTTCCCGTTGGATTTATCCTCTCCCCGATTATTATAGGGTCTTTATCTATATACACACACTTTGAAAAAGAAGAAATCATCGTCAAATCTTTCTTTGTTATTTCTTTGATTTCAACATCTTTACAAAGTTCCACGGTCTTTTTGATATGAGCGGGAGTAGTACCGCAGCAGCCTCCGAGAATCCCGACTCCCATATCCGCTATCTCTTTCATGGTGAGTGCGAATTCATCGCTTGTTATATCATAGACGGTCTTTCCGCCCTCGCTTCTGGGAAGTCCCGCATTTGGGTTTATCATCAAAGGAGTGGAGGAAACCTCAAGCATTTTTCCTATAAAAGGTTTAAGCTGAAGAGGACCGAGACCGCAGTTAAGCCCTATGACATCTACTCTAAGCCCTTCCATCAAAGCAATTATACTCTCTGCATTTCCTCCGGTAAGGAGCTTTCCGTCTTCTCCCAAAGTCATTGAAACGAATATAGGCAAATCACAGTTTTCCTTTGCCGCAAGTATAGCAGCCTTCGCTTCGTAACCGTCTGACATAGTCTCTATCAAAATAATGTCGGGATTTTCCTTTACCCCAAAAAGAATGATTTCTTTATATATTTCGTAAGCGTCACTAAAATCAAGGTCTCCGAGAGGTTTTAAGAGTTTGCCTGTAGGACCTATATCCAAAGCCACATAAGCATCTTTACCGCTTTCCTTTATTGCTTCCTTTGCATTTCTGACTCCGCTTCTTATTATATTCTCAACGCTGTAACTTCCCTCTTTATTAAATTTAAGAGAGTTACACCCAAAGGTATTGGTCGTTATTATATCCGCACCGCTTAGAAGGTATTCCTTATGGATACTTTTTACCGTATCACTTTTATCCACATTCCAAATTTCCGGCAGTTCCCCCGCCTTTAAACCTTTTTCCTGGAGAAGACTTCCCATACCTCCGTCGAAAAATACTTCTCTTTTTTTGATAAGTTTTAATATATCCATAAATTTTCCTTTCTAACAATAATTTCCAGGACAATGTCCTGCCACCAATTTGTAGGGCTCTGCCCTACTACCCAAATATAAGGGCTGTCTGCCCTTAAAAACCCGACCATTCTTTGCTTGTCCGACTCGCAAATATTGCTAACGCAAATCCGCTCGTGTTATCGAATGTGTTTCACACATCTAAAATTTACTTAAGTAAATTTTAGTAAGCCTTCTTTGAAGTCTTTTAATAGTCACAGAATGGATGAGACGACCCCGCTGAGAGCGGTGCCTAAGCCTTCGGCAAAAGAGATCTTTAACTTACTGAAGAATATCACACGCTATTTACCTAAAAAAGTTATTAACTTTTATTTAAGATAAAACTTTTCATGTTAATGGGTTGGGGTAGCGGTCGTTTGGAGAAATTGCGGGCAGCAATTTCCTAAAATCCGACCGCGTTAAGAGCCATCACGGCGACTGAG
>NZ_JANJZK010000048.1 GCF_024623185.1 Anaerofustis stercorihominis
AGTGCCGGGGTTTTAGGGGCAGAGCCCCTAGGAAATTTGTTTCTTGAAAAAAGAAAAAAGGAGAATTTATGAACAAAAAATTAATAGAAGCACTAAAGAAAAATCCAATTATAGTATCGGTAAGAAGTGAAGAAGAGACCGACAGAGCCATAAAAAGCAGGGCTGAGGTCGTATTTATCATACATACCGATATGGACCATTTGGTAAGTCAAGTAAAGAAAATCAAGAATGCAGGTAAAATGGCATTTATTCACGTAGATTTGGTTCACGGATTTTCATCTTCTCCGATAGCTCTCGAATACATATATAAACTGACAAAGCCGGACGGTATCCTTACCACAAAAAAAGCACTTATAAATAAAGCAAAGGACCTTGATTTAACGAGTATTCTAAGAGTATTTGCTTTAGATTCTCCTACTATATCTTCTTCAGCCAAGCTTATAAAGGAAGTAAAGCCCGACATAGTTGAAATACTGCCCGGTATCGCACCAAAGGCAATAAAACTCATCGGAGAAAAGGTAAACGTACCTATAATTGCGGGCGGAATGATAGAAACAAAGGAAGAAGTTATATCATGTATAAAGAATGGTGCTATAGGTGTATCATCTTCAAGTGAGAAATTGATGATATAATATTGACGAAACATAAAAAAACATTTATAATTAATAATGATCGAAAGATTTTTTCTTTAAAACCATATAAGAAAACGAATTATCGGGTCTCATAACTATCCTCTTAATTCGTTTTTTTAGTTTATATTATCTTTCATTTATAACATATTTGTTTATTTATTAAAAAGCATAATATATGTTATTATATATCGTAAGTAATATTAATAATCGTTAATCTTAAGTAACATTATAAAATTAAATTTATGTATATTAAAACTTATCAAAATAATTTATAATTAAATAAATAATCGAATCAAGAATAATATATATCCTGTTTATTAAAAGAAATCTTTTGATATATTAAAGATTTAAATCATATTTCTCAAAAATAAGTTGCTCATTTTTACTTAGCCGTAAAAAAATTTTATGATAAAATCATTTAAAATCGTAAAACAGCTAAAAAATATTGATTATAAACCTAATATTATAATAAAATAATTGAGAAATAATTTAAAGAAGATATATTTAAATAAATTTAATTTAACAAATAATTTTAAAATACATTTTTATACCTATAATCAAAACAGAAAACAAACTCAAACAGAGTGTAATAAATATAAAACTACATAAAATCTATATAAGAGGTATTTATGAAAAATAAAGAAAATGACCGCTTAGGTACCATAATGAGAATACTTTTCATCGCATTTTTGTTCTTGATACAAATTGCATTTATGATACTGCTCACTTATTTTCTTAAAAATCACGCGGTAATAGTATATACATTTATCGAAGTACTCAGTGTCATAGTACTTATGCACTTAATGGCTGAAGAAAGAAACTCCGCATATAAGATGTTTTGGATGACAATAGTCCTCCTTCTTCCAATCGTGGGACATATAATGTACGACTTCTGGGGCAAAAAGCATTCCAACTTAAGAAAGCATTCTCTCATTCAAAAGCAAATAGACAGGGTAAACTATAAGCAGATAACAAACGATGAAATACTTAATAACATGGATAATATAGATGCTCAGAGGCTGTCATCATACCTGACCAATTACCATTATCCCCCATATAAAAATAATATCACCAAGCTTTTCTTTTCCGGAGATGAAGCATATGAAAAGATCAAAGACGATATAAGAAACGCAAAGAAGTTTATATTCATAAGCGTTTATACCATATCAAAAGGTAAAGTTTTAAATGAAATATATGAGCTTTTAAAAGAAAAAGCAAGAGAAGGCGTAGAAGTAAAACTTATTTATGACGATATAGGCTCAATTCTTAAGATACCTAAAGGATTAAAAGAGCATTTGGAAGAAATCGGAATGGAAGTGACTGTCTTCAATGAAATACACAAGAATGCTTTCAAGCAGTACTACAACTACCGTTCTCACCAAAAAATAATAGTTATAGACGGGAATATTTCATATACGGGAGGCTTTGATTTAAAAGACAGCTTTATTAATCTGCAGGAAAATGATACTTACTATAAAGACTGTGCCGTAAGGACAGAAGGCGAAAGCACATGGAGTTTCACACTTATATTCATAGGAATGTGGAACGCCGCAAGCGACAATAAAATAAAAGATTTTGAGAAATATAAAAATACTTATGAAATGAAATGCGGTATTATATGTCAGCCTTTTGCCGATGGACCGGCTAATTATGTCCATATTGCGGAAGATATGTATAAATACCTTATAAGCACCGCAAGGAGGACCTTATACCTCACTACCCCATATTTAAACCCGGATGACGAAATGGTAGACTGCCTTTGTCTTGCGGCTAAGAGCGGAGTGGATATAAGGATAATAACACCTAAAATATATGATAAAAAGGTATCTAAATATCTGAGCGAATATAACTTCGGAAGACTTCTTAAAAACGGAGTCAGGATATACGAATACAACAAGGGGCTTATAAGAAGCAAGATAATCTTAAATGAGTTTGCAAGTATCGTCGGAACTATAAACATGAATTTCAGAAGTTTTTATCTTCACTACGAATGCGGGAATTTCGTTCCCGATACAGAATTCACAAACGAACTTAAATATGAAATATTGGAGCTCTTAAAAGACTGCGACGAAATAACCTTCGATGAGTGGATACACCGTTCAAAGAAAACCAAGGTAATTCAATATGTGCTTAATATATTTAAATCACAATTATGATGTAAGGGCTTTCCGTCCTTAAAAACCCGACCATTCTTTGCTTGTCCAAAG
>NZ_JANJZK010000049.1 GCF_024623185.1 Anaerofustis stercorihominis
CTTTGGACAAGCAAAGAATGGTCGGGTTTTTAAGGGCGGATAGCCCTTATATATCCCTGATTTCAATAAAAGCCTCATAGTAATCAAATTTCCCGTTATCATAATCGGTCAGCATATATCTTGCAATGAGTTTTCCCGTTTGGTATCCTCTTTTTCTTAGTTCTTCCACGTGTTTTAACACGTCTGTCTTTAGGCTGTAGTAATCTTGCTTTAATATGAACCTTGCATATTTATATTTTCCTTTTTCGTTTTTCCAAAGGATATTGTCTTTTTCCGTTACTTTATCCGTGATGAAACCATATTTATATATATCCTTTTTTCTGTCTATAAAGTAAACAAAATGTCCAGGAGCCGAAGAGTACTTATTTAATATTTCTCTGTTGGACATTTCAAATTCGATTATCGTTCCTATATTCTTTATTTCATCTACAATTTCATATGGATTTTCCTTTAGATAATAAAAAGTCTTTGTTTGTTCCAATCTTTCATCAATTAAATTTTTAGTTTTTTTTAAATTTTTGATTTGTTCATTTATTATTTTTTTATTGTTTATGAGTATCTGTTCTATATCTTCCGTGCTTTTAAAGTTGATTTCCTTTAATTCTTTTATCGGGATATTCAGTTTTCTGTAGAATAAGATATCCAAAATTTCAAATATCGAAGAGACCGAAAATTCCCTATATTCGTTGTTATTATTTCTGTCCAGATTTATAAGTCCTTCGCTTTCCCAGTATCTTATTGTGGACTTTGGTATACCTAAAGTCTTTGAAATAGTTCCTATATTAAATTTATCTTCCATTATTATCTCCTTTATTAAGATTATATATAAAAACCTATTGACATTCAAGTAACTTTAAGGTTTATAATCAGTAACGTCAGTTAAATAAATGAGAGGAGGAAATTATGAATAACAGTATTTCAAAAGAATTTAACTTGAGTTCCCTTATAAAATTCAGCCTGCCTACGATTATTATGATGCTATTTATGGCTCTTTATACTATCGTGGACGGAGTATTCGTATCGAGGATTGTGGGAATAAACGGACTTAGCGCAATAAATATAATTGAGCCTCTCATGAACTTGTTCTTTGGGGCAGCAATTATGTTTGGTACGGGAGGAAGTGCAATAATAGGAAGGAATATTGGGGAGAAAAAAGACGACGAAGCCAACGGGGATCTGTCTTTGATAGTCATGACCGTTTTTATTATAAGTGCGGTGATGTCGGTGGTTTCTCTTTTATTCTTGGATAAGATAATATATTTCTTAGGAGCCAGCGATGTACTTTTCGGATATTGCTATGACTATTTAAAAATATGTCTAACCTTTATCCCTTTACTTATGTTCCAGCTCGTATTCAGCAGTTTATTTGTAACTGCGGGTAAACCTGCCCTTGGTCTTACTTTTACGATAATTGCGGGGATAACCAACATATTTTTGGATTATATATTTATGGTGCCGATGAATATGGGTATTTCCGGAGCTGCTCTTGGGACTACTATCGGATATATGATACCGTCCACGGCGGGACTTATATTTTTTATATTTAATAAAAAAGGTCTTCATTTCGGTAAGATCGATAAGAATGTAAAGGTACTTACCGAGTGTATGACAAACGGGGCTTCAGAAATGGTGGGGCATGTTTCAATGTGTATTACAAACTGGATGTTTAACGTCACCCTTATGAGGATGTTAGGTGAGCAGGGCGTTGCTGCGATTTCCCTATTATTATATGCACAGTTTTTATTCAATTCTATGTATATGGGTTTCTCAAGCGGTGTCGCTCCTATTATAAGCTATAACTTTGGAAGTGAGAATAAACGCCAGCTTCAAAGGGTATTTAAAAACAGTATGAAAATAATAATGGTATCAACGGTAAGTATATTCGTGCTGTCCCTTGTATTTGCACAGGATGTGGTTTCGATATTCATTCCAAAAAACAGTGAAACATATCCGCTTGCCATAAGAGCATATTTATTATTTTCGGTAACGTTCTTGTTCTCCGGATTTAATATATTTGCTTCGTCTATGTTTACTGCACTGTCAAACGGAAAAATATCCGCACTCATATCTTTTATGAGGACCTTTGTTTTCATTGCCGGGGCTATAATACTTCTACCGCTTATAATAGGTGTGGACGGACTATGGCTGGCTATACCTATAGCGGAAATATTGGCGCTTGTGATATCCATTATCTGCATCGTTAAGCAGAAGGATAGATATAATTATATTAATTAATGAATTAATAAGGGTCACTGCCCCTAATACCCCGTTCTATTTTGCTTGTCCGACTCGCAAATATTGCTAACGCAAATTCGCTCGTGTTATTAATTGTGTTTCACACGTCTAAAATTTACTTAAGTAAATTTTAGTAAGCCTTCTTCGAAGTCTTTTAATAGTCACAATATAAGGAAAACGACCCCGCTGGGCGCGATGCCTAAGAGCTTTGCTAAAAGGGATATTAAACTTATGAAAGTCATTTACCCGCATATCACCTAAAAGAGTTATTAGCTTTAACAAAGTGTAAACCTTCCTATATATGGGTTGGAGTAGTGACTGCTTTGCATATAAAATCCAATTATTTATAAATAAAGACTTTTATGGGGTTCCGTAACGGCTTTTAAATCTGTTCGATTTCCTAAGAAACGCTGCCTGCGTTTTTTGAAAGAGAAGCTACTATAACCCCTTATTTAAATAAGTATTTCTTTTATATAAATTTTTTTAAAGGGATGGGAAGGCGACTGTTTCACGAAATGCGGGCAGCATT
>NZ_JANJZK010000004.1 GCF_024623185.1 Anaerofustis stercorihominis
CCCTTTAGCCACTCGGGCACTCCCCCATGAATATGCTATAATATTTTATTATATTATTTCCCTTTTGTCAAGAGATTAGTCATTTATATAGTATTTAAATAAAAAATGCACCAATATTAGGTGCATTTTTTATAATATTATTTATTTTATTCCCAAGGTTTTAGAATTACCTTAATTGCCTCTCCGGTCCTTGTCATTTCTATCCCTCTTTTTATTTCGGATAAAGGAAGAGTATGAGTAACAAATTTATCCGCAGGTATAGTACCGTCAACTATTAAATCAAGAGCATGCTTAAATGAATCGGGTGAAAAACTATATCCACCGCATATTTGCAGTTCTTTATAATGTATTAGATTACTGTCAAAATTTACATGGCAGTTATCATGAGGAAGTCCTCCGAACAATAAAACTTTTCCTCTTGGTCTTACATAGTGCGTTGCTTCCTCTTGCACAGCACCTACAGGACAAGCAGTAATAGCCACATCTACCCCGTCCCCGTCCGTTTCTCGCATAACTATTTCTTCTAAATTTTCGGTTGTAGGATTTACGAATAAATCTATGAAATCAAATCTTTTGGCTTTATCAAGTCTGGGCTGATTTACTTCAGATAATATAACTTTTTTAGCACCCCTGATTTTCGCCATTGCACTATGTAAATTGCCTAAAGGTCCTGCCCCGATTATGAGAACGATATCGCCCTTTGTTATATTGATAAAATCATGAGTGGAATAAACACTCGCCAAAGTTTCTGACAGCGGAGCTAAATCCAAATTAAAATTATCCGGTAAGATATGTAAGAATTTTGGATTTGCACCAACTTCCGGAAGTGCTACATACTGTGCATATCCCCCATAAAAATCCATTCCCGGTACTACTATATTTTTACATTGGTTACCTAAATTTTTATCTGAAGTACAGAATTTGCATTTACCGCAGGTAATTCCTGGATTTAACATTACCTTCTGCCCTTTTTTATAATATTCACTGTCGCTTTCTTCAACTATCCCCGCAATTTCATGACCTATTACAAAAGGAGGTTTGACCTTATGATGTCCGGAATTAAATGTTCTGATATCAGAACCGCAAAGCCCTACGGATATGACTTTAATCAGTACACCATTTTTAGGACACTCTGGTGTTTCTACTTCTTCATAATCAAAATTTCCCGGTCCTTTATAAAGTATTGCTTTCATTTTCGTCTCCTTAAATCTAATTTATCTTAAGTTAAGTTTAATATTATAATTATATAATGGCAATACTGAAAATATTTTCACTAGTCGGAAACTTTTTTGTTTTTATATTAAAAAGCGTACTCTGAGGGCTAAGTGAGTACGCTTTTGAGGTGTAAAACCTGTCTGACCGATTAAATATTTAAAATGTAAATACCCAGACAGTAACTTTTATTCTTCTTCAGGTTCCTGCAGTGCATCAAAACCTTCTTCGCCTGTCCTGATCTTAACGACATTATCAAGCCCGTAAATAAAGATTTTTCCGTCTCCGATATTCCCTGTGTATAAAGCTTTTTTGGCAGCTTCGATAACGGTTCTGACAGGTACGGCTGCAACTACTATCTCTACTTTCAATTTAGGAAGGAGTACCGCATCTACTTCACTTCCACGATAATAGCTTTTTCTTCCCTTTTGGACACCGCATCCGAGTACATTTGTTACGGTCATACCCGTAACTCCAACTTTTTGCATTGCCGCTTTAAGAGAATTAAATTTATCTTTATTTATTACGATTGTGATTTTACTTATACCGGTATCGGTTTTAGTGACTTTAATTTTACTGTCTTTTTCTTTCAATAAAACATCTTCGATATTTGCCGGAGGAACAGGTTCTGTAACAGAAGCGAGACTGCCTTCATCGTCCAATGAATAATAGAAATCTCCTGCGGGAGCAAAATCCGCATAAGAACTTACCAATCCGTGCTCGGTTATATCAAGTCCTAAAATTTCTTCTTCTTCACTTGCTCTAAGTCCCACTGTCTTTTGAATAAGTTTAAAGACAATAAACATAGTAACTAAGACATAAACAGCAACAGAAACAACCCCAAGCAACTGAATTAAAAACATATGAGTTCCACCGCCGTAAAAAAGTCCGCCGTCCAATGCAAATAATCCTGTAAGTAATGTACCCGTAGCACCGCAGCAGCCATGAACGGCAATAGCTCCGACAGGATCGTCTATCTTAAGTTTATGGTCGATAAATTCAACTGCAAATACTACTAAAGTACCTGCAACAGCACCTATAAAGAAAGCACCTACGGGAGAAACCATATCACAGCCCGCTGTAATAGCGACCAATCCTGCCAAAGCACCGTTAAGTGTCATTGAAACATCAGGTTTTCCGTATCTTACCCATGTAACTATAAGCGTCATTAATGTAGCGGCAGCAGCTGCCATGTTTGTAGTTACGAATACACTTGAAGCGGATAGCATCGCTTCATCTGTAGACATTGCTACAGTTGAACAACCGTTAAATCCAAACCAACCCATCCAAAGGATAAATACGCCTAAAGCACCGATTGCAATATTATGTCCGGGAATAGCTTTACTTTTTCCATCTTTATCATACTTTCCAATCCTTGGTCCAAGGATTTTAGCTCCTACCAATGCTGCAACTCCGCCGACCATATGTACTGCGGTAGAACCTGCAAAATCATGAAATCCCAACTGACTTAACCAGCCGCCACCCCAAATCCAATGTCCTGAAATAGGATAAATAACAGCACTTATAACCGCAGAATAAATAAGATAAGAAATGAATTTTGTTCTTTCAGCCATTGCACCCGAAACGATTGTGGCTGCAGTAGCACAAAATACTGTTTGAAAAATCACAAATGCCATTGTGGGAAAGGCACTGTCATAATTACCTCTGATAAAGAAATCTACTTTACCTATGACGCCCAATATATCAGGTCCCATCATTATCCCGAAACCAATGACCCAATAAATGATTGTACCGAGGACAAAGTCCATCAAGTTTTTCATAATAATATTTCCTGCATTTTTAGCTCTGGTAAACCCTGATTCTACCATGGCAAATCCCGCTTGCATCCAAAATACCAGTATAGCTCCAAGCAATACCCAAATGGTATCGAGAGCATTAAATGTTGTCTCCATTTTAATTACCTCCAAATTGTATTGTTAATTTATATAAAAAAGCGTGTAATCATATAGAATATCTATACAATTACACGCCTTCGTGTCGAATTTATTAAATTAATTTTGATTACTTATTTTACACTAAATAAAATTTCTCCGTATGTAGGATATGGCCAAAAATCTCTGTCTACGATAGTTTCCAGTTCATCTGCATATTTTCTGACTTCTTCCATATTTTCAAATACATCTTTTCTGAATGACATGGCTCTTTCTTGTACATCTTCGATATTTTCAGCCTTTTTTAGTCCTTCTTCCAAAGTAGCGATAGCTTTATATAATGAAGCGTTAAGAGAGCTTACTCTCATTACCGTATCTTCTTCAACCGTGCTGTCAGCCGCAGGACAAACATCTTTCTTAACCGCTAGAGTCTCTGCAACTTCTTTTACGTATGATACACATGAAGGCAAGATTGAAGCTTTTGCCATATCCAGGCAAGCTTTTGCTTCTATTGAAATTACATTTGAATAATCTTCAAGAAGAACTTCCGTTCTGCTTTCAACTTCTTCTTTTGTAAGAACTTTATGTTTTTCAAATAATGAAATATTTTCTTCTCTCTTATAATAAGGGATCGCTTCCGCACAAGTTTTTAAATTAAGTAATTCTCTTTTTTCTGCTTCAACTACCCATTCATCGGAATATCCGTCACCGTTAAATATAATCCTTTGATGATTCGTAAAAGTATCTTTGATCAACTTCTTAATAGCTTCATCAGAATTGTCTTTTTCAAGGATATCAGCAAACTCACAGAAAGCATCGGCAACAATAGTATTAAGCATCATATTTGAACATGCAACCGAATCCTGTGAACCTACCATTCTGAATTCAAATTTGTTTCCTGTAAATGCAAAAGGTGATGTTCTGTTTCTGTCCGTAGTATCCTTTGTTAAATCGGGAAGGACTGTAGCACCGAGGTTAAATTTAGTTTTTCCTTCACTCTTATAATCATTATCTGAGATGATCGCATCTACAACTCCTTTTAAATCATCTCCCAAGAAAATGGATATGATTGCGGGAGGAGCTTCATTCGCACCGAGTCTATGGTCATTACCTGCACTTGCAACAGAAATCCTAAGCAAATCCTGATGTTCGTCAACGGCTTTAACGACAGCCGCAAGTACTAATAAGAACTGCATATTTTGTTTAGGGTCATTTCCCGGTGATAGCAGATTTTCACCTTCTTTTGTCGTAATAGACCAGTTATTATGTTTACCGCTTCCGTTAATACCTTCAAATGGTTTTTCGTGAAGCAAACATACTAAACCATGTCTTTTAGCAACCTTTTTCATTATTTCCATCATTATTTGATTTTGGTCACATGCTATATTCGTAGAATTATAAATCGGCGCCAATTCATGCTGTGCAGGAGCAACTTCATTATGTCTTGTTTTGGCAGTTATGCCAAGTTCCCATAAAGTTTCATCCAAGTCCTGCATATATTCCATGATAGGACCTTTTATAGGAGCAAAATAATGGTCATCCATTTCCTGTCCTTTTGGAGTAGGAGCACCGAATAATGTTCTTCCTGTATAAATTAGGTCAGGTCTGTTTTTATACATTTCTTCGGAAATTATAAAATATTCCTGTTCGGCACCTACAGAAGGATCTGCTCCGGAACATTCTTTACCTAAGAGCTTGAGGAGTCTTACAACTTGATCGCTTATTGCTTCTATGGATTTAAGCAAAGGTGCCTTTTTATCAAGTACTTCCCCGTTATAAGAACAGAAGATTGCAGGAATGCACAGCGTATTATCTTTAATAAAAGCATAACTTGTAGGATCCCAAACTGTATACCCTCTGGCTTCATTGGTAGCCCTAAGTCCCCCTGAAGGAAAAGAAGAAGCGTCCGGTTCATCTTGAAGTAAATCCTTCCCTGAAAGTCTTATTACTACATTATCTCCATGAGGCTCTATAAAAGCATCATGCTTTTCGGCGGTTAAACTTGTCATAGGCTGGAACCAATGTGTATAATGCGTACATCCGTTTTCCAATGCCCATTCTTTCATCGCATGTGCAACAGCATTTGCAATTGTTATATCAAGGGCTTCACCCTCTTCTATAGTTTTCTTTAATATTTTATATGTATCGTTTGGTAGTTTTTCCTGCATGGTTTCATCATTAAAAACCTTACATCCGAATAAACTTGCAACTCTATCCATAATTTATACATCCTTTCTCTTAGATAAATTAAATCTTTTAAATCAATATGAATTAATTATACATTTTTTTTCATAATCTTTCTACCATATTTTAAATCTTTATATCCTTATCCACCCTTTTAACCTTTCTCTTTGTAAATAAAAATTCAAAAATTAAACTTTGTATACAATTCTAATTTTAAAAAAGAAAAAGACGCCGTAAGCTTTTTGCCTACAGCGCCGTTGCTGTTATGAGTGCATAATACTACGCAAGTTCGTATTTGTCAAGTATTTTTTTATAATTTTTTAAATATTTAGAAAATTCAATTTATTTACGTATTAAGTCTTGATTTTTATTACTTCCGGGTGTATACTATTCCCACTATAAAATTAAATAGCCGGACAAAGAAGTCCAATGAACATAGATTATATTCTGTGTTTATTGGATTTTTTTATGTTTTCATGGGGGTGTAAAAATGGTATTTGATGAAAGATATAAAGAAGGGAATGTAAGGATTCCCTCCGGATGTGCAATAAGCGGTATATTTCATAAAGACGGAAGAAAGACCGATGGAAGAGATATTATAACTTCTATTGAAGTCATGCATGAAAGAAGCAATGGTTTAGGCGGAGGCTTTGCAGCATATGGGATTTATCCGGAATATAAAGATTATTATGCTTTTCATGTATTCTTTGATGACAATATAGCAAGAAAAGAATGCGAGGCATTCTTAGACACTCATTTTGATGTTATTGACTACGGAATAATTCCTACAAGGAAAATAGATAAAATAAAAAATGAACCATTGATTTATAGATATTTTTTATTTCCAAAAGAATCAAAATTAAAATCTTCACAATTGGATGAAAAAGAATTCGTAGTCCAAAGTGTAATGAATATAAATACAAATATGAAGGGATGTTATGTTTTTTCAAGCGGAAAAAACATGGGATCTTTTAAAGCCGTAGGTTATCCCGAGGATGTCGGAGAATTTTATAAACTGGATGACTACAAAGCATATTCATGGACGGCACACGGAAGATATCCGACAAATACACCGGGTTGGTGGGGAGGAGCTCATCCTTTCAGCCTGCTGGATTATTCTATAGTACATAACGGAGAAATATCTTCATATGACGCGAACAGAAGATATATTGAAATGTTCGGATATAAATGTAATTTGCTTACAGATACGGAAGTTATTACATATATGATGGATTATTTATTAAGAAAAAAAGGATTGAACCTTGAAGAAACCGCGGAAATTATAGCTGCACCGTTTTGGAGCACAATCGAAAGAATGGAAGAAAAAGAAAAAGAAAGATTAACATATCTAAGAACTATGTTTTCAAGCATGTTAATAACAGGGCCTTTTTCTATTATGCTTGGATTTGAAGGCGGTATCATGGCTCTTAACGACAGACTTAAACTTCGCTCGATGGTAGTTGGAGAAAAAGGTGAAGATGTATATATAGCGAGTGAAGAAAGTGCAATAAAAATTATACAAAAAGACTTTGATAATATTTATTCTCCTGCCGGCGGAGAAGCCGTAATCGTAAAACTAAATGAGGGGGCTAAATAAAATGAGAATTAATTTTATACATCCACAGTTTGAAGTGGTAAGAAATCAAGATAGATGTATACAGTGCAGAGTTTGCGAACGTCAATGCGCAAACGAAGTTCATTTTTACGATGAAGACAGCAAGTTAATGTTAAGCGACGAAACAAACTGTGTTGCTTGTCACAGATGTGTTTCTCTGTGCCCTACAAAGGCTTTAAAAATAGTTGAAAGCGATCATACTTTTAAGCCACATGCAAACTGGACGGGAGAACAAATAGAAAATATTTACAGACAAGCCGAAAGCGGAGGAGTTCTTCTTGCCTCAATGGGAAACCCCAAAAGCTATCCTATTTATTTTGATAAAATGCTGATTAACGCATCTCAGGTTACTAATCCTTCCATTGACCCTTTAAGAGAACCTATGGAAACAAAAGTAAGCCTTGGAAAGAAAAATGTAAAAATAAAAAGAGATAAAAACGGAAATATAATTCCCGATATTCCTCCTCAAATAAAACTTAATGTACCAATAATGTTTTCTGCCATGTCATATGGTTCAATAAGCTATAATGCTCATGAAAGTTTAGCAAGAGCGGCAAGCGAGCTGGGAATAATGTATAACACAGGTGAAGGCGGACTTCATGAAGATTTTTATAAATATGGTAAGAATACTATAGTACAAGTAGCTTCGGGAAGATTTGGTGTTCATAAAGACTTTTTAAACATAGGTGCAGCAATAGAAATAAAAATGGGACAAGGTGCTAAACCGGGTATCGGAGGACATCTTCCGGGAGAAAAAATAGGTCCGGATATTTCAAAAACCAGAATGATACCCGAGGGAAGCGACGCTATAAGCCCCGCACCTCATCATGATATATATTCCATAGAAGATTTAAGACAGCTTGTATTATCCCTTAAGGAAGCGACAAATTATGAAAAGCCGGTATTAGTAAAAATCGCCGCCGTACATAATGTGGCTGCAATAGCAAGCGGAGTTGCAAGAAGCGGAGCGGACATAATCGCAATAGACGGTTTCAGAGGAGGAACAGGAGCTGCTCCTACAAGGATAAGAGATAATGTAGGTATACCTATTGAACTCGCTCTTGCAAGCGTAGATTCAAGACTTAGAAACGAAGGTATAAGAAACAATGTTTCACTTGTAGTGGGAGGAAGTATAAGAAGCAGTGCAGATGTCGTAAAATCAATAGCACTCGGTGCCGACTGTGTATACATTGCAACATCAGCCTTAATGGCTCTTGGATGTCATTTATGCAGAAACTGCCACAGTGGTAAATGCAACTGGGGTATCGCCACTCAACGCCCCGATTTAGTAAAAAGATTAAATCCGGATATAGGATATAAAAGAGTAGTTAATTTGGTTACCGCCTGGGAACATGAAATAAAAGAGATGATGGGCGGAATGGGTATTAACTCAATCGAAGCATTAAAAGGAAACAGATTAATGCTGAGAGGCGTAGGACTTAATGAAAAAGAACTTGAAATACTTGGAATTAAACATGCGGGAGAATAAAAGAAAAGTATATATAATAAAAAATTGTGCATTGAATACCTTATATGTGAATATAACTATTCTATTATAAATAGTAATAAAGTCTAATAAAGTACGTCCTTAAAGACAAAAGATGTGCAAAATATCGGATAAGAAAAAATCAAATAATAACATAGCACCAATAAATTTTTTTGTATTGGGGTCTACATATGATAATAAAGTAAAATTATGATAGAGAAAAATATATTATTACTGGAGATATAAACAAATCGGGAATATATACATATTTAATCAGATAAAAAATAAAATTAAAGGATTTTGGTTTAATAAAAGATAATCCCGGACTTATGACATTTTAAAAGAATACAGAAAATCTACTCTGGGAGGGAAAAAATTATGATGGAAATAAATGCAAAAGGACTTGAACATAGAGAAATAAATTTGGAAATAAAAGCATGTGCCATAAAAGAAAGGGATATTACCGTAAAGGAAGTAATGGGACAAAGATTTATCGGTTCTGCCCTATCTAAAACAAATCTTATAATAAACGGAGTTCCCGGTAATGCTGTGGGAGCATATCTTGACGGCGCTAAAATCACCATAAACGAAAATGCACAGGACGCTACCGGAGATACAATGAACGACGGAGAAATCATAATCCACGGCTCAAGCGGAGATGCTACGGGATATGCAATGAGAGGCGGAACTATATATATTAAAGGTGACGTCGGGTACAGAGCAGGAATTCATATGAAAGCTTATAAGGATAAAAAACCCACTATAGTAATCGGAGGAAAAACCGGTTCATTCCTCGGAGAATATCAAGCTGGAGGAAATATCATAGTTCTTGGATTAGGATATGAAAACAAAGAAATCCCATTGGGACATTTTTGTGCAACGGGAATGCACGGAGGAAAAATATTTTTAAGAACGAAATATCCGCCCAAAATAGAAACTGATAAATTGATTATTAAAGAAGCGGACGCTGAAGATATAGATGAAATCAAAGAATATATAAAAAAATTCAGTTCTTACTTTAACAAAGATTATGATAAAATAGTTAATAGTAAGTATTATGTAATAATACCTAATACAAAAAGTCCTTACAAACAATTATACACTAATCATTAGGAGGAGTAGTATATGAACAGTATAACAAGGGAAGTAATCAATTTTGTCAGAGAAAATGATATAAAATTTATTCGACTAGCATTCTGTGACATCTTTGGTGTACAAAAAAATATAGCTATAATGTCAGACGAACTTGAAAATGCCTTTGAAAATGGAATTTCTTTTGATGGATTTTCGATTGACGGATTTTTAAATGACAAAAGCAGTCATCTTCTGCTTTACCCCGATCCGTCTACACTATCCATATTACCATGGAGACCTTCGGAAGGAAGAGTTGCAAGATTTTTTTGTGACGTCAAATATCCAACAAAAGAATTATTTGATAATGACTCAAGGTATATTCTAAAAAAAGCAATCAATAAAGCAAAAGATATGGGATATCTGGCTAAAATAGGAGCGGAATGCGAATTTTATATCTTCGAAACCGATGAAGAAGGACATCCCACTATGATACCTTATGACGAAGGCGGATATTTTGATGTTTCTCCTTTAGACAAAGGTGAAAATATACGTAGAGAGATTTGTCTCACACTGGAACAAATGGGTATTACTCCAATAAGCTCTTATCATGAGAGAGGTCCGGGACAACATAGAATTAAATTCAGATACGGAGATCCGCTGACGGCAGCAGATGATTTTATTACATTTAAATGGATTGTAAAATCAATCGCAAATAAAAACGGAGGTTATGCGACATTTATGCCAAAACCTCTAAAGGAACTATATGGCAGCGGACTTCATGTGAGTCTTCTATTATTTAAAGAAGGTAAAAATATATTATCTGAAGGTCTTGATAAATCAAGTGAAGCTAAATCTTTTATAGCAGGAATAATGAATAGGATAAACGAAATTACCGCTATATTAAACCCAACTAGGAATTCATATAAAAGATTCGGAGAATTTCATGCACCTAAATATATTACTTGGTCAGAAAAAAATCCAAATACTTTGATAAAAGTTACTACATTCAATAAAGATAAAGCAAAATTTAAATTAAGGTCTGTAGACCCAACAACCAATCCATACCTTGCTTTTGCCTTGATTTTACTTGCAGGTTTAAAAGGTATAGAAAACAAAGAAAAAATAGATGATAAAGCAAATATTAAATCTATAATGGAAGAAGATATACCGACCGGAGTAAATATGCTTCCGCAAAACTTTAAGAGTGCTTTAAAGATATTTGAAAAAAGTGCATTTGCTGAGAAATGCTTAGGAAAAAATTTAGTTTATAACTTTATTGAGAAAAGAAAAAAAGATTTAAAAATTGACGAAGATATTCAAGAGCTTAAATACTTTTTAATGGATTAAAATATAGAAATTTTATTACAAGGGGGTGATTATTTGGAAAAAGTATTGATAGTATCCGCAAATGAAAAATCAAAAGATACACTATGCGAATTATTAAAAGAATATAATAATATCCAAATAGTTACCACGACTTCCGCGGCAAAAGCAAGAAGATATGCCGCAAATAATGAATTGTCAATTGCCATAATCAACACTCCGCTGAGAGAAGAATTCGGTACCGAACTTAGTATAGACCTATCAAGGTTAAATATAGGAACGTTATTGCTGGTTAAAAGCGATATTGCAGAGGAAATTAGAGCAGATGTAGAAAGCTTCGGAGTACTAATCATATCTAAACCTGTTATAAAATCTCTTTTTTATCAATCACTTAGACTGCAAATGTCAGTGAAAAACAGACTTATTTCTTTAAAAAAGGAAAATGAGCAGCTTAAAAATAAAATAGAAGAAATTAAAATCGTGGATAGAGCTAAACTCATACTAATAGAAAATGAGCATTTAAATGAAAATGAAGCACATAAGTACATAGAAAAAGAAGCTATGAACCGCAGATTAAATAGATATGATATAGCAAAGGAAATACTTGATAAGTATAATATTTCTTGACATATGTATTCTTATATTATAAAATATTTTTTAATTCGTAGTTGAATTAACATAAGTGGATTAGGAAAACTTATGTATGTAACATAAGTTTTTTTAATGCAAAAAGGAGATAAAATGATCAGAGATATAATATTTCTTATAATAGGATTTATACTTCTTATAAAAGGTGCGGACTTATTTGTGGAAGGCTCCAGCTCGGTGGCAAAACTTTTAAAAGTTCCTACGATTATTATAGGGCTAACAATAGTTGCAATGGGAACAAGTGCACCGGAGGCAGCTGTCAGTATTTCCGCAGCACTCAAAGGGCAAAATGCGATTGCTATAGCAAATGTCATTGGTTCAAACATATTTAATCTTTTAGTCGTAGGCGGAGTATGCGCTGTAATAACCCCGATAATAGTCAAAAAAAGCATTATTAAAAGGGAATATCCATTTTCAATCATAATAAGTATACTGTTACTGTTTTTCATTTCCGATTTTATATTTGGAAATAATAATATTACGCTTGGAAGATTTGAAGGTCTTATCCTTTTAGTATTATTTATACTATTTCTTATATATATGGTTGTTTCTGCCATTAAAAACAGAGAAGAGTTAGATGAAGATTTTATAGTTCTTTCTCCTATAAAAAGTGTATTATATATACTACTGGGTCTTGTAGGTGTGATCTACGGAGGAGATGTAGTCGTTGACTCAGCGTCTTCAATAGCATCCAGTTTAGGTTTAAGCGCAAATTTGATAGGACTAACTATAATAGCACTTGGGACAAGCCTTCCCGAACTCGTTACAAGTATCGTTGCCGCAAGAAAAGGAGACAGTGATATGGCACTGGGAAATATAATTGGCTCAAATATTTTCAATATCTTATTGATTTTAGGTATGGCATCCTTCATTCATCCGATAGCAGTATCAATGGAATCTGTTTTTGATTTAATTATGCTTTGTATAGTGAGTATAATCACTTACTTCTTCTGCATATCTAAAGATAAAATAAGTAAAAAAGAAGGCTTTGTAATGATTTTTATGTATTTGATATACATGATTTACATTATAAACAGATAAAATTTCAATAAAAAAAGGCTTCAATTATGAAGTCTTTTTTATTTATGCTTCTTCAATTTGTTTTAAAGTCATTTTTACCGCAGTATCCAAATCTTCATGAAGACTAAATAAGCCCCTATTTCCGACGATATAAACATCTACCCCTGCTTCTTTATATTCTCTGAAATGTTCTTTATTTACAACACCGTCAACTTCTATTAAAAAATTCAAATCTCTTTCTTTTCTGATTTTAACTAACTTTTTTATTTTATCTAAAGTTCCCGGTATAAAATCACCACCCGCAAACCCCGGTTCTTCCGTCATTACAGTAATCTTATCAATTTCACAAATATAAGGCATCAAAGTTTCTTCGCCTATTTCAGGACACAGTACCACACCGAACTCTTTGTTTCTTTCATGTAAAAACTTACTGGTTCTAAATGCTTCGTTAATAAGTTTTTCAGAATGAATGCTTACACAGTCCGCACCGCAGTCAACCATTTCTTCCAAATAGTAAAAAGGATCCACGAGCATTACATGCGCATCTAATTTTGCGGAAGTTACTTTTCTTACAGCCTTCATAAAAGGAGGTGTGAAAGAAAAATTTTTAAAATATACTCCGTCGATTATATCGACATGATAAGAATATACATATGGATTAAGAGTTTTTATTTGACTTTCTATATTAAGCAGATCCATACACATAAGAGATGGACTTATTTTATATTTCATTTTTACCTCCCTAAATATATTCATTTATAATATATCATAAAAAAATTATAAAACACAAATATATTTATATAAAAAGAAAACTGATTTATAAAATAAATCAGTTTAATTATTGTTTATAATATCTTTTATTTCATTTGCGGCTCTATTTATATCATCATTTACCACTATGTAATCATACTTATTTTTAAATAATATCTCTTCTTTAGCCGTCGCAATTCTAAGTTTTAACTGTTCATCGCTTTCCGTTTTTCTGTTTGTAAGTCTTTCGATAAGTTCTTTCTCACTTGGGGGCATTATAAATATAAGTACAGCCTTATCATTTTGTTTTTTTATTTGCATAGCACCCTGAACATCTATTTCAAGAATTACATTATATCCGCCGTCAAGCATTTCATCAACTTTTTCTTTAAGCGTACCATAGTAATGATTGAATACGCTGGCAAATTCGTAAAAAGCTTTCTTTTTTATTTTTTTCTGAAATTCTTCATTACTTAAAAAATAATAATTAACGCCTTCTTCTTCACCTTTTCTCATAGGTCTGGTCGTTGCGGAAATCGATATTTTTATATTTTCTTCTTTTTCAAGTTCTTTACATATAGTACTTTTTCCGCTTCCCGAAGGTCCCGAAATAACAAATAATTTTCCCCTCATGAATATCTCCTATTATTTAAAAATTTAATACCATTATATAATCTTCATCATTTTCTTTTATTATATCAAATCCCAGCTTTTTATACAAATCAACAGCATAATTTTCTTTATTGACACTCAAAGAAACTCTATTATAATTCTTTTTAAGTACTTTAAGATGTTCTTTAAGTAAAGCTGTCCCTATACCTTTATTTCTGTATCCTTTTAAAACAGAAACAGCGATTTCGGGAGTATTATTATCGATATTACCGTAACCCTTTATATCACCGCTTAGTATCCTGTTCCAGGATAAAGCAACAATTTTATTATTGTATTCACATCCTAAAATAATATCATCTGCTTTTCCAAGTCCTTCGATATAGTTATAAATTTCTTTATTATAGATTATACTTTTATCTATGGGCTTACTGTCTTCAGGTATATAAATCGCATTATATAAGAATTCCTCTAATATATGTATATCCGGATTATCTATTAATTTTATATTATACTTCATTTTTTATTCTATATTTTGGATTTGTTCTCTTATCTTTTCAAGTTCGCTTTTTATTTCGACTACTGAAGAACTGATTTCAAAACTGTTGGATTTTGAAGCTATTGTGTTCGCTTCCCGGTTTATTTCCTGAAGTAAAAAATCAAGTTTTCTTCCTATAGGTTCTTTCTTTTCTATTATGGTTAAGAATGATTTAAGATGATTATCTAATCTTACCAATTCTTCTGTTATATTGACTTTTTCTGCATATAAGGCAATTTCAGTAGCTAATCTATCAGAATCGATTATTCCGACTTTATATTTTTCTATATTATCATTTAATTCCTTGGCATAGTTTACCGGAATGTCATGAGCCAATTTAGAAATTTTTTCAGTCTCGGCACTAACGATATCGATCCTTTTTATGAAATCCTTCTTAAGTGCCTCGCCTTCAAGTCTCCTGCTTTCAACCAAAGTTTCTACAGCTTCATTTATTGCTTCTTCAAAATACTTCCACTGTTCTTCCAAATCAATTTCAGCTTCTTCTGTTTTTATAACCTCAGGATATCTTGCTATAGTAGTTATTGCAATATCATTTTTAATATCGGTAAATTCACATCCGATTTTATTTAATATATCATAATATTCTTTAGCAAGGTTTTCATCATAAACCAAAGAAACATCTTCACTGCCAAATTTTTCGGCCTTAATAAAGACATCGATTCTTCCTCTGTTTACTTTCTTACTTATAAGATTTCTTACTCTCTCTTCAAAAGCAGAATATTTCCTGGGTAATCTTATATTAAAATCTCTGTACCTGTGATTTATAGTTTTGATTTCAACATCTATTACCAAAGTTTCGCTTCTGTATTCTCCTCTTCCGAAACCTGTCATGCTTTTCATAATATTTCCCCTTTTCTATGACTCTAATATATCATCTATTCTATTAAATATATCATACACTTCATCTATTTCGTTAACATTGTTGATACTGTTCCTAATTTTAGCACTGTTCTTTATACCTTTAATATACCAATATAAGTATTTCCTGAATTCAATCACTTTCTTTTTATCGTTTGAATATTTTAAATGTATTTCAAAATGTTTTCTTGCAGCATCTATTTTATCATGAATAGAATACTCACTTATTTTTTTCCCCCCAATACACTCATTGAACTGAGAAAAAATAAAGGGATCATAATTCGCACCCCTGCCTATCATGACACCGTCAGAACCGGTATAATCCATTTTTTCTTTTGCCTTAAGATAATTATCCAAATCACCGTTTGTAATAAGTGGAACGCTTGCTGTCTCTTTAGCTTTTTTTATTCCGTCATAGTTTACTTCTCCGGTAAATACCTGTTCTCTGGTTCTCCCATGAACGGTTATCATATCCGCACCGCCGTCTTCAATAGCTTTTATAATATCCTCGATAATATTTTCGTTAAAACCAAGCCTGACTTTAACACTGACAGGTTTAATTGAAGCCGACTTTACTTCTTTTACTACTTTATTTGCCTTATCCAAATCCTTTAAAAGAGCAGAACCGTCTCCGTTATTAACTATCTTTTTCATCGGACATCCCATATTGATGTCAATAAAATCAAAAGCGGTATCATTTATATATCGCTTGGTAACTTCTTCCATTATTTCAGGTTCACTCCCAAATATCTGGATACCGGTTACTGCATCACTATGTTCAAGTTCATTAGTTTCCATTAAAGGAAAAGTATTTCTGCTTTTATAATACAAACCTTTGGCACTTACCATTTCACTTATAAAAATCTTACAGCCCATTTCTTTCATAAATAATCTATATGGCAGGGTCGTTACCCCTGCCATAGGTGCCAAGATTGCTTTATTTACCTTTAATAAATCTTCAAAATAATTATTTTTTATTTTTGTCATATATGATTTTCAGTCCTTTTAATGTTAATAATGGGTCAAATACATCTATTACATTTGTTTCCGGATATATTATTTTCCCATATCCGCCGCAAGCTACAACTTTTATGCCTTCTGTGTTTAATTCTTCTTTCATTTTCTTTATTACATATTCGACTTGACCGATATATCCATAAACAAGTCCCGCCTGCATACTCGTTATGGTATTGCTGGCAAGTATGCTTTTAGGTTTTTCTATCTCTATTTTAGGAAGTTTTGCGGCACCTTTCCAAAGTGCGTCCGCCGAAATTTGAATTCCCGGCGAAGTCACCGCATAGGAAAAAACACCTTCTCTATTTACATAATCATATCTCGTTGCTGTTCCGAAGTTTACTACTATTACCGGACATTTATACAAATTATAAGCAGCAGCCGCATCTACGATCCTATCTGCCCCGACTTCTTTTGGATTATCAGTCCTTACGTTTATACCCGTCTTTATCCCACTGCCCACCATCAATGGCTCTACACCTATGTATTTCTTTATTGCATTTACAAGGTGATAGTTGACATCAGGAACTACACTTGAAATTATTGCACCTTTAAAATCTTTGATATCAATATTAAAATGAGCAAAAAAAGTTATTATCAGTGTTCCTATTTCATCACTGGTCCTATCCTGCTTTGTAATATATCTGAACTCATGCATTAACTTATCATCTTTAAATATACCAAGCTGCGTTGTAGTATTACCGACATCGATCACTAAAATCATTTTTTCTCTCCTATTGTTCCGCTTTAATATTAGGATTTTTCTTTATATAAACAGCCATGACTGCAAGGGTAAATATTCCCATTACCGCTGCTTCAATCAACATCGAAGAAGTTATTATACCAATAAGTAAAATTTTGAACGAACTTCCGACTGCCTTTGCAATTTCCGTTCCGTAAAGAAAATATAACATCGGCATTACAAGCGCCGTGTTGGTGATTGCACCAAGTGCACCCGATAAAAATGAAGCAATACTTTTTGCTTTTATGATTTTTTTACTTAGTTTATAAACGTAATATGGAACTACTCCGATAAAAATCCTTGGTAATACAGATACCAACGGATTTATAAAGTAAGGATCCAATATACCCGCAGGCATTAAAATTGCTTTTGATAAAGAAACAAGTCCCGCAAGTGCTCCCATAAAAGCACCTTTAACCGGACCGTAAATCAAAGATGTAATTACCGTAGGAATAAAACAAAGAATAGCAACAGACGCCATTCCCGCAGGTATCATCCCCGCAGTGTAAGTGAAGAAAATTGTAATCCCGAACATGATACTTAAAAAAGTAAACTCTTTTGTGTCTTTAAATAATCTATTTTTCATAATTAACCTCCGTTCTCACTCCTCATTTACTATATACAAAGGATGCAAGACGATTTTTTTTAGTTAAGAACATTATATCATTACCGATTTTATTGTCAATAAGAAAACCTTTTATTGACATCAAAGTAATTTTATAAAATAAAAAAGGAATATTAAATATTCCTTTTAATAAATGTTTATAATTATACCTCTGCGGCAATTTTACTTTTCTTTTTCACATAAATCTGCATAATAGCAAAAGCGGCAACTCCCATTATAATCGCTTCTATAATCGCTGATGAAGTAAGTATTCCAAGAAGTATGACCTTAAAAGATTTACGGCAGCCATTACAATATCCTTAGCATAGACTATATATAACATACCCATTGCCAATGTTGTATTGGTAACCGCACCCATAACACCTGCGCATAATGAAGCAATACCAATATTTTTAGATACTTTCTTAACGAATTTATAAACGTAAAAAGGAACTATGCCTATAAAAATTCTCGGAAGAACCGAAACAAGAGGATTTATAAAAAACGGAGATAAGATACCTGACGGCATTGTTATATTTTTAGACATTGCAACCATACCTGCCAATGCACCCATAAAGGCACCTGCCTTAGGTCCGTAAATCAATGAAGTAAGTACTGTCGGGAAAAATGCAAGAACCGCAATAGAAGCCATACCTGTAGGTATCATTCCCACGGTATATGTAAAAAGGATAGTAAGAGCAAACATAATACTTAGAAAAGTAAAAGTGTTTGTGTCTTTAAAAAGTTTATTATTCATTTGTACCTCCGTTCTCGCTCCTATATTTTTTAGTTTTCACCAAAGGATGCAAGACGTAATAACAAAATCATTATAACACTAACTTTTTTATTGTCAATAAAACACTTCACACTTTTCCTTTAACAATTATTACATAAAAGAACTGTCTTTTTAAATCGAATTTAAAAGTAAAGCAAATAAAATACAGAATTTTTAATGGATTGTCTGAGATAATAAATATTAAATATAAATAATATATATTTTATAAAGATTATATATAATTTTATAAAAAGAGCATAATAATATGCTCTTTTTATTTTATTTAACTATAATACTATAATTTTCTTTTCTTGGTTTAGCTTCTTTAATTTTACCTTTTGCATATCCCAAAGCTAAAGCCCCCACTCCGACAAGATCATCACTCAGTCCCCATTTATTTAAAAGGTCTCTTCCCTCTTTTGTATTGAACATTTCATATTCCCTGTTGATCCAGCAAGTAGATATTCCAAGAGAATTAGCGGCAAGCATCATTGTGCCAAGAGCCAAACTCCCGTCTTGCAGATAAGTACTTACATTTTTATCTGCAAGGACTATGATAATAGTTGGAGCACCATAGTATGGATTTGAATCCGTACCCATGATTTCTGCATTCATTTTAACAAGCTTGTCTATGGTTTCCTTGCTTTGAACAGCCACTATCACAGGTGACTGTTTTCCCATACCCGACGGTGCATATTCACCAGCTTTTAATATTAACTTTAAATCATCTTCACTTACTTCTTTATCTAAATAACTTCTAACACTTCTTCTCGATAAAATATTATCTATAACTGCATTACTCATTTCCATACCCCCTATTGTATTTATTTATATTATAATCCTCTAATATTAAATTTAAGTGAAACTTATGTAATAAAAAATTATTTTGTTCACAGATCTCATTAATATGTGTTTACAACGAAATAATGTTAAAATACTAAATAGCACGTAAAAAGTGCGTAATTGTATTAAGTCAGTTGGTAGAAGTTAGCTTAAAATTAAAATATAATTTGATTATAAATCAAAAAGGAGAAATAATATGAGTTTTAAAGAACAATTGATACACTTAAGAAATACTAACGGATTATCTCAGGAAGACCTAGCAGAAAAATTAAATGTAACAAGACAGTCGGTATCAAAATGGGAAGTTGGCGAAACAATGCCTGATACGGATAAGCTTATAAAAATAAGCGAGATTTTTAATGTTAGCACAGATTTTCTTTTAAAAAACATTGATAATGTATCAAATAGTAAATCAAAAATTTCAGTAGCATTATCCAAAGAAGTAAATGAAACAATTGAAAATATAAATAAGATGAGTAAATCAAAAAGATATATTATAGGTCTTATATTTATAGGTATCATATTTATAATAATAATTTTCTTAATAAACATAGTAAAATAAAAAAGAGTAATCATTACTCTTTTTTATTTTATTAACTTATTTATTTCCTTCATCATAATGCTGCTATTAAGAGGCTTTGAGAGATGTCCGTTCATACCCGCTGCTTTTGCGGCATGTATGTCTTCCGAAAACACATCTGCTGTCATTGCTAGTATCGGAACCGTTAAAGAATCATTTCTTTTTAACTTTCTTATGATCTTAGTTGCCTCATAACCGTCCATTACAGGCATTTGAATATCCATCAACATCAAAGCATAATAATCTTCTTTAGAAGACTTAAACATTTCCACACATTCTTTTCCGTTTGAAGCACATTCAATATTAGCTTTTGTTATGGATAATAGTTCCACTGCAATATCTCTATTTAGTTCATTATCTTCAACCAGTAATATATTTTTATTTTTAAAATCGTAATAATTAGTTTTCTTATCTAAATAATCTTCGTCATTTGTTTTTAAAACATATTTATTGAGTGCCCTGTAAAGCGTTGAACGGAAAAGTGGTTTTGATAAAAATCCATTCACACCTTCAGCTTCATTTTCTATTTCACTCCAGTCATATGCAGAAACGATTAAAATAGGTATATCACCATTTATGGAAGCTCTGATTTTCTTTACTGTTTCAATCCCATCTTGGTCAGGCATCATCCAGTCAAGAATTACTATATCAAAATCTGTTTTTTCGTCATGAGCATTTATTACTTTTTCAACAGCATCCTTACCGCTGTCTACCCATTCTGCATTTGCTCCTAAGGCTTTTAAGTTACTGACTGTATATTCACACATGATATCATCGTCATCAACTACGAGTACATTTGTATTTGGTAAAGTATAGTCTGTTACTTTGTTTTTATCTATTTTAAGAGGAAGAGTCACGATAAATGTTGTTCCCAAACCCACTTTGCTTTTTACTTCAATAGTACCATCCATTATGTCTACTATCTTTTTAGTAATAGCCATCCCAAGTCCGCTGCCCTCGGTTTTATCGACTCTTCCGTCTTTTTCACGAGTAAAGGAATCAAAAATATTGTTTAAAAATTCTTTTTTCATTCCCATCCCCGTGTCAGTAAACGTAAATGTCAATTTGGAATAATCCATATCATCAGAATATTCCTCTTCTACATCTACAGTTATACTCCCTTTTTCAGGTGTAAATTTAGTAGCATTAGATAAAATATTAATAAAACATTGACGGAGTCTCAATGCATCAAAGTAAAAATCCTCATGTACTAAATTATGAATTCTGATTGAAAATGACTGTTTTCTCGATTTCACCATTGGCTGAAGTATAGATACTATATTCTCTAACGCTTCCGGTAAAGATACAGAATCATTTCTTAAAATCATCTTTCCGCTTTCAATTTTAGACATATCCAAAACATCATTTATAAGTCCAAGTAAATGCTGACCCGATACAGAAATCTTTTTAAGGCAGTCGTTTACTTTATCAGTATTTAAAATATTCATTTGGGCTATCTCAGTCATACCCATGATAGCATTCATCGGTGTTCTGATGTCGTGGGACATACTTGATAGGAACTCTGATTTTGCTTTGTTTGCATTTTCAGCTTCATTTAACGCTTTTTTAAGTTCAACGGATTGTTTTTCAAGTTTTACCTGCATTTCTCTTAAATCCGTTAAATCTGTTACATCTATACAAACAAATAAGTAAATTGGATCTTGTCTGATCCAGTCAATACAATCTCCATTTATTTGCATCCATGTATCTTCATTTTTATTATTTTTAAGTTTTGCCAAAAAACGTATATGTTTACCGACTTCAACTTCTGCTAAATATTTTCTTATTATTTGTCTGTTATAATCAGACATAATATTATAATTTTCATTTTTATAATTAAGTATCTTTTTATTTTTACCTTGTTCATCTAAAAGCTCAAGTTCATTATCATTTTTTATAATGCCTTTAAAAATCAATCCGGGTAAATTGTTAGTTGTTATATGCTGAGTTTTTTGAGTTTGAACCAAATCATCTATATTTGTAATTACAGTATAAGATACTTGCTTACCGCTTATTATTTCATCGGTAAAAGTTGCATTCATCCTTACCCATATATGCCCCTTTTTCCCTTTAACAGGAAGACGGGTTATCAAGCTATATCCTTTTCTTCCGTTATTAATTGCTTCCATTACAGCAGCAGTAAGTTTAGCCAGTTCATCTAAATATCCAAGTTTACTGTAATATATATCCGGACGATTTTTAAATTTTTCTTCATATTCATCTTTAGGATAACCTATTAAATCATAATAATAATCATTAGCCCACACAGTTGTAAAGTATTCATCTAAAAGGTGTTTGCTTACACTCACTTTCATCGTACTCATTAGATTATTATATTCGTCACTTAATGGCAGTGATTTATCTGTTTCATTTATATCATGTTCCATAATATATTTCTCCTATACACGGATAAACATTTAATATTAAAAATAAATTTCAATTAAAGGTGAATACTTATATTAAAATATCTATAGCTTCTGTGTTCATGTATATATAGATTTATTGTAACAAATACTTTAAGATATAGCAAGAAAAGAAATTATTTAATTATTAAATAACAATTATTAGGTGGGTATTGTGAACAGAGCTTTTTATGAAATGATTTATGAATATTATTCCACACAAATATTATTTGGACATATAAAATATGGAGAAAAACTACCTTCAATCGAACACCTATGTTATAAATTCCAGGTAGCACCCCAAACCATAAGAAATATGCTATATAAACTAAAAAAAAATGGATTTATAGAAATTTCATCGGGCAAGAAGGCAACTGTAGTTTATAAAACTTCAAATGATGAGGTTATAAATTATATAAACGATTATTACGTAAAAAGAATTGAAGCAATAAGGGATATAAATGAAATCGCTCCTTTAATGATACATCCTATGCTAAAAAAAGCATACCTATTATTAGATAAAGAAGACATGAACATTTTATATAATTCAATTAAAAATACTGATCCTAAGGATACTTATTTATCTTTTACTATGGGAAGTGCTATACTTGAAAAACTTAATAATAAATTAGCTATGAATTTATTTAATGAAATAATTTTATTTTATAAATTCCCTTATTTTGATGATAAAAACGATCATTTTAATACATACACTAAAGATAATAATATAAATATTTTAGAAAGAAAAAGTTATAAAGAGGCTATTAAAAATATATTAATAAGTTGTAAAAACCATAAAGCAAACGATTTTTTAAATAATTATTTAATTTTTGAAGATATACTACTTACAGATATAAAAAAATATATTAAATATCCTGATAAAAAATCGTTAACACCTGAAAAACAGATTCCGTTTATTTGGCATGTATTTCGTGACAGACCTCAAAAATGTTATTCTATAGCCGAACATATCATCGGCGGGATTTATTATGGAGATTATAAAATGAATTCTTTCTTACCTTCTTTTACAAAAATGGAAGAAAAGTATAAGGTTTCATTTAGTACAATAAGAAGGACAATAAATCTTTTAAGCACATTGGGAATAGTAAAAACGATTCCGAGAAAAGGCACAATAGTAAGTATAGAAAATATAAACATTGAAAATTTCAATAATAAGACTATAAACAAAAATATAAAACTTGGATATGAAAGTCTGGAAATATTAAAACTTAATGCATATGAAATGAACGAAATTATTTTTTCAAAATTTTCTAATGATGATTTCGATAAAATAAAGGAAAAAATTATATCTTTAGATAATAAAAAATCATTGGATATAATATTTGCTTATTTGGAATGTATTATATTATTAACAAAATCAAAATTTATTAAAATGGTATATTCTCGTTATTTTGCACTAATCCTTTGGATATATCCTATAAATCTTATATATAATGAAAAAAATATGAACGACATTCAAGACATTTTAAATATATTAAACAGCAGAAATGCTGATGAATTTTCAATAATAATGATTAAACTGATAAAAAATGTCCAAGATATTACAAAATCTGTGCTACAAAAAAAAGAGTAAGTCATACTCTTTTTTTGTTATTATTTTTTACTTCAACTTCTTCAATAAACATAAGTATAAAAACTGCTATTAGACCAATCAGAGAAAATAATACTGCTTTAACAAAGAACAAATGCGTAAGTAAACTTCCTATTAGTGCTCCGACTATAAAAAATAGTATTATCCCATAATACTGTAGACTATTTTTAAGTATTCTTTTATCTTTTGTTTGCTTGTAGTTATATAAATGTTCCGTAGCACTTCTTAAATTTCCTGTGCACATAGTAGTAGCATAAGCATTGCCGTTGACTTTCCTAAAGCTTTCAACTTGAAGCGAACATACAAAAGATATCAATATATTACTTAACATATCAAATCTTCCCGAAGGAATAAATCCTACTATTAAAAGAGTAACAATTTCTATTATGATTACAATTTGTCTCCAGTGAATGTTCTCATTATATTTATGTCTTTTCTTTATCATCTCTGCGCCTATAATACCTACAAAAAATGCAAGAATAGGAAGCAGGTAAAAAGCTGCCTCTTTAAATTCTCCTTCTGCAAAATTCACCCCTAGAAGTACTATATTACCGGTTTGAGCATTGGCAAATACTTTACCTCTTGAGATATAAGTATATGCATCTAAAAATCCTCCTACAATGGCGAGGATCATACCTATTATATAAGTCTCCGACATTTGTTTTTTTCTGGTCATAATTATCCTCTATAAGTATTCTATTTATGATAAGTCTCATTATTATTTATTTTAAAACATCTATATATCTGCTCTAGGAGCATAACTCTGAATAACTGATGGGGAAAAGTCATTAATGAAAACGACATTTTTTTATTAGCTATTTTCAGAACATCTTCGCTAAGCCCCAGGCTTCCGCCGATTATAAACGTAAAATCGCTTTTGCCGGATACACTTAAACTATTAAGTTCTTTTGCAAAATCTGTGGAAGTGAATTGTTTACCCTTTATATCCATGGCAAAAATATAAGAATTTTTAGGTATTTTATTTATAATACTCTCCCCTTCTTTATTTTTTGCTATTTTATCCAACGATTCACTGCCCGTCAACTTTTCATCATTTAGCTCTATAATTTTTATTTTAGCAAACCTTGATATTCTCTTTAAGTATTCACTCTGTGCTTCTTTAAGATATTTTTCTTTTAATTTCCCTACGCATATTATATTAACATTCATCTTTTTTCTTCCACAAAATCTTAATCAAAGTATAGATTTCATTATTATCATTACATATTTTAACATTTGTGTAATACTGCTCGTCTTTTATTTCATCTTTTGTATATACATATGGTTCATCATCAATAGTGATTTGCTTTTTATATGTAAGCTGGATCTTATAAGGGATATATTTTTCCAATACTTTCTTATCGATATAATCATAAAAATATGAAAAGTATAATGTATTATTAACATGATTATTTATATCAAGATCCGATCTTCTTATTTGTAAAGGCTTCTTTTCTACATCACTAAACAACTTATCATCTATGCTGTCTACTTCAAATCCTTTTCCCTTTTCTATTTTATGAAGGTCATATACCTCTGCAATTTCTTCGGTTACTTTTTTTATCTTAAAAGTATCTTTTTCAACAAGCAGCCATCTTGTCTTTGCCTCTATTAAAACATTATCATTTTCGTCTTTTAAGAAAAACATTCTATTTCCATAAAATCTATTAAAAGAATAAGGATATGTTTCTATTTTTACACTATCTCCGATTTTTCCATACTTATAAATATTCATATCATAATTTAATAATATCCAAGTAAAATCATTGGTCCTCTCAATCCCCAGTACTTCGTCCTGCCTTAAAAATATATCCTGAAACCACCTTGCGGCTTCCATCGGCTTTAACATATTATTATTATCTACATTTGAATATTTGATTCTGTGATTTTCTGTTATATATGATTTTAAGTTTTCCATTTTAGCTCCTAATACTCTATTTAACTTCTTTGAAATTACATTATACTACGTCTTGTTAATTTTTCAAATTATATAAATACACTTTATTGTCTTTAAACCCTCGTTATGGTAAAATTTTTCCCGGAAGGAATTAAATATATGGATGATTTGATTTTTAGTTTAAATGCAACTTTACCGATTTTTTTTACTATGGTGGTCGGTGTAATATTAAAAAAATTTGATATATTCAATGATAACTTTTTATCTTCTTTAAATAAATTTGTTTTTACCGTAGCGCTTCCAATCCTATTATTTCAAGATATAAGCTCGACGGATTTTATAAAAAATTGGGATACCAAATTTGTGATATTTTGCTTTATTGTTACTTTGATCTCAGTATTGATATCTTATCTGGTTTCTATATTTTTAAAAGATAAATCGATACAAGGAGAGTTTGTGCAGGCTTCATACAGAAGTTCCGCTTCTATTATAGGAATAGCATTTGTACAAAATATATATGGAAATATAAGTGTAGCCCCTCTCATGATAATAGGCGCTGTTCCGTTATATAATATAGTAGCTGTAGTAGTGCTTTCTTTTCTAAAGCCGGAAAAAGATAAGATTAACATAGAAACAATAAAATACACAATTAAAGATATTATAACAAATCCTATAATATTTGGAATTATTATAGGCATGGTATGGACTGTTTTAAAAATACCAAAGCCTATTATTTTAGATAAAACCTTGGTCAATCTCGCAAATTTAGCAACACCTTTGGGATTAATAGTAATCGGAGCGAGCTTTGATTTCAATAAGGCATTTAAGAATATAAAACCTGCACTAATGTGTACTATTCTTAAATTGATAATATTTTGTGCACTATTCATTCCGCCGGCAGTATTCATTGGATACAGAAACGAATATCTTGTAAATATATTAGTCATGCTCGGCTCAGCGACGACCGTAAGCTGTTACATAATGGCTAAAAACATGGGACATAAAGGAATATTAACCTCGAGCACTGTTATGCTTACTACAATGCTTAGTTCTTTCACTTTGACAGGATGGCTGTTTATTTTAAAAAGCTTGGGACTTATATAATGTTTCACGTGAAACAAATAAAAAAAAGAGACTATATAGTCTCTTTTAATTTGCACTTTACACTTTTATTAAATTTAGCTCTTGATAAAGTAACTATCCTTTTGCACTGGATACATTCAAGTTTAACATCAGAGCCTATCCTTATTATTCCCCATTTATTGCTCCCGCAGGGGTGTCCTTTTTTCATCATCACAATGTCATTTACTTCATAATTTTCCAAAATATATATCTCCCGATCAAAACAAAATATATCCTATATAAAAGTAACTTGCAAATAAGGAATCTCTAAGTGCTATATTAAGAGGTGAATCCTTTAAAAATATTGCTATAACAAATAAAATACTTATTATGACAAGATTTAAGATAAGTCCTTTTAAAAATCCAAATACAGCTCCGCCTATCGTATTGAAAGTCCCGATGACCGGAAGTTTTGTTACCAAATTCAAAACTTCTACAAGTAGGGAAATAACTACAAAGGCAAATATCAGTAATCCAATAAATGATATAAATGAAACTATAGAAGCTGTGGTTATATCTGCAACCGTCGCATTTGCATTTCCCGCAGCTTGAACACCGCCATTCCATAAATTTTGAAAAAAGTTAATTACGGAATTAGGTACTTCACCAAGGTTTAAACTATCAAACCACACGCTTACACTATTTGAAGCATCACTTACCCCGCTTGGAACACTGGGAAGGGTATCTTTAACTTTAAAAAAGTTATGTATGGTGTTTTCTATATTGGTATTATTTATAAGCCAGCTTGAAAGGACAGGTGTGAACATCTTAGCAACTAAGAAACTTAAAACAATAGTCACCAAAGAGAATACACTTTTTACAAGTCCCTTATAAGCTCCGAGTATAATGCATATACCAATAATTACAATTATTAAAATATCAATCCATGTCAGCATAATTTTTTCCTTTTGAAGAAGACTTATTCATCTTCATTTTTAGGTCCTTTTTGCTCCTTTAAATTTTCCTTTAATATACTATTTACAATTTCCTCTGCTAACTTATCTTCTTTTTCATCTAAATCTTTTGTTATTGTAGTAGTGTCTGTAACCAAGGCTTCTTCTATTTTATCGTCGTCATTAGCAATCTCGTTCAGTTCATCTTTTTTATATGATAATTCATCATCTATTTCTTCGGTTACCTTTTCACTGTCTTCTTCAACTTTTTCTTTTTTCTTCAGTTTTCTCTTATTCTTCTTTTCTTTTTTTGCTTTTTTATCTTTTTTATTAGGTTTAGTGACAACATTATTTTCTTTTACCGATTTTTTATTTTTTCTTCTTTTTCCCCCATTAATGGCATAACCTAAAAGCTCGCCTATAAAATAGGAAATACCCATTACCGCATAATTCACTAAGAACAGTAAATATCCGCTGCCTTTAAACATAGCCATAAGTAACGTAATTGGTTTATTGAAGAATATAAGAGGTCCGCCTAGGAAAAAGAAATGAGTCCACCCCTGACTTTCCACAGGTATAAATCTGCTTACACCATAAGATATACCGGTATATAATAATATTGGGAATAAAGCGATCAAAACAGCCAAAAACAGTTTGCCTACCTTATCCATATCACCGCTTACTGCAACTTTAAAACCGCATATCAGCCATATTATAACTTCCGCAATAAGCATGACCATTGCTATAACCACATTATTAACACTAACTATCATCCCCACAACATATATTATAAAACATAATAAAAGCTGTAGTCCGTTTACCAACATTGCTGTCCCAAAATATCTAGTTTCTTTTTTTGTCATATTATTTATCCTCTATATTAAAAAGTTCCAAAAGTCTCGATAAATCCTCATTTGAATAATAATCAATCACAATACTTCCCTTATTGCCTTTATCGTTCAGTTTAACTTTTGTTCCAAACGTTAAAGACATTTTATGTTCTAAATCCACAATATAAGGATTTTCTTGTTTTTCTTTTATTATTTTTTTAGATTTATCTTTACTGTTACCTTTAAATTCTTTACTTAATTTTTCGCTTTCTCTAACCGATAAGCTTTTATTTATGATTTCCTCTAAAAATTCATCTCTGTAATTTTCATCAACCGAAAGGATAGCTCTTGCATGTCCTGCAGATATTTTATCATCTCTTATAGCTTTCTTTATATTATCCGTTAAAGAAAGGAGCCTCAAAGTATTTGCAACGCTTGCCCTGCTGGTGCCAAGTCTTTTTGCTATATCCTCCTGAGTCATCTTAAAACTTTCTTTTAACTCATTATATGCTTCAGCTTTTTCGATTTCATTCAAATCTTCTCTTTGGAGATTTTCTATTAAAGAAACTTCACTTATTTCTTTCTCGCTGTAATCTTTAATTATAACTGGCACTTCTTTTAATCCTGCAAGGATAGAAGCTCTATACCTTCTTTCCCCCGCAACAATTATATACTCATCTTCTTCTTTTACAACAAGTAAAGGCTGAATAACACCATGTTCTTTGATTGAAGCGGATAATTCTTTTATTTTTTCTTTATCGAAATGTTTTCTTGGCTGATTTGCATTTGCCTTAACCAAATTAATATCGACTTTTTTTATATCGTGTTCACTACTTTCACTGAAAACACCGTCTACATCTTCCTGAGGTATTAATGCAGACAGCCCTTTTCCGAGACCACCTGATTTTTTCTTCATATTATTCCCCTTTTTTAAGTAATTCTTTCGCCAAATTCATATAAGCTTTTGAACCTTTTGAAGAAGGATCGTATTCAACGATCGTTTGTCCGAAGCTTGGAGCTTCGGCAAGCCTTATATTTCTTGGGATAATCGTATCATAAACTTTATTTCCAAAAAATCTTTTTACCTCTTCGACCACCTGAGTTGAAAGATTGGTCCTATTGTCAAACATCGTAAGCAGTACTCCCTCTACTTTTAAGTATGGATTTATACCTTTCTTAACAAGATTAATTGTATTCATTAACTGACTAACCCCCTCAAGTGCATAGTATTCGCATTGAATAGGTATGAGAACACTGTTTGATGCACAAAGAGCATTTATTGGAAGCAATCCCAAAGACGGAGCACAATCAATAATAACAAAATCATAATTTCCGATTATGCCTGATATATGTCTTTTTAGAATAGTTTCTCTCTTCGGCTTACTAGCTATTTCAATTTCCGCACTTGCTAAATCAATACTTGAAGGTATCAAATCTAAATTTTTTACTTCGGTATTTATAACGACATCACTTCCGTCTATATCGTTGACGATAATGTCATATGTACTATATTCAAGTTTAGTTCTATCTATATCAAGTCCGCTGGTAAAATTACTTTGAGGGTCAAGGTCGATCCCAAGCACCTTTTTACCCATTTTTGCAAGACATGCAGATAAATTAACTGCGGTAGTTGTCTTACCAACGCCTCCCTTTTGATTAAATAATGATATTATCTTTGTCATATTTCTTACTTCTTCCCTATTATATTTTTACTTTCTACATTGTAACACAGAAAAAGTACCCCTTCAATAAATTTAATATTAAAAATGTTTCACGTGAAACATAATTTTATTCTTCATTTCTTATTTAATCTAATTGATATAAATTATTAACTTGTTTTATTTATCAAATAAATATTTAATAATTTGTTAATAAAGAAAATCACTCCCTGCATTATCGGCTAACCATTATATTCACATTCTTCTTTTATTTTCTATTTTCCCTATATATAGCCGTTAAACAATAATAATTCTTCGGATGAAATAATTTTGAATTCTAAATGTATGTATATATATATTGAAAAAAATATCTTAATCAGAGAAGACTATATTTTCTCCAATTAATAAATTAAGAAATATAAGTTTATAAATAATAAGGAAAATGGCATAAGCTAATTTATCATATAGAATTAAACAATTTTAATTTTCATTCAATGAATAATATGTTTTTTCAACTTTTATCATATCCAACATAATGAAAACATATTAAATCAGAATGTGCAAATTTATTTCTGATTTTATGAATACTATTTTCTCCTCTTGAAATAAACATATATACAATTTATTAAGTATTTTTATTATATAAAGTTTTGTATAATAAATAAATAAAGTTTTATAGTCATTTAAAATATATATTATAGTTATCTCCAATATATTAAATAACAAAAATAAACATTCAAACTCATTTCCAGCCTTATTCAATTCTTCACAATAAAATATTTGACTTTTAAAATATTTTGAATACTACAAAGTATAATCAATAATTTTTGTTTTTATTAAAATTAATTAATTTAATTTCATATATCCTTTAAATATAAAGTTACTAAATGTTTCACGTGAAACATTAAAACTTTATATGCACATTAATACATTATAAATTATAATGTTTAAAGCTTAATTTAACTTGAATTTATTTTGAAAATTCTAAATTAATTATAATATTTGACTGTTTAACACCCATATATTATATAAAACAACAATTTAAATTATCTTTATATAATTAATATTATAATCACCTAAATATTTAACAATTTTTTCTCATTTTTTATTGCATTTTCTGTTTACAAAAATAGCTTTTTGCATTAATATATATATAAATTAAAATACAGTTTACTTTTTAGAAGATAGCAGAGACTTTATCTTCGATTTTTTTATATTATAAGGAGGCAATCATGGGTAAAATTTTAAAAGAAGGACTAACATTCGATGATGTATTATTAATACCGAGAAAAAGCGATGTTATCCCTTCACAGGTAGACACATCAACATATTTAACAAAGAAAATCAAACTTAATATTCCACTAATGAGTGCGGGAATGGATACTGTAACAGAATCAAAGCTTGCCATAGCGATGTCAAGACAAGGCGGTATAGGTATTATTCATAAGAATATGACTATTGAACAACAAGCAGCCGAAGTCGATAAAGTAAAAAGAAGCGAACATGGGGTTATTGTAGATCCATTCTTTTTATCTCCTGAACATGTAGTTGAAGATGCTAATGAAATCATGGCAAGATATAAAATCTCGGGAGTACCTATTACGGACAAAACAGGTACACTCGTTGGTATCATCACAAACAGAGATTTGAGATTTGAAAGAGATCCTAAGAAAAAAATAAAAGATGCTATGACTAAAGACAACTTGATCACAGCAGCGGAAGGTACAACTTTAGAAGAAGCAGAAAAAATACTTAAGAAAAACAGAATTGAAAAACTTCCTATAGTAGATAAAAACTTTAAGTTAAAAGGTCTTATAACAATCAAAGATATCGAAAAGAAAATTCAATATCCAAATGCCGCAAAGGACGAACAAGGCAGACTTCTTGCAGGAGCTGCAGTGGGTACAGCAGCAGATACACTGGAAAGAGTTCAGGCACTGGTAGATGCAAAAGTCGACGTTATTGTGCTTGACACCGCTCACGGACATTCAACAAATGTTTCGGACTGGCTAAAGAAAATCAAAGATGTACATCCTGATTTACAAATCATCGCCGGTAATGTTGCAACGGGAGAAGCAACGGAAGATTTAATAAAAGCAGGCGCCGATGCGGTTAAAGTTGGTATGGGTCCGGGTTCCATTTGTACAACAAGAGTTGTTTCGGGAATTGGTGTGCCTCAAATCACAGCGGTAATGGACTGTGCGGAAGTCGGTAATAAATACGGCGTTCCCGTAATTGCCGACGGCGGTATCAAATTCTCAGGTGATATCACAAAGGCTATTGCGGCAGGTGCAAGCACAGTAATGCTTGGAAGCATGTTTGCAGGAACAGAAGAAGCTCCGGGTGAACTTATAATATATCAAGGAAGACAATTTAAAGCATACAGAGGAATGGGTTCAGTAGCTGCCATGTCACAGGCAAATAACTCTTCAGACAGATACTTCCAAAGCGGACAGAAGAAACTTGTTCCCGAAGGAGTTGAAGGAAGAGTTCCATTCAAAGGAAATATTGCAGACAATGTATTCCAGCTTCTAGGCGGACTTAGAGCAGGAATGGGATACTGCGGATGTGCTACAATACACGAACTTAGAAACGATGCAAACTTTGTTAAAATAACAGCTGCTTCACTACAGGAATCTCATCCTCATGATATTTCAATAACAAAAGAGTCTCCAAACTATACAAGAGAATTTTAAGGAAAAATAATATGAGCAAAAAAAATGAATTAGTAATAGTTTTGGATTTCGGAGGACAGTACAATCAGCTTATCGCAAGAAGAGTAAGAGAATGTAATGTTTACTGTGAAATAAAACCCTACACTATTTCTTTGGAAGAATTGAAGGAATTAAATCCTAAGGGAATTATTTTTACCGGCGGTCCTAACAGTGTATACGGTGAAGATTCCGCAACATACACAAAGGAAATATTCGAAGCGAGTATCCCTATCCTTGGAATATGCTACGGTTCACAGTTGATGGCACATAAGCTTGGAGGAAAAGTTGAGACAGCTCCGGTTAGTGAATACGGACATACTGAAGTCGAACTCGATACCTCTTCCCTACTATTTGAAGATATAGATGAAAAAAATGTTTGTTGGATGAGTCATACGGATTATATATCTAAAGAACCTCAAGGTTTTAAGGTTACAGGAAAAACTCCTGTTTGCCCTGTGGCAGCAATGGAAAACAAAGATAAAAATCTTTATGCAGTTCAGTTCCACCCTGAAGTAATGCATACAAAAAAAGGAACTAAAATCATAAATAACTTCCTATATAATATTTGTAAATGCAGCGGCGACTGGAAGATGGACTCATTCGTAGAAGATACAATCAAAGCTATAAAAGAAAAAGTCGGTGACGGAAAAGTTTTATGCGCATTATCGGGAGGAGTGGATTCTTCCGTAGCAGCGGTAATGTTAGCAAAAGCGGTAGGTAAACAGCTAACTTGTGTTTTTGTAGACCATGGACTTCTTCGTAAAAATGAAGGTGATGAAGTCGAAGCTGTATTCGGTCCCGACGGTCCATATGATTTAAACTTCATAAGAGCTAATGTACAGCAAAGATTTTACGATAAACTTGCGGGAGTAACAGACCCGGAAACAAAAAGAAAAATCATCGGAGAAGAATTCATAAGAGTATTCGAGGAAGAAGCTAAAAAAATCGGAACTGTGGATTTCTTGGTTCAGGGAACGATATATCCGGACGTTGTGGAAAGCGGTCTTGATAAAAGTGCGGTAATAAAATCACATCACAACGTAGGCGGACTTCCTGATTATGTAGACTTTAAAGAAATCATTGAGCCTCTAAGAGATTTATTTAAAGACGAAGTTAGAAAAGCAGGAAAAGAACTTGGTATTCCGGAATACTTGGTAATGCGTCAGCCATTCCCGGGACCGGGACTTGCCATTAGAATAATCGGAGAAGTAACGGAAGAAAAAGTAAAGATAGTTCAGGACGCAGATGCTATTTACAGAGAAGAAGTCGCAAAAGCAGGAATAGACAAAGGCCTAGGACAATACTTCGCGGCACTTACAAATATGCGCTCGGTAGGTGTCATGGGAGACTTTAGGACTTACGACTATGCAATAGCCTTAAGAGCGGTAATGACTTCAGACTTTATGACGGCGGAAGCAGCAAAACTTCCTTGGGATGTCCTTCACAAAGTAACAACAAGGATAGTAAACGAAGTCGACCACGTAAACAGAGTACTGTACGACTGTACAAGTAAACCACCGGGAACGATTGAGTTTGAGTAGAAGTAATAAAATATAAAGCAAAAAAGTGTCTTAAATAAGACACTTTTTTTATTTGCATTTATAATATATTTTATTATAAAAATATAAAGTTGTTAAATGAAATATTATGTGATAATATAAAATATAATTAATTTATAATTATATTTATTATATTATTAGGGAGATTTATATAAATTTGAAAAAAACAAAAAATGTAAAACCTTTCTTAAAATGGGCTGGCGGCAAAAGTCAACTTATATGTGAAATTGAAAAATATTATCCTTTTTCTGATAGTCATATAACGAAGTATGCTGAGCCTTTTGTAGGTGGAGGAGCAGTTTTATTCGATATATTAGACAAATATGATTTAGATGAAATTTATATCAGCGACATTAATGCCGAACTTATAAATGCTTATCGTATTGTTCGTGATGATATTGATGACTTAATTCAAATACTTTCTTGTTTGCAAAATGATTTTATTCCGTTAGATACAGAACATCGCAAAGCATATTATTGTAAAAAACGTGAGCGTTTTAATGATTTGAAGATTAACGGAAACGAGAGTATTAACATTGAAAAAGCAGCGTTGATGATATTCTTAAATAAAACTTGTTTTAACGGGTTATTCCGTGTGAACAAAAAAGGATTGTTTAATGTTCCTATGGGAGCATATAAAAATCCAATGATTTGCGATGAAAAAAACCTAAGAGCAGTATCACAAAAATTACAAAAAGTCACTATCGTATGTGGAGACTATAGAATGTCAAAAGAATTTATTGATGAAAATACTTTTGTTTATTTTGATCCACCGTATCGCCCACTTACGGTTACAGCAAGTTTTACTGCATATACAGAAAATTTATTTAATGATGATAGCCAACAAAATTTGGCAAATTTTGTTGATGAATTGGACAAGAAAGGAGCTAAAATTGTGGTGAGCAATTCAGATCCTAAAAATTCTAATATAAAAGACGATTTCTTTGATAATATTTACTATACTCACAAAATAAAGAGAGTTGATGCAACACGAATGATTAACTGCAATAGTAAAGCAAGAGGAAAAATCAAAGAATTGCTTATTTCAAACTTTTAAGGAGAATTGCCAATATGATAAAGAACGGAAAAGGCGGAGGAAATACCAAGACAGGACTTGTCTTTGAGGGGAAAACTGATTTGGCAACCTTTTTGAATAGTCAAGATGGATATCGTGTAACCGATGGTATTGTATTTTATAACGATAAGAAGGTAGCTCATATATTCAAAAAGTACGAATTTTATAGATATTTAAGGGAAGTTGGCGTTGATTGGACAAAGATTATTTCAAAAAAACTTTTGCCAGATAATAGTATTTATATAATCATCAATAATACATTTTTTATAATTGAATGTAAGTATCAGCAAGTTGCGGGTTCGGTTGATGAAAAATTACAGACTTGCGATTTCAAAAGAAAGCAGTATCAAAAGTTGATGGCACCACTCAACATTGATGTAGAATACATTTATTTACTTTCGGATTGGTTTAAGGATCCAAAGTATAAGGATGTTTTGGATTATATTATCAGTATGCGTTGTTACTATTATTTTGAGTATATACCGCTTACAAAGTTAGGGCTACCTGTGCCACCTAGTAGCGAGGAGGAATAATTAATGTCAAGAGATTTTAATGCCTGGTTATCAGGTTTTCGTGATAGTATAGCAGACTATGGGTATTACATAGATTTTAAAAAGGTTCACAAAAATGTGGATAGCATTAAAGTTGAACTTAATATCTTAAATTCACTTATCGGCTCCAAGAATATCGAAACCGATTTTGAAAATTTAATAACAAAATATCCCGAAATATTAAAATGTATTCCTTTGCTTTTAGCAGTTCGAGCAAACGAAATATATTGTCATGATGAAAATGGTGGTTATTTATTCCGATTTAATTTTAGCAAGTATCCACCGAATAGTCACGCACATTACGAAAGATATAAATATTTTATGCGTAAAACCGGATTGTTTGATTTATTGGAAAATCACATCGTGAATAATTTGGTTGATTATGCAACTGGTGTAGAAACAGGTCTTGATTCCAACGGGCGTAAGAATCGTGGAGGGCACCTTATGGAAAATTTGGTTGAAAACTTTATTCAAAAAGCAGGTTTTGTGAAAGGTGTTAATTACTTCAAAGAAATGTATATCCACCAAATTACAGAAAAATGGAACATAGACTTATCCGCGATTTCCAATCAAGGCAAGATGGAAAAACGCTTTGATTTTATTGTTAAGACACCTAATATGATCTATGGTATCGAAACAAATTTTTACGGAAGCAGTGGCAGTAAGCTAAATGAAACCGCACGTAGTTATAAAACACTTGCACTCGAAACCGATACAATAAATGGCTTTACATTTGTTTGGCTTACAGACGGAAAAGGTTGGAACAGTGCTAAAAACAACCTCGAAGAAACTTTTGATGTTATGCAACATATTTACAATATCAAAGATTTGGAAGAAGATGTAATGAATGAGGTTTTTAGATAATGGCAAAGAAAATAACAAGATGGGAGCCTGAAGATTTTGAACTTGAAATGACTACGCACTGGTCGTTTCCAAAGCGTGGGAATTGGGCAACTCATGATGCTAAATGGCGTGGGAATTGGTCGCCGTATATACCGAGAAATATTTTACTGAGATATTCTGGAGAAAATGATTTAGTCCTTGACCAATTCGTAGGCGGAGGAACTACCCTTGTAGAGGCAAAACTTTTAAACCGTAACATTATTGGGGTTGATGTAAATGATATTGCTCTTGAACGATGCAAGGAAAAAATTGATTTTAAACATGAGGATGCAAATGGTAAGGTGTATTTGCATAAAGGTGATGCAAGAAATCTCGATTTTGTGATGGATAATAGTATTGATTTGATTTGTACTCATCCACCGTATGCAAATATTATCCGATACAGTGACGATATTGACGGAGATTTATCACAACTTAAAGTCAAAGATTTTCTCGAAGAGATGAAAAAGGTTGCTAGTGAAAGTTATAGAGTTCTTAAAAAGGGCAAGTTCTGTGCCGTTCTTATGGGCGATACAAGACAAAAGGGGCATATGATACCAATGTCATTTGAAGTTATGCGTATTTTTGGGGATACAGGATTTAAACTTAAAGAATTAATTATTAAAGAACAACATAATTGCAGAGCAACAGGATTTTGGAAAACTAATAGCGTAAAATATAATTTTTTATTAATTGCACATGAGTATTTGTTTGTGTTCAAAAAATAATATCTATTATATAATAAATCAATTAAATATAATATACATTAATAATAAATAAACAATATATTAGCTATGCAAATATATTGTTTTTTAATATTTTAAATAATATAACATAATTAAAGCAAAGCAATCTATATTTATAATATTTTTCACTCTCCCGAATATTCAGAATATATTGAAAATAATGTCGAAATATGCTATTATTAAGGGCAAAAAGAGGATATTTTATAACATTTTGAAATGTCTAAGGAGGAAATTATTATTATGTCAGAAGTAAAACAACCCGCAAGTGCCCTATCATCACCTAGATTTTGTAATATGGGGACTTTTATGAGAATGGATAAAGTAGACAGTGCAAAAGGACTAGACTTTGTAATAGCAGGTGCACCTTTTGATACCGCAAGCTCATTCCGTTCAGGCTCGAGATTTGGACCAAATGCGATACGTAACATATCCGCAATGATGAAACCTAACAATGTATTGATGCAAGTCAATATCATGGACGGTTTAAAAGGCGGAGATATCGGTGACTTTCCTGTTATTCCGGGATATATCCACCCTACGTACAAGGCAATAGAAGAAGGAGTAAAAGGCATAGTCGATGAAGACGCTGTTCCTATAGTACTCGGAGGAGACCATTCCATAACTTTAGCGGAACTTCGTGCAGTAGCTAAAAAATATGGACCTGTTGCATTGGTTCATTTCGATTCTCATTCGGATTTATGTGATGAAGTATTCGGAGAAAAATATAACCACGGAACACCTTTCAGAAGAGCACTGGAAGAAGGTTTAATAGATCCTTCGCATTCAATTCAAATCGGTATGAGAGGTTCACTATATGACCCCGACGAACATAAAATGGCTGCAGAACTTGGAATGCTACTCATTCCGGGACACAAAGTAAGAGAAATGGGAAGTAAAAAGTTACTTGAAACCGCTCTTGAAAGAGTTGGAGATAAACCTTGTTTCTTAACATTCGACATCGACTTCGTCGACCCTGCATATGCTCCGGGTACAGGGACACCTGAAGTAGGAGGATTTACTTCTTGGGAATCTCTAGAAATGGTAAGAGGACTTAAAGACCTTAACTTTATAGGAATGGATTTGGTTGAAGTTCTACCTGCTTATGACCATGGAGAAATCACAGCTTATCTTGGTGCAAATATAGTATTTGAATTCTTGTCAATTCTAGCTACAAAGAAAAAATAGAAAGGGCAAGAGTGATAAATGGAAAATACAACAACAAAAGTAGTCTATGATCCGGACATGCCTTCAAATGAGCTGGATAATATAACATTCAATAAAGAAAAATTTATAAAAAGTCTTATAAGACTAATTATTTGTTCTGTAATTGGTGTACTGGTATTCTTTGTATCCGTTCCTCATAACGGCGACAGTGAGATCATATTTAGTATAGTATATAACTGGCTTATAGGGCTAATGGGTAATTTTGCATACTGGGTGATTGCCTTGATAGTGGGAGGGAACCTATGTGCTCATATTTATTATAAGTACATAAAAAAGAGCACATGTACATCCACATTTGCAGGAGTATATGAAAATGATACAATAATTCACACTGTCCTATATTCTTTAGGATTTATATATGTATTCTTATATGCGATGAAAATGAATATTGCCGGCTTTGTCGGTCCCGAATTCATCGTTGGAGACGCAACGGGCGGAAGTGTAGTACCTCCTATCGTTCTAGGTGTCCTCGGTATTATCATAGTAGGAGCGATATTCATGCCTTTCTTGCTTAACTATGGAATACTTGAAATCGTAGGAGCATTATTGGAACCTTTTATGAGACCTTTGTTTAAGGTTCCGGGAAAAGCCGCTCTGGACGCAGTAGCTTCGTTTGTAAGCTCATCTTCCCTCGGCGTTCTAATTACAAACAGGCTTTGGAAGAAAAATGCCTACACCGATAAAGAAATGGTCGCAATAATGACCGGATTTAGTGCGGTAAGTATCGGTTTTGCATATCTTGTAATAAATACAGCAAATCTAGGTCATTTATTTCTAAAAATATATGCAATCAGCTTTGTGCTTGTTTTCATCATGGAAATGATAATGGTTCGAATACCTCCTATCTCAAAGAAAAAAAATGTATACCATAATGGAAGAGAACAAAGTGAAGCAGAAAGAAAAGACGGTGCTAAAGCAAGTTTATCTATATTTAAAACAGGTTTCAGCCGTGCAGTAAAAAGAGCAGGTATAGCAAACGGAGTAGCGACCGATATCAAATTAAGTTTAATGGACAGCTTGCTTATATTACCTCAAGTGCTTACAATGCTATCGGCAATAGGTGTATCGGCATTGATACTCGCAGAATACACTCCTGTATTCCAGTGGCTCGGTAATATATTTAAACCACTATTATTAATATGTCAAGTCCCAGATGTTTCACTTATTGCACCCTCTATTCCCGTTGGTATAGCTGAAATGTTTTTACCTGTCCTAGTTATGGGAACAAAAATAACCTTAATCAGCGAACCCGCAAGAGTATTCGTTACGCTTGTTTCTATAGTACAAATCATTTTCTTCTCGGAAACTGCAACGGTTATGCTTGCGACAAAATCTCCAATCAAATTTTGGGAGATCATAGTTTGCTTCTTGGAAAGAACGGTCATAGCCATACCTTTAGCGGCAATAGTTATTCATTTGTTCTTCTAAATAAAAAAATCAAACAGCAGTGTTTATTAAACTGCTGTTTTTTTATTATTTATTTTATATTTATCCTTGACTTAGAGTTAACTCCAAGTGGTAAAATGTTTATATAATATATATGACATCTATAAAAAATTATTATCCAATGATTTTAATCATTTCGAGGAACTATTATCAGCTCTTAAAAGAATTGAAATGCACAGTTAAAATAAATAAAACAGAGAGGTAAATAAAATGAAAAGCAAAGTTTATTTCACAAAAGAAATCACACCTTCAAAAATGGTGGAAATGTACAAGGTGATGGACAGAGAACTAAAAGGAAAAATCGCTGTAAAAGTCCACAGCGGAGAAGTCGGCAATCAAAACTTTTTAAGACCGGAATTCATGAAGGACATTATCGATTATGTAGACGGTACGGTTGTAGAATGCAACACTGCATATGAAGGAAAAAGGAACACAACAAAAGCACACTGGGAAACAATGAAAGAACATGGCTGGAGCGAAATGTTTAAGGTAGACATTATGGACGAAAAGGAAGACATGGAAATACCTGTTAAGAATGGAAAAATCCTCGATAAAAATTATGTTGGAAAAAACTTAGAAAATTATGATTCATTGCTGGTTCTCTCCCATTTTAAAGGACACCCCATGGGAGGATACGGCGGAGCGCTTAAAAATATTTCCATAGGCATAGCATCAAGCAAAGGTAAAGCATATATTCACGGAGGAGGCACGTTCGATGATATGTTCAAAGCAGACCACGACTCTTTCTTGATATCAATGGCTGATTCGGCAAAATCAATAATGGATTATGAAAAAGATAATATTGCATTTATAAATGTAATGTGTAATATGTCGGTAGACTGTGACTGCTGTGCGGTAGCAGAAGACCCAAAAATCAAAGACATCGGAATATTATCATCACTTGACCCTGTTGCCCTGGATCAAGCATGTATCGATTTAGTATATAATAGTAAAGATGAAGGCAAAAAAGATTTAATAGAAAGAATTGAATCCAGAAACGGACTTTTGACTATTAAAGCAGCAAACGAACTTAAAATAGGCTTAAGAGAATATGAATTAGTAGATGTAGATATAGATAAATAATAATTAAAAGCAGGTAACGATACCTGCTTTTAATTTACAAATTTAAATATTATCCCAAATACAATACCTGCTATTATTCCAATAGTAAAATATGATTTTAATCCTTCGTTTGTGGTCATGATGTCAGGATGGTGTTTGCTTAAATAAAGAAGAAATAAATATGATCCATTTTTTACTTCAATAATATCTCCGTCGTAAGTATGTATATATAATTTATTTGGAGTATAACTGGTCCTGCTATACGATGCAGCTTCGTAATGAACCGAATTTATATCTTCCCACTTAGTATAATCTCTAAGAGTACTTATCCCCTCTTCATCAGCTACAATATTTATTTTCCCAAACCATAAATAATTGATTACTACCAAAGGGATAACAAAAATAAAGGCTGCTCCAAACATAAGTAGTATACTTAAATATTTAAAATCGAAAAACCATATCACACACATTATAGAAATAGACAAAGCTAGAGGTGCCATAACAACATAAAAACCAAGACTCCACATATGTCTGAACTTTTTACCTTCAATGTCATCTAAATCTTTGATACTATTTACCCTATCATTATTAATATAATTTTCATATATTTTTTTGAATTCTTCATAATATCTATAATTACATATACTGACCGGTACAATAACGAATAAGCAGAAGTATGAAAATATCAATGCAACCATACAAAACCAATTAGGAACAATAAAATATAACGGTAAAAATAATATAAGAACTACAGCTATATATAAATAAAACCTTTTATCAATTTTTCCATTTATAAAAAAGTTTATATAATATTTTGACGCTATTCTATAAAATATAAAAACAAACGGTAAAGAAATCATAAAAACTATTTTGAGTACTATCAAATTAGAAAAATATTTCAAAAATAAAATACATATAACATTGCTAATTCCTAAAAATATACTTGATACAAGTAAACTTACAAAAACCTTAGATAAAAAGCCCATTAACCTATTCGTCATATCTTTTTTGTATTTATAAAAAATAACAGAATACATTAAATATAAAAATGCAGAAATAATTAATAAAATCCATGGAAAAACACCAAAGTAAAATTTACATATAAAAGTCAATACTAATTGAACAGCGAAAAAAATAAATAAAGCAATTAAATATCCAATAAAAGAAGACTCTTCCAACACTTTAAAGTCTTTCCCGTCACTGTCATTCAAAAAGTCTTTTATATTTGAAGAACTATGTCTGCATAACTCATCAATATTATAAACCGGAAATAAAAATTCTTTCAATTCATTCTCCTTATACTTATTTTTATCATTATATAATCTTTATAAGTTTTTATCAATCAATAAACTATTTAACACAATAAATTTATGCTATAATGTGTAAACAATCTTTTTATTAAATCAATAACGAGGTTTATAAATCGTAAGATAGAATTCACTGTTTTTGTTTTTTAATCTTAATTACATAGACAGTAAAAGCATACCAAATATTAAAGATATTTGACATGATATTCTCATGTCTTTTTTGTAAGGTGATATTATTAATATTTAAATAAAGAAATGGAGAATAACATAGTAATGGACTATATCATAAGGTTGGAAAATAAAGAAGATTATAATGAAACAGAAACATTAACAAGAGAAGCATTTTATAATGTATATATTGAAGGTTGTTTTGAACATTATATCTTAAATAAACTGCATTCAAGCAAGGATTATATAAAAGAGCTTGCATTTATAGTTGAAAAAGATAACAGACTAATAGGTCACATAGGTTACACTCACTCTAAACTTATTTCATCAAACAATAAAGTAAAAGATATAATAAGCTTTGGTCCTGTAAGCATACTTTCGGAATATAAAATGCAGGGTATAGGAAGTAAACTAATAAAACACTCAATAAGTAAAGCTAAGGAGTTAGGATATAAGGCAATCGTTATATATGGAAATCCTAAATTATATCAGAAGTTCGGTTTTACCTTAGGTATAAAATATGGCATCAAGACTTCAGAGGGAAAAGATGCAGTCCCGCTTCTTGCACTGGAACTTAAAGAAGGGTATTTAAAAGACACTGACGGATATAGATTTATAGAAAGTCCGGATTTTGAAATCGATGAAGAAAAGTTTAATGAATATGATAAAAACTTTCCATATAAAGAAAAAAAGAAAACAAAATCTCAGATTGAATTTAAAATAATATCAAACTTAATGTGGTAAAAAACATATAAAGGAGTAAGTTATGAATATAAGTAATATAATTATGCAGATGATAGAATTATTCCTAATAATGGGAGTAGGATATATATGTTATAAAGTAAAATATATAGACATAAAATCTGCTAAGAAAATGAATATATTACTTTTAAATGTAACTACGCCCTGCCTTATTTTAGGCTCGGTATCGACCGGAGAAGTTCCATATGAAAAAAGCATAATATTTACAATTTTGTTAATAGCATTTCTTATGTATATCATTCTTCCTTTTGTTGCATTTATTTTAAATAAGTTATTAAAAGTCGAAAAAGAAAACTTCGGATTATATTTATTTATGACAGTATTTTCAAATATTGGATTTATGGGTTACCCCGTAGTGAAAACAATATTTGGTGATAATGCAGTATTCTTATGCAGCCTGTTTAATATGGTATTTGGATTATTCGCATACAGTCTTGGGATATATTTATTTAATTTAGATAAAGAAGAAAGTATCAAATTTGAAATCAAAGAAATGATAAATCCCGCAATGATTGCAAGTATAATCGCTCTCTTTATATTTCTGTTAAATATAAAACTTCCTTTAATGATAAGCGACACCTTTGTTACGATAGGAAATATCACAACTCCTCTGGCAATGATGTTGATAGGCTCATCTCTTGCCACAATGCCTGTGAAAGAAATATTTAAAGAATATAAATTATATCCATATACACTAATAAAACAAATAATAATTCCTTTATTAGCACTTATATTATTAAAACCTATATTGACAGACCCCTTGATTTTAGGAATAACCGTCGTAGTACTTGCGATGCCTGTGGGAAATATATCAAACATATTTGCCAATAGATTTGACGGGAACTATCAGCTGGCTTCAAAAAGTATATTTATAACGACCATATGCTCCTTTATTACCATACCCATTTTATGTTATATATTATAAAAGACAGATGATTATCTGTCTTTATTTAAATACCATTTTTTAAAATCATTTACCAGAAGCTCCTCCAAATAATTGAACTTTAACCTTAAAACTTTACCTGTACTGATTATAACTTTAATAGTATAAGTTCTGCGAGTCCCTAAACCGCCTTCTTTTTTTATATCTGAGATTTTACTGATATAATTCCTATTAAATGCAATAAATCCTGTGTTGCCCATACCTATAAACCAATCATCGGTCTTATAAATCAAATCTTTATTTAAATATTTATCCTTAAAATAATCATTAAAAGATATACCAAATTCTTTTTCTTGCTTAATAATATATATAATAGATTTTATCGAGCGGATCGAACAGAAAAAAATTATACCTAAAAACATAGCTATAATGATCATCCACATATAAATAAAATCCAGCATTGTAAATCCATTTTTATCTAAATTTACTATCCCTATAACTGTCATTATTATTAGTAAGAAAGAGCATATTACAGACATGACTAAAAATAAGCTTTTAATTGAATTCTTGAAAAGAGAAAATTTTGAAATAGCAATCGGCTTACGATTAACATACTTATTCTTGAATTTTTTGTTTTTCTCTTTTAATTTATCATTACCGACAATAAATTCAGTATATGGTATATAGCTTACTGCAGGTTCATCATCTATTGAAACGACTTCAATTTTTTCTTTAATATCAAGTAAATATTCATCGTCAATAATTCCATACTTCTTTAAATCTTCAAGTGAATTAAATTTTTTATCATCCAAATAAAAATCACATACTTCTCTTGTGCTTCCGCTGTCATCACCTTCCAGAGATAAAACATGTTTCTTACCACGTATAATAAATACTATTCTACACCCTATTAAAATTTCAAGACTTTCATATATTGGAATAAATAAATCCTCAATATTGCAAATCACTTTACCTTTCATTCTATTCTCCGATTTTGTATATTTATTTTATATATCATAACATAACTTTTAAGTATTAAATGTAAATCTATTAAATTATTTATATAAGATGACTTTCAACATAAAAATAAATATATGTTATAATACAATAAAAAGATAGCAGGTGATAAGATGAATATATGCATTTATGGTTCTTATAGTAAAAATCAAGATGAAAATTTATTAATATTATCAAAAAATATAGCGAAAGAACTCTGTAAAAGAGAGCATAATTTAGTTTACGGAGGAGGAAAAAACGGGCTTCTCGGAGAATTAGCAAAAGAAGTTCGTAATAATAAAAAAGAAACAATCGGAGTGATTTTAAATGATTCCGATATGGAAAGCTATGTTTATAAAGACTGCACAAAGTTGATATCAAAAAAGAATATGAGTGAGAGAAAATATTATATGGAAGAAATATCTGATGGATTTATAATCTTACCGGGCGGAATAGGCACGTTAGATGAATTCTTTGAAATACTTGTATTATCAAGTAAAAATGTATTAAATAAACCAATAATATTATTTAATAAAGATGGATTTTTCAATGAAATAATATCATTCATGAAAATGCTTTTAAATAAAGGCATGATGGGAGAAAAAATATTTGATTTATTCTATATAACGGATAATATCAAAAAATGTTTTGATTACATAGAAAACTACAAATAGGAGAATTAAAATGATAGATTATGCTGAAGGAAGCGGAAAACAATATCATATAGGAGTAGGAAAAGGAGAAGTGGGGAAATATGTACTTCTACCGGGAGATCCAAAAAGATGTAAAGAAATCGCCAAATATTTTGACGAACCTAAGTTGATAGCCGATTCAAGAGAATTCGTTACTTACACGGGATTTGTCGGCGGAGAAAAAGTATCTGTCACATCTACTGGAATAGGCGGACCTTCCGCAGCCATTGTAATGGAAGAATTGGTCGCCTGCGGAGCCGATACATTTATAAGGGTAGGTACCTGCGGAGGTATGGACTTAGATGTAAAAGGCGGTGACATGGTAATAGCAAATTCCGCCATAAGGTTTGAAGGGACAAGCAAAGAATATGCCCCTATAGAATACCCTGCCGTAGCAGACTTTGAAATAATAACTGCTCTTAAAAATGCCGCAGATAAACTGGGTATCAGAAACCATATAGGAGTGGTACAAAGTAAAGACGCTTTCTACGGACAGCACAGACCGGAAACCCTTCCAAATAAAGATGAACTACTATCTAAATGGGACGCATGGTGTAAACTTGGATGTAAAGCAAGTGAAATGGAAGGAGCTGCCTTATTTATAGTTGCAAGCTACCTTAAGGTAAGATGCGGTGCATGTTTTCTTGCAATAGCAAATCAGGAAAGAGAAAAAGCAGGTTTACTTAACATACAAGTTCACGATATAGATGAGGTAATCAAAGTTTCAATAGAGGCAATAAAAGAACTAATTAAAAAAGATAAGAAATAATAATGAATGATTTATTTATAAGAGGAATTAAAATAAACTTTGATGAAATAAAAGAGAATTCTTATGTTAAAGACATAAAATCAATAGGAAATACAAAAGAATTGATATTCAATAAAAACGTAACTTTTTTTGCAGGAGAAAACGGAAGCGGAAAATCAACATTACTTGAAGCGATTGCTATCAATTACGGATTTAATCCCGAAGGAGGAAGCAAGAACTTCAGCTTTTCAACAAATGATACTCATTCAGACTTATATAAAAATATAAAATTGATAAAAGGTACAAGACCGGCAAAAGACGGTTTTTTCCTTCGCGCAGAAAGCTTTTATAACGTAGCAAGTAAATTAGATGAATACGAAGCTATAAACAGTTACGGAGGTACTTCTCTTCATGAAAAATCACACGGAGAAAGTTTTTTATCTTTAGTGGAATATAGATTTTGGGGAAAAGATTTATATATACTTGATGAACCCGAAGCAGCTTTATCTGTAGAAAGACAGCTTACTTTACTGATACATATAAACAGACTTGCAAAAGAAGGTGCACACTTCATAATCGCAACCCACTCCCCTATTTTGCTTGCCCTTACCGACTCGGAAATATTATCCTTTGATAATAATAAAATTTCCAAGATAGACTATGAACAAACTAGCAGTTATCAGTTAACAAAAACATTTATAGAAAATAAGGATTATATGCTTAAGATATTGCTTGAATGATAATATCTTATTTTCTTGCTTTTATTACACAGCTTGTATGATTTACTTTCTTATAATCGATATCTTTAAATCCAACTTCATTAAGCATTTTAATAAACTCTTTCTTCGAATATATTTTTACATCTCCGTCACTGCTGAACTTCATAAATATATTTACTATTTCCCTGGAAATAATCGGCTGAGCACATTCCCCAATAATCAAATATCCGTTATATTTTAATACTCTGTACACTTCACTTAAGACTTTCTCAGGGTTTGGATAATGATGAAAAGAGTCATTGCATAATATCAAATCAAACTCACTATCTCCATAAGGTAAATTTTCGCTGTCACCTACAGTAAGAGCAGCATTATTTCCCAGTTTATTTTCTGCTACTTTTATCATATTCTCCGACAAATCCAAGCCATAATATTTTGCTTTATCATTTTCAATTCTAATGATATTTATAAGCTCTCCCGTACCGCAGCCAACATCCAGCATAGAAGTAAAATTTATACTTCCCACTTCTTTTATTATATTAGCATATAGTTTCTTGGCATGATCACAGCAATTTGTTTTATCATACCCTACTGCATATCTGTTAAAGGATTTTCTTGATTTTTCTTTATATTTATTCATTATTTACCTCCACTGACCTTTGTTCATTCAAAGTTTAAAAATTTACCCCGACATAAGTCGGGGATTAACCTTTAATCAAAATATCAATATAATGACGTAATTCTCTTACAACTTCCTCTATATTTTTATCTGTACTAGAAAGAAGTCCCACCTGACCATACATGATAAAGTTTACCAATACCTCAGGATTATTTACTTTTATCTCTCCGCATTTACACAGTCTCTCTATTTCTTCCTTAAAATAAGGAGATAAATATCTGCACATTTTTATAGTGAGTCTTTCATGAAACTCTTCATTTCCGTCTTTATGAAAAAAACTGTTATATTTAGATTTCTTATCCGTTTCAATCATTAAAGAGCCAAGTAAATCCAGTCTTTCACTCAGCGGTTTTGAATGGTCATTTATAAGATTTAGAAATACTTCACTGCACTGTATAACATATTGATCCATGGCTTCTTCAAAAAGTTTTTGTTTGGAATCAAAATACCTGTAACAAAGACCTTTTACCACGTTCATCTCTTTTGCTATATCCGCCATAGTCGTTTCATTATATCCCTTTATGGAAAACAACCTCATAGCAGTATCCAATATTTCCTGCTTTCTTTCTTCAGGTGCTTTAGAAATACGCATTTTTACTTCCTTTCAAAAATATATTATCATATTAATGAATTAAAGTCAATGAACTATATTCATTTATTAATGTTCAAAATATCCTTTATACTGAACTTTATATTTACTGTTTGGGAAAAGATGTTCATGTAAATCTATGAAATAATCATCCGTCATACTGGCTATATAATCAGTGACTATATCATTGGGTTTTGTTTCTTCATATTTAAAGTCCTTGGCAGTATAAAAATTGTTGCTGTTTACATAATTGATATGATGTCTGTATATGATCGATGAAGTATCCTTTTTATCCAAATCATAAAGGAGTTTTTCATATATTTCTCTCATCATCGGTTCGATTTTTTCGCTGTAATCCGACCTTACCTTATCCGTTCCGTATATGATTTCATTATTTTCGACCTTACCGAGTTTTAACGCATTATATGCTACCTCGTCCATTTGAAGGTACTCCTTGCCGTAGCTATGCTCCATTATGCTTACACTTAAATTATTTATTATTTCAGCATTGCTGCTGCCTATTCCTTCATCACTGAACACTTCTGTTCCCTTAAGCATTTTGAGTCTTTCAGCGTCCTGTCTGTCTTTACCAAGATAAGCTATTATATCACTGACCCTGACCACACAGCCTTCCAAAGTTGAAGGTACCAAATGTCCTATATTCTTTTTATCAATATAACAAGCTTCGGCTTTTTTATCAAAGTTATCAAAACTGTTAAGAGGCACAGGTCTATATTCTTTTTGTTCAAGTTCACCGTTATGACATAGTATCCCATCCAAAACCTGAAGACTCATATTTCTCTTTATTATTTTATCTAAAACCCTTACGCTATGTACATTATGATTAAAATATCTACCTGTGTGTTCATAATATAGCCTGCTTAAAAAATCCTCTCCCGCATGACCGAAAGGAGTATGTCCAAGGTCATGTCCGAGGGCTATAGCTTCTATCAAATCCAAGTTTAAGTTTAGTACTTTTCCAATATTTCTTGCAATTCTCGAAACAAGCTGAACATGAAGACCTCTACGTGATATATCATCATTTTTATATAATGAAAACACCTGAGTCTTATCAAAATACCTATTATAATAAGGGATATGCAAAATCTTTTCCACATCTCTTACAAAGGCAGGTCTCCACAAATTTGCCTTATCATGCTCAATATCCCTTCTTATGATATTTTCATCTTTAAAAGCATATGGATTTTCCTTGTGATTTTTTCTATCTTCCATTATTCGTTGCTGTAACTCTTTAGAGAGTGAATTATATTTAGGCATCTTATCATCTCCTTTTGTTAATTGTAACACATTAATATTGTTTTATTAATAAAAAAACTTTGCCCATTTTGGGCAAAGTTCTATTTATATATATGTACTTTCCACTTTGACTACCGCAAAGTGGTTTTTAAAACTATTACTGACCAGCTCTTTTATTCTATCCTCTACTTCTTTTTCACTCATTTTATATTTGGGAGGTATCACCGCATCAAAAATCACATTCGTATGACTCGGTCCCTTTACCATCCTAAAATCATGAATAGAAATAACTTCATCTATTTCTTCTTTTATCTTTTTACTTACTAAATCTTTCATTCTCATAGTTTCTTCGTCATCGGTATCTATGGGATCCAAATGAATAACTGCTTCACAGTGAAGTTTTTCGCTGAGCTCCATTTCGGCTCTGTCTATAGCATCATGAAGAACGTATATATCTCCGCTACCGGGAACTTCCGCATGAAGAGAAATCATGAGCCTTCCCGGACCGTAATCATGAACTACAAGGTCATGTATCCCTACTATCTCATCATAATTCATTACTATATCTTCGATACTTTGAACAAGAGAATTATCGGGAAGCTGCCCGAGAAGCGGACTTAAAGTTTCTTTTGCCGCATCATAACCTGCATAAAGTATGAAACAAGCAACAAGCACTCCGCTGTAACCATCGATATTTAATCCTGTTAGTTTAAGTATCAGCATAGATATGAGTACAACAGTGGTAGCAATGCAGTCGCTCTTGCTGTCCGTAGCAGTAGCTTTCATTGCAGATGAATTTATCTTTTTACCTATACTTCCGTTATATAAAGACATATATAATTTAACAAGGATAGATATAATCAAAATAACAATCGCTGTTAAACTTGTATCTATTGCTTCAGGACTGAAAATTTTAATTACAGACGATTTAAATAATTCAACACCCATTAATATTATGAGAACCGACACAATAAAACCCGCTATATATTCTATTCTTCCGTGTCCGAAAGGATGTTCATTATCAGGTTCCATCCCCGCAAACTTAAATCCTATCAAAGTAATTAACGACGACCCTGCATCGGATAAATTATTAAATGCATCTGCCATAATAGCAATCGACCCGCTTAACACTCCTGCAAAATATTTGATACCAAATAAAAATACATTAAATAAAATGCCTAATATACTGCATAATATCCCATATGCACTCCTGACATTTTCGTTATTTACATCATCATAATTTTTAATAAACTTTCTAGCTAATAAATTAACCATTTTAATCCCCTACCTTTTACTTACAATATAATACAATATTTAGCATAAATTTACAAAGCTTTTATGTGATAGTTTTTAAATTTCATAAACTATAATATTTTTATTATTTCTATATATAAAGTATCTATTCAAATAACATTATGTTATAATTTGAGTAAATAAACAAATTTAAAGGAGAAAATATATGAATAAAAAAGCAAAAGGATATAACTTTTTAACTGCTTCTGCCATTATGGATATTATTTTAGCATTAGGCAGTCTGTTACTTGTTGTTATTTTACAAAACGAATCATCATCAGAACTTTATAAATCTATAGGTATAAGTGCAAAAGAAGGATTACTTGGATTATTTGGCTTCTATGCTATCCTGATATTACATGCAATAAATGCAGCAGTAGCTTTTATGACCAGAAATAAGCCGGAATCATGGAAAACACCCTATATACTTTCTATATTCATGGTATTATTGGTTTGTTTGACAACCAACTGGTCTGCACTTAATATTATAAATGTAGCTATACCGCTCATACCTCCATGTTTTATGATGTCCGGAGCAACTATGAACAAAAAACAAACTCAAGAACAATAAGTTGTAAAAAATAACTATCTTAAAAATGATAGTTATTTTTTTATGTTAACTTTGGTTGACAAAATTCAAAGTAAGATTGATAGCTATTTTAATGTCTTTGGTGTATATTTAAGTTAACAAAATAAAAACAGAGGTTAAATATGGATCTGGGAAATAAATTATATACATTAAGAAAACAAAAAGGTATATCACAGGAAACGGCTGCAAATGAAATCGGTGTTTCAAGGCAAACGATATCAAAATGGGAAACAAACTCCAGTTATCCCGAGTTCGATAAACTTGTATTAATAAGCAAGCTTTATAACATAAGCCTGGATGAACTTGCAGGAAATACAAATATAAATAACAAAGAAATTAACTATATACCAATCAAAACTCACTATGAATACATCAGCAAAAGAAAAATAGGAGGTATTCCGTTTATACACATAAATATAGGAAGAGGTCTATATAAAGCAAAGGGTATCATAGCCATCGGAAATATAGCAAAAGGTTTGATATCAATAGGTCTATTATCAATGGGACTTATTTCTATAGGTCCGGTCGCACTCGGATTATTACTGGCGCTTGGCGGATTTTCTGCCTCAGTGATAAGTATCGGAGGATTTGCAATAGGGGGAATCGCTATAGGAGGATTTGCACTTGGTATATTTGCCATTGGAGGTTTGTCAATCGGTATATACTCAATAGGAGGAGCTGCCTTTGCAAGTAAGATCGCCGCAGGAGGATATGCTAACGGACCTGTTTCAATAATGGAAAATACAAAAAATATAAAATACCTCATATTAAAAGAATTACCCAACACACCGGATTTTCTTATTAAATTATTCAGTAATATAAATATAAGATAAAATTCATATGCATTATGAAAAGAAGAGAATTATACTCTTCTTTTTTATTTGAGTACTATTGAATATTATTTTAATTATAAATTTTACAAAGTCTTTATTGCAAGTTCTAATTCATATGCGTTTTAAATTTACAAAACATTTACAAAAAATTAAGAGTAATTTGATAGTGAAGACTTTCCTTTTTATGTAAACTTTAATAAAACAAGAAAAGTAAAAAGGAGAAATATAATGCTCAAATTACAGAATATAAAAAAATCATACGGTGATAATGTTATCTTAAATAACATTAACCTGGAAATAAACGACGGAGAAATCGTATCGATTTTAGGACCATCAGGCAGCGGTAAGACTACACTGTTAAATCTGATATTGGGACTCACCGATGCAGACAGCGGCAAAATAAAGTTCAATAATAAAGACTTAACAAATATATCTATGGAAAAAAGAGGATTTAATATAGTTTTTCAGGACTATGCTTTATTCCCAAATTTAAATGCATATGAAAATATAACTTATGGACTCAAAAATAATCCGCATATCTCCACAAAAGAAGAAGTAAATGAAATGATACACCTTTTGGGATTAGAGCCTCATTTAGATAAAAGAATTGAAATGCTTTCCGGAGGACAAAAACAAAGAGTAGCTCTTGCAAGAACTCTTGTAATGAAACCCGATATTCTTCTGCTTGATGAGCCATTAAGTGCTTTAGATGGTGTTATAAAAGAATCAATAAAAGAAAAGATCAAGACTATCGCAAAAGAACTTCATCTTACAACTATAATTGTAACTCACGATCCTGAAGAAGCCTTAACTCTTTCAGATAGGGTACTTATTATAAACGAAGGTGAAATTTCACAGTACGGTAAACCGGAAGAAATCATTCACAGTCCCAATAATAACTTCGTAAAAGATTTTATATTAAATCAGCTTGAGATAAAAAGAAATAATATATTTAGTTTATTTCAAGTTAACAATAATCTAAGCGGTGAACTTGCATGAAACAAAAAAAGGGCTTAGAGATTAAAATAATATATGCATCTATTTTAATTATCTTTGCTTTTTTTCTGCTAATGCCATTACTGCATATACTTGGTAATGCATTTCTGAATGGCAGCAGTTTTACTCTGGATTATATAAAAGAAGTGTTCAGTGAAAGAAACTTTTCTACAGTGCTTATAAACAGTTTCAAAGTATCTATAGTAAGTGCTTTAATAGCAACATTGATTGCTTTTTTTATGTCTTATACGATCCAATATACTAATGTAAATAAAAAAGTAAAGAAAATAATAAAACTTAGCTGTACACTACCAATGCTTTTACCAACCATAACATATGGTTTTGCGATTATATACTCTTTTGGTAAACAAGGACTTCTTACTAAAATATTCGGTAAACAGATTTTTGAAATATATGGATTTAACGGACTGGTTTTGGGTTTTGTGATATATACTCTTCCCATAGCATTCATGCTCATAAATAATACTATGCTCTACATAGACAAAAAATTTATGATCGTTTCCAAGATAATGGGAGATAACGGCTTTAAGACATTTAAAAATACTCTGCTTAAACCTCTCCTCGGAACTCTGGCAGCATCATTTATTCAAGCATTTTTCTTAAGCTTTACCGACTTTGGTATTCCGGCTTCAGTAGGAGGTCAGTACTCCGTGATTGCCTCAAACTTATATGGAGAAATGCTCGGTGCTCTTCCAAACTTCAATACCGGAGCAGTTATAGCTATAATAATGCTTATACCTTCAGTTTTAAGTATTTTGATACTTACTTATTTAGAAAAATATAATATCAGATATCAAAAAATTTCTACAGTTGAAATAAAAAAGAATACTTCAAGAGATGTATTTTTCGGTTGTGTATCATCAGTATTCTCAATCATGATACTGTCACTTTTCCTGGTAATATTCCTTATACCTTTTATAAAAGGTTGGCCTTATGACTTGACATTTACCTTGGATAATATAAAAAATGCCATTACAGGTCAAAATCTCGGTCAGGTATATTTAAACTCGATATTTGTAGCGGTCTTAACCGCTGTAATAGGTATGCTTATTACGTATGGCGCTGCGCTTGTCACTGCAAGAAGTAAGCTAAGTAAAAAATTAAAAAAAGTAATAGAAAATATATCTATTATAACAAACACCATACCGGGGATGGTTTTAGGTATAGCATATTTACTCATGTTTACGGGAACAAGTCTTCAAAATACTTTTCCTTTAATCATAATTTGTAATATAATTCACTACTTTTCAACACCGTACCTAATGTTTAAAAATTCTTTGGAAAAGATGAACAGCTCATGGGAAACTACCGCTATGCTCATGGGAGATAACTGGGTCAAAACAATTATAAGAGTAGTAACACCAAATGCAAAATCAACAATCTTTGAAGTATTATCTTATTACTTTGTAAACGCAATGGTAACGATAAGTGCAATAGTATTTTTGGTTGGAACCAAAACAATGGTCATTACAACTAAAATAAAGGAACTTCAGCATTTTGCAAAATTCAATGAAATATTTATATTATCTTTGATGATAATGATAACCAATGTAATTATAAAAATAATTTTTGAAAGACTGGCAAATAAAAAGAATAAGGGGAATAAAAAAGAAAATGAAAAAATTAATTAGTTTATTATTATGTTTAATTTTAGGATTAGGACTTTTCGCGGGATGCGGAAATAATGAGGCAGAGAATAGCTCAAACTCGGATAAAGTGATCATATATTCAAATGCAGATGATGAAGCGATTGAAGCTATGTCTACCGCTCTTGATTCTAACGGATACAAAGACAAATATATGTTCCAAACATTTGGAACAAGCGAACTTGGAGGAAAGTTAATCGCCGAAGGAAAAAATATCGAAGCAGATATGGTAACAATGTCTTCTTTTTATCTAGACAGTGCAGAAGATAAAAACACAATGTTTAAAGATTTAACATTTGATGTTAAAACAAAAGATAAGTTTCCTAAAATATATGCTCCTATAACATCTCAGGAAGGTGCAATCATAGTAAATACAGATGTACTAAAAGAAAATGATCTTCCTATGCCTAAATCCATTAAGGACTTAACAAAAGATGTATATAAAAATAATATATCAGTTACGGATATAAAATCATCTTCAACAGCTTGGTTACTTATTCAAGCTATAATCAGTGAATACGGAGAGGACGAAGGAGCTACAGTACTAAAAAAACTTTATCAAAATGCAGGACCTCATATTGAAGAATCAGGTTCGGGACCAATTAAAAAAGTCCGCTCAGGAGAAGTAGCAATAGGCTTTGGTCTCAGACAACAAGCGGTATCGGACAAAAAAGAAGGACTTCCCATAGATTATGTCGATCCTACTGAAGGCAACTTTTCACTTACGGAATCAGTAGCAGTAGTGGATAAAGGTGATAAAACAAATCCACTTTGTATGGAAATCGCAAAATGTATCATTGAAAAAGGAAGAAGTGAATTGATCAAATATTATCCTAACGCATTATATGAAGGAGAAACAACAAACAAAGAGAACTCTTCCAAATATCCTAAAGTATTTAAAGAAAAATTATCAGCGGATTTATTGAAACAGCATCAAGACTTTTCCGAAAATTGCAAATAGGAGGATTAAAATTCTAAATATGAAATATAAACTATTAACTCCGGGACCACTTACAACTACTGACTCGGTCAAAGAGCAAATGCTCTTTGACCATTGTACATGGGATGAGGATTATAAAAAGATAACAAGAGATATAACAGATAAATTATTAAACTTAGCAAAAGTCAATAAAGATAATTATGTATGTACTTTAATGCAGGGAAGCGGTACTTTTGGCGTAGAATCGGTATTATCGAGTTCTATAGGTGAAAATGATAAACTTCTTATCCTTTCAAACGGAGCTTACGGAGAAAGAATGGCGGATATTGCAAAACATAATAGAATAAATTACGTTATATATACCGAAGATTATAATAAAAGACATAACATAAATAAAATAAAAGATATTCTTAAAAATGATAAAGCTATTACTCATGTTTCTATTGTACATAGTGAAACCACATCAGGCATATTAAATGATATTGAAGAAATTGGTAAAGTAGTTAAAGAATACAATAAAATATTTATTGTTGATGCCATGAGCAGTTTCGGCGGAATTGATATTCCCGTGGAAAATTATAATATAGATTTTATCATAAGCAGCGCTAATAAATGTATACAAGGGGTACCGGGATTTTCATTTATAATAGCTAAAAAAGAAGAAATACTAAAATGTAAAAATAAAGCTAGAAGCCTTTCTCTTGATTTATACTCTCAGTGGGAAACGATGAATAAAGACGGAAAATGGAGATTTACATCACCGACTCATACTATCCTTGCATTTAATAAAGCTCTTGATGAGTTAAATGAAGAAGGCGGAGTTGATAAAAGATATGAAAGATATTATAACAATAACCGTTTGCTTATAGATAAAATGAAAGAACTTGGTTTTGATACATATGTAGATAATAAATATCAGTCTCCAATAATCACTTCTTTTATTTATCCTAAAAATGCCAATTACACATTTGAAGAAATGTATGACTTTATAAAACAAAGAGGGTATGCAATTTATCCGGGAAAAATTGAAAATATAAATTCTTTTAGAATAGGTAATATAGGCGAAATATATAAAGAAGACATAATAAAATTATGTGCAATTATAGAAGAATTTTTAAAAGGAGTAAACTAATGAGTAAAATTAAAGCAGTTATTTTTGATTGGGCGGGAACAACGGTTGACTACGGATGTTTTGCACCCGTTCAAACTTTTATAGAAGTTTTTAACGCATACGGACTCAATCCAACAATGGAAGAAACAAGAAAACCAATGGGTATGCTTAAAATAGATCATATAAGAACTATGCTTAATATGGATAGATTAAATAAAGAATTTACTAAAAAACATAATAGAGATTTTAATGAAGATGACGTTAAAATCATGCATGATAGATTTTCAGATATGATATTAAAAGTTTTGGATAAACATTCTGATGTAAAGCCTTATGTTTTGGAAACAGTAGAAGAGCTTAGAAAAATGAACATTAAAATAGGCTCAACTACAGGTTATACAGATAAAATGATGAATATAGTGACCGACTCGGCAAAGAAGCAAGGATATGAACCTGATATATGGTTCAGTCCCGATTCGACTAATGGAATAGGAAGACCTTATCCATATATGATATTTAAGAACATTGAAGAATTAAAAATACAATCCGTAAATGAAGTTATTAAAGTCGGAGATACCGTTTCTGATATTTTGGAAGGAAAAAATGCGGGAGTTATTTCTGTAGGTATTATCGAAGGCAGCTCTGAAATGGGGCTGACAATGGAAGAATATAATAATTTAAGCCAGGATAATAAGAAAAAAGAAATTGAAAGAGTAAAACTATCTTATAAAAATGCAGGAGCAGATTATATAATTAATGATATTAGAGGAATAATAGATATTATTAATGCCCTTTAATATAAATATATTACTCCGTACAAAAAATAGATGGCAATGATAATTGTCATCTATTTAAATTTATAAATATAATATAAATTTAAAATAAATCTGGTAAATAACCATAAATATTAATATAATAAAAAAAGACTTTATACATTTTAGAAAGGACACTGAATGCAAAGTTCCAAATTAGTTTCTAATATATTGGATATAGGTGAAATGCTTCTTGTATCGGGAGCGGAAGTAAGCAGAGTCGAAGACACTATGATAAGAATTGGAAATGCTTACGGTTTTAAAAAAGTAGATGTATTTACTATTACATCAACAATAATTTTAACTATACACCTCTCAAATGATGAAATATTGACGCAAACGAGAAGAATTAAAAAATATAATACAAATTTTGAAAAGGTCGAATATTTAAACCAACTATCCAGAGATATATGTTCTAAGAAAATAAATATTTCAAAAGTAGAAAAAGAAATAAAAAATATAGATAAAACAAAAAATTATCCCAAAGTATTACATTTATTTTCTTATATAGCTATTTCATTTGCTTTTTCTGTCTTCTTCGGAGGCACTTTTTTAGATGCTGTAGCGTCGGGAATGACAGGAGGATTTTTATATTTATTACTTGAACTACTAAATAAAGTTAATATGAATAATATAGTTATAAGTCTTTTATCCTCTACAGTAACGGCTTTAAGTGCAGTAACCTTATCAAATATGGGTGTAGGAAGTAATATAGATAAAATCATAATAGGCAATATAATGCTTCTGATACCGGGGATCCCTCTTACAAATTCTTTAAGAGATTTAATCAACGGTGATATAATATCCGGTCTGTTGGGGCTGCTCGAATCCTTACTTAAAGCTATAGCGGTTGCACTGGGGTTTGCTCTTATTCTAATACCCTTAGGAGGTTAACATGATAGAAAGTCTTATTCAAATAATAATGGCCCTATTGGGTTCCGTAGGTTTTGCGATACTTTTTAATATAAAAAGAGATAAGATATCTATAATAGCGTTCGGAGGAGCAATGTCTTGGATTTGTTATTTGTTTTTTTACAGTTATAATGCAAATAAAGTAATAAGTTTATTTATTTCAACTTTTATATTATCTATATTCGCAGAAATCATTTCCAGAAAAATAAAAACTCCTGTGATAATAATCTTAATACCAATACTGGTACCCTTGATCCCGGGAGGAGACTTATATTATACGATGTACAATTTGGTTACAGACAAAATGGATAGTTTCATTTATTTTTTTAATCTTGTAATTAAAGAAGCGGCAGCCATTTCTTTTGGAATAATATTAGTAACTTCAATAATGCAAATAATTACAAAAGTAAAAAAATATTATATAAGAAAAAGACCTTATTAAATAAGATCTAATCTTATGGGCACTACGCCTGCTGCGCAGATTCCGCGCCCAAAAACATAAAGCTATAATTTATCACTTCTTCTCTATAAATTCAAGATTTTCTACACTTGGATCATTTATAATATTGCCCATATAATCAAACCTCGAACCATGGCAGGGACAGTCCCACGATTTTTCGTCGGGGTTCCATGACAGTTCACACCCCAAATGAGGACACTTTGTAGAAACTATAAAGCACTTTCCGCTTTCATCTTTATATACTCCGACTTTCTTACCATTATACTTAACAACTCCCCCATGTCCCAAAGGCAGTTTGTCAAGTTCGGTATTTGGTATATCAAGAAATTCCTTAGATAATCCTTTTATGGAATATGGACCTTCTTTAATAGCCGATTTAACAATGCCTTTGGTATCAAATCTGCTTGGAGAAAAAATACTATTTTTATTATCGAGACCGTTAGATATCATATCAGCAATTATATTACTTCCAAGCATAGAAGAAGTCATTCCCCACTTATTAAATCCGGTAAGCACATAAACATCTTTAAGAGAGTCTGAAAATAATCCGATATAAGGAACCTTATCTATACTTATACAGTCCTGAGTTGAGTATTGTCCGACTTCTTTATACTCTTTATCAAATGTTCTTAGTTTTTCTCTGAGTAATTTATATTTATCGCCTTCTTTATTTTCTCCCGTCCTGTGATTTTCTCCTCCAAATAAAAGATACTTATCATAGCTTCTAAAAGAATAACTCTTATCATCTACATCTAAATATACATTTTTAAGCTTCTTCGTACTTTCTGATATAAGTACATAAGATCTTTCCTGATGCATCCTTAAAAAATAATATCCGGGAGTATTCACAAAAGGATAATGACATGCAAATACTATTTTATCTGCTTTTATTTTATATCCTTTATCGGTAGTTAATTCTTTATTATCTCCATTAAATTCTTTTATAAATGTATTTTCATATATTTTTAAACCGTTTATTATATGTTTTACAAACTTTAAAGGATTAAATTTTGCTTGATCCTTATATTTTATTGCTCCCTTAAAGCCTTTTGGAAGTTCACATTCTTCAATATATTCACAGTCTATACCGCATTTAATAGCTGCTTCATATTCTTCTTTTAAATGATAATCATATAAAGTAGAGTAAAGAAAAGAAGAACATTTTTTAAATTCGCAATCAATATTTTCTTTATTTATTAAATCTTCATATTCGTTTATAGCTCTTTTATTATAGTCGGCATATTCTTTTGCTTTTTCCAAAGAAAAATTATCTATCAAATAATTATAAATAAGTCCGTGAGCCAAAGATATTTTTGCTGTCGTATATCCGGTAGTACCCGAACATATTTCTTTCGCTTCAAAAATAGCAGCATTTATTCCTTTTTCCTTTAATTTATAAGCTGTTAGTATACCGGCAAGACCTCCTCCTATGATGGCTACATCAACATTGATATTATTTTTCAAGCTTTCATAGCTAGGCAAATCAGTAGTGTTTTTCCAAAGTGCATCCATAATAAATACCTCTTAATATTTTTTTATAATTATTGACACATTATTGAAATGTATAACATTATAAAAATAAAAAAAGCAGTATTTATTTACTGCTTTTTAGCTCTATCTATTCAATATAAAATTCATTATTTTTTCTGCTCTCACATGCTTTTTTTAACTTTTTCTTAGAAGCCGCAAGCATAACTTTACTGACACTTCTTGCTTTATTAGGACAAATCTCTATACATCTCATACAGGAAATACACTTTTCTTTATCTGTAAGTTTTGGGTTATCCATAGGTATTGCCCCTACAGGACATTTTTTGACACATAGCCCGCATTCAATGCATTTGTCAGAAGATTTAGGTTTGATGGGTACTCCGTTATATTCTTTATAAGGATAATTTCCGGGAACTTCAACATTGCCTTTAATATCATCATTATCATTTAAATAATCTTTAACTTTATTAGCATAATCAGTTAATTCTTTTTTATCATCTTCATCGGGACGTCCTTTTCCATAAATGTGCATTATGGAATGTTCAGCTACAGCCGCAATAGCAGAAAAACATAAGAAACCATTATCTTTAAGTATATCTTTAAGTTCTTTTAGCGTATCATCATATGCTCTGTTACCATAAGAAACGATAAGTAAAGCAGGAGTATCATTACCTTTTATTTTTGAAATATTATTTATTGCAGCACTTGGAACTCTGCCTCCAAAAGACGGAACCGAGATTATACAGAGTTCATCTTTATTAAATTGATATTTTTCATAGTTTTCATTATGTACAGATATGTCTATATTATTTATTAGTTCCTTATCCCATACATCTAAAATGATATGTACTATTTTTTCAGTACCTCCTGTAGGACTGAAACATAGGCTGTTCACCTTTGATATTTTCATGATTATCTCCTTTTTATTTCTATTTGATTATTTTATTAATTTTCTAAAATTAATATTAATATTTTTAAATTTACTGTTTTAATTTAAATAAAACCAGTCATATAATATGATATTTAACTTAATATAAATAATATTCACCAAATTTATCAATATAACTAATCAATAATTTTGTTATTTCTGAACTCATAATTTTAATTTTATTTATATTATCAAAACAACATAAAAATGATTTTAATAAAATACTTATTATTATATTAAATAATACTTCAATTTTATATTATATTAAAAACAAAAAATCTGATTTATACAAATTAAACATTTCTGCTACTTTTAATTTAAAATCGAAATCTGCTTCTACTTATATATTAAATATTATAAATAAAATAACAAATTTATTTAATATTAAATAACTAAATTTGATTTAATTAAAAAAGACAATTATATATTGTCTTTTTTATATTTCTATTTTTTAACTCTGTCAAAATATGGACTTTTACCGCTGATACTTATAGGGATACCTTCCCATAAAATATCTTCACCCTCAGCATAATCCATTTCCTCGGCTACTTTTCCTATCGAAAACATGACTCTGCTGTCAACCCTGTTATCAGCGGCAACAGAAACGGCTGAGCCTATAGCAATACCCAAATCCAATGTATTAAAAGCACATCTTCCGCCTAACTTTTTATTTTCACTGCAGTTTTCAAATCCGCAGAACGAGCAATGAGGAAGTCCTGTATAAGCCCTTTTTACACCAATCAATACTACTGCATCCGAAGCTCTGAGGTTTCTTCCGTCCCTTACATAATGCCCTTCTGTTTCTCCGAATTCTCTTAAATAAACTTCTTCCATTTTATCTGCAAGTGCATCCTTTTCTTTTCCGGTTAAGACAACGGTTACGATATTGTCTACACCTTTTGCCTTTGGCGCGGTTCTCGCAGCGGCACACATCTTTGCGGCAGTTTCTAAAACAGCTTTTTCTTCCATTTGTTTTTCATCGTAAAACATTTTTATATCTCCTTTTTATTTATATAAAATATAATTTATATAATTTTTACAAGTATCATTGCAAGTCCAAGAACAGCAAGAACTATACCCGTTATCCTGTTTAACTTTTCGGGAGTTGATTTATTTGCAAATAATGCAGCCACTCTCGCACCTACAAATGTAGCTATTATACAAGTTATAAGAGCAGGTATATCCGGGGTAGTACTTATGGCAGTGTGAGATAAAAATCCTGTAAGTGCAGTAAAAGTCATGATGAAAACACTTGTACCGACAGCAGTCTTAAGTTCATATCCAAGAACACTCGTTAAAATAAGAAGCATCATCATACCGCCTCCGGCACCTATAAATCCGCATATAAAACCAATCAGTATACCACAAATAATAGAACTTATGATCATGGATTTTTTATCTTTTTTCTCCAAATTTTCTTTGGTAGTCATAACGGGTTTTACTATAAATTTGATACCCAGTAAAAATGTCATGAATACAGAAAAACTACCCATTGTGGAATTGGGTACTATTGAAGCTATATAACTTCCCACGACGGTAAATATCAAAACAGCGATAAGCATTATAATCCCGTTTTTAATATCTATATTTTTATTTTTGTAATATATGTAAGCAGAAACTGCAGAAGCTAAAACATCCGAAGCCAACGCGATAGAAACAGCTTCATACGCATTAAATCCCAAGAATGTAATAAGCATTGGAGAAATTACCGCCGCCGCAGAAAGACCTGCCAGCCCTGTTCCTATCCCGGCACCAAGCCCTGATATAATATAAATCAAATAACTAAAAATCATAAAAACCTCTCAATATAAATTTACTTAAATAAAATACTAATTATCAATATCTAATTTATTTAAACTATCGAAAGTTTTTAATAAATTAGTAAAATTTTCTTTACCTATTTTATTTTCGATATCTTTCTGAGCATTTTCCCATAATGGTATAGCCAAATTTAAAAGAGTTTTCCCTTTTTCGGTAAGCCTTACTTTTTTATTTCTTTCAGATATATCTGAAATATCTTCTATCAAATATTCTTTAAACAGTGATTTTAAATTTCTAACCACGGTAGTTCTTTCAAGTCCTACTTTAACTGCAATCTCGCTTACCGAAGCAGGTTCTATCTTTAATATATTTTTAAGTAAATAAAACTGATTTATTGTAATACCAACTTCTTTTAAATAATTGTCATAATATTTTGTAACTATATTTGCTGCTCTTCTAAAATTAATACAATAACAGCTATATTTTTTTGAATTATCCATACCCTCACCTTTTCGTGTATATACACTGTAACACTTTATAAAAACTTTGTCAATATATTTAATTTATACTATATCTTCAAGTTTAAATTTTATGACTTTCTTTAAGTCATTTATGTTTACTTCAACCTGATATCCAACCTTACCGGCAGAGAATATAAAAGTATCAAATTCTTCTGAAGTTATATCAATGACAGTTGTAAATAATTTCTTCATCCCTATAGGAGAACATCCCCCATGAACATATCCGGTAAGCGGTAAAAGCTCTTTTTCTTTTATCATATTAATAGATTTCTCACCTACACTTTTTGCGGCTTTCTTCAAATCAAGTTCTTTATTTACGGGAATGACAAACACATAATATTCCTTGGATTTACCTACGGTAACTAAAGTTTTAAAAACTTGATTTTCATTTTGATTTAAATACCTAGCTACTTCCCTTCCGCTTATAGCTCCTTTTTCCTTATATGTATAACTTTTATATTTAATATTCTTTTTATCCAATATCCTCATAACATTCGTTTTTTCACTCATCATTGACCTCAATATAAATAATTTAAAATAAGTTTAGCACATGATAATGCTTCTTTCAATTTAAGTAAATAAAAAACACCTTATAAGTAAGGTGTTTTAAATCATAAATCTATTTTTTTAAATGATTTTATCGACTTTTTATATGTAAATATATTAGATATGATAAATATAAATATACTAATGATCAATAACATTATTTTTCCAAATAAAAATATATCATCGGGAGTATCTATATAATTAATTACAAAGGGAAAAATATGTGTAGATGATTCAATTATTATCATAAGTATAGTAGAAAGTATTGAAGCTATACAAAATGAATATCCCACTTTATTTACATTCTTATAATAATGTGTAAAGAATACATAATTATATATACTATATATCAAAAATCCCATTGCTAATAATGAAATATTTGCATCGAGTCCTGCCAGATTAGGTGTATATACAAATATATTTTTTATAATTATAAAAGGTATAAGTAACAAAACTTGAGATATTTCAATAAGGCAAACAAATAATATCCTGGCTTTCACAATATCACTTCTGTCTATGGGAAGAAGCATTGAATAATATATATCCTTAGTTTCTCTGACGTTTAAAGATATAAAAAATATTCCTAAAATACTATAGAAAAATATGACCATATAAGGATAATTGGGTATTATTACCATTGATGATAATAGTAAAAATACATATGTACTCGGATGTATAGCAAGTTTAAATTCTTTATATAATATATTTTTCATTATTTTCATCCCTCTCTAAATGTATCATTATACTTTCCAAATCAGTATTTACTACCTCATAATAGTCTTTTAAATCATCATTAGAGCTTATAATGCCTTCATAACCATATTTAGTTTCTTTTATTCCTATTAGATTTTTATTATCTTCATCTATATAGTTTTCTTTTTTAATCCTCACACATTTGAATTTACTTATCAAGTCATCATAAGTTTGATTTAAAATGATTTTTCCGTTTTTTATATATATGATATTGTCTGCACATCTTTCCAAATCAGATGTTATATGAGTAGAGAAAAATATAGTTACCTTTTCTTTATTTATAAGCTCTAAAAATATATCTAAAAGTTCTTCCCTCGAAACGGGATCCAACCCGCTTGTGGGTTCATCAAATATCAATAACTTTGCATTATGAGAAAGTGCAAGTATCAGAGAATATTTAACTTTCATTCCTTCGGATAATTCACAGGGTTTCTTATTTTCATCGATATTAAATTTATTCATATAATCCTTATATGCTTCATCATCCCAGTTGTCATAAAATCTCTTCGTAACAGAAGTTATAACTTTGATAGGTTTTAAAGAATAATAATCTATACCTCCGCTTACAAAACCAATATATTTTTTTATTTTATTTATATTATCTCTGTTATATTTTTCAAAAAAAGTTATATCGCCGTCATCGATTTGAATAAAATTCATAATAGATTTAATTGCGGTCGTTTTACCCGCTCCGTTCCTACCTATAAATCCTACTATTTTACCTTCATCAAGAGAAAATGATATATTTTTAAGTTCGAACTTTTCATACTTTTTATTTAAATTTTCTATATTTAATACTTTCATTTTATTATGTCCTTTTCTTATTTATCTTTTAATATCTCGTCTGTTATAGGTTTGAATATTTCTGTCTTAGCAAGAGCCAATCCTTTATTTATATCACCTAAAAATATAAGATAATCTCCTGCATTGATATTAAAAATTTTTCTTGCTTCTTTAGGTATAACTATTTGTCCCCTATCGCCGACTTTTACAGTACCAAATAAATATTTGCCTTCATCATCATCGGATTTATCATCTACATCATCGAGTAAATACCTCACCAAAGTATCGATAGTTACCGAGTAAACATTGGATAGTTCCAATATACTATATAAATCAGGTATACTCTCTCCTTTTTCCCATTTTGCTATGGCTTGCCTGCTAACACCTATCTTCTCTGACAACTGTTCCTGAGTCAAACCGTTATTTTTCCTTAAGTCTTTTAAATTTTTGTAAATCATAACTCTTCTCCTTAATTCAAAAGTATAAATTTAATATAGAAAATTTAAAACCAACCAATATTTACATTTATGTTATATTTAGTTGCAAAATATAATTTAAATATATCATCATTTACCCAATAACAATATTATTATTTCTATCTTTATGTTTTTTATAAAATAAAAAAGACAGGTATAAACCTGTCTAAAAAATACTAAATATTATTAATCCGATAATTTCTTTTGATTATAAACAAATACGAATACAGTTGCAAGAACCACCAAGTTTACCATCATGATAGAAACTCGTAGAAAAGTAAAGTTATTTGCTATATCAAATATGATAGTCATCAATTGTCCGCTGTATAATCCCATTGCAATGGTAGATAAAAATCCGCTTCCTGTACCCGATGCAATTAGTGGAACAAGTGCGAACAAAATTGTTATAGGTGTACTTGCAGCAGCTACATTCGAACCCGACTTAACAATTACCCCTATAATAGCACCAAGTATCGTTGAACATAGTATACCGAGCATTACTATAAGTAAAAACTGAGGTATATATATAAGCTCTAAATTTAAAAGAGGCAAAAACAAACATGAAGTAACTATATTAAGTACGAATACAAAACTACCTACACCAAGCAGATACTGTAACGGTTTAACATTTGATAGTATCAGTACTCTTAAAGTTTGTTTATCTTTTTCCTCTGCAATAAGTGCAGCAGTAATCATCAAAGGTATCATAGATATATGCATTGTAAGGAAAATAAGCGGATTTGTTCCTGCATTTCCTTTCATCATTGCTGTTATCAAATATGCAAATACAGGGAAAAGTAAGAATAAAAATACTATTCTGTTACTTCTAAGTGCATCTTTGATTTCTTTAACAAAAATTGCTTTTATTTTTCTAAGTGATGTTGACATTATATTAACTTCCTTCCTGTAAGAGCAATAAATACTGTTTCCAAGTTAGGTTCAGAAGAGTGGATAGATACGACTTCATTGTTTCTGAAATGATTTGCTATCTTATCGGCACACTCACTGTTATTTAAATATCTTACTATATTACCAGATTTAAGAAGTAATTCGACTTCATTTTTTTCATTATACTGTCTGCATAATTCTTCAGGAACACCATACTCAACAATAACACCTTCATTAAGTAACGCTACATGATCACAAAGCTTAGTAGCCTCTTCCATATTATGTGTAGTTAGGAATATAGTAGTACCTTGTTCTCTAAGTTCAAATAATAATTTATGTACTTTCTGAGCTGTTAAAGGATCAAGACCGCTTGTAGGTTCGTCTAAGAATATAAGTTCGGGTTTATGCAGTATAGCTCTTGCTATAACAAGTCTTTGCCTCATACCTTTTGATAAGTTACCCGCTTTTTCCCACTTAGCATCCGCTAAATCTACTTTATCGAATACATCATGAACTTCCTGTCTTGATATATTATGTAAATCTGCAAAGAAAAGAATATTATCAAAACAAGTAAGTCTTTCATAAACTCCGCTGTCGTCAAGAACCATACCTATTCTTTCATAATCTGCATCTTTAAGTCTTATACATTCTTTATTAAATACTTCTGCAATACCAAGATCCGAAGGGATCTGACCTGTAAGGATTTTTATCAAAGTGGTTTTACCTGCTCCCGAAGGACCTAAAAAACCTAATATTTCACCTTTATTTACATTAAAAGTTACATCTTTTAATGCTTCTTTTTCGCCGAACTTCTTGTTAACATGTTCCAGCTTTATAACTATGTTTTTATTTTTCGCCATACAATACCTCGTATAAATTTTACTTAAATATTATAGTAATTTTTAAAACTTATATCTCATTATATATTGTTTAAAATCAGTAGTCAACAGTTTTGAAATTTACTTTTATTTACATAATAAAAAAAGACTAAAATACTAAATAGTCTTTATTCTTCGATTATATGATTATCTATTATCGCATTTATATCTTTATATAAAAACTTTTTAAGTACTTCGAGTTTTACAGGCTCATTATATAATATTACATTATAACAAGTTGAATTTACAAATTCCAATATGGTATAAAGCATAAGTTCTTGATTATCAAATTTATATCCTGATGTGTCAATCAAATCGTAAAAATATTTTTTAAATTTATTATCTTCTTCATTATCCTCTATTATTACTTTCTTAAATACGGCCCAGCTTAAATTTTTAGCAATGAAACTCAACATAATTGGACTTTTATCCAGTAAATCAATTATATAATCCACTATAAATATTATTTTATCATGGAATTCACTTATATTTTCTTTTTCTAAAGCTGATTTTGCTGCATTAAAAATTTCCGTAGACTTATTGAAAATAAGAGTATCATTAATATCATATTTATTTTTAAAGTATAAATAGAAAGTTCCTTTTGCAACTTTAGCTTTTTTAGTTATATCCGATACAGATGTTTTTTCTATGCCTTTAGTTATGAATAAACTAAAGGCAGAATCTAAAAGAGCATCTAATTTTAATTTCTTTTTATCTTCAATAATCCCCATTTTTATATCTCCTTACTTTAAATATTATTATATTAATAGAGGAAAGTCAATTATTAAATCAAAATAATTGACCATAAGTCATTTTTTATTTATTATATATTGACTAATGGTCATATTAGTATTATAATCTTCTACAATAATAAAATGACTAATGGTCATATTAGTATTATAATCTTCTACAATAATAAAATGACTAATAGTCATTATTTAATATATACCTTCATATATTAAACTTAAGGAGGAAATTATATGATAAAAATATCTGAAAAAATAGTAAAAAATAAAATACTGATTTTAATAATAAGTTTACTTTTATTGATCCCGTCAGTAATAGGATTTATTACTACAAGGATAAACTATGATATATTATCATATCTGCCTAAAGACCTGGATACGATGAAAGGTCAGGATATACTCATCGATGAATTTGGTAAAGGCGGATTTGGTATGTATATAGTTAAGGGAATGGAAGATAAAGACATATCAAACTTGAAGACCAAAATAGAAAATGTAAAAGGTGTTGAATCGGTAATATGGTACGACGATATAATGGATACATCTGTACCGAAAGAAATACTTCCGGATAATATTTATAAGGAATTTAACAACAAAGAAAATAATGAAACATTAATGGCAATTTTCTTTAAAGGAAGTATGGGGTCGGATGAAACGATGAAAGCTGTGGAAGAGATAAGGAGTATATCCGATAAACAATGTTTCTTAAGCGGTATGTCATCTGTAATAACAGATATAAAAGAGGTCGTCAATCAAGAAACAGTGGTTTATGTAATAATAGCAGCTATTCTTACATCTATAATATTAGCTTTTTCAATGGATTCATTTATGATCCCTGTATTCTTTCTGCTCAGTATAGGCATGTCAATATTATATAACCTCGGAAGTAACTTCTTCTTAGGAGATGTATCATTCATAACAAAAGCATTGACTGCAGTTCTTCAGCTTGCCGTTACAATGGACTATTCGATTTTTTTATATCACAGTTATCAGGAAGAACTCGAAAACTTTGATACAAAAAATGAAGCAATGGCAAATGCCATAACAAATACATTTACTTCGATAGTAGGAAGTTCCATAACAACTATAGCAGGATTTTTAGCTCTTTGTTTTATGACATTTACTCTCGGACTTAATCTTGGAATAGTAATGGCAAAGGGCGTAGTAATAGGTATTATATCCTGCGTTACAATACTGCCTTCATTTATACTTACTTTTGAAAAGACAATCAATAAAACAAAACATAGAAATTTTATGCCGAACTTTGATAAGTTATGTAACTTTATAGTTAAAAACTATAAAATATTTGCTTTACTGTTTGTAATAATATTGATACCTTCTATATACGGATATAAAAATACAAAAGTTTACTACAACTTAGCTGATACACTCCCTGCTGAAACAGAAAGTATAGTTGCAAATAATGCACTGGTTAAAGATTTTGATATAGGTACAACACATATGATACTTGCAGATAAAAATCTATCCAGAAAAGATACCTATAATATGATAAATGAAATAAAAGATGTAAAAGGTATAAAAGATGTCTTATCACTGGATTCTATAGTAGATCCTTCTGTACCCGATGAAATGATACCAAGCGACGTGAAAGAATTATTAGAAAGCGATAAATATAAACTAATAATAATAAATTCATCTTACAAAACCGCATCAACAGAAGTAAACAATCAAATAACAAGTATAAATAACATTACAAGTAAATACGATAAGAACTCACTGGTGATAGGAGAAGCCGCATGTACTAAGGATTTAATAGATATAACAGACAGAGATTTTAAAGTTGTAAGTTATATTTCAATAATAGCAATACTTATTATAATAGCCTTCGTATTTAAATCAATATCCCTTCCTATTATATTGGTTTCGATTATAGAGTTCGCTATATTTATAAATATGGGTTTACCTTTCTATACAAATACCACGATACCATTTATAGCTTCTGTGGTTATAGGTACTATACAGCTTGGAGCTACGGTAGATTATGCAATCCTCATGACCACGAGATATAAAAGAGAAAGGACTAACGGACTTAGTAAAAAAGAGTCTGTGACGATAGCTCTTAAAACATCAATAAATTCAATTATAGTAAGTGCTTTGGGATTTTTCTTATCAACTCTCGGAGTTTCTGTTTATTCAAAAGTGGATATGATAAGTTCTCTTTGTACTCTTTTATCAAGGGGGGCGATCATAAGTATGTTTACTGTTATATTCATGCTTCCATCAGCATTGATGATATTTGATAAACTAATAATAAAAACAAGTTATAAATTCAATATAGGTAATAAAGGAGAAGTTTTAAATGAAAAATAAAAACAAAATAATCGCAGGAGCTTTATCTTCGTTACTTGTAATTTCTACATTTACTCCAAGTATATTTGCAAAAAGTTCAAAAGTAACTAAAGAAGAAAGCGTATATGTAATTGCAGACCAAAACGGTAATGTAAATAAAAAAATAGTAAGCGACACTTTAAAAAACACAAAAAAAGGTGATAAAATCGAAGACAAATCTAATCTAAGAGATATAAAAAATGTTAAAGGAAAAGAAACATTCAATAAAACTTTTTCTAAAGTAATATGGAACAGTGAAGGAAAAGATATAACTTACCAAGGAACATCAAATAAAAAACTACCTATAAGTGTAAAACTATCATATTACTTAAATGGAGAAAAAGTAAGTGCAGAGGATATAGCACATAAATCAGGAAAATTAAAAATAAGATTTGATTATAAAAATACAACATTCAATAATAACCCGTTTATGATAGTTTCAGGGATGATAATGGATTCTAAAAAAATAAGCAATGTAAAAGTTACAAACGGAAAATCAGTTGATGAAGGAGATAATACATTAATTATAGGGTACGGTTTTCCGGGAATGGATGAGTCTTTAAGTATGAAAGGAGTAGATATACCTTCATATTTTGAAGTAAGTGCCGATGTAAAAGACTTTACATTTGACGGAAGTATGAGTTATGCTACGAATGAAATATTTAGTGACATAGACTTATCCGATGTAGATAGTTTAATGGATTTAACAAATTCTTTAAGTAAACTTTCAAGTGCTTCAAACAGCCTTGTTGAAGGATCAGATGAATTATATAAAGGAATTACCACTTTAGTAGATAAATCGGGAACACTTACAACAGGAGTAGATAAATTAAATAAAGGTGCTAAAAAATTAGCCGATGGAAGCAAACAGCTAAAAACAGGAGCAAATGATATAAAAAACGGAGCAAACACTTTATCTAATAAAATAGATACTCTTTCAACGAGTTTAAAAACAGCAAAAGAAGGAGCTTCTACATTAAAGGGAGGTTTAAATACAGCCGGAAGCACTTTAAATCAAACAATAGCTTATAATGAACAAGTAAAATCAGGTATTGATACCATGATAAGTCAATTAAAGAGTGCAGATCCTTCAAATCCGATGATTACACAGCTTGAAACGATGTCAGGTACACTAGACCAAACTATCAAAGGTCAAAAGCAAATATCTTATAACTTAACTACATCATCTAATTCCGGAGGAAATCCAACACTTATGAAAGGTGCTTCTGACTTACAAAGCGGACTTTCTCAGATATATGACGGAAGTAAATTATTAAAAACACAGGGAAGCGATAAAATAGCTATAGGTGCAAATGATTTAATAAATAAAGGTATCGATCCATTGATATCAGGAAGCAATGATTTAAGTGACGGACTTAATACACTTCAAAAAGGAAGCAGTCAACTGATAAGCGGGATAAATAAATTACAAAAAGGTTCTAAACAACTAAAAGAAGGTATGAACCAATTTGATAAAGAGGGTATAAGTAAACTTGTTGAAGCTGCCGGAAGTATAGATAACTTAAAGGCTAGGCTTCATACGACTATAGATAAAGCTAATGATTATAATAATTTTTCAGGAATATCAGATAATATGAATGGAAGTGTTAAATTTATATATAAAACAGATGCTATAGAATAAAGTAATTAAACTCAATAATATTGTAAATATAAAAAAGGATTGAATTAGATCAATCCTTTTTTATATATCATTTAAACTTTATATATTATTTTAAAGCCATGAGTAGCTCTAATTAAATATTAAATAAACTTTATAAGTCAATTATATATATTTATTTAAAAGTCCTTCAAAACCTTTTAAATCATCTTTATCGGGATGAGTAAGAGCATTATCAAAATTATTGATCATACCTTTAATGTTTTCATCATTGGGATTTACATCTAAAGATTTTTCATATCTTTTTCTAATTCCAATACCCATTTTCCCCTGACACATATAATAATCTATTACTTCACAGCTATCATTAATATCCTTTTTTATATTATTGATAATCTTATTATAATATTCTTTATTACTCATAAAACCTGCGGTACCAAATAATATAATTTTTTTATTTTCTATTTTACTTAATAGTTTTTTTATATTATCGGCAGCACTTCCTTTATCGGTCCAAAATCCCACTAATATTATATCTTCATTATTATCAATATAATTATCTTTATACTCTTCAAATTTAACTATATTATTTTTTAATATATCATATGCTTTTTCGGCAAGCAGCTTTGTATTTCCGGTTTTTGATTCGTAATAAATACTATATTTCATTTTAATTCTCCTTATTAAAAAAGACCATAAGGTCTTTCTTAGTTAGATATTCTAACAGGCATTATTAGATAAGTGAACTTATTTGAACTTACAGGCTTAATCAAACAAGGACTGTTAGAACTGTTAAATTCTAATATAACTTTTTCATCTTCGATAACTTTAAGTGCATCTATAACATATCTGCTGTTAAACGAAATATCCAAATCTTCGCCGCTTAAATTTATATTTATATTTTCTTCAACATTACCGTAAGCAGACTTACTTGTAAGTAGTAAATTATTATCGGTAAAATGAAGTGTTATCAGATGAGCTCTTCCTTCATCGGAAATAATCGCAGCTCTTTCACAAGCAGACAATAACTCATTTTTATTCATTTTAACTATTGTTTTACTTTCTTTAGGTAAAAGATTACCGTAATCTATAAATTGCCCCTGAAGAAGGCTTGATACCAACTGAGTCCTTCCGATGTTTGCAACGAACTTTTTATCATTGATATTTAAAAATACATCATCATCGTAATTTGTAAGTATTTTATTGAGTTCGTTTAATGTACTCGAAGGAACTACACACTTAATGTTATTCATATATCTTTCTTTTGATTGTTCGCTTCTTATAGCCATTCTAAAGCCGTCTATTGCAACAAATTTAATATCTTCGTCGTTATTTTCTATTAATATACCGGTTAGTATAGGAGAAACAGAATCCGAAGTCGCACATGCAAAAGATGTTTCTTTTACCATATTTCTTATAACGTGGTTGTCCATTTTTATAAAATCATTTATATTATAAACTTCTTTGTTAGGGAATGTTCTATGGTCCATAGCAGTAATATTAAACTTTGAATTTAAACAAGTAAGTTTAATATTATTGTTCTCATCTGCATCTATCTCAACTTCACCGTTATCAAAACTTCTGACTATATCACTTAGTATTCTTGAATTTATTAAAAGTTTACCTTCTCTTATTACTTTAGCATCTATTATCGTTGATATTTGTATCTCTTTATTAGTAGCATATAAAGAAAGTACATCATCATAACTTTCAAGTAGTATACCTTCCAAAGATCCTACATTTCTAAGAGTTGTTGCTTTACTTACCGTTACAAGTGCTTTTAAAAATTCATTTCTATCAACTTTTATGTTCATTTATGAGTATCCTTTCTGTTATAGAGTTAACTGCCATTTTTATCTTTATAGAATTATTAATTATTAAAGAGTAATAGTATTAGTAGTGTTGATAATGTTGATAAGTCAAAAATCTATTTTTATCAGCTGATTTTGTCGATTTTTTCATGTTAATAATTAATAATTTTATTAGGATAACTATCTTAGTAAGTTGTTACTTACTATTTTTTATTTCGAGAGTTATCTTCTTTATTTCTTCTTCAAGTGTTCCGTTTGTCTTAAGTTCTTCTTTTATTTTATCATAACCGTGGATTACTGTCGAATGATCTCTTCCTCCGTAGTAATCTCCTATTGCAGGAAGTGAACTGTCTGTTAGCTCTCTAGCTAAATACATGCTAATCTGTCTCGGAAAAGCTATATTCTTAGTTCTTCTTTTAGATAAAATATCGGCTTTACTTATATTGTAATAATCACAAACTACTTTTGTAATCAAATCCATAGATATTTTTTTATCGCTTATATCAATTATATCTTTTAATTGTTTTTTTACAAGGTCTAAAGTTAAAGGTTTGTTATAAAATTCATTGAGAGCCATTACTTTTAATAATAAGCCTTCAAGTTCCCTTATATTGGATTCTATGTTTTCAGCTATATAATTAAGTATTTCGTTACTTACCTGATAATTTTCTTCTTTTGCTTTTTTTCTGAGTATTGCAAGTCTTGTTTCAAAGTCAGGCATAGATATATCACATATAAGTCCAAGAGAAAATCTGGAACGAAGCCTGTCTTCAAGATGAGGGATTTCTTTTGGAGGTTTATCGGATGTTAATATTATCTGTTTATTTGAACCTTGAAGTGCATTGAATGTATGGAAAAATTCATTTTGTGTTTCATTTTTTCCCGCTATAAACTGAATATCGTCAATCAATAATACATCTGCATTTCTGTATTTATTTCTAAACTGTACATTGGTTTTATTTTGTATAGCATCCAAAAATTCATTTAAGAATTGTTCGCTCGATAATAAAACAACTTTTTTTGTAGGGTCTTTTCTTAGTATATGCTGTGCTATTGCGTGCATTAAGTGAGTTTTTCCAAGTCCCACTCCCCCATATATAAAAAGAGGATTGTATTTTTTAGCCGGAGCATCGGCAACAGCCAAAGAAGCTGCATGAGCAAATCTGTTATTTGGACCTACCACAAAAGAATCAAATGTATATTTGGGATTGAATTGTATATAAGAATTATTATATACATTATATTCCACACTTTGTTTTGGTTCTGCAGCTGCAATCTCATCTATGGCTTCATTTTCACTATAAACCATATCATTTGATGACGCTACTACGAATTTAACTTTAATATATCTTTGAGTATAATATTTTAAAGCATTTTCAACAAGTACTGCATATTGCCCTTCAAGCAGTATTTTATTTCCTTCGTCGGGAACTTGTAGAAAAAATGTATCATTTTCATAAGCTAAAGGTGTTATTGATGTTTCGAAATATTCTTTAAACACAAAATCAGATAATTCATCTTCTAAATATTCCAGTGCATTGTTCCATAATTCCGTTTTAAAAGACATTTTAACCTCCAAGTAATAATATAAATATCAATAGTAAACAATCATATATAAATGTGAAAATAATAAAATTCAACTTATAAATTTTATTAACATTTAAGTTATCAACATATAAACGAACTTAAAATCGACATATTTTCCTAAAAAAGCAGAAAAAAAATAGGCTTATTAATAATTTACCCACAATAAATGTTAATAACTTTTATAATATATGTAGATAAGTGGTCTTTTTATCTATTATAACAAAAAATGCTAAATTATCAACATTTATTTTAAGTGTTATAAACAGTGTAAATATGCTATATTTCTACTATATATGCTATTATTTTTATGATTAAGTAATGCATTTTGTGTTTTATAAATATATTGGTTATAAAATAGGTTAAAAAAATATTATTAAAATTTATGTTAATAAAAAATATACTTATTCAAAGATTATTTATAAGTATACTAATAATAAAAGTTGAAAAATAAATAAATTAATTTTTACCAATCTGATTAAATAAAACAAATTAAATATTAAAAAAGTCCTGATTTAAATCAGGACTTTTTATTAATTTTGATTTCTTCCACAGCATTTTTTATATTTTTTTCCGCTTCCGCAAGGACATGGATCATTTCTTCCCACCTTATTTTTATTAACTACAGGTTTCTTTTTTGCAGGTTCTTCTCCGTCGTTTACATACATTTCTTTAGGAGCTTCGTTTACTATTTCTTCTACTCTTTCCATGTGGAATAAATATTTAACGGTATCTTCTTTTATTACTTCATTCATTTCTTCAAACATACCAAAACCTTCCTTTGTATATGCCTGAACAGGATCTACTTGTCCGTAAGCTCTAAGGTTGATACCTTGTTTTAATTGGTCCATATTATCAATGTGTTCCATCCAATTTGAGTCTACTACTCTTAAAAGAACAAGTCTTTCTAATTCTCTGAGTTCCTGAGATGAAAATTCTTCTTCTTTTTTCTTATATAATGAATATACTTCTTCTTTTATCGTATCCTTTAATTTTTCTTTACTGTCTATGGAATTATCAAAATCCATTTTAAGGTCAAAGATATTAAATATATTTTCTTTGATTTTATCAAAGTTCCAATTATCTGTAAAATGTTCTTCTGTCGTGAAAGATTCAACAATATTATCGATAATGGAATCTATCATTTCTCTTATTGCATCGGATACATCTTCACCTTTAAGCACTTTCTTTCTTTGATCATAAATAACTTTTCTTTGTTTATTCATTACATCATCGTATTGAAGTACATATTTTCTTATACCGAAGTTCTTACCTTCTATTTGCTTTTGAGCATTTTCTATTGTTCTGGTAAGCATTCTGCTTTCTAAGGCTTCATCTTCTTCCAAGTTTGTTTTACTTGCAAAGTTTTGAATTCTTTCTCCGCCGAAAAGTCTCATTAAATCATCTTCCAGAGAAATGAAAAATTGTGAAGAACCTGGATCACCCTGTCTACCGGATCTACCTCGAAGCTGATTATCTATTCTTCTGCTTTCGTGTCTTTCCGTACCTAGTATATGAAGACCGCCGAGCTCTTTAACTCCTTCTCCGAGAACTATATCAGTACCTCTACCTGCCATATTTGTGGAGATTGTAACTGTTCCCATTTGACCGGCATTAGCTATGATTTCAGCTTCTTTTTCATGGAATTTAGCATTAAGTACACTATGTTTGATACCTTCTCTTTTAAGAAGTTTGCTTAATCTTTCACTGTCTTCGATCGCTATTGTACCAACCAAGATAGGCTGACCTTTAGTATGTCTTTCTTTTATTTCATTTATAATTGCTTTTTCTTTACCTTTTTTTGTTGTAAAAACCGCATCTCTCATATCTTCTCTGATTAGAGGTTTATTTGTAGGTACTTGAAGAACGTTCATATTATATATTTCTTTGAATTCTTCTTCTTCAGTTTTGGCTGTACCAGTCATACCTGCAAGCTTATTATACATCCTAAAGTAATTTTGGAATGTTATTGTGGCAAGTGTAACACTTTCTCTTTCTACTTTTACGCCTTCTTTTGCTTCTATTGCCTGATGAAGTCCTTCTGAATATCTTCTTCCTTCCATAATTCTTCCGGTAAATTCATCTACTATCAAAACTTCTCCGTCTCTTACAACATAATCTCTGTCTTTAAACATCAATGTATTTGCTCTCAGTGCTTGATTTATATGATGTTGAAGTTCCATATTGTTGATATCGGATAGGTTTTCAATATTGAATGCTCTTTCGGCTTTTGCTATACCCTTTTCAGTTAAGTTACATGTCTTTTCTTTTTCGTCTACCGCATAGTCTTCTTCGTTTTTAAGAGTTTTTATGAATGCATTGGCATCATAATATCTTTTTGTACTTTCATTTCCGCTTCCTGAAATAATAAGAGGAGTCCTTGCTTCATCAATCAAGATACTGTCGACTTCATCGACAATGGCATAATTAAGGTCTCTTTGGACCATTTCATCCATTTCTGTGACCATGTTGTCTCTTAAGTAATCGAAGCCGAATTCATTGTTTGTACCATATGTTATATCTGCATCATATGCTGCTTTCTTTTCTTCAAATTCAAGACCATGAACAATAAGTCCAACGTTTAATCCTAAGAAATTGAACATTTTTCCGTTCCATTCGCTGTCTCTTTTTGCCAAGTAATCATTGACGGTTACTATATGAACACCTTTACCGTCAAGTGCATTTAAGTATGCGGGAAGTGTAGCCATCAATGTTTTACCTTCACCGGTCTTCATTTCCGCTATATTTCCCTGATGAAGAATGATACCGCCTATCAGTTGAACTTTAAAATGTCTAAGTCCGAGTATCCTGGTCGATGCTTCTCTTACCGTAGCAAAAGCTTCAACGAGCAGATCATCCAATGTTTCGCCATTATTTAATCTTTCTTTGAATTCTATAGTTTTATGTTGTAGATCCTCATCGCTTAAAGCAGAATATTCATCTGCCAACGCTTCTATTTTATCTGCAGTTTTTTCTAATTTTTTAATTTCTTTAGTGTCTAAAGATTTTGCAACCGCTCCAAGTAATCCCATTTATAAATCCTCTCTTTTAACGATTTTCGTAAATTATATTGTATCATACTATAAGTTAAAAAATGTAAAATTTAAGCAAATTTTAATATAAATCAGTAATTTATTAATTAATTTTAATTATTATAAGTTGTGTATCTTTTTAAAACTTCATTATTCATTAAATAATAATTTGCAAAGTCAAAAAGATCATCTTGCGATATATCCATTTCATATAAAATATCAGCATTTATATCATCCAAATTTTCGATATTATTTTTTTCATTTTCATTAATATTTCTCTTACCTTTTACTTTTTCTTCCATTATCATGTCATAAGTTATATCAGTTTGGTCTTTATGTTTTATAAATGCATATTGATCATAATTACTGTAATAATGAATTATTATGTACTCTTCTTTATTTAAAAGAATATTTTTTTACAATATTATTTTTTGATAAAGAAAATTTTAATATATACTTATTAAAATCAGTTATATAATATAAACTTAAATTATTATTTTTTAATTCATAATTATAACCGGACTTTTTCATTTTATTATAAATTAGCTTTCCATTATTACTGTCATATTTATAATCAAGTCCTAACATAATCAAAAAAACTATAATTATAATGATAAAAAAAGGAATAATTATAAAATAAATTTTTTTTTAAATTTTTCCCTTTTATTTCCCCTAATAATCTTATATAAGTATTATTATATCATACTAATAAATAATACTTTATAATAATATATTGTTTTATAAAAATATAGTTATTTGTGTTATACTGTTTTTGATATATTTTACTTTAAATATTTATTATATATGAGGTGTTAATAATGATATTATCTGGAAAAGAAATAGAAAAACATATCGGAAAAGAAATAATAATAGAACCCTATGATAAAAATAGAATAAATCCTAACAGTTATAATTTATCATTATCTAATGAGCTGCTTGTTTATGATAATGATTTACTTGATATGAAAAAGGAAAATAAGGCTTCAAAAATTATAATTCCGGACGATGGACTCATACTGGAACCAAATAAATTATATCTCGGCAGGACAAATGAATTTACGAAGACGAATAAATTTGTTCCTATGCTTGAAGGTCGTTCTTCAACAGGAAGACTGGGATTATTTATTCATGTAACAGCAGGCTTCGGTGATATCGGTTTTGCGGGATATTGGACACTTGAGATTTTTTGTGTTCAGCCTATAAAAATTTATCCTAATGTAGAAATATGCCAAATTTATTTTCATGATATCCACGGAGATTATGATTTGTATACAAGCGGTAAATATCAAAATAATACAGGGATACAGCCAAGTTTAATGTTTAAGGATTTTGAAGAGTAAATTTAAATGATGCTTATTAACTAAGCATCATTTTTTATTATTTTATATAATCCCTTATTTAACTTTATATTTATATCTTATTATTTTTTGCTTTTTTATTGTAATGTTTTTTATTCTGTAAAAAATATTTTAAATAAAATAACCATTAATATATTTATAAAAATATGTTAGATTATATCATTTTTTAATGATTTATAATTTATATTATTATGCTATTTTGACTGAAAAACAATATAGTATATAATTACATTATTATTTTTAAATATATATTTAAAAAACCTCTAATATGTTTATTAAAAATTAAATTCATTCTCCCAGTTAAAATCTCCTGATTCTTCAATGCTTTTAGGCCAATGTTCGCACCAAGAAGGTACACTTGGATTTCCAACTCTATCTAAACTTGGTGTATATGGTTTTATATCCAGTACCGGACTGTTATTATACGCGTCTATATAATATGTCTTTATTATTCCCTCATTCAAGTCTATATCTGCAATATCAATAACGGATACTGCTATAGGATTTGGTCTGAACGGTGAACGTGTTGCAAATGTTCCCATTATGTCAGGTGAATTTTTATATGGACTTTCGACCTCTACTATTTTTCTATATTCCTCTTTATCATTTTCGCTGAACCACCAAATAATTTCTGCATGAGAAAAATCATTTAATTCTTTTAATCCATGGATATATTCTTTATCCACCCTGATGTACATCATATCATTATTTACTTCGATTTTACCTATAGGATTTATTTTTAAATTTTTATTCATTTTGTTTTACCTCCGTTTTATATATCGAAAGTATAATCCCTCACACGGTGTGAAGGTCAAGAGGTTTTTATAAGAGGGATTTGAAGTTCTGTTAAATATTCCTCAGGATTAGTGCTATTAAACGGACCTATATGGCATATTTGTCTTGTAGGGTTTTTGATTTTATAATAATTATGATTTTCCAGCCATTTTGCAAAATCATAATAATACTTTCCTATATTACTGAAATCGCCGTAGGCCATTATTGAAGCCATGTTTTCTACTTCTTCTGTTTGTATGTATTTAAAATTGCCGTCATCTTGATTTGATTTATTTACACATACCCCTACCGCTATATCTATATTTTCTTCTTTATGTTCCTCATCATAAAAAAAAGTTATGCATTTGGGATCTTTTTCTATTTCTATATCATTTTCATTTATATATTTATTTAATTCTTCCCACAGCTCACTTTCATGAAAATATGTTTTTATTTTTTTTCTTAGTATGAACATATTATAACTTGGGATATTCTTGATAATTATATTAGAATGTATATCAAAATTATTTTGATTAATATCTTTTACAGCGGTATCAATTTTATTGATTTTTTCTTTAAGACAATATATTTGCTCATATAAGTTTTTCTTTTTATTGTTTAATTCCTTAATAAAAATCTCTTCATTTTCCTTATTTAATATATCTTTTATTTTTTTTACCGGGAAATCCATATCTCTTAATAGTAATATTTTTTGAAGTGTTTGTATTTGTTCTACAGAGTATAACCTGTAATTAGTAAATTTATCCACCTTCACAGGTTTTAATAAATCCACTTCGTCATAATATCTGAGCATCCTAACGGATACTTGTGTCAACTTAGAGAACTCTCCTATTTTAAACATTTTAAATCTCCTTAAAAAAACAATCCCACTATAGTGGGATTAAATTTATCTGTAAAAAATATCATCTTCTGTTAAATTTTTAATGACATCATTATATTTTATTAATTCTTTTTTTGCTTCTTCCAAATCAAGTTCTTTATAATTTCCGCACTCTATTTCGGACTGACCCGGTATAGCTCCTTCATAATCGCAAAGTTTATCTATTGTCTCTTTCACTAAATTGATTACTTCTTTATGTGTAAGTCCCAATGTTAAAAGATAAAACCCCGTTCTGCATCCCATTGGTCCGAAGTAAATTACATTATCACTAAATTTTGAATTTCTTAAATGAGTTGCACATAAGTGTTCTATTGTATGAAGTGCTTTATTTGATAAAAAAGGAGGTGTATTGGGTTTTATAAACCTTAAATCATATGTTATAACTCCCCTGTCTTCTCTTGATAAATAAATACCGGGTTCTAATTTTGTATGATCCACCATAAAACTTGCTATCTTTTCCATTTTTCTCTCCTAATATTCAATTTTTATGTATATTTTAGCATAGTATTACAAAAAACATTATAAAAGAATATAAATATTTGTTTTTGTGATTATTCTTGTTTAATAAATGGTAATTTAATGTTAAAATTATATTCAAGATATAAAAAATAAGGGGGTGAAGATGATGAAAGAAATTTATGATTTCCTTAAAATATGCGATACTTATTATTTGGCAACAGTAGAAGGTGATCAGCCAAGAGTCCGTCCTTTTGGTACAGTCAATATTTTTGAAGATAGGCTTTATATTCAAACCGGTAAATTGAAAAATGTAAAAAAACAAATCGACATAAATCCAAAAGTTGAAATATGCGCTGTTTGTGAGGGAAAATGGCTGCGTGTTGAAGCTGCTTTAGTTGAAGATGATAGGATAGAAGCAAAAAAAAGTCTTCTGGATAATTATCCACAGCTTAAAGATATGTATTCTGCAGAAGATGAAAATACTGTAGTATTTTATCTTAAGAATGCAGTAGCTACGTTTTATTCGTTTACTGATGAACCTAAAGTAATAAGATTTTAAGAATAATATATTTACATAGGTATTGATATATGTTCTATATAAATAAAAAAATGGACAATCAACTTTAGCTAAGGGAATATTTCTTGATTATCCATTTTATATATTGTTATACAACAACAGTTATATAGTTATTATATCAATATAAGTTTGAAATTACAACAATTTTTAAGCGATTACTTAATTAAATTCGAGTATTTGCTTAATTCGAGAAAAAAAATGGTTTTTATGTAATAAAAAATTGATTATTATAAAAAAATAATATATATTATTTGTATATATATTATTTGGAAAGGTATATTCATGAAAAAAGGATATATAACCAGTCAGCTTATATTGGAAAATACGATTGATTATGTTGCAAATCATGGTTTGGAAAATGTCACAACAAAAAAAGTGGCAAATGAAATGAATATTTCAGAAGGTACTATTTTATATCATTATAAAAATAAAAAAACTTTACTTAGAGAATGTTTATATTATGTTGATAATAAAATAGACGGTGCATTAAAAGAAGTATCTTTTTGGGGATTTAATTTACCTAAAGGTATAAAAGAACTTTGGTTTAAATATTTTGAATATCTTATTGCTCATGGTAATTATACAAAATTTTATTTAAGCTACAGACAATCATCATATTATGATGAAGAGACTATGAAAGGGCAAAATAAATCCTTTGCGTTTTTTATAAAGATAGTAAAAAAAGTAATGCCGAAACTTGGAGCGGATCCTGATATATTTTGGGTATATTTAATAGAAACAACGTTAAATTTTGCTGTTAGAGTATCAGATAAGCAAATAGAAAATAATGATAAAAATATAGAAAAAATATTTAAAATTATATTTTATGGAATAAATGGTATAACACATAATCATAAGATGGAAGAGTTTAAATAATAAAACTAAAACATTTAATCAATGATTAAATGTTTTTTTGTTTAATTAAGGTTAAAAAGTATAAAATTTCTATTTTTAGCAAAACTAGTATTAATGAATTTTTATCAAAGGAGAGTTTAATGAAAGCAACTGGAATTGTTAGAAGAATAGATGATTTGGGTAGAGTTGTAATACCAAAAGAAATAAGAAGAACATTAAGGATCAGAGAGGGAGATCCTTTAGAAATATATACAGATTCACAGGGAGAAGTAATTTTAAAAAAATATTCTATGGTCGGAGAATTATCAAATTTTGCTCAGGAGTATGTTGATAGTTTATCTCTTTCAGCTAAAGTCACAAGTGTTATATGTGACAGAGAAAATATTGTAGCGGCTTCAAGCGGAGATAAGAAAGAACTTATGGATAAAAGGATAAGTAAAGAGTTAGACAGAGTGATATCCAAAAGACAGCTTGTAACATCTTTAAACGGTGATTATGATATTGTAAGTGATAAAAAGAATGAACATGTATACGAGGTTATTTCCCCTATTGTGGCAAACGGAGATCCTATAGGAGCAATAGTATTACTTAGTAAAGATAAACATGCACTTCCCATTGAACAAGCTAGTCTGCTTGCTAAGACAGGTTCTATTTTCTTGGCTAAACAGCTTGAACAATAATTAATATAAAATTTTATAAAATAAAAAACATATGATATACATATGTTTTTTTATTATATAAATAAAAATCAGTTTTTTATGATATAATTATATAAATTAATTAAAAAATGAGATTTATAATAAAGGATAAAATTATGGGTCAAAGTAAAGATAAAAGAATTTATTTGTGGGATAATTTGAAATTTGTTTTAATTTTTTTAGTTGTTTTAGGACATTTTGTTGCAGTTTATTATAAAAAAGAAAATATGGATTATATTAGGGGTATATATTCATTTATATATTTTTTCCATATGCCATTATTTATTTTTATTACAGGATTATTTTCAAAAAAATCAATAAATTCATATAAATTTCCTTATAAAAAAGTTATATCATATATTATATTGGGTTATTTCTTAAGTTTTTATGATAATTTTATAAGATTTTTATTAAATAAAGATGTAAATTTTAATTTATTAGGATCAAGTGGTATTATATGGTTCTTATTTGTTATTGCTATATTTTTTACTATTACATATTTTTTGAAATGTGTAAATATAAAATATTTATTTGTTTTTTCTATTTTAATGGGATTATTTGTTGGTTATGATAAAAATATAGGTGATTATTTATATATTATGAGAAGTGTTGTTTTTTATCCATTTTTTCTAGCAGGATATTATTTGGATCCCACTCAAATTATAGATAAAGTAAAAAATAAAAAATATCATATTATTTCATTTATATGTATTTTAGCCTTTATATTTATATGTGTTAAATTTCCTAACCAGATGTTTCAATTTAGAAAATTATTTTTAGGTAAATATCCTTATTATAATGGTATAAATATATATTATAGATTTATTTATTATATATCTGTTTTTATTTTCATATCAATGGTTATATCTATAACGCCAAATAGGTATATTAAAGGATTTACCCAATATGGTAGTAGAACGTTGCAAGTATATTTTTTACATAGACCTATGATAACATTTGTTATTAATTTAGGTTTTGGAACCTTTCTAATGAATTTCTGTGGCAAGTTTTGGATGATACCATATTTCATATGTGCAATAATTCTTACATATGTACTCTCAATAAAGTTTTTTGAGAGACCATTTAATTTTATTCTTAAAGATATATATAAAGACAGATAATCTATCTGTCTTTATTTCTTTCACTTATAAACAATCCAATCAATACTAATATAGTTCCTAAAATGATACTTAAAGTTATTTTTTCTTTAAGTACTATAAAAGAAGTTATTATCGTTATTACGGGAACGATGTAGATATAAGCACTTGTCTTTATTGTACCGAGTATCTTTATTGCAGTATTCCAGGTTACAAAACAAATTGAGCATGCCCCAATTCCTAAAAATAATATATTAAATATCACTGTGAAATTATTAAACAAAGATAAATCAAATGTAAAGTCAAAAAAAGGCAGCATTACTGACATAAATATCAGTCCATAAAAGAATATCCTCCTGGTACATTGAATTATATTATATCCCAATTCACTTATTTTTTTGCTAAGCAGTGAGTAAACAGCCCATATCATTGCCGCTAGTAAGGCGAGAATATCTCCCATAGGGGAGAGGCTGACATTATTGGCATCTTTAAAGCTTATAAAAATAATTCCGCTTATAGCTATAATAAACCCTATAAAAAAATTTTTATGAAGGCTTTCGTTTTTTATGAATATACTTGATAAAATTGCCGTAAAAAATGGAGCTACTGAAACGAGCACCCCAACATTAGATGCAGAAGTATAAGTAAGCGCGGTGTTCTCAAATAAATAATATAAACTTACTCCGCTGAGGCCCGCAAATATAAAGTATATCTCTTCTTTTCTCTTCTTTAATTTTAATCTTTTAGGATACATTAATATTAAAAATATAAAACCCAGAAAAAATCTGTAGAATAATATTTCTATTGGCGTAAAAGTTTTAAGTAAAATCTTTGTTGAGATAAAGGTGGTTCCCCAAATAAAGATAGTTATAAATGCTAATATATGTCCTTTTGCTTTTTGCTCCATTTCTCCCCCATTATTTAAAGATATTTTTATACTCCCCGGGTGTTAATCCTGTAAGTTTTTTAAATGTTTTAGTAAAATGACTTTGGTCGGTAAAACCTAGTTTAAGTGCAACTTCTACAATATCGTTATTAAATTTTAATAACTCTTTTGATTTATTTATCCTTATAGTTTCAATATATCTATACGGCGTTATTCCCTTTATTTTTGTAAAACTTCTTATTACGGAGTATTTATTAAAACCTGATATTTCACTTAGTATATCAAGGGAAATAATTTTATCGTAATTTTCTTTAATATAATTTTCTATGGTTTGGATTTTAATATTTTCATTAGTTATTTCAAGGCTTTTATATTTAGAATATTTATCTATTAATTCATCCATAAAAAGAATAAACAATTCTTCTCTTTCCATCTCATTTTCATTTTCCATAATCATATCATGAACTTTTATAAATTGCTTTGCGAGTCCCATATCTTTTATTATGGGATATTTGAATTTTAGAGTATTTTTATCCTTTATGATATATGTAAGATATTCCATGCTTTGTTTTGGTATATTTACTGCTATGTATTTTAGCAATGAATTATCTTCGTTTCTGCAGTCATGATTATCGTAAGAATTAAATAATATCATATCATCACTTTTTATATAATATTTTTTTTCTCCGTAAGTTAGAGTCCTGTTCCCTTCATTTATGAGACCTATTACATAATGATCATGAAAATGATTGGGAAAATCCTGAGTTCCGTTACTGAAAATATAAGCTTCAATATTTAGTGTTTTATCGAATATAATTTTTCTATCATTCATTTTTTCACCTAATTTAATTTACCATTTAAATTTTTAATAGTATTGTACAATATTGATAGATCCATATAATTATATATTTTTTATCATCAAAAATCATTGAATTTAACTAATTATTATAATTATAAAGTTTCTATATATGAACATACGTAAGGATAAACTAACAATTTTATTTTTATTGGCGAAATATATTGCATTTATATGACATAAGTAATATTATAATGTTAGCAATAAGTTGCTGAGAAGCAGAAGATTATATAGTAAAATGATAAAATTCTAAATATATGATCCATTATGTGTTAATAGCCAATTTCACTTCTGCTTCTCTAATGTAAATTTTTCTTGATATATCATTGTCAAATATAGAAAAATTTGGTATAATAAATAAGCAAATTTTGTTTGAAAAGTTAATAAATCGGAATAAACAGAAATGTCTTTTAAGATATTTCTGTTTTTCTTTTATAAATAACTATAATGAAAATAAGCTTGAAATAGATTGTTGTAGAGGTATATAATTAATTAATAAAATTTAAAGGAGAAATAGTATGGATTATAGAATTTTTCTTGATACTGCAAATGTAAAAGAAATCGAAGAAGCTGTAGAAACTGGAGTTATTTCCGGTATTGCCACAAATCCCAATAAGATGGCCAATGTCGGCAGAAAATATGAAGATGTTATAAAAGATATTCGTTCGTTTTTTGACGGTCCTATTGCCGTAGAGGCAATCCCTACGGAAACCGAGGAAATAATTGAAGAAGCAAAGAGATTAAATGAACTTTCAGAAAATATTGTTATTAAAATACCTGCAAATAAGAAAGGAATAAAAGCTATAAATAAATTGGTTCCTATGGGAATAAAGACTAATGCAACACTTATTTGTAATCCCGGTCAGGCACTTGCGGCAGGACTTGCCGGCTCTCCTTTTATAAGTCCGTTTATAAGCAGAGTTGATTATATTGGTCATGACGGAATGGAATTATTTAAAAAAGTAAGACAAATGTATGACTTTTATGAAATAAAATCTGTTGTTATCGCCGCAAGTATTAAAAACTGTAATGATGCTATAGAAGCTATTCTTGCCGGTGCGGATTCCCTTGCACTTACATATGAAGTATTCAATCAACTATTCAATCATCCTATAACTGAGGAAGGAATAAAAAAGTTTACCAAGGATTATAATTCTATTTACGGTAAGTAATATATATATTTAATAAATTTATTAAATATAAAAATTAAAGGAATGTCTCTAGTATGAAAACATATATAAGAGATAATATGATTTTATAGGTATACAAATTTTTTTATTATGATTATTTGAAAAAGACTATTTTAAAACTATTGAAGTTGAAAAGTAATATGTTTTGTATATTAAATATGAATTTATAGAAAATTGTATGAGAATAAAAATAAAGAGTTATTTTATTTAGTTAATAAATATTAATATATAAATGAAAAAAATATAATGATAAGGTGATTACGTTCGTCGTCACGGAAATAATTAATAGCATTAAAAAAGACCTCATGTGAGGTCTTTTTATTTTATATTATTGCATCAACAAAGTTATCTACATCGAATTCTTCCAAGTCTTCAAGTCCCTCTCCGAGACCTATATACCACATAGGCGGTTTATCTTCTCCCGCAAGTGATACTATTACCCCGCCTTTTGCACTTCCGTCAAGTTTTGTCATTATGATTCCGTCAACTTTTGCACTTTCATTAAAACTTTCTGCTTGTATTACACTGTTTTGCCCAGCCCCCGCATCAAGAACCAAGACCGTATATAGGTTATAATCTCCTTTGAATTTGTCACAAACTCTGTAAATTTTATTTAGTTCATCCATTAAATTCTTTTTGTTTTGAAGTCTTCCCGCGCTGTCCGCTAATATTATATCCATATCTTTAGCCTTTGCCGAATCCAAGCAGTCATATATCACGCTTGCGGGATCCTGTCCCTGAGAGCTCTTTACTATAGGTACATTTAGTCTTTCTGCCCAAGTAGCCAGCTGTTCGCTTGCGGCGGCTCTGAATGTATCTGCAGCTGCCAATATTACTTTTTTATCTTCTTTTAAAAATTTATTTGCAAGTTTAGCTATCGTTGTGGTTTTTCCTGCCCCGTTCACTCCAATAAATAATATTAAAGCGGGTTTTTTGATTTCCCTGTCCCATAAATTTAAATTAAGTCTGTTTCTGATTTCATCTTTTATCAAATCATATAATTTATTTATATCTTTTACATCTTTTTTAGTTGCATTTTCCTTTACATTTTCAATGATTTCTTCACTTACGTTAAAGGGGATATCGCTTAAGATAAGTACTTCTATCAATTCTTCATATAAATCATCATCTATTTTATTTGAAGAAAATACATCTTTCAGTTTCGATAATAAACTTTTTTTTGTTTTATCCAAACCTCTATTATATTTTTCGTTAGGCATTTTTTATTTGACCTCCTTCATGGATATCTTTTAGTTTAACACTTACGATTCTCGTTATACCTTCGCTTCCCATAGTAGCTCCGTATAACACATCGGCAATACCCATTGTTATTTTTCTATGTGTTACGATTATAAATTGATTGTCATTGATTATTGATTTTAAATAATTACAAAACCTTGCAACATTTGCGTCATCAAGCGCTGCGTCGATTTCATCCAAAACACAGAATGGTGCGGGTTTTAATTTAAGTATAGCAAAAATCAATGCAATTGCTGTCATAGACTTCTCTCCGCCGGAAAGGGAAGATATGTTTTTAAGTTTAGTTTTCGGCGGCTGAGCTACTATGTCGATACCGCTTTCCATGATATCATCCGGATTGGTAAGTATGAGTTTTGCGCTTCCTCCGTTGAATAGTTTTTTAAATACATTATCAAATTCAATATTTATATTGTCAAATTCTTTTATAAATCTTTCTTCTATTTTAGAATTCATATCTTTAATAATATGTAATAATTCTTCCTTTGAATTTTCCAAATCATTTTTTTGTTCACTTAAAAATTCAAATCTTTCCTTGACTTCTTTGTACTCTTCGATTGATTCAACATTTATATTACCAAGCTTTTTAATATTTGATTTTAGATCTCTTACTTTAGTCTCGATCTCAAGCATATTTTCTATAGGTGCTTTGAATTCCACAGCCTGCGAGTATGTAAGATTGTAATCCTCGACAATCCCTCTTTGCAGATAGTCAAATTCCAATGTGGTTTTATCTTTTTTATTCTCAAGCTTTTGAATTCTTTCGCTTAAAGCAAATCTTTCTTCCTGAAGATTTTTTAGTTCTATATTTACTCTGTCAAAGTCTTCGCTATTTTCTTTTTTCTTTTCAATCAAAGATTTATAATTATCATCCAAGTTTTGTTTTAATCTGTCGTAGTCATTGTCTATTTCTTTTGCTTGTTCTATCTGTTCTTTTAATATCAAAATATTTTCTTCGTTTTCGTCTATTTCTTTTTTGCTATCTAATAAAGACTTTTCAATATCTCTGATATTTTTATTTAAATCATAAATAGAAGAATTATAATTTCTCAGTTTTTCTTCTTCCTTATAAAGTTTAAGCTGTTCATTGTTTAATTTTGTAGCCATTTCGAGATATTTATCTTTATATAATCCCAGAGAAATCTTAGATATTTCATCTTTTTTTTCTTCTATTTCCAAAGCCAATTTTTTTACTTCTTCTTTTGATCTTTCATTCATTTCATGGATTTTTTTATCCGCTTCTTTTAAGTTTGATATTTTCTTTTTATTATCTTCAAATGTTTTTATTAAATTTTCCAGCTGATCTTCTTTGTCTCTGTTTTTATCTTCTTCTTTGCTTATGATCAGAGTAAGCTTATTAATTTCTTCGGCTTTGATTTTAAGTTCTTCATCTTTTTCTCTTAATTTTTCATCAAATAAGCCGCCTTTTTTAAGATGTTCATTATAATCTTTGACGGCTTGTTTTATTTCATTCTCTAATTTATCTATTTTATTTTTTCTTGATAATAGTCCTTCATCTCCGCGTTTATTTTGCCCGCCGACTAGAGCGCCTCCGGGGAATAATACTTCTCCGTCTAAAGTAGCTATTTTATATTTGTGTCCGCTTTTTTTAGCAAAGTCATTTGCATTATTTAAATTATCAAATATTAAAAGAGTACCTAAAGCATTCTTTATAATATTTTCAAATTTTTTATCGTATTTGACTAAATCACTGCCTATACCTTCGAAACCTTTTGCAGATGTTATAGAGGAATTTAAGTTATAAATTTCTCTTGGTTTTATTATATTATGAGGAAGGAATGTTATTCTGCCCCACTTGTTTTGTTTTAAAGCTTTTATTGCCTTTGATGCGGTAGCTTCATTTTTTACTATTACGTGTTCTATGGTAGAAGCAAGAGATTTTTGAATTGCATCCATGTACTTTTCTTCTACGGAAATTAAATCCCCTAATGTTCCATATACTTCATTTTTTAATTCACTGTTTGATTTTGAGTATTCAAAGATTTTTTTGATTGCAAATTTATAGCCTTCTTTGTTTTCTTCGTATCCCGAAAGTATGTCTTTTTGTCCTTTAAGAAGCTTTACTCTATTATACTTATCTAAAAGTTCTTCTCTGAAATCTGCTTTTGCTTCTTCGATTTTATATCTTTCTTCCAATAGTTTGTTATTTTCGTCATCGAGTTTATCGAGCTTTTCTTCATTCTCTGAATTATTCACATTTTTGAGTGAATTTTCCAATTCTTCTATGTTTTTTTCTAAATTATCATTTTCTTCTTCTAATTTCGATTTGATAAACTTATTGTTTTCTATTCTGTTTAAGCTGTCGGATAATAAGCCTTCTTTGTCCTTTAATAATCTTTCCTTTGTCTTTAAGTTTATATTTTCTCTTTGAATAGCATTTTCCGTTTCGTTTGAAATGCCTTTTAATCTTTCAACTTCTTCCTTGAGTTTATTATATTCTTTTGTCAATTCATCAAATAAAATTTCCTGCTCATTTAATAAGCTTATAGTTTCTTTTTTCTTATTTTCTATCGTTTCTTTTTCTTCTTCTAACCTTATTATACCTTCTTTTAAACTGTCTATATTACCCAGATGAGTTTCTATTTTATTCTTATTTACTTCAACTTCAACTTTTGAATTTTCATATGTGGAAATAAAATCATGAATTTCTTTGTTTGCATTATTTATTTGTTCATCAAAAGTATTGATTTTTAATTTTAGTTCGCTGTATTTATCATCTAAAATAGAGATACTTTCCTCTTGTTCTTTTAAAGTATCTTTCATGATTTTTTCGTCTTCATCTAATTTAGATAATTCTTCTTTATATTTGTCTGCTTTATGCACAAAGAGATTAAGTTCCAAACCTTTGAGTTCTTCACTAAGTTCTATATATTTTCTTGCTTTTTTCGAATTTCTTTTTAAACTTGGAAGTCTGATTTCAAGTTCGCTTATTATATCCAAGATCCTATATAAGTTATTTTGTGTTTTATCAAGCTTTCTTAAAGCCTCATTTTTTCTTGTCTTATATTTTACTATCCCTACGGCTTCTTCTATCATCAGTTTTCTGTCCACTGCTGAATTGTTGACTATACTTTCTATCTTACCTTGAGAAATAATTGAATAACCTTCTCTGGACAGCCCCGTATCCATAAATAATTCATGAACGTCTTTGAGTCTTACCGCATTTTTATTTATATAATATTCGCTTTCTCCCGAGCGGTACAGTCTTCTTGATACATTGACCTCACTGTATTCGCTTGGTAAGATACCTGTTGTGTTATCTATAGTTATACTGACGAACGCATACCCAAGTGCTCTTTTTTCTTCTGTTCCGGAAAAGATGACATCTTCCATCTTGCCGCCTCTTAGAGTCTTTACTCTTTGTTCTCCCAGAACCCATCTTATTGCGTCTACTATATTACTTTTACCGCTGCCGTTTGGACCTACTATCCCCGTAACTTTATTATCAAAAATTATTTCGACTTTTTGTCCAAAGGACTTAAAGCCATATATTTCAACTTTTTTTAAATACATTTATTACCGCCTAAATCAGTTTAAGTTTTTTTAGAGTGTTTAAAGCTGCGTGCTGTTCCGATTCTTTTTTATTTTTACCTTCGCCATGTCCCATATCTTTATTATTTAATATTACTTTTGAAGTAAATATTTGATCGTGTTCCGGACCTTTGATTTGAACGAGTTCATAACTGAAATCTTTTATATTTTTTGAATGTACATATTCCTGAAGAAGTGTTTTATAATCGTAAGTCAAATTTCCGCCAATTGCCTTTTTTATTACATCGGATAATAAATTCAGTGCTATCGTACTTACTTTTTCGTAATCGCTGTCTAAATAAATTGCTCCGAGCACAGCTTCAAAACAGTCGGCAATAATATTTTTTTTGTATTTACCTCCGCTGTGCATTTCCCCTTTACCGAGCATGATAAATTCTCCAAGCTCTAATTTCTCCGATGCGATAAATAATGAGTCGGCACAGACTATCAGTGCTCTGAGTTTTGTAAGAACTCCTTCTTTTTTATTTGTAAGGGTTTTATAAAGATATGCACCTACGCATAAATCCAGCACTGCGTCTCCGAGAAATTCCAATCTTTCATTGTTTTGTAAAGCCTTATTTTCATTGCTTTTTGATGAATGAGTAAGGGCAACTTTTATCAATTCTTTATCTTTAAATTCATAACCTAATTTTTGTTCTAATTTTTCAATCTCCATATTTCTACCTCATAAACTATGTAAAAAATCACAGAAATCATTCCTTCAATTTTTTAAATAGTTTAAGGCTCCCTTATAAGGAGCCCATTTTCTATTTTTATTAATTTTATAATGCTTCTAAATAATCAACTACATCTTTAACAGTCTTCATGTCTTCTAATTTGTCTTCTTCGATTTCTATACCGAATTCATCTTCGAAATCTGCGATCAGTTCGATTAGAGTAAGTGAATCAACATCTAAATCATCTGTAAAAGAAGTTTCCATTTTAACTATGTCTTCATTCACCTCTAACTGCTTAACGATAATATCTCTAACTCTTTCAAAAATCATTGGTGATATCCCTCCATACGTATTTATAGATTATTATATATATACTTATATCATATATTCCTTATTTAGCATAGATATTTTTAATTTTTTCTAAAACTTCATTTTCTTCAAATTTTATGGCTTGCCCAATTGCGTTTTTAAATGCTGTTTCATCAGAATTTCCATGGGCTTTAATGATACCACCGTTTACTCCGAGAAGAGGTGCTCCGCCGTATCTCTTAGATGATAATTTAGCCATTTCTTTGTTTAAGACACTTTTTGTTAGTACATAACTTAGTTTTGTCTTTGTATTGGTGTAGAAAACATCTTTTAGTATGTCCTTCATCAAGTTTCCCATACCTTCTATTGTTTTTAGGATAATATTTCCGGTAAATCCATCACATACTATAACGTCATTATCACTGTTCATTATATCTGTTCCTTCCATATTCCCTGCGAAATTTATATCTTCTGTTTCTTTTAATACTTGATGAGTTTCTTTATATAATTTATTTCCTTTTTCTTCTTCGCTTCCAATATTTGCAAGGGCAACTTTGGGATTTTCAACTCCCATAACGTATTTCATATAAATACTTGACATTGAAGCAAACTGTTTTATATATTCGCTTGTGCAGTCTGCATTTGCTCCGCAGTCCATAAGCAGGATAGGCTTCTTCCTTGCAGGAAGGACTGCTCCGAGAGCCGGTCTTTTTACGCCTTTTATTCTTCCCGTAACCAGCACTCCCGCTGAAAGAACAGCTCCCGTACTTCCCGCTGTTACAAGAACGCTGTTATGGTCTTCTTTAATGAGATTTGCGGCAACTACCAATGATGATTGTTTTTTTCTTCTTATTGCCAAAGCACTTTCGTCATGACAGGTTATTTCTTCCGGTGCATGGATAATGCTTATCTTATCCATACTTAAGCTATTTTTATCAAAAACTTCCTTGATTTTTTCTTCATGACCTACTAATGTGATTTCTCTGTTGAATTCTTTAACTGCCAGTACAGCTCCTTTGACCATTGCGTCGGGAGCATAGTCTCCGCCGAAAGCATCTACATATATCATATCTATACCTCTTTATATAATTTTTTCATTTAAAAATGTAATTTAATTTAAAATAATTTTAAATTAGTATCTAAACCGGATTATATCATAATTATAGCTTATTTTCCAGCACTCCAGCTTTACTTTATAGGCTATTATGTGCGAAATAAAATGAAATATCACAAAATAAATAAAATAATTTTTAAGATATAGCTCTTAAAAAATTTTATAAATCAGTTATAAACATTTTACATATGTCTTTTGCTTAAAGAACAAATAATTATTTAACATATTGGAAAAGCTCAGATTATTTAATGTATAAATATGTCGTTTGACATTTATATATTAGGATATTAGAATAAAATATAATACAAATATTATTATTTCAGGGGGAATAATATAGTGAAATTTTTAATATTAATGGGAAGCCCGCGTAAGAATGGAAATACGATTTCTCTTGTAAAGCCATTTATAGACGAGATAAGAAGATCAGGGGATGAAACAGATATTATTTGGTTATATGATAAAGATATCAAGGGATGTATCGCTTGCAGGCATTGCCAAAAAGATTGGAGTAAATTTGGATGTATACATAAAGATGACATGCAGTTTATTTTTGATAAAATTCTTTTATGCGATAAAATAATTTTAGCTACACCTATTTATAGTTGGTCGTGTCCGTCACCTATGAAAGCGATGCTCGATAGGCTTGTATATGGAATGAATAAATATTACGGTGATAGAAAAGGTCCTTCTCTATGGAAAGGTAAAAGTGTTTCTATAATAACTACATGCGGATATGACCCGCAAAAAGGGGCAGACTTATTCGAAGAGAGTATAAAAAGATACTGCAAGCATTCTAAGTTGATTTACGAAGGTATGTTGGCAGAACGCGACTTAGGATATAGTGAAGTCTTTATCAGTGATGATAAAATAGAAAGAGCCAGGTCATTTGCAAAAAAATTATTAGACTGATTTTAATATGTATTATCATATAAAGGTAATATAAAATTTAAGATATGGATAAGTAAACTTGTTAATAACAAAAATAATGGAGTATAGATGTTTATATTAAAGAAATATGATAAAGAGTATCAAATAGATTTAATTAATTTTTTAAGTAAGTGTCTTCCTGAGTCCAAAAGGGTATTTGATATATCTTCTCGTCATAAAGTATATGAGGACATAGATAATAACTTTGAGTATTTTGTATGCTTGTTTAATAATAAAGAGATCATAGGCACGGTTGGATTAAAAAGATTAAATAACGAAGACTGTGAATTAAAATCTTTATATATTTATAAGGATTATTATGGTAAAGGTCACGGTTTAAAATTATTAACGGATGCTATAAATAAGGCTAAAAGTTTAGGCTATAAAAAAATGTTCTTGGATACTTTATCCAAAAGCACCAATGCCATATCTTTATATAAAAAGGTTGGTTTTACTGTTACGAAAAGATATAATGATAATGAACTTGCTAATATATTTATGGTCTTGGATTTAAATAATTAAATTTAGAAATTAAAAAGTAATCAATATTTTCATTTGATTGCTTTTTTTATTAAATTAACTATTCATTAATGAAATTTTAAGTTATGATTAACTTAAGTAGTGTATAAATATAATATAACATTTAAGGAGAGGATAATGTCACTAATACTTGTAGTTGAAGACGATAATAAACTCAGAGGTGAGTTAACCTTATATTTAAAGAATAATGGCTATGAAGTCGATGAGATTTTAGATTTTAAGAATAGTGTGGATATTATCTTATCAGGTCATGCGGATCTGGTTCTTCTTGATATAACTCTTCCGGGTATCGACGGGGAATATATCTGCAGGGAAGTCAGAAAATCCAGTGATATACCTATTATTATGCTTACGAGCAGAAATAATGAAATGGACGAGCTTTTAAGTATCAATTACGGAGCAGACGACTATATTACAAAACCATATAATCCGAGGATTTTGATTGCAAGGATAGAAGCACTGTTAAAAAGAGCAAATAAAAATTTCAGCGATGTTATTTTTTATAACGGACTTAAATTAAATATTTCAAAAAGCACTTTTTCATATAATGATAAAGAAATCGATTTAAGTAAAAATGAACTTAAAATATTACATTTTCTTCTAAAAAATAAGTCTAGAATAGTATCAAGGGACGAGCTTATGGATTATTTATGGGACAATAATGAATTTGTTGATGATAATACTTTGACCGTGAATATCAATAGGCTTAGAAAGAAGTTGGAAGGCGTGGAGCTTAAAAACTTTATTGAGACAAAAAGAGGACAGGGATACATAATATCATGAAACTAAAAGATTTTTTAAGGGACAAGTTTGTAAATATAATGTTATATATAGGTTTATTTTTAATAAGTCTATTTCTGCTTAATATATTTAAAGTCAACAGCTCACTGAAAGTAAATATATTGATTTTGACATTTATAGTCCCGGTTATTTCTTTAGGCTATGAGTTTTATAGAAAAAGAGATTTTTATAATAGACTTAAGAAAAATCTGGATAATTTGGATAAAAAATATTTGATAAGCGAATTTATCAGAAATCCTAATTTTATAGAAGGCAGGATTTTAAATGATACGATTTATGAAATCGATAAGTCGATGAATGAATACGTAAATTTATATAAAAGAAAAAATCATGATTTGGAAGATTACATAGAACTTTGGTGTCATGAAATAAAAACGCCTATTTCTACTTCTAAAATGATTATTGCCAATAACAGTAATGAAGTAACGGATAGTATAGACGAAGAGTTAAATAAAATAGATAATCTTGTTGAGCAGGTTTTATATTACGCCAGAAGCAAGAACGTCGAAAAAGATTATATAATAAAAAGAGTCAATCTGGAAGATATAGTAAAAAAAGCAGTGCTAAGAAATAAAAAAGACTTTATTAATAAGCATATAAGTCTGTACATGAATGATCTTGATGTAGAGGTAAGCAGCGATAGCAAATGGCTTGAATTTATTATTAATCAAATAATAATAAATAGTATTAAATATTCAAAAGATGAAAAACCTAAGATTTGGATTTATTCCATAAAGAAGAGAGATGGAATAGAGCTTTATATAGAGGATAACGGTATCGGAATAAATAAAAGTGAGCTCGGTAAGGTGTTTGAAAAAGGTTTTACCGGAACCAACGGAAGGAAAACATATAAGTCCACGGGTATGGGGTTATATCTTTGCAAAACCCTTTGCGACAGCTTATATCATAAAATAGATATCCTTTCTCAGGAAAATGCAAAAACCGTAGTGGTAATCACTTTTCCTTTAAGTTCACTTATAGATGAGGTAAAATAAAACAGACATATGTCTGTTTTTTTATTTATATGTTTGGCTATTATTTACAATAAAATTAATTCTTACAAAACTGTAAGGTTATGTAATATAAATCAATGGATGAAAAAATTATCTTCTTCTATAATCTGATTAAAGGAGGGAGATAAAATGAAAAAGAAAGTGGCACTGGTACTTATTTGTTCGATTTCACTGTTGTTGGTAGGCTGCAGCATCAATAAAGATAAAGTAATAAATAAGTACAATGATATTATCGAAACATTTGGAAAGAATGCTCTTACAAAAGATAATGACTTGATCGGAAAGAGGGTTCTAGAGGATAATTACAACATAGGGACATATGAGTGTAATTATAATGATTTCTGTAATACCGAAGTTTTATTTGGTTCTTGTAAAGTTAACAGATCAAAAGAGAAAATTAGTTTAAATTACAAAGTAAGTGTTGATAAAGGAAAAGGCAAGTTGGTTTGTAAGAATAACGGAGAAGTAAAAACTATCAATCTATTTGAAGGTGCTGGTTTTGAAAGCGGAGAAATTAATATAACCATGTACGATGGTGATTTTTATATAGGATTTATAGGTGATCATTTTAGCGGTTCACTAAATTTAATATCTAAGGAAATTTAAAGGAGATTTATTATGGAAAGAGTTTTAAAAGTTGAAAATATTGAAAAATATTATGGAAATAAGAGTAATTTGACAAAGGCTATTGAAGATATAAGCTTTGAAGTGGAAAAGGGAGAGTTCGTTGCGATAATGGGTGCCAGCGGAAGCGGTAAGACTACGCTTCTAAATGTTATATCTACAATAGACAAAGTTACAAGCGGAGATATTTTTGTCGGTGATATCAACATTACAAATTTAAAAGGTAAACAGTTAAATGAATTCAGAAGAAACAGACTCGGTTTTATATTCCAGGACTTTAATTTGCTTGATACTTTAACCGCATTTGAGAATATAGCTCTAGCCCTTACTATACAAAAGATAAAACCAAACGATATAGAAAGAAGAGTAAAAAATGTAGCTAAAGCACTGGGGATAACAGAAGTACTTAATAAATATCCTTATGAGATGTCGGGAGGACAAAAGCAAAGAGTTGCATGTGCGAGGGCTATAATTACCAATCCTAAATTGATCCTTGCTGATGAACCTACGGGAGCCTTAGATTCAAAAGCCGCAAAAATGCTTTTATCGAGTTTAGATTTACTCAATGAAAAACTAAGTGCTACTATTTTGATGGTAACACATGATGCTTTTACAGCATCTCAGGCAAGAAGGATCCTTTTCATTAAAGACGGAAAGATATTTAATGAAATAATCAGAGGAGACAGCTCCAGAAAAGAATTCTTTAATAAAATTATCGAAGTAGTTACGCTTCTTGGAGGTGAACTAAACGATGTTATTTAAATTATCGATTAAGAATATCAAGAAAAGTTTTAAGGATTATGCCATATATTTTATGACATTGATCCTTGGTGTCGCAGTGTTTTATATATTTAACTCTATGGACGCACAGGAACCAATGATGAACTTTTCCAAATCTTCATACGATGTGGTCAAGTTGATGATCGATATGTTGTCAGGGTTATCGGTATTTATATCAGTTATTCTTGGATTTTTGGTAATATATGCAAATAACTTTTTAATTAAGAGGAGAAAAAAGGAATTTGGTATCTATTTGACTCTTGGAATGGGCAAGGGACAGTTATCTAAAATATTACTTTTGGAAACCTTATTCATCGGTATCATATCATTAGCTGTTGGTCTTGTATTAGGAGTATTTGCATCTCAGTTTATGTCTATCATAGTTGCCAATATGTTTGAAGCTGATATGAGTAATTTCCATTTTGTACTTTCCAATGCTGCAATCATCAAAACAATAATATATTTTTCGGTTATGTATTTATTCGTAATGGTATTTAATACATTTATGATTTCTAAATATAAGCTCATAGATTTATTGATGGCAAGCAGAAAGTCGGAAAAAATCAAAATGAGAAATCCGATTGTATCCATAATTGTATTTATAATATCTATAATAATGTTGGGATTTTCTTATTATAAAGTAACTGCTGGCGTTGAAGGACTTAATGAAAATGATATTATTATATATATTGCTATCGGTTCGGTCGCTACTTTTCTATTTTTCTTTTCACTGTCAGGTTTTATATTAAGACTCGTGAAATCGAATAAGAGGTTATATTATAAAAATTTAAATATGTTTGTACTTAAACAAATAGATTCAAAGATAAATACCACGGTAATCTCTATGAGCATTATATGTTTGATGTTATTTACAACCATAGGTATGCTTTCATCGGGACTTGCTATGAACAACGCTTTAACACAAAATTTGGAGAAATATAACCCTGTAGACATGACAATAATAAAAACCATGAATTTGCCGGATAACAAAGGGTATTCAGATACAGCAATCGATTATTCAAATAAAAGTATCAAAGAGATATTAAATGGATTAGGTTATGATTTAAATAAAGATTTTAAAGGATTTACAGAAGCTTACAGTTATGCAACGAATGAACTTACTTTAAAAGATACTTTAAAAAGTCAACTTGATAACATGAAAAAAGATTTTCCTGAAGTTAAGACTGATACCGCGGAAGAAATCATGAAGTTATCCGATTATAATAAGATAGCTAAATTATTTGGTAATGAACAAATCAAATTAAATAATAATGAGTATGCTATAGTTTGTGATTATGATAACATAAAAGTATATCGCGACAAAGCACTTGAAAGCGGGAATGAAATAACTATAGGGGGTAAAACTTATACTCCTGTGAATAAAGAATGTATTGACGGATTTATTCAAAATACTATGCAGGCTGTGAACACCGGACTCATAATTTTACCCGACAGTGCAAAACTTAAACCTTCTTGGATAGAATTCAGTTATGCAAGTTCAAATTATACACTATCAACCAAAGAACAAAAAACTGCTTTTGAAGAAAAGATGATCAAAAAAATAGATAAAAACAGCGGGTTTAAGGATGTAAAAGATTATAATATAAGGATAAAAAGTGCAACAAGAATAACTAATATAGAATCCTCTAAAGGACTTGGTGCGACGGTGACATTTATTGGGATATATCTCGGAATAATATTCCTTATTACATCTGCCGCGGTACTTGCGTTAAAAGAGCTTTCAGAGAGTGCTGACAATAAAGACAGGTATACTATTCTAAGAAAAATAGGTACCGGTGAAGGTATGATAAATAGGGCACTGTTTACACAAATAGGGATATTCTTTATCCTTCCGTTATTGCTTGCGATAGTACATTCAATATTTGGTCTTCAGTTTGCCGATCACATATTAAGTACTATAGGTCACATGAATATACTTCCTTCTATAATCGTAACATCTGTAGTAATAATTTTGATTTACGGAGGATACTTCTTATTGACTTACTTCTCAAGTAAAAATATAATCAAAGAAAATTAAAAAAAGAGGCTTATGCCTCTTTTTATTTACTTGAATGAGTCAGATAAATCTTTTAAGCTATTGAGAAGATTACCTAAAATAGCATTTGATAATTTATCATTTTGTTTTATTACCCACTTATCGTCTTTCTTGTTTAAACTTACTGTTACTTCATTTGTAACTGTTGCAGAGCTTTTAACCGCATCGTCAATCATTGTATTTAGTTTCTTTTCAACGTATTTATTCATTTCGTCTTCCGATGCATCTAAATGAGATAGAGCGTATGCGAACATATCGGTAAAAAATGTTTTCATTCCGCTGCCAAAGTCTTTATTCGTTATTTTTACTTTTACTGCAGCGGTATCTCCATTATCTTCTGTAGATACGATTTCGTAAGATAGATTAGATAATATTTTTTTAGCTATTTCCTGACTTTCTTTATCTACTTTATCCTTGTCCTTTTCATCTAAAAAACTGCTTAGATTTTTATCCACACTGTCCAGTACATCTTCATAGTTTTTAAGAGTTTCGGCATCGTAAGCTTTGAGTGCGTCCAAGTATTCACTTACCGATTTATCCGGTGACTGTCCGCCGCATGCGCTCAACGATACTAGCATTAAAATACTCAATACAAATCCGGTTAACCTTTTTACATTTTTCATTTCATTTCCCCTTTTTATTTTATATAAATATTATAAAAAATTATTAAAGAAAACTCAATCAAATTATTCTTTTGTCGCCTTTGTATAATTATATAAATAATGAAAATGATAAAAACTTTTAATCTTTTTGTGAAAGGAAATCAGATATCTTATATAATATCTGTATTTTAATTATGTTGATATTCATAGAGCCAGAAAAGAAATTTTGCATTATCTCTGGGTCTTAAATATAAAAACACTGTCAGACAATATTTTATCGTTATAGCCATGATCGGTTTATGATGAGCTTCTTACAAAATAGGTTTTATCTTTGCGATAATCGTTAGATAATAAAAAAAATTTGAAATAAGAAATTAAACTCAATGGATTGACAGAATTATCAGACAATGTTAGAATATTACCGACAACTTGTCGGTTATAAGTCGTAATAGGAGTGTGTGAATAATGCGAATAGTAAAAGAAGCCGAGGAACGAAAAAATGAAATACTGGATATAGCAGAACAGCAATTCGTAGCAAAAGGATTCGACAACACCAGCACTAACGATATTCTGCGGGAAATTGGGATTGCCCGTGGAACACTGTATTATCATTTTAAATCAAAAGAAGAAATATTAGATGCTGTGACTGAACGGATTACTGAACAGTTGGTTGAGAAAGCAAAAGAAATATTTAATAAAAAGGAACTTTCTGTGTTTGAACGAATAATCATGATAATAAATTCGCTTAATATAAGCAGTGGTAATCTTGGACATGAAATTCTGGAGCAAGTACATAGGCCACAAAATGCACTTATGCATCAGAAAATGCAAAAATGTGTATTGTCAGGCATTACTCCTCTTATTACATCACTAATAGAAGAATTAATCACACAAGGAATATGCCAAACGGATTATCCTAAGGAAGTCTCGGAGATGGTACTTATTTATTATAACGCCATGTTTGATAATCTTACGGAACTTAACGAAGAGATCAAGCAGAAAAAATTAACTGCATTAATTTATAATCTGGAACGACTTTTAAATATGGAGCAAGGTAGTATACAAAAATTGATTTCGTAACAACCCAGATAGAAACAGTTATATAAAAACAATTATAAATTAGAACTTATGGAGGTTCAACATGAATATTATTGAAGTAACAAACAGAAATTCATCACTGATAGAACAATTATTAGGAGTGTGGGAAAGCTCAGTAAAGGCAACACACTTGTTTTTATCTGAAAATGAAATAGAAGAAATTAAGAAATATGTCCCACAGGCATTAAAAGAAATACCACATTTAACGATTGTGGAAACCGAAAATCATATTCCGGTAGGATTTATGGGAATAGTAGAGCAACATCTTGAAATGCTTTTTATTTCTCACAAAGAAAGAGGAAAAGGGTTAGGTAAAGAACTTCTTAAATATGGAATAGAAAAATATTCAGTGAATGATTTGGCAGTAAATGAACAAAATCCTCTTGCGAAAGGCTTCTATGAACATATGGGATTTGAAGTATATAAAAGGACAGAGTATGATGAGCAAGGTAATCCATATCCTCTTTTATATATGAGATTGGACTAAATAAATTCCGGCTTATAGAGAAATTGTTAGAAAAATAAATTATAAGAAACGTAAAGTTTGCATAGAATTCGAAGGTAAGACAAATAAATAAGAAAAATTTAGCAATATTTTTTTTGAAACCGAAGAACTAATATTACAACAAACTGTTAAATTGTACTATTTTACTTTCTCAGGTTCTCTTGTTTATATTAACCAAACTGTAAATAGATTTTGACTTTACCCGTTGATAAGACATTTATTATAAAAAAAGTAAAAACCGCATATCCGACAACAAAAGGATTTGACCTGCTGTATTTTATCTTATAACATAAGGGGCAGATATTTATGAAAGACTAACTTTATGAAAATATTTGGGGCTATAATTATATATCAGATACTAAAAATTCGACTTCAATTATACGGAGGTTAAGAAAAAGAGTGTGCCTTTCCCTGGTAATCTATATTATTTACTGACCGTCTGGAGTTCTTGATATAAACTCATCACAGAAAAATCGTAGGTTATGTATTACTATTTTGTGAGCTCTATATAACTGCGATTTTTATATATAACACATATTTTTAATCTCAGAGTCATATCAAAGCACTTCTATAATTGGTAAATTAAACACCAAAATTTATATTAATACTTTATAAGTCTGGTGTTGAAATGAAAATCAGCATTTTTATTTTGAATTTTATGTAAAAAAAATCTCCTCATGCGAAGAGATTTTTTTACTATAATTCTTTTTTCCATAATCCGTGAAGATTACAATATTCATGAGCCGAAATGACTTTATCACCTTCAGGGATTGCAAATTCTGCTTTTGGTTTTTCTCCCGGTTTTAAGTGAGTAATTTGATTTGTTTTTTCAGTTTCAAGAGTGATCCATTCAATATAGTGTTCATCAACCATAGGATGTTCAACTTCTCCGATGAATACTTCAACTTTATTTCCTTCAACCGCTACGACCGGAATATGTTTTTCAACCGCAGCATCTTTTACTCCAGGTTTTATTTCTTCCATTTTTTCACCGCAGCACATAACAGGCACATCCATATTTCTTACGAAAGTAATGATATTTCCGCAGTGTTTGCATAAATAAAATTTTTGTTCCATTATTATCCTCCTAATTTTTTCTACTATTATTTTGTTTACTTAGACCCAAATTTATACTTTCTTTTTAAATTTAAAATCAATTTATATTTTTTTTATAGAATTTTTATTATTTTTAAATGTTAAATTATAACTGGATATAGATAAAATCTATTTCTAAATGATAATTATTGTATTTACTTATAACAAAATATTTGATACCATTAAATTTAACTTAATTCAGTTAGGAGAAATGAAATATGGATATAAAAAATAAAAAACAAGGAACTAAATGTGTTCAGGGCGGATACCAGCCTAAAAGCGGTGAACCCAGAATACTACCTATAATACAGTCAACGACCTTTAAATATGGTACAAGCGAAGAAATGGGAAAACTTTTCGATCTCGAAGCCGAAGGTTATTTTTACACTCGTCTTCAAAATCCAACAAATGATATGGTGGCTCAAAAAATTTGTGAACTTGAAGGAGGCGAAGCTGCCATGCTTACTTCTTCCGGTCAGGCTGCAAATTTCTATGCGGTCATGAATATTGCCGAAGCGGGAGACCATATTATTTGTTCATCTGCTGTTTATGGAGGTACATATAACCTTTATGCTCATACCATAAGGAAAATGGGCGTTGAGTGTACTTTTGTAGACCCGGATATAACTAAAGAAGAACTTGGTAAAGCATTTAAAGAAAATACTAAAGCAGTCGTTGGAGAATCTATCGCAAATCCGGCACTTGTAGTATTGGATATAGCGAAATTTGCTGAGGCGGCACATGAGCACGGAGTTCCGCTTATTATTGATAATACTTTTCCAACACCTATCAACTGCCGTCCTTTTGAATGGGGTGCGGATATAGTAACACACTCAACCACTAAGTATATGGACGGTCATGCTACAAGTGTAGGCGGATGTATAGTTGACAGCGGAAATTTTGATTGGGATGTTTATAAAGCTAAATTCCCGGGACTTACAACTCCGGATCCTACATATCACGGACTTATTTATACCGAGAGATTTGGAAAGAAGGCTTATATAACTAAGGCAACTGCACAGTTGATGCGTGACCTCGGTTCAATTCAGTCTCCTGAAAATGCTTTTCTTTTAAATATAGGACTTGAAACACTTCATTTAAGAATGAAGAGACACTGTGAAAATGCACTGGCAATCGCTGAATTTTTATCTAATCATGAAAAAGTAGCATGGGTCAATTATGCTGGACTTAAGGGTAATAAGTACTATGAATTAGCTAAAAAATATATGCCTGAGGGTACATGCGGAGTGATATCATTTGGCTTAAAAGGCGGAAGGGATGCTTCAGTTAAAATGATGGATAATCTGGAACTTACCGCTATTGTAACCCATGTTGCAGACGCCAGAACTTCGGTGCTTCATCCTGCAAGTCATACTCATCGTCAAATGAATGATCAGGAATTGATTGAAGCAGGTGTTCAGCCTGATTTAATCAGACTGTCCGTAGGTATAGAAGACGTAGAAGATATCAAGGCAGATTTAGCAAAAGCTCTTGAATTGGTTTAGTCAAATGGAATAAATATGATAAGCAGCAGTTTTAGAAATAATATCGGAAGTTATTCTTGGATTATTACTTGGAATATTTATTAAGAAGAAATTAAAGAGATATTAATTTTAGTAGTAGAAAAGAGGATTGAATTATGGCTGTTATAATACCAAAAGATTTGCCTGCATCTAAGCAGCTTGATAGAGAAAATATCTTTGTTATGCATGAAGAGAGAGCCAAAAGCCAGGATATAAGACCTCTTGAACTTGCAATAGTAAATTTGATGCCCACGAAAATCGTTACAGAAACACAGTTACTTAGGCTTATAAGTAACACTGCACTTCAAGTCAAAGTAGATTTGATTAATATGAAATCTCATACCAGTAAAAATACATCACATAATCACTTAAAAGCCTTTTATAAGAATTTCGATGATATAAAACATAAGAAATACGATGGTATGATTATAACGGGCGCTCCTGTTGAAAAATTGGAGTTTGACGATGTAAATTACTGGGAAGAACTTCAGGAAATATTTGATTTTGCAGATAAGAACGTTTTTTCTACCATGTTTATTTGCTGGGGAGCACAGGCTGCATTAAATCATTACTATGGAATAGATAAAAAAGATTTGCCTGAAAAAATGTTTGGAGTATTTGAACATAAAATAGTCAGAAGAAGACCTATAGTAAGAGGTTTTGATGATGTTTTTTATGCACCTCATTCAAGACATACTCAGTGCAGGATCAAAGATATTAAAAAAATAGATGATTTGGAAATAGTTGCTTCAAGCAGAGAAGCAGGAGCATACTTATTGGTCAGTAAAGATCAGAGAAAAATTTTTGTATTTGGGCACAGTGAATATGATCCCAATACATTAAAAAAAGAATATGAACGTGATAAGGCAAAAGGACTTAATCCCAAAGTTCCAAAAAATTATTTTCCAAATGATGATGATACAAAAAAACCTATAGTAAGATGGAAAGCTCACGGAAATTTATTATTTTCAAATTGGCTTAACTATCATGTTTACCAGACAACACCGTTTGATCTTGAAAAATTAAATCAAATAGATAAAGAATTCGGAGTAGACGAATAAATAAAAATAAAAAACGACCGATATAGGTCGTTTTTTATTTTTGTTGTGAGAGAAATCAAAAGTCTGAGGGGTTTAACTTTTGTTCTTCCAAATCTATGCTAATCAGATATTGAGCAAGTTTTAACTACTTTTGCTATTCCCTTTTCATTTAAAGAAATTACTTTAAATTTATTAGAACTTACAACTATTTCGGAAAAACAGTTGCTGCAAAAATATTTTTTTCTGCCAATTTTTCCCATATCTTTATTTGAACAGTAAGGACATTTCATATTAAAAACACTCCTTTTTTCCTTATGATTAAGAAGTATATTCGCCGAACCTTTAAATTACCTTAAAAAATTAAAAATATCAAAAAAAATTGTTTATTTTTATCTAATGAACTATAATATATAAAACAGAAAGGAATTGATATTATGAGAGTACTTATTATAGAAGATGAAGTTAATTTAGCCCTTCCTCTTGTAGCACTTTTAGAGAAAAATAAAATACTTGCAGATACTGTCGCTGACGGGACATCCGGATTGATGTTAGCCAGAAAACCTGTTTACGATGTTATCGTTCTTGATATAATGTTACCTGAGATAGACGGGCTTACCATACTCAAGATTTTAAGAGAAGAACATAATAATACACCGATACTTCTTTTAACTGCTCTGGATAATATTGATGACAGAGTCAGGGGACTTAATCTCGGTGCGGATGATTACCTTACAAAACCTTTTGATACAAAAGAATTAATCGCAAGAATCAAGGCTTTATCAAGAAGAGGCTCGGGGAGTATCACCGAAGAGGTGCTTCATATCGGTAACGTAAGTTTGAATGTCAATAATGCTTCTTTAAGTATCGGGGACAGAGAGGAAACTTTAACAAAAAAAGAAGCTAATCTGCTTGAAACTTTAATGAAAAACAAGGATAATGTACTTTCTAAAGATTATATTTTGGATAAAGTATGGGGTATTGACAGTTATGCAATAGATAACAGCGTTGAAATATATATACATTATTTAAGGAAAAAATTAGGCAGTGATGCAGATGTTAAAATAGTCACAAACAGAGGACTTGGATATACTTTAAAGGAAAAGGATAATGCTTAATAAGATAAAAAATAAACTTATTTTAACGAATACTTTTGTTTTATTAGTCATCTTGATTATGGTGACTTCTTTTATTTATGTATTTTCTTCTTATTCTTTTTCAAATACTTCGGATAATGAACTATTAAATCTTGTATATCAGTCAAAGCGATTTTCAAAGAGTAATTTTAAGAGTATTGAAAATGATTTATCCTATAATCAGGAACTGAGTTACTTTAAAGAAAAATTAAGCAATGAAAAATGCAAATTGATATTTTTTAACAATGAACTTAAACCTATTTTTTCTTCTGGTAAATTTAAAATCAGCAAAAAAAAATTAGGAAAAATCGCTACGCTTTATTTTGCTGATGTCAATTCGTCTCATACCGAGGTCAAAGAGCAGGATGGAAGATATGTCTTTTCCGATTATGAAGACAGCAAAATATCATACAGAACTTGTACTACTCTTATTACAGATAATGACGGGAATATGCAGCTTATCCTAATTGCAGAAGATAACAGGGCGGAAAATGCCACTTTAAATACTCTTTTATATATATTGGCACTAACTGTTATTTTCGGTGTTGTCGCGTCTCTTCTCGGAGGTTTTTATACTGCCGATAAAGCTCTGGTTCCAATAAAAGAAAATATGGATAATCAAAGACAGTTTATCGCGGATGCTTCACATGAGCTTAGAACACCTATTGCGGTAATAAAAACAAATCTTGAATTGATTGAGTCTAATGAAGACGAAACGGTCAAATCCCAGGAAGTATGGATAGATTATGCTAAAAGTGAAATTAAAAGAATGGATAAAATGGTGGGAGATTTACTAATATTATCTAAAGCTGATTTAAATGAAATACCTTTTAATAATAAAGAACATGATATAGTTCACCTTATAAAAGAAGCAATCGAAAAAATCGAACCTATTGCCGTAAAGCGAGAGATAAGAGTTTATATGGCTTGTCCATACAACAGAGTAAAAACAAATATAGACGAAGATAAATTTACTCAGCTATTAATGATACTTCTTGATAATGCAATAAAGTATTCTGAAGATAAAACTCAGATCATGATTACTGTTAAAGTCAATTTAAGTAAAAATAATGTAGTAATCAAAGTAAAAGATCAAGGTATAGGAATGAAGAAAGATGAGATAGAAAAGGTATTTACAAGATTTTATCGAGTAGATAAAGCAAGGAGCAGAAGAGAAAACGGAAGCGGACTTGGACTTCCCATCGCAAAATGGATAGTGGAAAAGTTAAACGGAACTATTAATATAGAAAGCATTGAAGATAAAGGAACTGATGTTATAATAGCTTTACCTTTAATTTCATATGAGGAGACAGAATAATGGATTTACTAAGTATGTTAAATGAAAAACAACAGGAGGCTGTCACATGTGTGGACGGTCCTCTTTTGATACTCGCAGGTGCGGGAAGCGGTAAGACGAGGACGATAATACATAGAATAGCTTACATAATTGAAAATGGTTATGCAAAGCCTTGGGAGATACTTGCGCTTACCTTTACTAATAAAGCAGCGGGAGAAATGAGAGAAAGAATAGACAGTATGGGGATACCTTTTACATCCGATATTTGGATGGGTACCTTTCATTCCATTTGTGCAAGGATATTAAGGATAGAAGGACACAATTTGGGATTTACAAGTAATTTTTCTATCTATGACGACGATGATACAAAAAGATTAGTTAAATCAATATTAAAGGATTTGGATATTTCGGATAAAGAATTTCCTGTTGAAGGTGTCAAATCACAAATATCTTTACTTAAAAATAATTTGGAAACCAGTGATGATTACCTTGAAGAACACGATGATTTTGAAGGAGGATATACCGAAGCTAAGATAGCTCAGGTTTATGCCGAGTATCAAAAGAGATTATTAAGTAACAATGCGATGGATTTTGATGATTTACTGCTTAATATGAATATATTATTTGCAAAATGTCCTGAAGTGCTTAATAAATATAAAAACAGATTTAAATACATATTGGTAGATGAGTATCAGGATACCAACCTTTCTCAGTATGCTATAGTAAGCAAACTTGCAGAGGATCACAGAAATATATGTGTCTGCGGTGATGATGACCAAAGTATATATGGCTGGAGAGGAGCGTCTATCAGAAATATTTTAGAGTTTGAAGAAGACTTTGAGGATGCGACGGTCATAAGACTTGAACAGAATTACAGGTGCACACAAAATATTTTGAATGCGGCAAATGGTGTAATAGAGCATAATCAAAGAAGAATGGGTAAGACATTATTTACGGATAATGACGAAGGAGAAAAAATAAAGTATTTGAATGCAAACAGTGACCTCGAAGAATCGTCGCTTATTTCCAGGGAAATATTTTGCTTGAATGAATATCACGATATACCATACAGCGATATAGCCATACTATATAGGACTAATGCTCAGTCTCGTATACTTGAAGAAGGACTCATGAGAAGGAATATACCTTATCAAATCGTTGCGGGAACGAAGTTCTATGACCGTATGGAAATCAAAGATATCCTTGCTTATTTAAAACTCATAGTCAACCCTCAGGATGATCTTGCTTTAATAAGAGTGATAAATACGCCCAAAAGGGGTATAGGTCCCGCAAGCGTGGAAAAAATCAAAGATTATGCCTTTATGAAGGGTATATCTATGTATGAAGTAATAAAAGATATAGATTCTTCGCCTTTGTTTAAAGGAGCCATAAAAGAAAAGCTTATGAATTTTAGGGATACTATAGAAGAAATCAGAAGGCTTCCCGAGAATAACGGACTTATGGACATAGTAATAAACACTATTCATTTAAGCGGATATGAAGAAATGCTTAAAGAAGGTAAAGTAGAAAATTCTTCAAACAGACTTGAAAACCTTGATGAACTTGTAAATGCCGCAGGAGATTTTGAAAGTAACGAAGAAGAAAATACATTGGAAGCATTTCTGGAAAATGCGGCTTTGGTCGCCGGAGTTGATTCATATGATGAAGATAGTTCAAAAGTATTATTGATGACTTTACATAATGCAAAAGGTCTTGAATTCAACATCGTATTTATGCCGGGCATGGAAGAAAATCTCTTTCCTACGTACAGAGCCGTGAATGAAGACAGCGAAATGGAAGAAGAGAGAAGACTTTGCTATGTTGGTATAACGAGAGCCAGAAAACAGCTTTACATGTCTTCCGCAGAAAGCAGAAGAGTTTACGGAAGAAACGAATTCAGAAATCCTTCAAGGTTTTTACTCGAAGTTCCCGATGATTTGATTGAAGGAACAAATTTTATCAAAGAAAATAGTAAAGAAAAAGAACTCTTAAAAAGTTCAATTAAAAGAATATATGACCCATATAAACAATCTCCTAAAAAGGCAGAAAATCTATTTAAGCAGAACAACAATCTTTCTGATGTTGACTTAAACCCGGGAGATAAAATAGATCACAACGCTTGGGGTATAGGTACTGTAGTGGGAGTTGACGGTAGTGGTGAAGATGCAAAAGTAACCGCAGCCTTTCCTGAAATTGGTATAAAGAAATTTATGGCGGGTATAGCCAAATTTAAAAAAGTTCAGTAATATATATAAAACCATATTTTAAACTCTTTAGGGTTTTAGTATGGTTTTTTTATATACAAAAATCTATGATTATTGTAAAATTATATAGAAAAAGTAAAAATTTTCTTTTAAAAGTGTCACAATTTAAGATAAAAAGAGTCTAACTATATGAAAGGAGGAACGAAATGGAAAATAAAGAGATCAATAAATTTATATCGTTAGCTGTCGAGGGAAACAGCGAAGCTTTAGAAAAAGTTTTATCTGAAATAAATGATTTTATATTCAATCTTTCCCTTAGAATGCTGGGGACGATACATGATGCAGAAGACGCTACTCAGGAAATACTAATAAAAGTCATGTTAAATCTATCTTCGTTTAAAAAAGAGTCCGCATTTAGAACTTGGGTATATAAAATCGCGGTTAACTATTTATTTGATTATAAAAAATCCATGTTTTATAAATATCCTTTAAGTTTTGAATATTATGCAGATGATATCAAAGCCGGATATATTGATGATGAAGATATTTTTGAAGGAGATAAAAATGAGCTGTCAAAAGAGCTTAAATTATCGTGTACCAATGTAATGCTCCAGTGTCTGGACGCTAAAAGCAGATGTGTTTTTATTATCGGGACTATGTTCGGTGTCGATAGTAAAACAGCGGGAGAAATATTGGATATGACACCTGAGAATTATAGGCAGATACTTCATCGTGCACGAAAGAAAATGGCTAAGTTTTTAAGTGAATACTGCGGATTGAGCGGGACCGGATTGTGTAATTGTAAAAAAAGAATTGGTTATGCAGTATCTCAGCATAGATTAGATCCTAAGGACCTCGAGTATTCAAAACTTGAAATATTGGATGAAGATATATTGGAAGATTACATGAAATCAATGGAAGCTTTTGATGAAAAAATTACAGTTTTTGAAGATTTACCAAAATATAACTCCAATATAAATATGAAATCTTTCATTAACGATTTAGTTACCTCAAAACATATGAAAAAAATTAAAGAATACTAGGAGAATAAAAAATGATAGACACTAAGAAAATTTTAAACTTTATAAAAGAACTTAAAGAAAACAATAACAAAGAATGGTATCATGCACATAAAGAAGAGAGACTTAAAGCCAATATCGAATTTGAAAAATTAATACAAGAATTGATAATCGAAATAGGTAAATTTGATGAAAGTGTTTTAAATAATAATCCGAAGGATCTGACATTTAAAATGGTGAGAGATACTAGATTTAGTAAAGATAAGTCTCCATATAATCCTGTATTCAGAGCACATATTTCATCGAGAGGGAAGCTTCCCATTCCTGTCGGATATTATATTTACATAGGTTGTGACAATACTACATTTTTAGGCGGCGGATTGTTTGCTGATATGTTTAAAGACGCTATCAACATGGTAAGAAGCTATATAGATAAAAACGGAAAAGAATTAGATGAAATAATAAACGACCCCGGTTTTAAAAATAATTTTGAAATGTGCGGAGTAAAACTTAAAAATGTACCCGCAGGTTATGATAAAGAACATCCTTACGGAGAATTTCTTAAACATAAAAGCTGGTTTATAGAATACCCTATAAGTGACAAAGACTTCATGGACAGTGAAGCATTTATAAAGAATGCAGCAGAAACATTTAAACTGATGAAGCCTTTTAATGATTATTTAAATAAAGCATTGGTCGATTTTGAAATGCCAAAAAGATAAATATTTACTGATTTTATTATTTATAAATCTATTATTCAATTTTAAATATAAATATAATTAAAAAAAGAACTCAATATGAGTTCTTTTTTATAAGTTAATTATATATTAAAATTCTATATTTCTGTATACTACTTTTCCGTCTTTTATTGTCATCTTTGGAATTATTAGTTTATTTCCCTCTAAGCTGCCGCCGTATTTATCATTGAATGTTACATCTTTTTCTTTGATTTCCATAATACATATATCCGCGATTGTACCTTCTTTTAGCGTATCTATTTCTCCGCTTAGGTTCATTCTTTCTGCCGGATTTTTTATACATATTTTTGCTAATTCTTCTATACTCATACCGAGGTTTAAGTATATTGACATTGTATACGGAAGAGAAAATATAGGTCTTTCATAAACGTTGTATGTTACCAAATCCGTACCTATCAAATCCGGTTTTAAACCTTGCTTGAATGCCTTATTGATCATATCAAAGGAAAAGCTTCCTCTTCCGCTTGCTACATCGAATAAAACTCCTCTTTCCTTAGCTTTTATAGCTTCGTCTATTATTTTATCTTCGTCATCTAATATAGTAGGTTTTGTTTGCTGATACATATGAACCCAAATATCATTTTTTCTCAGCATATTAGCGGCTTCTTTTAATTCATCTAAATCTTTTATATGTACAGAAACCGGAATATTTAGCTCTTCTGCCAATTCTATTGTTTTTTCAAGAGGTTTTAACCCCATATCTTTGATAGATTCTCTGCAAAGTCTGATTTTAAGACCTAAGATAGTATCTTTATATTTTTCGGTATAGAATTTTATCATTTCTTTATTGAAAAATTTGGGGTCTATGTTTTCAAAGTAATCTTCGGTAATGAGTCCGGAATTGGACACGTTTAAATAGCATTTTATGTTCATCATCGAATTCATAACAACGCTTTTATAGAATAAATTGAAATTTGACCAACCCGAAGACCCTTGGTCTATAGCGGATGTCACTCCGCTTGGAAGCATTATTACGTCCGCATTTAAATTAGTATCTCCGCCTCCGTTATAAATATGAGTATGGTTTTCGATGAGTCCGGGCATTACGTAATGCCCGTCTGCATCTATCTTTTGTTTATACTCTATTTTTTCATTATCTTTCGGAGGTGATACTATTTTATCATTAATAATATAAATATTTCCTATTTGATGTTTATTATATAGCGGATCGATTAACGTTCCGTTTTCAATGATAATATCATATAGCATTTATCTTTCCCGACTTTCCTTTTGTCTTTTATGAGTAGCTCTTGCTTTTAAAAGCTGATTTTGAATATCTTTTTCAGTCTTTTCCCCTGCTCTGTCTAATAAAATAGGAGTTGCGTCAATAGTCTTTTTATCTAAAACGACTTTATTATCCAAAGTAACTGCAAAATCATAATCAAAATTAATGTTTTCCGCTTCCATACTATCGACAGCTATGACGTTGCTTTCTATAAAGAAATCTTCTCCTAAATTATAAATTCTTTCTTTAATGTTTTCAACATCATCTTTATTTCCATTTGATACCAGTAAAACTTCAATCATAATTTAACCTCTTAGCCTGCTAAGCCAAAAATTGATAGTATTGGTTTTATTAATAATAAGAATGCATGTTCAGGATTACCGCCTGCTATTAATGATGCACCTGTAGGTAAATCTACTCCTGCCCATGTTGCAAGTCCCGTAACTAGCGGACATATTGCATTGATAACATATATATGCAGTGCATAGAAAATGAGCATTGTAACAATGGTCCTAAATAAATTTCCTTTAGAGTATGCAGCCGCAGGAACGCAGAAATATGTAAGTCCTGTTAGTGAAACTATAGGTAAAAATCCATTTCCCGGAAGTAATACCGCTAAAAGTATTGCGAAAGGTATCATTATCGTAGATGCTGCTATAACTGTAGGATCTCCTATACCTAAAGCACAGTCCATACCAATTAGTAAAGATCTTCCTTTAAGTTTTTTCTTGGTAAATTCAGAAGCGGCTCTTGAAATAGGAGCTAAACCTTCCATAAGAAGAGAAACCATTCTAGGAAGAAGTACCATAGCTGCCGCAATACCTACACCGGTATTAAGGATTTTATCAAGCGGAAGTCCGCCAAGTAAACTTAATATTATACCTATGAAGAACCCTAAGAACATAGGGTCGCTTATACCCTTTAATTTGTTGATCTTAGCCGGATTTATATCAAAATCTTTAAGTCCGGGTATAAGGTCGATTACTTTATTTACAATGAATGAACAAATTGCGCTCGTCATTGTAGCAAGTGTGGTACAGCTGGTGCCTTCAAGTCCGAAATATTCCTGCCAGGTTTTTGAATCCCAGTCGGCAAGAAGAAGAGTTATAATAGAGAATATAGCTGAAACTATGAGGCCTACAGCTATACTTCCCGAAATCAAATAGGCAATGCCTCCTGCTAAGATAAAGTGGAACATGTTCCAAATATCAATGTTTAATGTTTTTGTTAATTTTAATACAATCATTATTACGTTTATTAAAATAGCTAACGGAATAACGAGTGCTGCGATAGGGGTTGCCCATGCTGCTGCTCCTACTGTCGGAAATCCAACGTCGATTATATTAAAATTAATACCAACTTTTTCTGCAAGTGCGGTTGCCGCAGGTGATACTGCGTTACCGAGCAGTGATATAATCAAGTTGATACCCTGAAATCCGATACCAACGAGTAATCCCGATCTGAATGCTTTCAATGGTTTCATTCTGAATGCCAATCCCAATAATATTAGAAATAGCGGCATGATTACCATTGCTCCGAGTGAATCTGTAATATATTTTACAATAGTTAATAATGTATCCATAATATCCTCCTTATTAAAACTTATAAATTACAATATTTTTCCCTTTTTAATACGTATATTTTTTCCCTTTTATACAACTATTTTTTTATTTCTTTTACTGCTTCAACGAATTTATCGATAAATATATCTTCTCCTATTCCCGTAAGAAGAGATGTTCCCGATAATATTTTTACTTTTACATCATCATTGGAATACCTGCTGGTCACGACGACCAAATCAGCATCCGCCAGCATTCCCTCAAGTCCGCTCATTGATGTTTTCTTGAGATTGATATCTAGATTATAGTCTTCGGCGATATCTATAAGACGCTGTTCTACGACTGTCGATGTTGCTATCCCGCTTCCGCATGCGACTACCACATTTACTGTCACAGTATAAACCTCCTTTCAATTTTTTATAAAATATATATAATGTATATATTTAACTGAATTATTTGGCAATCAGGATCCTTACTCCCTTTTCTTCAAATCGTCTCTTTAAGTCCGCTTCCATTTTATCTGTTATTATTATGTCTATTTTATCTACATCGCAGAGTTTCGCGAAAGATTTTTTCCCTATTTTAGAGCTGTCACATAGAACGATTACTTTATTTGCATTTTTTATCATTTGTTTTTTTACTGCTACCGAGTCCAAAAAGTTATAAGATAAACCTTCATTTAAATTTAAGCTGTCTACGGATAAAAAACATATATCGGCTAGTGTATGTTTGAATAGATCTTCCGCCATAGGTCCAAAAATGGCATATCCCGGAGTTTTTATATATCCTCCGCATATTACAACGCTCATACTCGGATATGTAGCAAGCTTATTTGCTATCCTTACATCATTTGTAACTACTACGATTTCTTTATCATTCAAGTATGAAGCTATTTCATTCGTTGTAGAACCGTTATCTATTATTACTATTTGCTTATCTTGTATCAGCTTCGCGGCAAGAGCTCCGATTTTTCTTTTTTCGTTTATTGCCGTCATGTTCTTTTTATAATAGGGTGTTTCGTTTAAAAATATATTTTCTGAAGGTATTGCTCCTCCATGATTTTTCTTAATCTTTCCTTTTTCTTCTAATTCAATCAAATCTTTTCGTACAGTTACTTTAGAAACATTAAACTTCTCTGAAAGTTCATTTACCGTTGCCTCTTTCTTTTCGTATATGTATTCTAATATTGCGTATTGTCTTTTATTCTTATACATAACTATTCAATCCTTTGTTTCTTTTCTCTTTACCTTAATTATAGCAAAAAGAAAAGAAAAGTAAATTAAATATGTTTGTTTTTGTTGTTTATTGCGTATTTATGTTGCGTTTTATTTCCTTTGTTGTGAAAATCATATAATATTACTTTCCGTTAGAAAGAGATATTATATATGTCTCTATTTCTGTTTAAGTAATTTTGATATTAATTATTTAGTGCAGCGAATTAATGTAAATTAAGCAATCATGGCATAACTGATAGTAAAATATTAATTTTAAATAATATTAAAGCTATAACACACTTTATATTTCTTTTAATTGTTATTTTCTTACTTTTAAGTCAATAAGAAATATTTTAAAGATTCTGAAAATATTGTTAAAAGATAAACATGTGATATTATAATTTATTTTATATGAGAAGGTTTTTGAAATTTTATTATATTAAAAAATAAGTACAAGAATATTTATTTTGTGTTTTGAAGCAAGATATTAAAATGGATATATCTGTAATTATTAATATGATATTCTAATTAGTTTAAAATCGAACAATAATTTAATATATGTATTTTTAGATTTATTAAGATTTGTTTTAGGAGACTACACTATATTAAAATATTTAATATGTGAATTAGCATTCGGAAATAAAAAAATTAGTGGTAGAGGAATATTACCCGGGAAAAGTACAATACTCCGTGATATATTATCGATATACAAAGAATAAAAATAATTTTATATTTTATAAGTAAAATGGTTATAAACTATATGTTTGGTAATTTATTAAATTTTAATAATGAGATAAAGAAATTAAATGTTTTTGTAACAAGTGATTTAAATAGAGTAAAAAAAGGTAAGTAGGTAAAAAGGAGGAGTATTCCTCTTTTTTATTTGTTTTTATAATATTAGGTTGATAAGTAAAGCAGAAAAGTTATATAATCTACAATAAATACATAATAAGGAGCATAATAATGGATAAAAATAAAGATATACTTTTAATAAATGACTTGCCGGGGGTAGGTAAAGTTGCGTTATCGGCTATGATGCCTATAGTGTCTTCAATGGGGTTTAGAGTTCATAATCTGCCTACCGCAATAGTTTCAAATACTCTTGATTACGGACTATTTGAAATACTTGATATGAGTGAGTATATGAAAAAGACTATAGGTATTTGGAACGAACTTGGATTTAAATTTGATGCTATCTGTACCGGCTTCATAAATTCCGACGAACAGGTTGGACTTATCGAAAAGATAATTGAAGATAATAAAGAGAATGATCCCCTTGTTATGGTCGATCCGATTATGGGGGACGATGGTAATTTATATATGGGATTAAGTAAGAATGTGGTTAAGAATATGAGAGAAATGTGTGCCCTTGCAGATATCGTTACTCCTAATTTTACCGAAGCTTCTTTTATACTTTATGATGAAATGAAAAAGGATGAACTTGATAGTGATGAAATAAAAGAATACATTGATGAATTCAGAAAACTGGGTTCAAAATCAGTAGTGATAACAAGTGTTAAAAGTAAAGATAGTAGTAATTATTCAATAGAAGGTTATTCACATTTTGAGGATGAATATTTTTCTGTGCCTTATGATTATATAAACGTAAGGTTCCCGGGTACCGGAGATGTTTTTTCAGGTGTCATGGTAGGAAAAGTCTTGGAAGGCAAAACTCTTAAAGAAGCTTGCAAAATAGCTTCGGATTTTGTCAGGAAAGCTATGGAGAGAGATGAAAAGATAGTTGTTGACAAGAGAAAAGGAATGAATATAGAAGATAATCTTCAGTTTTTAAAATAGGAGAATGAAATGAGAAGAAAAGACAGAGAAATGAATAAAGATTTTGCCTTTAGTGTTCTGGATAAGGCTCCTTTTGTTACTTTATCCATGGTAAACGAAGATAAGCCTTATTCCGTACCCGTTTCAATAGCAAGAGATAATAATATTTTATATTTTCATTGTGCTTTGGAAGGAAGCAAGGTAGATATTTTAAATAAGAATAATAATGTGACATTGACAGCAGTAAGTAAATGTAAGCCAAGACCTATCGATTTTACTTTAGAATATGAAAGTGCCGTAGTAAATGGAAAAGCATTTAGTGTAATTGATGAAAAAGAGAAGATTTATGCTCTTAAATTGATATGTGAGAAATATGCATTATCTAATATTGATAATTTCGAAAATGCAATTAACAGAAGCTTACATAGAACTAATATCATAAAGATAGAAATTGATGATATATATGGAAAGAGAAAAAAATATGGCTCTGATGGAAAAGAGCTGAAATACTGTAAAGAAAAATAAAGGACTAACATATGTTAGCCCTTTATTTTATAGTGTTCCGAAAATCCTGTCTCCCGCATCTCCGAGTCCGGGTACTATATATCCATTTTCGTTCAAATGATCGTCTAATGTACCCATATAAATATCTATATCGGGGTGTGCTTCCTTAAGTTTGTTTACCCCTTCAGGAGCAGCTATTACACATATGAATGTTATGTTTTTTATTCCTTTTTCTTTTATTTTATCTATTGCGTCAACTGCTGAGCCTCCGGTAGCCAGCATAGGATCCACCACAAATGTCTGCATGGTTTCGTAATTCCCCGGCATTTTAAAATAATATTCTCTGGGTTTTAATGTTTCTTCATTTCTTTCCAGCCCTATATGTCCTACCCTTGCATTCGGTAAAAGTTCCAGCATTCCTTCCAGCATTCCAAGCCCTGCTCTTAAAATCGGAACTATGGTTATATCTTCATTAATAAGTTTTTCGCATTGTGCCGTGCATAATGGTGTTTCAACCTCAATATTTTGTGTCTTTAAATTTCTTGTTGCTTCATAGCCAATCAATACGGAAAGCTGTTTTATGGAATCTCTGAATGTTTTTGTATCGGTTTGTTTGTTTCTTATTTTACTTAAATAGTCCTTTATTATAGGATGTTCTGCAATTACTATTTTTGACATATTATTACCTCATCGTTATTCTGTTATTTATTTTATAATAAAGTAAAGTATAAATCAATTACAGTATCATAATTATTTAGAAATATTACATAATTTGACTAAATGTGTACTATGTTATATAATTAAAAGTATTAATAAATAAATTTTTATAAAATTATAATTCAATATTCATACTAATTTAAGTTTCATTTAATAATAAAGTAGGATAATTATAATATATATGTAGAAAAATAAAATTTTATGGAAAGGGAGTATTTAAATGATTAAATTTGAAGATGTCTCCAAGTCGTACAAGAAAAAATCTGTACTCAAGGACGTCTCATTTGAAATCGAAGATGGTGAATTTGTTTGTTTATTAGGTCTTAGCGGCTGCGGAAAAACCACTATCCTAAAGATGATAAATAAACTCATAACCCCCACAAAGGGTAAAATAAGCATTAACGATGAGGATATAAGTAAAATCAATGATATCGAACTGAGAAGAAAAATCGGCTATGTAATACAGCAGACCGGATTATTTCCTCATATGACGGTTAGAGAAAATATAGAGCTTATACCAAAACTTCAGAAGAAAGATAAAGAAAAAATAAAAGAGAAGACTTATGAACTTTTGGATATGATAGGTCTTGAAGCAGATGAATATCTCGATTTATATCCTACACAGATGAGCGGCGGTCAGCAGCAGAGAATAGGAGTTGCAAGAGCTTTTGCAAACGATCCTGATATCATACTTATGGATGAACCATTCAGTGCACTTGACCCCATTACGAGAAACAACCTACAGGATGAGCTTTTGGAAATCCAGTCAAGGGTCAAGAAAACTATTGTATTTGTAACTCATGATATTTCCGAAGCAATAAAACTAGCGGATAGGATATGTCTTATTAATGAAGGAAGGATCCAGCAGTATGCTTCCCCCGAAGATATCTTGAAACATCCGGCAAATGACTTTGTTCAGAATTTTATAGGCAAGAAAAGGATATGGGAATCTCCCGAACTTATAAGAGCAGAAGATATTATGCTTGATAATCCCGTTACATGCTATGATAATCTGAAATGTTTTAAAGCCGGTGCAATAATGGGAGATAAAAAAATTGACAGCATTATAGTTATAAACAAGAAAAGAAAATTTTTGGGTCTTTTGGATGCCAGACGTGCATTAAAGGAACGTAACAAAGACTTGACTGTGGGAGAAGTATTAAATAGACACAAAGAAAAATATCATACCAACTTTATATATGTTTCTCCGGAAGATTCCATAATAGATGTGCTTAATAAGACGGATGAGACAAATATATATACTATTCCTGTGGTTGACAAGGATAATAAATTAGTGGGACTTATTACTAAGAGTATCTTATTTACAGCACTTAAACAAAAATATGATGAAAGCGAGGATGAAGAATAATGAGTGGATTTATAGATTATTTTTCGGCTAACGCTTCTACCATATTAGATTTGTTCATAAAACATATCGAGCTTACATTTATTGCAATTATAGCTTCGATAATAATAGGTGTTCCTTTAGGTATTTTGATTTCCTACGTAAAACCTGCCAAAAAACCTATAATGGCTCTTACTAATATAATCCAGGCTATTCCTTCAATGGCACTGCTCGGATTTTTGATACCATTTGTAGGTATAGGAACAAAGCCTGCGATTATAATGGTTATATTGTATTCGCTTCTTCCAATAGTAAAGAATACTTATGCGGGTCTATCGAATGTAAATCCTGATACACTTGAAGCTGCCAAAGGAATAGGGCTTACCAAACTCCAAATACTTTATAAAGTCCAGCTTCCACTTGCTCTTCCGGTAATCCTTGCCGGAGTAAGGATAAGTGCTGTCAGTGCTGTAGGGCTTATGACTCTTGCCGCATTTATAGGTGCCAGCGGTCTTGGTTATTTGGTTTATGCGGGGATTAGGACAGTTAATAACAATCAAATATTATCCGGAGCCATACCGGCCTGTTTCTTAGCGTTATTTATTGATTATATTTTTGGTATATTTGAAAATAAATTGATACCTAAAAATATGAAACTTTCAAATCCTACAAGTAAATTCAAAAGGAATTTTGATAATGTAATTATAATACTTACTTGTATAGCATTAATCTTTGGAAGTGTATATAATTTTAAACAAAGTTCCGGCGGGAAAACTATTAATTTAGGTTCCATGGACTTTACCGAACAGGAAGTTCTTTCATACATGACAAAAGAGCTTATAGAAGAAAATACAGATATCAATGTTAAACAATCATTATCATTAGGTGCCAGCGGTATCGTACTCGATGCAATGAAATCCGGTGATATAGATATGTATATCGATTATACCGGGACTTTATACGGAAGTGTATTGGCGCATGAAAATATAAATGACATGAAGAAAGTTCTTGATACATGTAAAAAAGAAATGAAATCGAAGTATAATTTAAATGTTTATGATAGTTTAAACTTTAATAATACTTATACATTAGCGGTAAGAAAAGATACAGCTAAGAAATATAATTTGAAGAAATTCAGCGATCTTGAAAGAGTTGCAGATAAACTTACTTTATCGCCGACTTTGACATTTATGGAAAGGAAGGACTGTTATAAATCACTTCAAAAGACTTATGGAATGAACTTTAAGGAAGTTGTACCTATAGACGGTTCTCCTAGATATACAGCTCTTAAAAATAAGAACTGTGATGTAATTGACGCTTATTCTACTGACGGACTTTTGAAGAAGTATGACCTTGTTGTCCTTGAAGATGATAAGGGAGCCTTCCCTAGATATGAAGCCGTTCCCGTAGTTAGTGACGAAGTCAATGAAGAATGCCCTGAAGTAAAAGGGTTAATGGAAAAATTGTCAAAATATCTAAATGAAGATGTAATGATAGACCTTAATTATCAAGTTGATGTAGAGGGTAAAAAAGCTAAAGATGTTGCTCATGATTTCTTATTATCAAAGGGACTTATAAAATAGGTTATAGAAAATTAAATAAAAAATCTCATAGAAATTTCTATGAGATTTTTTTATTATAAGAATTTATATAAGTTTAGTCCGGTTTCCTCGTCGTACTCTCTTTCTACTTTTCCTTCTATATTAAGGAGTGTAATTTCACTGGTAGCGGAGATAAAGCATTCATTTAAGTGACCTCCGAAAATTTGCATATCTTTATTGCAAAGATTTATATGTACATGCAGATATACTTCATCATCAAAAGTGGATATATTACCCACCAGAGAAGTTATTTCCATTGGCTCTTCCATAGTCGTTTGATGATATAATTTATTTTCTGTATCGTATAGACCTATCGTTGCTTTATTTGCTGCGCCAAGCCCCACGAAGCTTCCCAGCTTGATATTTTCTTTCCTGCATAAATCCGTTATGCTTGATATTACTTCATCTCCTTTATTGAGTCTGATTATATATTTCTCTTTAAATTTTCTAAATTCCATTTTTATCTCTCCCCTCAAGGAATTATTTAATGTTAATATAATTATACTTCTTCTAAAATAAAAGAACAAGCAAGTAAATAATTCTTAATGTATATTTAATGAAATATAAATAAAACTCTAACAATTAATTTAATTCATTATTATGTTTTCTTTGACTGAATATAAAAAAGAGTATATAATTGAATTAATAAATATTCATTTAGGGGGTACGTTATGAGTTACATATTAGGTTTTTTTGATATCCTGTCAAACCTTGGAGCAAGTGTTATGATGCCTATAATTATTTTTGTCATCGCTCTTTGCCTTGGTACGGGATTTGGGAAAGCACTTAAGGCAGGTCTTACAATGGGAGTTGCGTTTATAGGTATCAATCTTGTAATCAATTTGCTTGGAAATACTATCGGTCCGGCTGCACAGCAAATGGTAGAAAATCTTAATTTAAATTTAAATATCCTTGATGTAGGCTGGCCTACCGCAGCACAGATCGCATTTTCAACAAAAGTAGGAGCAATAATCATTCCTGTTTGTCTTCTTGTAAATGTCGTCATGTTGATATTTAATCTTACACAAACCGCGGATATCGATATTTGGAATTTCTGGCAGTTGGCATTCACCGGTTCTCTTGTTGCTATAGTTACTTCTTCTGTAACATTAGGACTACTTGCCGCTGTTTGTGAATTCGTAATAGCTTTGGTGCTTGCGGACTTAACGGCGGATAAAATTGCTAAAGTTACAAAAATGGACGGGATAAGTTTTCCTCATACTATGACTGTAGTTTTGGCTTCTATTTCATTCGTAGTAGATAAGATAATCGATAAAATACCTGGACTTAACAAAATAGATATAAATGCTAAAAAAATGGAAGAAAAACTCGGAGTCTTAGGCGATCCGCTTATTATAGGATTTGTTATAGGTCTAGTTATAGGTATACTTGCATATGGTATAAAAGCTTATGATAAGTACCTTTTAATTGCTATTACTTTAGGAGCTACACTCGTTCTTATTCCCGCAATGGCAAAATACTTCGGAGAATCTCTTACTCCTATTTCCGAAAGAGCTCAGGTAATTGTAAATAAGAAGTTTAAAAACAGAGGTAAAATATATATAGGAATGGACGCTGCCGTTGCTCTCGGTAATTCAACGACTATAGCTACCGCACTAATCCTTACACCTATCATAATACTTCTTGCTTTGATAGTTCCTCACAATCAGTTCCTTCCTTTTGCGGACCTCGGTTCTGCACCGTACATAATGGCTTTGATTGTACCTATGTGTAACGAAAATGCATTCAGAAGTTTACTAATAGCTATATCTATGATGGCTATAGGTGTGCTTTTATCTACTGCCATCGCTCCTGTGTTTACTCAGGCTGCACTAAGTGCTTCTTATCAGCTTCCCGAAGGTTTTAGTTTAGTAAGCTGTATTTCAAACGCATCGACGCCTTTAAATTATATACTGGTTAAAGTGTCAGAAATATTTAGATCTTACGGTGCTGCCATATTCTTTGCGGTAACAAGTTTAGTATGTGCAGTAGCAAATGGTATCAGGATAAGAAAACAAGTTAAACAATCAAAAGAAATAAGCGAAAATTAAACAAAATCAAAAAATTAAAGTAAAATACCAAGATTATCCCGTCTTGGTATTTTTTATTTGTGGAAATATTTATAAATTTGTGAAAAAAATTTTATTTTTATGAAATTGTTTGTTATAATAGTGAGGCATATGTTAAACAAAGGAGATCGAAAATGAAGGAACAAGAAAATTTTAAACCTTTTGTCCCTGCCGAAAAAACATTGCCAGAGTTTACAGCAACATCTATTATATTAGGTATCATCATTGCTGTATTGTTCGGTGGGGCTAATGCCTACTTGGGACTTAGAGTAGGTATGACAGTATCCGCTTCCATTCCGGCGGCGGTTATCTCAATGGGGATTATCAGAGTAATCCTTAAAAGAGATTCAGTGCTTGAAAATAATATGGTACAGACCATTGGTTCTGCGGGAGAGTCCGTAGCAGCCGGTGCTATCTTTACCCTTCCTGCACTTTTCTTATGGGCAAATGAATGGAAAACAGCATTCCCTTCTTTACTTGAAATCGCAATTATTGCCGCAATAGGCGGATGTCTTGGTGTACTTTTTATGGTACCGCTAAGAAAAGCATTGATTGTTAAAGAACATGGGACTCTTCCTTATCCCGAAGGACAAGCTTGTGCGGAAGTACTTCTTGCGGGAGAGGAAGGCGGAGCAAAAGCCGGTCTTGTTTTTAAAGGACTTGGTATAGCCGCTGTTTATAAATTTATAGCAGACGGACTTAAACTGTTCCCAAGTGAAGTCCATTATGAAATCCCGGCATATCCCGGAGCCGGAGCCGGTGCGGATGTACTTCCCGCTTTGCTTGGTGTGGGTTATATCTGCGGAACTAAGATTTCATCTTACTTATTTGCAGGCGGTGTTCTCGGATGGTTCGTATTAATGCCGATGATCGTACTTTTCGGAAGTAACATAGTACTATTCCCTTCTACTACTCAAACTATAGGTCAGATATATGCTGAAATGGGTTCAATGGGGATTTGGTCAAACTATATCAAATATATAGGTGCCGGGGCAGTTGCCGCAGGCGGATTTATAAGTTTGATAAAATCTTTACCTCTTATAGTTACTACATTTAAAGATGCTATAAAAGATTTTGGTAAAACATCAAGTGATAATGATACTGCAAGAACTGACAGAGATTTACCTATGTCTGTAATCCTTGTTGGTATTTTGGCGTTTGCTTTGATATTGTGGTTGATACCAATAGTCCCTGTTAATTTATTCTCTGCATTAATGATAGTAGTGTTCGGATTTTTCTTCGCAACAGTATCATCGCGTATGGTCGGACTTATAGGAAGCAGTAACAATCCTGTATCGGGTATGACAATAGCGACAGTATTGATTGCCAGTATCTTATTAAAACTTACCGGTCAAACAGGCAGAGAAGGTATGGTAGCAGCCATTGCAATCGGTGCTGTTATATGTATCATAGCTGCTATAGCCGGTGATACATCTCAGGATTTAAAGACAGGTTATATTGTAGGAGCTACACCTAAACGTCAGCAAATCGGTGAACTTATCGGTGTTGTTGCGTCTGCTGTTGCAATCGGAGCAATCCTTTACTTATTGAATGCTGCTTGGGGATATGGTTCAACTCAGCTTCCTGCTGCACAAGCCACTCTTATGAAAATGATCGTAGAAGGCGTTATGGGAGGAAATCTTCCATGGAACCTGATATTTGTCGGAGTATTTATAGGTATTGTAGTTGAAATACTTGGCATCCCCGTTCTTCCGTTTGCAGTAGGGCTATACTTACCTATACATTTAAGTGTACCTATGATGATCGGCGGAGCCATTCGTTGGATTATTGAAAAGAAAAAGGACATGGACGAAGCTAAAAAGAAAGCTGTTGTTGAAGACGGAGTATTATTCTCATCCGGTTTGATTGCAGGCGAAGGTCTGATAGGTATTCTTCTTGCGGTATTTGCCATAATCCCAATGAAAGGCGGAAGTTCCAATCTCGGTGAAATATTAGGAAACTTCGGTTCTCAAACGTTCTTAAATTCTAATTTAGGAGGTATAGTATTCTTCCTTATCTTGATTGCTATATTCTTTAAATTAACATTATTTAAGAAGGCTAAGAGTAATGAAGAATAAAAATAGCGAAAATTATTTGGACTATATTCCGATTTGTGCTCCCGACCATGAATTTACGGTTCGTAAAGACGGTATCGTTGTAATTCATCAGGAGCATAAAGGATTTTACAGTAAAATCGCACAAAAGATTTATAAACGTCCGAAGGTAAGTAATATCGATTTGGATGAATTCGGAAGCTTTGTATGGAAACAAATGGACGGACAAAGAACTATTTATGAAATAAGTTTACTTGTTAAAGAAAAGTTTGGAGAAGATGCTGAACCGTTGATCCCAAGGCTTACGGAATTTTTTAGGATATTATTTAAAAATCAATTTATCGGATACGTTAAGGAAAAGAAATAATAAATTATTTTTTGATTTAGAGAACACATTTATATGTGTTCTTTTTTTATTAATAGTGTTATTATATAAAATTAAAAGGAGCAGAAAAATGGAACAAAAGGAATATTGGAATAATATTGCAGATACAAAAGAATTTACTACACCTTTTAATTTAAGTGAATTTAGTAACTTTGTAAAGAAGGATATGAAAATTCTTGATGTTGGGTGCGGTTACGGAAGAACTTTAAATGAGTTATATGACTTTGGATATAAAAATCTTTATGGGATAGATTTTTCAGAAAACATGATCAAGAGAGCAAGGTTGAATAATCCAAGTATAGACTTCAAAGTAAATGACGGAAACTTGCCTTATAAAGATGACACTTTCGATGTTGTGATTTTATTTGCTGTTCTTACATGTATCAGTGATAATGGTACTCAAAAGGATTTAATAAATGAAATCTATAGAGTGTTAAAACCTGGTGGCATTGTTTATGTCAACGATTTTCTTCTAAATAATGATGAAAGAAATATCAATAGATATAATAAATATAAAGATAAGTATGGTATTTACGGAGTCTTTGAACTTGAAGAGGGTGCTATATTAAGACATCATGACTATGGTTATATAAAAGAGTTACTAAATCTTTTTAATAAATTAAAATTTAAAAGGGAGACCTTTAAAACCATGAACGGACATACATCAAATGGTTTTTATTTCTTTGGTGAAAAATAAGATATATATTATATTTATTTCCAATTATATCATTATATGTAAAGTATTATGTTGTATTTTACATTATAAAGTTTATTTTAAATATGTTATAATATAAAAATAATAAAATTATCAATATAATTATTAAATGAATAGTAAAATAGATAGTAATTTAACCAATAAAAATAATATTATTTATATTATACATTACACCAATAGACGGAGATAAATATGAAAGATATTGTTTTGATCATAGACTGCGGGACGCAAAGTATAAGAGCTATGCTTATAAACAAAGACGGAGAAATACTAAATAAGAAGAAAAAAGAATATTTATATATTACAAAAGACAAAGGAAGTATAGTTGAATTCGATGCAAATGACTTTTTTGAAGATATTATTAATTTACTAATAGAACTTAGAAACGATAATGTAAATTTATATGATAAAATTAAAGGCGTTACGGTAACGACACAAAGAGATACCTTTGTTCTTGTAGACAGAAACGGAGAACCTGTGCGAAATGCAATATCTTGGCTAGACAGAAGAAAAGCCAAAGAATATAAAAAATTAAACCCGCTATATAATTTATTATTTAGTATAGTGGGGATGAAAAAAATGGTTAAAAACTTTATGGAAGATGCAAGATACAACTGGGTAAAAGAAAATGAACCTAAAATATGGAGTAAAACTTATAAATATCTTCTCCTTCCGCAATACATAAATTATAAATTAATAGGAAAATACATAGAAAGTGACTCCGGAACTGTAGGACACATACCCTTTGATTATAAAAAAAGAGTATACGATAAAAAGTTTGGAGTAAAAAGACAAATATTTAACATAGAGCAGTCTAAACTTGCAAGAACAGCTCCTACTACCAAAATAATGGGATATATTACCCAGGAAATAAGTGAAAGAACACATTTAAAAAAGGGGACACCACTAATTGCAAGCGGAAGCGATAAAGCCTGCGAGACAGCAGGAGTAGGATGTATAAAAGAGGGTATAGGTAGTATTTCACTGGGCAGCCAGGTAACCATGCAAGTTACAACCAATAGATACTATGAACTGACTAGATTTGTTCCCCCATTCGATAGTGTAATACCCGATATGTACAATCCGGAAATAATCCTCTACAGAGGATTTTGGCTGGTGACTTGGTTTATTAAAGAATTTGGATACAAAGAAGAATTATTTGCTACAGAACATGAAAAAAGCATATTTTCCATAATGGACGAAAAATTAAATGAAGTACCTATAGGATGTGACGGACTGGTCCTTCAGCCTTACTGGGGACAGGATATACTTCGCCCCGGAGCCAAAGGAAGTATACTTGGTTTTAATGATAAACATACCAGATTTCATATTTACAGAGCTATAATAGAGGGAATAGGATATTCTCTAAAAGAAGGAATAGAAAGGATAGAACAAGTATCCAAAGTAAAAATAGAAAAAATAGCTCTTTCCGGGGGAGGCTCAAAAAGTGAAGTCATATGCCAAATATTAAGCGATATTTTGAATAAAGAGGTTTATTTGATACAAACCTATGAAGCAACTGGGATAGGTGCCGCAATGGCTTGTTTCATAGGACTCGATATATATAAAGATTTTAATGAAGCAAGTGAAAAGATGGTAAGAGTCAAAAAGACTTTTATGCCTATATCGGAAAATGTAGAAAAGTATGATGACATATACCGTAATGTATATACTAAGATTTATAAAAATGTAAAAAAAATATACAGAAAATTAAATAAAATAAATATATAAAGGAGAAATAATAATGCCACTAAAAAGTACTATAGATAACTACAAAGGTTATCTCGGGATTTCACCAAAGGCAAGCGACTTTGAAGAATACTGGAAAGAATCTGTTGAGGATATGAATAAAACTGATTTTACTTATACCCTCGAAAAAAAAGAGTTCCCAATGAAAAACATCGAAGTATTTGATTTATATTTCAAAGGTATGAACAATGAAAGAGTACACTGCGAATTAGTCAAACCAAAAGATATAAAGGATAAAATTCCTGCGATAATGTCTTTTCATGGATATACATCAAATGCCGACAGCATATATTCAAAGGTACCTTATGCATATAATGATATGGCCTTTTTAGCTTTTGAAGTACCGGGACAAGGGGGTAAAAGCGAAGACAATTACACAGCAGACGGACCGACGCTTTACGGACAAATAATAAGAGGTGTCGATGATAAGGATAAGAAAAAATTATTTTTCAGAAATATATATTTAAATGCACTTAAAGCTTCGATAATACTAAGCAATATGGATTTTATAGATGAAAATAGAATAGGCACAACAGGAAAGAGTCAAGGCGGAGCATTAAGTCTTGTAGTGGCAGCTTTAAATAAAAAGATAAAATCAAGCGCAGTTATTTATCCCTTCCTTTCCGATTTCAAAAAAATATTTGAAATGAATATGTGCGAAGATGTATATGTGGAATTTAAAAACTGGTTTAGAAAATATGATACGATGCATGAAAAAGAAGATGAATTTTTTGAAAGGTTATCTTACATAGATGTACAAAACTTTGCAGATAAAGTTAACTGTAATGTTTTATTTATAACAGCACTTTTGGATACAACCTGTCCTCCTATCACTCAATTTGCCATTTACAATAAACTAAAATGCAGCAAAGATTTAAAAGTTTACTGTGAGTATACACATGAAAGACTGCCTTATTCCGATGATATAATATATGAATTTTTTAAAAACGAACTTTAAACATTGTCAAAATTTATAAAAATTAATATATTATTATTAGATAGATAAACGGAGGTAAGAATGGAATACATATATAAAACAAAAGGTACTTGTTCGAGTAAAATAAAATTCAATATAGAAAACGATGTAATAACAGACGTAGAATTTACAGGGGGCTGCAACGGAAATCTTCAGGCTATAGCAAAGCTGATAGACGGGCTTACCGTAGATGAAATCGAAAAAAAACTAAATGGGATAATATGCGGGAATAAATCTACTTCTTGTGCGGATCAACTGGCAAAAGCGGTAAGATGTGCATATGAAAAGCTAAATAAATAAAAAGACAGATATAATCTGTCTTTTTTATTTTAATTGTTATTTAAAATCAAGTCATAGTCTTTTGAGATTGTCATTATATGGTCGCTTATGCGTTCAATATCATTTACGATCTGAGAAAAAAATAACGTGATCTCAAAAGAAATACTTTTTTCTTTCATCCTTATTATCTGTGTCTTTTTTATCTCTTCCAAAAATTCTTTTATCTTATTATATTTATATTCGGTTTTCTCAAAATCATTTAAAGAAAAAGTTATATCGGTAACTAAATCTTTTAATTTTATAATCCTGCTTTTTTCACTTTGATTTAAATCAACTTTATAATCTTTTATCTTAAATGCATAATTTGATATACTTTCTATATCTATAAGCAAATGATAATATACACTCATAATAAAACTATTCTCGCTATTCTGCTCAATCCCAAGTGCTTCGGTTATATATTTTGACAGCTCTCTGCTTAAAGTATTTACCTTGTTGTTTCTATCTGATAAATCTTTATTTGTTTTACTATTATATGATATTATCTGAGATAACCCGTCATCGATATTTTCAAATGACAGCTTACTTATATAGCTTATTTCCTGTTCTATTTGCTCAACTAGTATTGCAGATGTACCTATTTGATATCCGCTGGCAGGAAGAGGAGATAAATAATCCTCTTCTTTTTCTTCTTTCTTTGAAGGTAAAATTTTCTGAGCAAAGGTTGCAAGATATCCTCCGAAAGGAAGTAAAAGTAAAGTAGTAACGATATTAAATAGTGTATGCATATTTGCTATCTGTGATGCGGCATTGTTAGGAGTAAGAGAGCCCACAAAATCAGCCAGAGGTGTAAACATACAAATAACAGTAAATATCAAAGTACCTATTATGTTGAATGATAAATGGATCACAGTCGTCTGCTTAGCCTCTCTATTTGTTCCTATAGAAGCTAAAACAGCTGTAATACAAGTACCTATATTTTGTCCAAACAATACATAAACTGCGCCGTCTAATCCTATAAGCCCATTTGCGGCAAGTGCCTGAAGTATACCCACGGAAGCACTGGAAGACTGGATAACAGCAGTAAATACCGCTCCGGCAATAATCCCAAACAAAGGATTTGAAAATGTAGTCATTAAACTTATAAATCCTTGTGACTCCCTTAGCGGCATCATGGCAGTACTCATCATTTCCATACCTATAAATAAAACACCCAGTCCCGCTAAGATCTGACCAAAATAATTTACCTTCTGATTTTTAATGAATACGACCATGACTACCCCTAAGAAAGCTAATACAGGAGCAATAGTACCTATATCAAGGGCAATGAGCTGCCCTGTTATGGTAGTACCTATGTTGGCACCCATAATGATCCATACAGCTTGTCTAAGACTCATCATACCGGCATTGACAAACCCTACGACCATAACCGTAGTAGCACTGGACGATTGTATCACCGCAGTAATTAAAGCACCTACAATAACCCCCAAAAATCTATTTGATGTAAGCTTTTCAAGAATACCCTTCATCTTGTCGCCCGCAGCATTTTCAAGACCGCTGCTCATCATCTGCATTCCATATAAGAATAAAGCAAGTCCTCCAAGGAGGCTAATAAAATTTAATGTTGTCATAATCATATCCCTTTATTTCGTAAAATTTCTCCATATAAATCGTATAAGTATTGTAAAATGACAAATTAAAAAAGTATATACAATATTCTTAAGTTTTACGATGACTTTACCAACATTTTACTTTTGTAGGAAAAATAAAAAAACACCCATTGGGTGTTTTATGTATTTATATAATTTTTCTTCTTATCACAGCACATCTCTGTAAGTATCTCATTCATATAATCCATTTCTCCCTCATTTATCAAGACGGTAATAAAATCACCTGCTTTAATCCTGTTATAACCTCTCGGTATAAACTCATGATGTCCTCTCTCGATTGCAACGACCAGACAATTATGAGGCCACTCTATCTCATTCAGTTTTTTATTATCCACTTCGCTGTCAAAAGTAACATTATAAGTTATAAGCATTGTTTCGTCGGAAGGATTTGCAAGTTTAGTTCCCTGTTTTTCCAAAATACCTTCTAGTAAACTGGAATAAATCGGTTCGCTTTTGCACAAATATGCTACTACATATGCAACGACACTTACCAGACTTATGGATATCATATGATCAAGAGAACCCGTCATTTCCGCAATCAGAATTATTCCCGTAATGGGTGCTCTGACGGTGGCAGCGAAAAATCCTGCCATAGAAAGGATTATGAATTTATCCATAAAAATATCGCTTACTCCTAAAGAACTTATACAAATACTTCCAAAACTCGCACCTATAAAAGACCCCAAAACAAGCAGCGGATAAAATATACCTCCGGGAGCCCCCGAACCGAAACAGATAACGGAAAATAAAAATTTCACAATAAGTAAAGACAACAGAGTTGTCAACACAAAGTTGTTTTTAACTAACATTTCAACCATCACGCTTCCGCCAGCAAGCACTTTTGGATATAAAGCGGCAAAGATCCCGGCAATCAAAAAAGGAATGATTAACCTATACTCCGGTTTTATCATTTTTAATCTGGAATAAAGCTTTTGACCTTTAACCATGAATTTATTATATACGGCGCCGGATATGCCAAGAATTATACCAAGTACTATAATAAGTCCGTATAGAGTAAGAGGTATAGGAGTGGAACTGCTGTAATTAAAAACGGTAGACAATCCAAATACACTTTTAGCAAGGAAATCCGCAGTTACAGCAGCAGTCATTACACTTACTATGACACGTCCGTCAAAATTCTTATGTATTTCTTCCAATGTAAACATGACCCCTGCCAAAGGAGCATTGAATGCAGCCGCAAGACCTGCTCCCGCACCGCAGGATATATAAGTCTTTTCTTTAGTTTTCCCCTTTTTTTGAACCTGAGCAAGTTTTTTGCCCGCCATGGCACCGAGCTGTATGGAAGGTCCTTCTCTCCCGAGAGATAACCCTCCTACTATACTAAGCGTCCCGCCTAATATTTTTGCTATTATTACTTTAACGGGATTTTGAGACAAATAGCCTTTCATTTCGCCGCTGACCTGCGGGATACCGCTTCCAGATATCATAGGTTCCCATTTTACCAATTTACCTACTATAACAGAAATCATGGTTAAAAATATTATCCATAAAATAATTTTTAATATATCACCGTGAATATAGTCTACGGCAAAAAATAAAAACTTCTCGGCCTTTGTTAATAGTAATCTATAAATAATTGCGACCAGTCCCGCTACAATACCTATCAAAAAACCTTCAATAATAAATTCTATTTGTGAACGTCCCTTTTTGTTATGCAGTCTTGTCTTAATATTCTTAGCCATTACATCGTTCATTTTCATTCCCCTTTTCTCATTTTAATTATAATATAAAGACTTTTTATTAACAATATAAAACTTAATGTCCAAATTACTTATATAAATAGAATTTTCAGGGATAAATAAAAATAGATACAAATTATATTTTATTAATAATTTATTAATTTGCAATTAAAATTATATAATATCATTGACAAATTATATATATAGTTGTATAATTTCTTTAAAATTAAGGAAAGGTGCAGGCAAAATGGGAAAAAGTGTATATAGTTTAGTATTAATGGATGAAGTGGTAGATAAAATAGATGAGGCGGCTTACCAGATTGGAACAAGCAGATCGGGACTTATAAATCAAATACTCGCGGATTATGTATCATACACCACTCCGGAAAAGCATGTGGAAGGGATATTCTCTTCACTGGAAAATATGTTTAAAGAAATGAATACTTTCCAAGTTTTAGCTAATCCGTCTCCTTATTACATGAATATAACAAGTTCTTTAAGATATAAATACAGACCTACCATAAAATATGGAGTGGAGCTTTACGATAATTCAAAGTATTCCTTCGGAGAGCTTAAGGTGACTTTAAGGACTACTAATCAAACATTGATAAGAGATATGAATACTTTCTTGAATTTCTTTGCAAAACTGGAAGAAAAATATATCAGAGGTATTTTGGAGGAAAACTTATGTTACAAGATAGAAGAGAAAAAATATACAAGGCAGTTTGTAATGCCGAAGGAACAAGGTGTTGACAAGGTTGATTTGGGGGTACTTATCGGAGAATACATTCAAGTTTTTGACAGCGTACTTAAAGTATTCCTAAATAATTTACCATATATAGAAGATGCATGTTCCGACGCAGAGAAAGAGTATATAACTTTAATGCAAAAAGTACATGCAATTATTTAAGAGGAGGATAATATTATGAATGCAAATGACTATACAGAAAAATCGCTTCTCGCAATACAAAATGCACAAAACCTTGCTATGGATAATAATAATTCCGTTATAGAAACAGAACATTTATTATATGCACTGTTAGAAGATAACGGTGGATTGATAGGTGAGATATTATCCAAAATGGGTGTTGACCTAAGCGGGTTAAAAAGAGAAGTAAAAAATAAAATTGATAGTTTCCCTAAAGTATCGGGAGGGAATGAAAATAATTTATATGCCAGCAATAATCTAAACAGAGTAATAAATCTGGCAGAAAAAATAGCTAAAAATATGAAAGACGAATACGTTTCGGTAGAACATTTATTTCTTGCCTTATTTAGTGAAGGCGGAAGTTTTATCAAAGACGTATTTAACAGATATAAAGTAATAAAGGAGATGTTTACAAAACAGCTATCCTTAGTGAGAGGAGGAAGAACAGTGACTAATCAAAATCCTGAAAACACATATAACGTACTTGAAAAATATGGTTCCGACTTGGTAGAACTCGCTAAAAACAATAAACTTGATCCTGTTATAGGCAGAGATGATGAAATAAGAAATGTTATAAGGATACTATCAAGGAAGACCAAAAACAACCCTGTATTGATAGGAGAACCGGGGGTCGGTAAAACGGCTATCGCTGAGGGCTTGGCTCTTAGGATAGTAAGAGGTGACGTTCCCAATAACCTAAAAGACAGAAGCATATTCTCTCTTGATATGGGTGCTTTGGTTGCGGGGGCAAAATTCAGAGGAGAATTCGAAGAAAGAATTAAAGCGGTATTGGATGAAATAAAGAAAAGCGAAGGTAAGATAATATTATTTATCGACGAACTTCATACCATAGTTGGAGCAGGGAAGACAGACGGAGCAATGGACGCCGGTAATCTTTTAAAACCTCTTCTTGCAAGAGGAGAGCTTCACTGTATAGGAGCTACCACTTTAAATGAATACAGACAATACATCGAAAAAGACGCGGCTCTGGAAAGAAGGTTCCAGCCTGTAATGATAGGAGAACCAACAGTAGAAGACACGATAGCAATACTAAGAGGACTGAAAGAAAGATATGAAATATATCACGGAGTAAAAATTACCGACCAAGCGTTGATTTCTGCCGCAACATTATCAAACAGATACATCACAGACAGATTTTTACCCGATAAGGCAATTGACTTGATTGATGAAGCCTGTGCTTTAATAAAAACCGAAATGGACTCTATGCCTACGGAACTCGACGAAGTGAACAGAAAAATCATGCAGTACCAAATCGAAGCTACCGCACTAAAAAAAGAAAAAGATGAATTGTCTAAAAAACGCCTTGAAGAAATAAACAAAGAAATTGCGGAACTTCAAGATAAGTTCAATGAAATGAAAGCTAAGTGGCTCAAAGAAAAAGACAATATAGGAAAAGCACAAAGGCTCAGAGAAGAAATAGACAAAGTAAATATTGAAATTGAACAGGCTCAAAGAGTAAATAATCTTAATAAAGCCGCAGAGCTTAAATATGGAAAGCTCCCTGATTTACAAAAACAACTAAAAGAAGAGGAAGAAAAATCCAAAGAAAAGAATAATACCCTTTTGAGAGATAAAGTATCCGATGAAGAAATAGCTAAAATCGTTTCTAAATGGACACATATACCGGTGTCAAAGCTTGTTGAAGGTGAAAGAGAAAAGCTCCTTCATTTAGAAGATACATTGCATGAAAGGGTAATAGGACAGGATGAAGCGGTAAAACTCGTATCAGACGCAATCATAAGGTCTCGTGCGGGTATCCAAGACCCATCCAAACCTATAGGTTCCTTCTTGTTCTTGGGACCGACAGGGGTAGGTAAAACCGAGCTTGCCAAAACACTTGCGTATACTCTATTTGATAACGAACAAAATATCATACGTATAGATATGAGTGAGTATATGGAAAAATTCAGTGTTTCCAGACTTATCGGTGCGCCTCCGGGATATGTTGGATATGACGAAGGCGGTCAGCTTACCGAAGCGGTAAGAAGAAATCCGTACAGCGTGGTTTTATTCGATGAAATAGAAAAAGCTCATCCTGATGTATTCAATATCCTTCTTCAAATACTTGATGACGGAAGAGTTACGGATTCACAGGGAAGGACTATAGACTTCAAGAATACCATTATAATTTTGACTTCCAACCTCGGAAGCGATTATTTATTGGAAAGCACAGAAAAATATGGCGATATCACAGATGAAACAAAAGATAATATAGATAAACTGCTTAAAGCAAATTTCAGACCTGAATTTTTAAACAGGCTCGATGAAATAGTAATCTATAAACCGCTTAAAAAAGAAGAAATATCTAAGATTGTAGACTTGATGCTTAAAAATCTTGAAAAGAGAATGGAAGATAAATTCTTACATTTAAATATTACAGATAAAGCAAAAGAATTTATTATTGATAACGGATACGACCCAATATTCGGAGCAAGACCTCTTAAGAGATTTATTCAAAGTAAAGTAGAGACCCTTATTGCAAAATCAATTCTATCTAATAACTTTGAAAGCGGAACGACACTTACAGTAGATATTAAAGAAGGAGCTTTAGCCGTTACATTCTAAATAAAAAGGACCGTAACGGTCCTTTTTATTTTACATAATAGTTTATTTTTTACGGTTTTTTATTTTTAATCACTGGAGAAATAAATTAAAATATTTTTATTTTTATAGAATACAACATATTATTTCTCCCTTAATGAATTAAATAAATTTTAACTGTTTATCAACATATCCACATTTATAATTTATTCATCTGTTAATACTTTTAAATCACTTTCTTCGTACTTATTATGACCTTTTAAACTCTTCTTATATTTCCAGCATTTTATAGCTTCATCCAAGTTTTTTTCTTTGTTGTTACTGAAAAAATCTCGGATATATGTGTTATATTCAAACTGCTTATCTATTTTAGTCTTTCCTTTTTTCTTATCTTTAAGGATTTTATAATACATTTCCACAGCGTCTTTATAAGTTTTTCCGCTGTTTGACTTTAGCCACTTTTGAAATATTACATTAAAAGAGAAGGATTTTCCAATTTGTTCTTTAAAAAACTTTCTGTGCTGTTCAGAGCAGACAAAGTTATCTTCAATGATACTTGCTAAAGTTATTTCCTTTTTTAAATTGCTTTTCTTCCTAGTATTTTTACTTTCTTTTTTCTCTCCTGTATCCAAATAATGGCTTATCCTATCCGTAAGTTCGAGTTTACTCCCTGAAGTCTGCATTCCTTCTTTTTTTAAAAAATTTACTAACTCTTCCTTTAAATAATAATAACTTTTAAATGTCTCACTGTCTAAATCCTTATTTAACTTTGGTCTATTACTCATTATCAATTTCCTTTTTATGTTTAATCAGTTATATCTTTCAAATGATTTAAATGTATTCCGATATGTCCTATGCCAAGTATTATCGTTGATATTATAAGCCATATTACTTTACCATATATACCAAGAAGCAAAAATGCCAATATAGGAAGAGTTGCACCTGCAACAGGAATACCAAATATTGGGCTGTAAAAGTCTTTTAATGTTTTATGGCTCTTAAAATATCTTATCCACCAATATTCATAAATAAGCATAAATGCAAATGACAATATAAGCCATATACTCCATACTGAAAAAGAATGGATATTAAAATCGCTAAATATCAAAACAGTACAGCTTACCAAAACTTGTCCTATTCTTTCAAATATAATAAGTATTCTATTCTCATTTTTATATTCATATTCTGCGGGCTGATTTTTACTCCATATAATATTGGGTATAAAAAGCATAAATAAATATATCATACCTACATAAGAAAATCCTAAATGTCCCATAACTTTTCCCTTTATTTTATCATTATAAATTTATTATTAATATTTTAACATAAATATATCTTATATTAAATTTAATGTTTTTTTAATAAATAAAATTTATAATAGTATAAATAAACGGTCATATGTAATAAAAAATTATTAAACATTTTATTAATATGTAGACCTAAAAGGTATAATGGTTTATAATATCTAAAAATCTTATATTGTATTTTTAATATGAATAGAAAATTAAGGGGTTTTATTGTATGGATGAATTATTAGATACACTGGTCGCTTTTGTGGACAATCTGGCAATGCCTATTTCACTTAATAAAATATTATCAGGGCATGTAATACCGGTACTGAGTAATGTATTAGTCATGGGCTTTTTATGGATCGCCGCAAGTATTTATCTTTACTTTTATAAAAAAGATGCGAAATTTTCCATTCTTATAATAGTTGGTCTTTTCCTTTGCTCTATTATCGGTAATGAAGTGATGAAACCTGTTTTATTTCATTTCAGAGCATTTTTAAGTGAACATAATGTATGTATATATCTTCCTGAAATCGGAAGATATACTTTTCCCGCAGGATACATAATGATGAGTGTATGTTCGACTGTACTGATATATTATAATGAATTTCAATTTGGTAAATATGCTCTCGGGTTGACCCTTTTGATTTGTTTTACAAAGCTTTATATAATAACGACTTACCCTGTTGATTTTGTGATAGGTGTTGGTTTAGGATTGTTGGTAGGAGGTATTCTTATATTATTTCACTTGAAGAAGAAAAAGGAATACGAAGAAATTTTAGACTTGAGCGATAAGTTTCATTTTTAGAGATATAATAAAAATTTAAAATAGTAATTAAATAAATTTTAAGATTATAAAATAAAAAAAATTATTTAGTTTTAAATGATATAAATAAGATTATCAATATGTATGTAATTTACTTTAATATAATGTAAGGAACTCCTATAGATTATAAATTATTGAACTTTATATTCTCTTAAAGTATAAAAAATAAAATAGTTACTTATTTTTTCTATTAATAAAATTACATAATATATTATTTAAAATTAATATTTACGGATGAGATAGCAAGTGCTATCTTTTTTGTTTTAAATTTTTCATTGTCACATAATATTTTTTTTAGTGGTAAAAATATAAAAAAAGAAAGGATAGTAAAATGAGAAATTATTCAAATAGTTTATTGGATCCTGATGAGTCTGTTATTTTAATAATAGATGAACAGCCGGCAATGTTTTTTGCGGCTGAAGGGAAAAGGGAAAGTGTAATGAACAACGTTGTAGGACTTGCGAAGACAGCAAGATCATTTAATGTTCCATGTATATTATCAACAGCGGAAACTAAAAAATTCAGCGGAGAGCTTTACGCTAAGGTAAAGTCTTTATTTCCTAAAGTTACACCTATAGACAGAACATCTATCAATGCTTGGGAAGATAATAATTTTAAAAGAGCCGTAAGCGAAACGGGTAAAAAGAAACTTATAATAGCCGGTTTATGGACGGAAGTTTGTGTTACGTTCCCAGCTTTAAGTGCTTTGGAAGAGGGATATCAGGTATATATCGTTACAGACGCATGTGCGGGAGTTTCAAAAGAAGCTCATGATATGGCTATAATAAGAATGGCGCAGGCAGGAGCCGTTCCCGTTACATGGATGCAGGTACTTTTAGAATTCCAAAAGGATTGGTCTAATCAGGAAACTTATACAAAAGTCATGAGTATATTAAAAGAAAATGGCGGTGTTTACGGACTCATGGTCGAATACGCAGAAAGTATGTTAAAAAATTAAAAAGAGCAGCTTAGCTGTCTCTTTTTTTTATAATATAATTAATAAATAGGTGTAATATTTTAAATATAATATATGGAATAAATGTTATAAAAAAATTTAGTATAAGTAATACTATAAGTATAAAAATTAAAAAAGAAGGACCGAACAATAATCCATAAGAGGATAGATAAAATAAAAATGAAATCGGAAAAGATAATTGATAGAGTATCGGTAGCGTGGTATACTTATTTTCAAAAGCAAAAATAAAATAAAAAAACAGAAACAAATATATAAGATAAAATATGTATATATTTTTAAAATGATAATCATTGTTTCTATATAGTTTAATCAATGAAGATGATAAAAGTATTATAATATTTATAGTTTTAAATAATTCAGAATTATAACTATTAATATTCAAATAAATAATTAAGTTTAAGATTTGTAAAAGTATTGCTGCTATAAATAAAAGATTATTCTTCAAGAAGATAGTTATTTTATTCATATTAATTCCCTCGTTGATTTCATTATAAAAGGCTATAATTAAGTTTACATTAATAAGATATTATATAACTATTAATAAAAACAGCCATAATAATGGCTGTTTTTTTATAGCAATCTTTGTATCTTTTCACTTTTCTTTAATATCTCTTTATAGTTGTATTTATCTTCTATTTCTTCTATGGAAACTTCTTCAAGTTTGTTTTGTTTATAGTATTTTTTCAAAATATCATATAAATTAGTTGGCTTATCAAGAGTTTGATTATTTAGTTTTTTCTGCCAATTTTTTATACCCAGGTTATCCATTGTTATACAAAGTTCCATCCCGGTATTATATAACTCCCAATCTCCTATAAAAGTTGTGGGGTATTTATCCTTACTCATTGCATCAAGAACATCTGAAAAGGTGACTTTTTCTTTATTATTGGTAAAGGCTAAGACACCATACCTTGTATTTGTGAGTCTTGCAGCTTTTAAACCAACGTAACATGCGCTTCCTTCGGCGGTTTCTTTTGAATGTTCTTCCTTTAGGTAACCTTCGTTGATTTCTTTTCTTTTTTCTTCTATAGAAATATATTCACTGATCAATTTATTTAACTTCTTTTTGCTTATCTTATCTTTTTCATTTTCTATTCTTATTTTATCCAGAACTTTATACTTAAGCCCTATATAAGATATTTCTTTTTTTGTTAAAGCTACGCTTGAAGGTTCTCCTTCGATTTTCCAGTCATTTTGCATGTAATAATGAAATGCCTCATGTGTGAAGAATGGCGAAAATGCATATGCGGGATCGACTGCTTTTCTAAAGTTATTGGTATTGTATTTAAAACAGAAAATATTCCTATTTTCTCCTATAGTTAGATCAGAACCCGTATCGGAAAAATTTCCTCTTATACTTTCTACTTTAAGAGGTGCCTTGTTAAATCTATAAACACTTTTAAAGTAGAATCCTTTAGGCATTTTAACTTCTTTTGCATCCTGCTCTTCCATTCCTTTTACATTTATGGCATAATAAGATACATTTTTTCTGTTTCTGCTGCCGTTTTCATCCTCTTCATCTTTTCTTATTAAAATGAAAGACTTATCTTTTAGATTATAATCTCTCCATAAATTTTCTTTAGATTTATATAAAATTTTATTTAATTGGCTGAACATTTTTTTATCAATGCTATCCAGATTTTCGTATTTGATTACTTTGCCTTTAAATTTATTATCGACTTTTTCACATCCAAAAATCGAAAAGCAGAATAAAATCGTTAAAAGCAAAATAACTAAGCTCGTTAATCTTTTCTTCAAAATATATCCCCTCCGATATATTTATTTATACCATATAAAGTGTAAAAATCATAACATTTAGATAAAAAATAATCAAATCTTAATAATTTAAAAAATCACCTAATAAAAGGTGATAGCTTTTATTTATTATGGTGCGCCCAAGAGGATTCGAACCTCCGGCACATGGTTTAGGAAACCATTGCTCTATCCTACTGAGCTATGGGCGCATGTATTATATAAGATAATATATCATATTATTTATAAGTAATCAAATAAAATTTCATTAGATTTTATAATGAAAATAAAGCAAATGTAAACAGTTTATTAAAAAGTACTAGGATTTTATTTTATTTTATAATATAATATAAGATATCTATAACAAAGAAAAGAGGTTTTTATCATGAAAGGAATTAATGCATCGCCTGGAGTTGCGATTGGAAATGTATTTTTATATGTTAAGGAAGATCTAGTTGTAACGCCGGGCAAAATCGAAGCAGGGGCTGTTGACGCAGAATTAAAAAAATTAGATGACGCGATTGAAAAATCCAGAACAGAATTACAAGCCTTAAAAGAAAAGACAATAAAAGAAATCGGGGAAGAAGAAGCAGAAGTATTTACTGCTCATATGATGTTCCTGGATGATCCCGGATACATAGGTGAAGCTCAAAATAAAATTAAAAACGAATTGATCGTTGCAGAACAAGCTTTGAACGAAATCACAGAAATGTTCGTTGGAATGTTTGGCAGCATGGATGATGAATATATGAAAGCAAGAGCAGCTGACTGTCAAGACGTTGCTGACAGAATCTTAAGACATCTTCTTGGTATAGAAAGTGCGGATTTATCACAAGTCGGCGATAACGGTGTAATCGTTGCAGTAGACTTAACACCTTCCGATACAGCTCAAATGAACAAAGATAAAGTAATCGGCTTTGCTATTGATGAAGGAAGCAGAACTTCTCACTCAGCTATCATGGCAAGATCTTTGGAAGTACCTGCCGTTGTAGGTCTTGGTGATATTACAAGTAAGGTTAAAGGCGGAGAAAAAATCATCGTTGACGGTACCGACGGTAATATTATCATTAATCCTAGTGATGAAGAAATTAAAGAATACGAAGCTAAAAAAGAAGCTTATGCAAAAGAACAAGCTGAACTTGCAAAACTTAAAGATTTAGCAAGTGAAACTTCTGATGGACATAAAGTAGAACTTTGTGCAAATATCGGTAGTCCTAATGACTTGGAAGGTGCTAATAAATATGGTGCTGACGGAGTTGGTCTATTCAGATCCGAATTCTTATATATGGACGCTAAAGAAATGCCTTCAGAAGATGTTCAGTATGAATCATATAAAAAAGTTTTGGAAGGTATGGGTGACAGACCTGTAATTATCAGAACTCTTGATATCGGAGGAGATAAAAAACTTCCTTATCTTCCAATGGAAGAAGAAATGAATCCATTCCTTGGTGTTAGAGCTGTAAGACTTTGCTTCCAAAATGTTGAAATGTTCAAAACACAGCTTAGAGCGTTACTTAGAGCAAGTGTATACGGAAATGCTCATATCATGTTCCCTATGATTTCTAATGTTGAAGAAGTTAGAAAAGCTAAAGGTATTTTAGAAGAATGTAAAGAAGAACTAAAAGCAAAGGGTGTTGAATATGATGAAAACATTAAAGTTGGTATCATGATTGAAATCCCATCGGCTGCTGTAACTGCTGATATCATTGCTAAAGAAGTTGATTTCTTCTCAATAGGAACAAATGACTTATGTCAATACTCATTAGCTGTTGACAGACAAAATCAAAATCTTTCTGAACTTAATCAGCCGCTTTCACCGGCTATTATAAGACTTGTTAAGAATGTTATTGATGCTTCTCATAAAGCAGGTATCTTTACAGGTATGTGCGGTGAAATGGCAGGAGATCCAACATCTGCATTATTATTATTAGGTCTTGGATTAGACGAATTTTCAATGTCTGCTCCTTCTATTCTTAGAGCTAAAAAAGTAATCAGAAGCTTTACATACGAAAAAGCTCAGGAAATTGCCAAAGAAGTACTTGAAAACGCTGAAACTCAAGATGAAGTTAAAGCTATTTTAGGTAAATATTTAGACTAATATATAAAGAAAAAGACTTCCAAGCGGAAGTCTTTTTTAGTTTTAGGACTTGTATTAACTATGTTTTTATTCGTTCTATATCTTTTGCTAGGCTACTCTTTGTTAATTTTCTGCTTGTTATTTTTCTAATAAGAATACTAATTTTAGGATATGATAATCTTACTATAAAGTAGTTTATATATTCAATCATTGTGAATAATATCAAGAATACCGAGCCTACGTAATATAAATTCGAAATAAAAGGAGAAAGTAAAATGATTGGTATATACCCTAACAATAATATAAAATCAATATATTTCAGTACTAAATAGATTTTAATAAATTTGATACTATTAAAATTATTATTGAGTTTAAGTAAACATATAAGCCAATAAAAAGAAACTTGTAATAGTATGAAGCATAGTAATGTCATAGGATATGTTATTTGTATTTGATTTTCTTTAAACCAAATAAAATAACAAAATATAAATAAAAAACAGCTTAAAAGTTCTGATGTAAATAATTTAAATAATTCTTTTTTTATTTTTTTTCTCATATAAGCACCTTATATTTAAAATGTTAAAAAGTCTATATAGACTCTTTTTATTTGATATATTTATCCAGTACTTTTATTAGTTCATCGAAATCAATGGGTTTTGAAATATGTGCATTCATACCGCTTTTAATGGAGAGCTCTATATCTTCTTCAAAAGCATTCGCGGAAACTGCTATTATAGGAATATCTTTTGCATTTGGATGTTCTGATGTACGGATAGCTTTTGTAGCTTCATGACCGTCCATTACAGGCATTTTTATATCCATTAGTATTGCACTGTAGTAATTTTTATCACTTTGTCCAAATTTATATAATGCCTCTTTTCCGTCTACTGCTTCTTCAACGATAATCCCATTTTTCTCTAAGACATATTTACTTATTTCCCTGTTTATTTCGTTATCTTCTGCAAGAAGAATTCTTATTCCCCTTGTGTTTTCTATGTTGTGATTTGGATACTTATTTTTTAATTTTAAATATTTATTATATTCTTCTTCATTAATTTTATTTAGCTCAAGATCGAAAAAGAAACTGCTTCCTTTATCTACTTCACTTTCAACTTTTAATTCTCCGCCCATCATTTTAACCAGATTATAAGATATGGCAAGCCCCAGTCCTGTCCCTTTGTATTGTTGCTCCAGTGCATTATCGGCTCTTTCAAATGCTTGAAATATGGTTGGAAGTTGTTTTGCTTCTATTCCTATCCCATTATCTTTTATAGTAAAATGTACTTTTGATTTATTATTATTTGTATCAATATCGCTGATTATTACTTCTACTTTTCCTTTTTTATGTGTGTATTTTATTGCATTGCCTATTATATTTATCAGTATCTGCTGAAGATGAAGTTCATCTCCCATTAAATAAGGACTTTTTAAATCATATTTACATACAAAGTTTATTTTTTTATCATCAGCTTGATTTTGTATAATCGTAATTATATTTTTAATAAGCACATCTAAATTAAAAGGCTTATTTTCTATTTTGGTTTTTCCGCTTTCTATTCTTGAAATATCAAGAACGTCATTAATGAGATTTGTTAAGTAATTTACTGAAGTATCTATCTTATCGAAACACATAGTAACTTCATCTTTACTATTTATACTTTCTTTTCCTATTTTGGTCATTCCGCTTATTGCATTTAATGGTGTCCTCATTTCATGAGATATATTAGATAAAAATCTTCCTTTTGCATTACTTGCATTTTGTGCATATACGGTAGCCTTATTGTATAAATCAGTGATTTTCCTATAGAATTTTACCATTATAAGCATTGCGAGCAAGCAGGTTATAATGGCAACAATAGGAGTAAATATAGCGGATTTGAGATATGTATCATATTGATGATTTGCATCGAATTCCATTCCGAGAAGTCCAATTACATCTCCCCTATGGTTTTGTCCTGCGTGTATGGGAAAATATGCAACGAAAATCTTTCCCCAGTTTGTTTTTATTATTGAGTCCGGAAGAATAACCTTACCTTCCAGTGCTCTTTCCATTGTCGGAAGAACTTCATCTTCAAGTTTTGTTCCCGGGAATGCAAAATCACTTGCACCGAGGTCAAGCCCGTCAACAAGATAAATTATTTCTCCTTTATCATTCCTCTTTGCTGTGTATAAGTATCTGACACCTGTGGCATGACGAATACTATTCAAAAATTCTTGATGTTCTTTATATATAGTACTGTTCATGTCTTTATTGTTTTTTACAGCGTCAAAAGATTTTATATCCAGATTGCTGTCTACACTGTTATATATTGCAAGAGCTCTGTCCTGAAGTGATCTTATCATATCATCATGCGTATTTTTATAATTATAAAAAAATACTAAAGCAAATGAGAATAATACAATCAATGCGGTTAATCCCGCAACGAGTAAATCATTTTTAGAAAGTTTGTATCTCATATTATTCACCTTACTTTAGCTAATATTTTATTATTGTATATGATTGTTGATATGCTTAATTATAATATATAAATCTATTAGTAACAAGATAATTTGTATTTCGACAGATTTTATTTCATAATTGACTTATAAATATTATAAATTAGGTATATATAATAAATTAAGTGGGAATAATTGACTTAGAATACTATTTATAGTATAGTATTAATGCTAAGTTATCCCACTTAAAATAATGTTAAAAAAATAAAAAAAATACTTGACAAGTCTATGTTATGTGGACTATAATATTGTGTACTGACGCGGGGTGGAGCAGTTGGCAGCTCGTCGGGCTCATAACCCGGAGGTCGCAGGTTCAAGTCCTGTCCCCGCAACCAAAAAGATAATATGGCGGGATAGCTCAGTTGGCTAGAGCACACGGTTCATACCCGTGGTGTCGTAGGTTCAAATCCTATTCCCGCTACCATATATAAGGCCCCTTGGTCAAGCGGTTAAGACG
>NZ_JANJZK010000050.1 GCF_024623185.1 Anaerofustis stercorihominis
AGATTTTTGAAACGACCGCTTTCCCACCCTTTAATTATAAAAAGTAATCATTTTATACTAAATTAATAAATTTTCAGGGAAATTATTTACTATTTACCTAAAAGAGTTATCAACTATGATTTAATATAAAATTATTAATTTAAATGGTTGTGGTTTATTTTTTTCCAAAAACAAGGGCAGTATTTTTTAAAACCGTCGCAGACCCCGTCCCTTTAATTTGTAGAAGTAATGATTTTTTAGGAATATTATCTGTCACTTAACCAAAAGAGTTATTAACTTTTATTTAATGTAAAACTTTTAATTAGATGATTGGGGAAGTGAGCGTTAAAAATTTAAAGTACAGGTGAAATATGTAAACTTAAAAATACAGCTGACGCAAATCCGATACACGTTAAACTAATAAATCGTGCCGGTTATCAGTTTAACGATTGAACATATTTTAAATATAATATACCTATTTTTTAAATCCGTAGACAGTTACATTGAGAAGTTTTAAAGCTTTTATGCTGATATAGAAAAGTCCTTTATTTTTAAATCGGCAATTCTAAATTTCCTTAAAAAGCTTTTGTAGATTTTTATTGATTAAAATTTATGTGTATGAAGTACGCAAAATAACATGATTTCTAAGTTTTCTGTGAAGAAAATTTGTTATAACAATATATGCGGAATGGATGAATAAAAGCTGGGGATGAAGACGGAGACATGCGGTATGTTTGGAGTTCTTAAGGGATAAAGTTTATTATAAAAGGTGTTAGAAACAGTGCTGCTCAGTTGTTTGTCTATTAATAAAGAATAGGAAAGGTAATAAATTGGACGTAATAACAAAAATAACCAAGACAAAAAGAGAATATAACGTAACGATAAACGATGAAAAAGTGCTTCGTCTGGACAGAAAAATCATAAGTAAGCTCAAAGTGGAAGATCAAGTGGATATTGATGAGCTCATTAAAGAAAGCTATGACGATCTATACGATACCGCACTCAATATGGCTCTCAATTATCTTTCTTATGCCATGAGGTGCGAGCAGGAAATCGTCGATTATCTGGATAAGAAACACTTTCCCGATATCGTAATAAATGATGTGTTAAATAGACTTTTGGAGCTTAAGTATGTAAATGACGAGGACTACATAGAAAACTTTACAAGGAGCAAATCCGCGTCTCTTATCGGGAGAAATAAGATAAAGAATGACCTTATAAAGAAGGGGATAGATGTATCCTTGGTCCTAAAGACAGTGGAGAGGTGTTTTGGTATAGAAGAAGAAACCGAGAATTTAAGCGAATTCATATCAAAACAGGACAGAAAAAACAGCGAACTATTTTACAGGGAAAAGAGAGATAAAATAATAAACAGTGCCGTGAGGAAAGGTTACGATTATAAGCTTATAAATTCCGTAATAGACGATATAATAAGCGAAGATGAGAATATAAGTGAGAATACAAAATTAAAGGAAAAGATAAAAAAGCGCTTTTATAAATATTTAAATAAGGGAGAAGAAATAGAAAAAGTAAAGTATAAAGTATTTCCTTTCTTTTATGCCAAAGGCTACAGCGAAGAGATATTAAACAGTGTATATTATGAAATCCTTGAAGAGATGGAAAATGAGGAAGAACTGTAAAAACATAAAGTAAAGATTTGAAAGTTTATTTGTTTCATATTTCTTATAAAGTATGAATATATTTCAAACAAATTTTAGTATTTCAAGAAAGCAATACAAAAAACAAAAGAACGTATATATTGTTTAATAATCAGAAATATAAAATAATATCATATGAAAAAAACTAAAAAAAGTGCTTAATGCACTTTTTTTAGTTGCCAGAAGGACAAATAGGTTTGAAGTAAGCTTCGGCATGGTCACATATAGGACAAACTTTAGGAGGGTTTGGTCCTTTGTGATGATATCCGCATTTTAAGCATACCCAGTCACATTCGCCTTCTCTGTGGAAGAATCCTCTTTCCACTTCTTTTGCTAATGTGTCATATCTCTTGTGATGAGTTTTTTCAACATCAGCAATCAAATCGAAATATGTTGCAACTTCCTTAAAACCTTCTTCTCTCGCAATGTTTGCGAATGTAGGATAGATTTCATAAGCTTCTTCGTATTCACCGAGAGCCGCAGATTTTAAGTTTTCCAAAGTAGTTCCGTAGAAAACAGGGTAGTCGGCTTGATCCACCATGATTTTTTCTCCCGGTAATTCCTTGTTTATAAGGAACATAAATCTTTTAGCATGATAAAGTTCGTTTAAAGCAGTTTCGTTGAAAATATTTTCGATGTATTTAAATCCATCTTTGTTTGCTCTTGAAGCATAATAAGAATATCTTTGGTATACACCGCTTTCTCCAACAAATGAGCTCATTAAATTTTTAACTGTTTGACTATTTTTAAATTCCATTTTTTCCTCCTTTTTTAGTATTTTTTACTGAGGAAGAAAAAATATACTAATGTATATAGTTTTAATAAATATTTTTGATTTTGTATATTATTTTTGTAATAAATTGTATTTTTTTATTATTAGGTAAACATATGTCTTAGGTGATTTATGGATGATTTGCTTTCGTAAATTTAATATCCCTTTTGCCGA
>NZ_JANJZK010000051.1 GCF_024623185.1 Anaerofustis stercorihominis
AAGTCCATCTAAAGGACTTTTTTTAATGATAAGAAAGGGAGCAGGTTAGGAAATGGGAGATAATTATTTTAAATAAGAACTGTATAGCGAAGATTATTGTATATAACAAAGTATGGTTAATGAGTAGTAAATAAAAAAGAGCAAAAGAGGACGTAAATATTATTATATACTAATCATCAACCCCTGTGACAAAGGTATGAATAAGTATAAAGAATAAAAAATAGAAAAGAATATAAACGTGTAAGAAGAGAAGGAGCTCATATAAGGTCCTTTTTTAATGAGATAAATAAGTAATAAAGGAAGTAAAAATCAGTATATAAGGTAATGCTGAATAAAAGTAGTATAGAATAATAAGTTAGTAATAAGGAGAAGTAATAATAAAGTAAGGAGGAACGATGAATGAGAGTAAAAGAGAAAGGAAAGTAATGTAAAAAATAATGAGGTAAAAGAAAGAATAATTAGGAGGTAGATAAAAAGAAAGTAAAGAGAAGATTAAAAATAAGACAAAAAGGAGTCAAAAAAGGATAAAAAATCAGTCAAAACATAAATAACCCTATTTTTCGTACAAGAAGCATTTAGTAGGATAGTAGAATATTAAAGTAGTATAAAATAGGGGGAAGTATGAGATGAAGAAATCCGTAAGACTATTTGGTATTATATTATTTGTGATAGTAATATTATCTTTTCGAGGAGGCGGTGTAAAGGCGTCGAACGAAGAGTATACATATAAAGAACTTTCTGAGGGAAATATTGAAATAGAAAGTTATATGGGAAATGATAAAGAAGTAGTTATTCCTGATGAAATAGGTGGTAAGAAAGTTGTAAGCCTCGGGGAATATTCTTTTTGCTGGTCTGATATAGAAAAAGTAACGTTGAATGAAAGTCTTGTGAAAATATCAAGATATACATTTACATCTCTGCCAAATTTAAATGAAGTAATGTTCAATAAAAATTTAAAAGAAATAGGCGAAAATTCTTTTGTTAATTGTAGGAGTCTGACCTCTGTAAATATACCTCAGGGAGTAGAAAAGATAGGCGAAAGTGCATTTAATAAATGTACTTCTCTTGAAAATGTAAATCTGTCCTGCTCGATAAAAACTATAGAAAAAAATACTTTTTTCGGGTGTATATCCTTAAGGGATATAACGATGTCTGATGATATAACAACCATAGGAGACAGCGCTTTTCATGGATGTAAGGAACTTGAAAGTATCTGTCTTCCTGAAAATCTGAAAACTATAGGGGAAAGCTGTTTTAGCGGCTGCAGTTCTTTGAAGAGTATTACAATACCGAGAGGTGTTACCGGTATAGGTAAAAATGCGCTAAAGGGTGTGGCTGATGATTTTAAGATACATAATAATTCTATTGTGGAAATAACCGATGATATATATCCAAGTGAGGATATAACGAATAAGTATGTTTCCTTGAGTTTAAAGTATAATTCTGGCGGAAGTGCAGAATTAAGGTGCGTAGATGATATAATAAAAGAAAGAGCATCTGTAAAAGTCGGAAGTAAGGTAAAATTAAATATAATCAGTGATATCGGTAATATATATAAAGTCAAAGTAAACGGAGTATACATTGCAAAACCTTATGAGTTTACTGTTGGTAACTTAGATTATAACGTGGAAGTGGAATTTAAGAAATGTAGAGCTCATGATTATTGTGATGATAATATCGTTTATAAGAAAGCAACTTGTACATCAATAGGGACTGTTACTAAGAAGTGTATATATTGTTCCTTACCTGTTACACAGAAGAATAGCGAGGCATTGGGACATAGTTACGGAGGATATGTAACGGATAAGAAGTCTACATATAAGTCTTACGGAGAGAAATCCAGACATTGCAGCAGGTGTAATAGCAGGATAAATATAACAAAGATACCGAAGTTAATATATGTGAGTAAAGTAAAACCAAAAGCGGGAAGTAAGAGGCTTGAGGTTGGGAATAGATATAAAATGTCGATAAGTGTATCGCCTTCAAGTGCTTATAATAAGACGTTTAGATATGTTTCAAGCAGTAAAGTATGCAGTGTAAGTTCAAAGGGAGTTGTTAGCGGGAAGAGAGCGGGAAGCTGCAGTGTGAGTGTGATAGCGAAAGACGGGAGCGGGAAGAAGGGGACGGTAAAGATAAAAGTATACCCGAAGAAGATAGCAAAAGTAAAGTTAAAGAGCACAAAGAAGAAGGCGAAAATAAGTTATGGTAAGAGTTTGGGAGCGAGTAAGTACGAGATATACAGATCGACTAAGAAGAGGAGCGGGTATAAGAGGATAAAGGTGACGAGAAATAGGAGTTATGTGGATAAGGGAGTAAAGGGGAGAAGGGTTTATTATTATAAGGTAAGGGGAGTTAGCGGAAAGTATAAGTCTAGTTTTTCTAGGGTTGTTAGGGTTAGGGTGA
>NZ_JANJZK010000052.1 GCF_024623185.1 Anaerofustis stercorihominis
TTGTGAAACAGTCGCTATCCACCCCCAATAAAAAGGAAACTTTTTGATAGTAAATAACTTTTAGATATAAAACACAAAAAAAGAATGAAAATGCTCTTTTTATCTATTTAAACTTACTGAGATCAATCAACCGCATATTACCTGAAAAAAGTTTATATGTTCTTTTTTAAAGATAAAAAAGAACGAAAAAATCTCCACTCAAGCCGTGATGGCTTAGCCTTCGGCAGAAGGGATATTAAACTTACTGAGATCAATCATCCACATATTACCTGAAAAAGTTTATATGTTCTTTTTTAAAGATAAAAAAGAACTAAAAAATCTCCACTCAAGCCGTGGTGGCTTAGCCTTCGGCAAAAGGGATATTAAACATACCTAAGTTTATCATATCCATATTACCTGAAAAAGTTATTTATCTTATAGTTAATAACAACTTTATATGAAACAAGAAGAGTAAAAAACAGATATAAAAGAATATTAAATTTAGGATTGTCAGTCATATTCAATTTATTTAAAGCTTTGTTTTCAAATATATGGAAGCAAGGTCTTTTTTTATTTACCAAGTTTTAATCTAAGAAATCTATATTATTTTAAAGGAGTTAAATGCTTTTGTTGAATATAGAGCCTTTTTTTGAAATCAGATTTCCTAAAATTTTCTTACCGAAAATTTTGAAACTGTCGCTAACCAAAGCCCATTGTTATGAAAATTTTTATTATAACATTATAATAAGTTTTAAGAAAAAAAATATCTAACTTACTAAGGTCATTCACCCGCAAATCACCTAAAAGATTTATTACCTTAAATATAATATAAAACTTTTTAAGCTAAGGGGGTTGTAAGAGGCTTATACAAAAAAAGTAAATAGCTTTCTAGTAAAATACAATTTTTGAAACGAACGCTATTCAAACCCCTTTTAAGTAAGCTTAAACTACTAATCTTCCTCTAATATATCTTTCATCATCAATACTCCTATTCTAAATCTAACTGCATAATAATGTATGCAGTCTGCAATATGGTGTTCTTTATAGATTAGCCCTACTACCCTTTATAAGTGCTATATCCCTAAGTCCCCTGCCCCTTTTACCCAAAGAAATAAAAGGAACTTATCTAAACTCGTAAATATTACTAAACTAAAACTGCGAACCCGACGAGTAAATTTTAGTCAGGTGGGAAGCAAAACTTCACAGGAAGTTCAAATGACATACCCCTTTATTATTTCTAATTTTATGTTTAATAATAAGTATATTTGGTGTAAAATATAATAAATAATAAAAGGGGTAAAAAATGAACTTATATCAATTTTTAAAGGACATCAAATCAAGCCTTGACAAACTAAGTGAAGATTTTATTTATACATTCGCTGCACAGTCGGCTTTCTTTATGATGTTCTCATTCGTCCCTTTGATAATGATAATTGTCTTACTGGTTCAGTACCTTCCCTTGACACAGGAAGAGCTGATAAGTATATCGATACACATATTCCCTCAGGCGCTGTCGGGTTTTATCACCGACTTATTCAAGGGATTATATATAAACTACTCGGGGACAGTACTCCTCGTTACATTTTTGACGCTTTTATGGTCTGCCTCAAAGGGGATTTACTCAATATCAAAAGGACTTAACACTATATATAAGACAAAGGACGAAAGGAATTATATTCAAATAAGAGGAGTTTCTCTTCTCTACACTATCTGTTTCGGTCTTATTTTCCTTGCGGTGATAATCCTGTTGATATTTGGGATAAATATAGCTAAATTCCTGCAAAGCGAACTGTTTTTCATAGGGGATCTGCATATAAATTACAGTTATCTGGGAGGATTTTTCCTGCTCCTTGCAATATTCCTTATAACATTCTGCGTGCTTCCCAAAAGAAAATGTCATATTTTAAAAGAACTTCCCGGAGCAATTTTTTCTTCTGCCGGCTGGATAATATTCTCATGGCTTTACTCTTTATATATAACAAAAGTCGGAGCAAATTCGCTTATTTACGGTTCTCTTAGTGCTGTTATACTATTCATGCTTTGGCTGTACATCTGCATGTATATAATCTTCCTCGGAGGAGAGCTTAATGTAGTGCTTCAAACCTATAACATTAAGGGAATAGTAAAAAGCTGGTTTAGTAAGCCAAAGAAAAAAGCGACTTTGAAGGATTATTTTAAACTGCTCTTTTAATAAACATATATAAGGGACTCCGTCCCTTAATAACCCTGCCAATATTTTTCCGAAGATAAAAATATTGGATAAAAATCTTTCACTCAGTCGCCGTGACGGCTTTTAACGCTTCTTGATTTCCTAAGAAATGCTACCCGCATTTCTTGGAAAAGAAGCTATCCCACCCATTTATATAAAAGTTTTATCTTTAATTAAAGGTAATAGATCTTTTAGGTAATATGTGGGTG
>NZ_JANJZK010000053.1 GCF_024623185.1 Anaerofustis stercorihominis
TCTTTGGACAAAAAAGGGCAGGGTTTCTAAGGGACGGAGTCCCTTACAGGGGTTTTAGGGGTGGAACCCCTTATATTACCTGTTTCCCCTCCCACTTAGGGCTTCTGTACCTAATAATAAAGAATATCGCCCTTATTACCCAGTCCATTATCATCGCCATCCAAACGCCGAACACTCCAAATCCCATATATTTACCGAAGATATAACTGAACACTATCCTGCATATCCACATGGAACTTATTGAGGTTATCATGCAGTACTTCACATCTCCCGCAGCTCTTAAAGTTGAGGGAAGGGTAAAAGCCAAAGGCCATACGAAAATCGCACAGCTTCCGTGAAGAAAGAGTATCTTCGTCGCTTCCGATGCAGTCATATCCGATAAGTTGTAAGCATTCATTATAACAGGAAGAAGAAGTATTATAACTCCCACAAAAACAGCTATACAAACATATGTTATTTTTATAAGCTTCTTTGTATAATATCTCGCCTGCTCGAATTCCCCCGCACCGACACATCTCGAAATGACAGTGGTAACGGCAAGGGAGACCGCCATGCCGGATAATATTTGGAATGCCGCTACTACGTTTGATACGGCGTTGGCGGCTATTGCGTAAGTCCCAAAGGTGGAAACCAGGCTCAGTACGATTATTTTACCAAGCTGGAACATACTGTTCTCAAGTCCGTTGGGAACGCCTATATATAAAATGCTTTTTATCATATGAAAATTTGGTTTATATTTAAAACTCTTACTTATATGAAGAGTTACATTCTTGTTAAGTAACAAAATAACTATGACAACCGCCGCTACTATCCTTGAAACGAGTGTAGGTATAGCAACCCCTGCAGTCCCGAAATGAAACCCGTAAATAAGTACAGCATTTCCTATGACGTTAATAAGGTTCATTAAAATAGAAACCATCATTGAGACTTTTGAATTGCCCATTGAACGGAATATCGCCGCCCCTGCGTTATATAAGGCAATAAAAGGTATTGAAGCACTGACTATTAATAAATAAGTATTGGCATGCCCCATGACATCTGCGTCTATGCTTCCGAAGACCGTAGTTAATATGAATTGTTTTAATACATAAACCAAAATCATGACTACAGCTGCAATAATGGTAATAAACCATACGAGCTGATTAGAAGCCTCACAGGCGTTATCCCTGTCTCTCTTTCCGAGATACTGCCCCGCTACGACAGCTCCTCCCGTAGCAAGAGCCGCAAATATATTTATAAGAAGCAGCATCAAACTGTCCACGAGAGAAACTCCCGAAACAGCCGCTTCTCCTACGCTTGCAATCATTATAGAGTCAGCCATACCTACCAGTATCGCAAGAAATTGCTCTACTATAAGCGGCAGTATCAAAATCAAAAGTGCCTTATTTGTAAATAAATAGTCCTTGTTTTTTTCTTTGTTTTCAGATTTTGTCATTATATTCATTATTTTCCCCTGAAGATGTAAAATTGTTTGAAATAAGATTGTAAATATTTGTAAAATTTATAAGTAATTTTCAATAATTTATATTATACATCCAAGGCATAAATAATCAAATAGTTTTATATATAATCACATACATTTTTATCTTCTTCGCTTAAGCCTATAAAAGCCGTAACAGTCTTTGAGGGCGCCATTATAAGGTTATCCATCAAAGTTGCCCCTATCCTTCTGGGTAAATCCAATATCTTAAATATATCCCTTTGATACTCAAGAGAAAGGTCAGCATATCCGGGAGAAAACCTGGGTCTTAGATAAAGCCCCTTCTCTTTTGCTTCAAGCCTTATTTCATCTTCTATACTATCTATATAAACCTCTATCATACTTGCGGCAGAAGCCTGGAGTACTACGGCTTTTACCTGTGAAAGCTTTGAATATTTCTGAAGCAGGATATCCACTCTTGGACCCAAAGTCGCGGCAAATAATATGACGTTTTTACACCCGCTCAAATTTCTTGAAAGAGCTTTGCTTTTTATCTTAAAGACTCCCATATCCAAAGTTTCATCGTCTATCTTTTTTAAATCAAAAACTTTGTAAGTACTTCTTGGATTTGCACTTTTTTTAAGAAGTCCTTCGCACTCTTCTATAAGACGCAGAGTATTTTCATCTACTTCATCCCCACTATATCCAAGGTATCTTAAGGTTTCACTCCTGTTGATCATCATTTTCCTCTTTTCTTTTTTAAGAAACAAACATTTACATTTAAGGGACGCTGTCCCTTATACCCATAATTAAGGGCTGTCTGCCCTTATAAACCCGACCATTCTTTGCTTGT
>NZ_JANJZK010000054.1 GCF_024623185.1 Anaerofustis stercorihominis
CTTCGTCAGATTCCGCGCCCCCTTACCCTCTACCTATACCCTGCTTTCAAAGAAACAAATTAAAATATCGCTCCTGATATAATTATGTATTTATATCAATATATAATATGAAAACAATGCTTAAATAAAGTATAGTAATGGCGTGTAGGATTTCCTCTTAAGTCTCTATTTTCTATTAAATAAAACTAAAAGTTTATATACACATAGTATAAATTTTATAGAGTTTAAATTTAAACATCATTGCTTTTCTTTTATATGACCACATCTTAAATTATTTAATTTTGTGTAAACCACACTTAAACTTATCAAAATTTATCTTTATTTCTTATAATAAAAAAGCAAAGGCTATTTGACCTTTACTTTTTTAACGCTTGAATAAGGAGAATAAACTGTCTTCTTACCTACCTTTTTATAAGCTCTAACTTTATAATAATATGTCTTTTTTGATTTTAATTTCTTGTTTGTATAGCTTCTGCTCTTTGTTGTCTTTATAAGTTTATAACCTTTAGTCTTTTTTGTTGAGCGATAAATCTTATATCCGCTTGCCCCTGATATCTTAGAGTATTTTACTATGGCTTTCTTCTTACCTCTCTTGAGCTTAAGATCAGGCTTCTTAAGGGAAGGTTTTACCCTTACAGTGTTGTATTTACCGGTCACGATGCCGTTTTTATTGTTATAAGCAACTACTCTGTAATAGTAATATTTTCCGCAGGTAAGCCCTGAATTCACATAAGAAGAACTCTTATAACTAAGCGTCTTAATTTTTTTAAACCCACTCTTTGAAGAAGTCGAGCGATATACATAATACCCGCTTGCATTTTTAACTTTTGTCCAATAAATCTTAGCTGCATTGTAATTATAACTTACCGCTTTTGATTTTACACTTGAAAGAGTTATCTTAACAGGTGGTTTGACAGGCGGCTTAATAACAGGCTTATCATCTTCGATAGGAGGATTTATAGGCTTTTTTTCTTCTTCGTCGGAAATCACCACGGCGTCTTTAGATTTAAGTATGACTTTATTCTTTACATTATCTCCGACAAGAGCATATACTTTTTTATTGGTTATATAAAAACTCATATCATAAGCATTAGAATAAATATCATTGCCCAATTTTATCCATTTACCTTCTTTGAGATAATATATCCTTGCACTCTTATTATCTGTAAGACCCATATATATTTGATCATTCTTGACACTGAAAGATGCTCCGAAAGGAAGAAAATCAAATCCCTCAACACTGCTGTCTTTCCATGTACTCCCGTCGAATACCGACATCAGCACTTTTTCGTCTTTCTTCCCGTCATAAGCAAAAGCATATAACTTTTCTTTGTCAGCACATAAATCGATATAAGATTTATAAGATGATGAAAGTCCGTGTACCTTAATAAATTTATTATTATCAAGCTTATAAATATTAACAGAGTCGGAAGTATTGTTAAAATCGGCATACATCAAATATATCGAACCTTTATACATTGTCATTTTAGGGTTTACGATATGACCTGCATTTAGTGTATTTCCCACAGAAACAAAAGTCTTTCCATTCCACTTGAGAACTTTTGCATTGGTATTATCGGTATCATAGAGTACATAAAGTTCATTATTTAAATTGACGCAGTAAGGAGAATTGGAAAAACTCTTTCCCGTACTTGTTCTCCACTTTTCGACCCATTTACCATTTTCATACTTCTTAAGCACCACAGCGTTGTTACTGTTTGTATACTCCCCATAAAATACATATACTTCACCGTTCACTATAGACATCTTTTCATTGCCTACATTATTTCCTACTTTTCCTCCGCCTAAAAGGTGATATGTATTATTTTTATACTCATAAACTCTGTCTTCGTTTAGTATATAAATACTGTCATTATATTTTTCTACCCCTGAAGGCTGCATGCTTTCTCCAAAGG
>NZ_JANJZK010000055.1 GCF_024623185.1 Anaerofustis stercorihominis
AAAGATGGTCGCCCTTTAGGGCGAAACCTTTACATACTGGTATCAAACCAAACCGGCGTATCTATATTGTTAGAGTCCATTTTTGGGTTGGGTCCGATATGGATAAGTTCATCGGAGGAATTGATGTGGCTTACGGCGTGTTTTGAATAGAAGTTTATCCTGGAAAAGTATTTGAATGTTACTTCACATCCTATGAATAATCCGCTGACGCCGACTTTCTTTGAAAATCCGTCGGAGTTCTCGTCTTTTATTTCTCTAAGTCCTCCCGAAGCCTCCGTCCTGAACAATGCGTCGTTCACTACCGCTTCAATGGCGTTTGAACCTATCTTATATCCGCTCTTTCCCTGAAGAGTAAATATATAATATCCGTCTGTATCGATGATAGAAGTATGGACTTCTCCTTCTTTATCTTTATATGTAAATCCGCCGTCGCTTATATCCTCCACTTCAAATACTTCATAGCTCATCGTGTTGTTTGAAGTCCCGAAGTACGAGAGTATCTCGTCTTTTGTATACACGTTTAGTATGGAAGGAGATACTCCGTGAGGATTGCTCTTATCCTTTAAATGAGTTATCAAGTCTTTCAGACTCTTTTCCACTTCACTATCCAAAGTATTTGTTCCTATGATTTCATATATTTTATTTGTAAGTTTGTTTAGACTTTCCGTCAAGGTCTCTTTGTCACTCGTGTTTACTTTATTTGCTGACAGGCTTTTTATATTCTCGTCATCTAAATTTGAAAGCACTTCGATGATATTGTCTATATCCGCAATGAGTGCGTCGGGTCCTGCTATCCCTGTAGATGCATCCCCTACACTCGCCATAAAATTTCGGTTTTTTATTTTCATTTTTACCTCCTAATAGTACCCGCCGTCGGTACTGAATATCCTTTGATTATAAAGTTCGTATAAAAGTTTGGTGCTGTCGTCGTCCGCTCCGTAAAACCTCAGTCTTTCTCTGTATGCGCAGTAAGCGGAAAGTGCGTCCTGATAACATTCTTTCATCTTCGGCTCGTCATCTTCAGACTTTACTTTCTCCGGAAGCAGTACGTAAAATAGAGTATATCTTCCCATAAGGTCGAACATCACTTCATTTCCCACTTTTATATACATCTTCGTTCTCTTGTTTTGTTCGTTTATTATGTATTTCAGTTTGAGCAGATCTCTGTTTATCTCGTCTTTTGCCTTTATGGGATACCATTTGGTGTTGAAAGCGAAAAGCTCTCTTTTTTTTACTTCTCCCGCATTTATATCCTTTGATATTATGTCCCTTATCCCTTCGTTGATATAGTTTATGCACATCGACTTGTCTATCGACTTATTGCACATAAGCTGCGCATTTATCCTTATTTCTTTTACGTTCATAAATTCCTCCTGCTTTTGTATTATCATAAATTTTCTTTTTTTACTGCTGTCTATTTTTATATCCTTTTTTTACAATGCCTATAAATTTTTTACCTATGGATAAATCTTTTACTAAAGAGTGATATTTTTCATTAAACTCATCTGCTTAAGAGCTCTAAACTTTACACTTCAATGTAGGAATTCACCTCTGCACCCCGCTTCCGAGGGGCTCTGCCGCTTAAACCCCGATACTTTTTGACTTACTAAAAACTCCAAAAGAAATTTTGATATTTTAACTAATATGGAAATTCACAAATTTAACTGCAAAATTTGTAGCACGGCAAACTAAGAAATCGTATTTGTTATCAGTCTTTCGACTGAGCGTACTTTTTTAATAAAATATGTCTATCTCCTTGAAATAGTAAACAATCAAAATTTTGACCTCTTTTTATGAAACAGTTACTATCCCTCACTTTTAGTTTGAAAAGTTTTATCTTTTATTAAAGCTAATAACTC
>NZ_JANJZK010000056.1 GCF_024623185.1 Anaerofustis stercorihominis
TTATTATACACATCTATTATTAGATGTCAATACCTTTTTTATCCATAAAATAAATTTTTATGTGTAAAATAAGTATCAAATCGTACTTCATTATTATATTCAAATTTATATTTATTATTCATAAAAATTAATTTTTTTTATATATTTCTATTTAAAAAAGGTAAGGAAAATATCCTTACCTTTATATTTATAATCCCTTTAAATTTTCTACATTTCCCGACTTTATTTCTTCTATATTATTTCTTATTTTATCTTTATCCCAGTCCCACCATTTTATTTCAAGCATGGCATTTATGGTTTCGTCGTTAAATCTTTTATTTATGGGCTTTGCGGGAACTCCTCCGACGATGGTATAAGGCTCGACGTCTTTGGTTACAACCGCACGTGTCCCGATGAGCGCACCGTCACCTATTTTTACTCCCGCCATAATAACAGCTTCGTACCCGATCCATACATCATTTCCTATTACAATGTCGCCCTTATTGTCCCAAGACTGCGTGACATCTTTCATATCAAGTCCCCATTCATCGAAAAACAGAGGGAAGGGGTATGAAGATAATGACTTCATCGTATGATTGGCACTGTTGAATAAGAATTTTGCACCGCATGCTATGGAGCAGAATTTGCCTATGATGAGCTTATCGTTGTTTATCAGATAATGGTATAGAACGTTATTCTTCTCAAACTGCACTGGGTCGTTTACAAAGTCGTTATACATTGTATAGTCCCCGACGGTTATGTTTTCGTTTGTAATCGCATTTTTTAAGTAAATCGTTTCTCTGTCACCCTTACGAGGGTATATTTTATTTTCCGGAATAGTCATAAAAAATCCTCCTATTATTTTAGTTTTTTTAAGCTAATCCGGTCAAAGCAATGCAAAGTTTCATCTTAACCACCTCTCTTATTTATAATAAGATAATATCATATTTATATTTTAAAATCTATCTTATAACCAATGTGTAATATTTACTAAAGATAAAAATATCTTATTTAAATATTTATAGGAAAATATTACTGCCCCAAACCTTTAACAGTTTTATTTAAAACATAATATGCAGGAAGCAGTGAATAAAAAAAATATTGGTTTTTTTTATATAAATATGATGCAGCTATATGAGGTATTATTTATAGGATACTAAAAATCTAAAATAAATACTATTGTTTCTAAAAACACATTTGATAAAAGTGCTTTATTACAATTTTAATTTAAATAAGTAATATTATTAATAATATTAAAGGGGTATGATTAGAAAGTTTAGTTTCTTTTAATAACATATAGTATTATGTAAAAGTTCACTAATAACAAATTGAATTTAGTGATTTTCTTTTAACTGATTACAAAATGACTTTTTTATATCTATTTAGAATAAATTACAAATATAATTCCATATGATTATATGATTTTTGATAAATAATAAAATCTATTTATATTGCTTGTTTCATTCTTAAATCTAAATCAAATCACCTTTCATTTATTAAAACATTAATCACAGAATAATGTACCAATTTCCTTCATTAGAACATTTCTTAATTAAAAAAGTGAAGATAATATAATATAATGATAAATCATAAAACTAATAAATATTTTACTCCTATAGTTAAAATAATAGTAAAATATATTAAGGAGAAAACTCATTGAAATTTTATCAAATTATATAAAATTCTTCTTGACATATTTTTCCTGATATGTATAATAGT
>NZ_JANJZK010000057.1 GCF_024623185.1 Anaerofustis stercorihominis
GTGCCGGGGTTTTAGGGGCAGCGCCCCTAGAAAGTTTGTTTCTTTAAAAAAGAAAAAAGAGAGGTATTTATGAAAGTTATAATTTCACCTGCAAAAAAGATGAAAATCGTATATGACGAAAATAAAAAAATCAGTGAACCTGTGTTCTATAAAAAAGCGGAGTTTCTTGCAAAGAAGTTAAGGAAGCTCGACCCTATGGAAATAGAGCATATAATGAAAGTAAATCCGAAAATAGCTATGGAAGCTTTTATTTACTATAACGATTTCTTTGATTTCAAGCATGAGATACCCGCTATTCTGTCATACAACGGACTGCAGTATACTCATATCAATGCAGGTGATTTTACAGATGATGAAGCCGAGTTTGCAAATGAAACTTTAAGAATAGTAAGCGGTCTTTATGGAATACTAAAACCATATGACGGAATATGTCCTTACAGACTTGAAATGCAGTGTAAGCTTGATATAAACGGGAAAAACTTATATAAATACTGGTCTGACAATATATATAAAGAACTTTTTAAAGATAAAGAAGAAGTGATAAACCTTGCCTCGGGAGAGTATTCAAAAGTGGTAAGTCCCTATCTTAAGAATAAAGACAGATTTATTACTATGGATTTTAAATGCAGTCATAAAGGTAAAATAAGAACCTTGCCTACGGAAGCTAAGACTTTAAGAGGGGAAATGAGCAGGTATATAGTTAAGAACAAAATAAAATCAAGTGAAGAACTTAAAGATTTTACTTACGGAGGGTATAAGTATTCTTTAGAAAGGTCTGATAAGGACAAATATGTATTCCTTAAAATATAGGAGGAAAATATGTTAGAAGTAAAAACAAAAGCACCTGACTTTACGCTTAAGGATAAAGACGGGAAAGAAGTGAGCTTATCGGATTTTAAAGGAAAAAAGGTAGTTGTCTATTTTTATCCAAAAGACGATACTCCGGGATGTACAAAGCAGGCGTGCAATTTCAGAGATAATTTCAATACATTCGTTAGCAATGATATCGTGGTGATCGGGATTAGTAGGGATGATGAAACTTCTCATGCTGACTTTGTAAATAAGTACGATTTACCTTTTATCTTACTTTCAGATCCGGAGGAAAAAGTATTGAAAGTTTATGATGTTTTGGATGAAAATAGTCCTACTCTGGGAGTTATCAGAACGACTTACGTTATAGACGAAAACGGGATTATAGAAAAAGCTAATAAAGATGTAAAAGCTGAAATAGACGGGGAAGATGTGCTTAATTATTTAGGAATTCTATAAGGGACTCTGTCCCTTACACCCCAGTCCTTTTTTAAAGATAAAAAAGAACGAAAAAATCTCCGCTCAAACCGCGGAGGCTTAAAACGACTGGATTTTCTACAAAATGCTCCCCGCATTTTGTGAAACAGTCGCTAATCCCACCCTTTTGCAATTCAAATTACATAAAAATTTATTTTTTTAACATGGGATACCAATATCTAAATAAAGGGGGCAGGGTATCGGTCGTTTCAAAAATCTGCCCGCATTCCTTGGAAGAGAAGCTATCCTAACCCCTTAAATAGAAAATTTTATCTTATATTAAAGGTTATAACTTTTTTAGGTAAATAGCGGGTGATATTCTTAGGTAAGTTAAAGATCTCTTTTGCCGAAGGCTAAGGC
>NZ_JANJZK010000058.1 GCF_024623185.1 Anaerofustis stercorihominis
AACATCCTCCCACTATCATATCCAAATTACCTAAAAAATTTATAACCTTTAAATATAAAAGATTGGGGTAGCAATTGTTACCTTAAAATCGAGTAGATTTTCTGAGGAAATCCAGTTACTTTAAAAGCCCTCACGGCGACTGAGTGAAAGAATTTTACACCTTTTTTGACTGACCTAAAACTCTAAAAGAGTTTTAGGTATTTTAACAAGAATTAAAATATTACAGAGCAAAACTCAGCGGTCAACATTCGCAAATCTTGCCTTTGGAAAATTTGCGAATGCTATCGTATGTGTCCCCACATCTAAATTTTGTATAACAAAATTTAGTAAGCCTTCTTACGAAGTCTTTCGATAGTCAAAAAAGGGAAAATCGAAAAACAGAGCCTTGCCGTATTTTGGGGTCTAAGGGGCAGAGCCCATTATAAAGATTTAATATTTTATAAAATATTGGAAAGATTATTTCTAATGCCCTCTGCAACTTCTGGTTTGTTCATTGAGTAAACATGTATCCCGTTCACTCCGCATGCGATAAGGTCTATTATTTGGTCGGTCGCATATGCTATCCCCGCCTGGGTCATTGCCGCAGGATCGTCTCCGAACTTATCCACTATGGCTTTAAAACGTGTTGGAAGATAAGTCCCTGAAAGTTCGGTTATCCTCTTTATTTGTTTCCCGTTTGTAACAGGCATTATACCCGCAAAAACGGGAACGGTTATCCCGATTTCCCTTATTCTGTACAAGAAGTTATAAAGCACGTTATTATCGAAGAACATCTGCGTAGTAAGAAAATCAAGTCCGGCGTCTACCTTTTCTTTTAAGAAGTAAATATCGTCCGCCTTGTGTTCGCACTCGACGTGTCCGTCCGGATAACATGCACCTCCGATACAAAAATCTCCGCTTTCCTTTATATCTCTTATAAGCTCTATCGCGTGAGTATATTCGGATTTATCCATCAGACTTTTATCCTTTGGTATGTCTCCTCTGAGGGCGAGTACATTTTCAATATCATTATCCTTTAAAAGCTTCAGCTGAGCTTTGATATCTTCCTTTGAAGAACACATACATGTAAGGTGAGATAAAGTAGGTACGCCATGTTCTTTTTGTATTTCTTTTGCAATGTTCACTGTATATGAACTCGTTCCTCCGCCCGCTCCGTATGTTATGCTCATAAAATCGGGTTTAAGCTTCGCTATCTCCCCTGTTGCTTTTTCTACACTTTTATAATTATCCTCGCTTTTTGGAGGGAATACTTCGAAAGAAAGAGTAGGTTTATCCTTCTTTAATATTTCGGTTATTTTCATTTTTTATACCCCTTAAACTCTGAATTTTTAGAATTATACCATAAATCCATGCTATTATAAAGGTCTGTGCCGTTATTCACTTATTGCAATTCAAGATATCTATATATAACCAAAAGGAATATCAAAGTGATTTTATATACTATTACTCCGATATTCCCTAAAATATAAAACCTCTGATTAAATAAAGCGGTATTTATAATACTTTTAATTATTTTCTTATTAATATCATACCTAAAAAACTATCAATAACTAATCAATAACGTTGAGAAAGTCTTATATATCATTGCCTGATAAAACAAGCTCTCCCCCGCGGGGCACTACGCCTGAC
>NZ_JANJZK010000059.1 GCF_024623185.1 Anaerofustis stercorihominis
AGCAAAGAATGGTCGGGTTTTTAAGGGAGGACAGCCCTTAACACTTTACCTTCTTCTCCTAACTCCGTACATATACCCGCCTTCTATGGTTACTATATCGTTTATGGTAACGACGCTGTCGGGTACGACGTTATAAGCGATTTCCCTTGCTTCTTCGACTCTCTTTCTGTTTACGTGAAGTTTAAGTATATATCTTGTGTGATTAAATCCTTCGCCTTTCATGATAGTAACGCCGAAGTTGTTTTCTCTTAAAATGTTTGCAAGGTTTTCACCCTCCGTCCCTCTGACATTTATTTCCATGCTTACATATCCGAGAGCTATCTTCTTCTCTATGACTATCCCCACATATATCCCTACGCTGTAGCCGAGGGCGTAAAAAAGAGCCTTCCACAAATCTTCGCTTAGGCTTGAGAGCACGCTTGACGCTACGAATATCCAAAGTAAGATAACGATAAACCCTACTATACTTCCAAGTTCTTTTTGCCCTTTGTTGATAAGCACTATACGCAGTGTATCAAGGGAAATTTCCAGTACTTTTAAAAAGAAAATCGTCATGTAAACAATGGGTCCCGTCTTGGTTAAAAAACTCATTAAAAAATCCATTTTTGCACCTCTTACTTATATTGTTACCTGTAGTATACTACTTTATGAAATAAAGTAAAGAAAAATATTTTAATTTTACATTTCCTTTAAATGTAGTATAATATTAGGGCATTAAGATGCAATTAATAGTAGATTTAAAATTTATTGATTCAATTAAATATTGATTAGAGGAGATTATTATGATCGGGATAATAGCGTCTATGGACGAAGAATTATATTTGATAAAAAAAGAAATGAAAGATTTAAAAGAGAAAGATATAAAAGGAAGCAGGTACTTTATCGGAAGTATTGAAGATAAAAAAATCGCTGCTGTAAAATGTCTAACGGGAAAGGTCGCAATGGCTTGTACCGCTCAAAAACTAATTGATAATTTTGAACCTGAGCTTATTATAAACTGCGGAGTTGCGGGAGGGCTTAAGAAGGGTATAGAAGTGGGGGATGTGGTTTTATCCACAAAGACCGTTCAAAGCGATATGGACGTTACTCAGCTGGGTTACGAAGTCGGCTGTGTTCCCGATATAGATGTTACATATTTTGAACAGGATAAAAGGTTCAACGAAACCGCAGAAAAAGTCATGAATGATTTTGACTTTGGGGTATATTTCGGTAATATACTGACTGCGGATAAATTCGTTTCAAATAAAAAAGATAAAGAATATTTAATAAAGACTTTTGAGGGATACTGTACGGATATGGAGACGGCTTCTCTTGCTCAGGTATGTCATATAAATGATATTCCCTTTGCAGGCATAAGAGGCATAAGCGACAGCGCCGACGAAGGTGCGAGCACGGACTTCAAAGAAAATCTTAGAAAAGCCAGCGATAATTGTGCGAAATTGCTGCTTGCTGTTTTAAAGAAATTTTAAGGGGCGCTGCCCCTTTCACCCCGCTCAATCTTTGCTCGCCCAAAGATTAAAAATAAAGGGCTCCACTCAACCGCCGTGGTGGCTTTTAACGCGGTCGGATTTTCTAAAAATC
>NZ_JANJZK010000005.1 GCF_024623185.1 Anaerofustis stercorihominis
GGGCAGGGTTCATAAGGGACGGAGTCCCTTATAAAGGGTGAAAGGGGCAGAGCCCCTTAAAGTGTAAATTGTAACGAAAAAAACCGATGTTTCATACTATAGTAATGGAAAGTACTAGGAGGGCAAAATGGAAAAACGTAAGGTACTAAGTAATATTGAAATAGGAAATTTAGGTAAAGTTCTGGATATTAATTGTGAGGGAGACGACAGAAGACGATTTCTAGATTTAGGTGTAGTAAAAGGTACCAAAATCAAACCTGTACTCATAAGCCCTTTGGGAGACCCGAGAGCATACGAAATAAGAGGAAGTATAATAGCATTCAGAAAAGAGGATGCTGATAAAATAGAGGTATTTGAAGTATAATTCTTGTAACATAATTTTAACTTTTTACATATTATAATATTAAATAATGTAAAAGGGGGGAGATTATGGGGCTCACTTCAAGCTCAACCGGAGCTAAGGTTTTGGAAGCGGATGTTTTTGAAAAGGCCATAGGCTGCGATTTCACAATAGGTCTTGCCGGAAATCCGAATGTAGGTAAATCCACTGTCTTCAATGCACTTACGGGAATGCACCAGCATACCGGGAACTGGCCGGGAAAAACCGTCAGTAACGCCGTAGGGAAATGCAGATATAAAGATAAAGACTTATTATTCGTAGATATACCCGGTACATATTCACTGATGTCTAATTCCGAAGAAGAAGAGATAGCAAGAAATTATATATGTTTCGGTCAGGCAGATGTCACCGTCGTCGTCGTCGATGCAACTGCTTTGGAGAGAAATTTAAATCTGGTATTTCAGACTTTTGAAATAACCAATAATGTAATTGTATGCGTAAATTTGCTTGATGAAGCAAAGAAAAAAGGTATAAAAATCAATCTGGAACTGTTAAGCGAGTATTTGGGCGTTCCTGTGGTCGGTGTCACCGCAAGGCGTCCAAAGACTTTAAACAGCTTGCTCAGTGCTATTTACAGCGTTTGTACCAATAAAATGAAAGTTAGTCCAAAATGTGTAAAATATAACGAACACATAGAAGAAGCTATTGAAAAGATAACGGAAAAATTAAAACAAACCAATATCAAAAATACATATTTATACAGATGGATAGCACTTAAACTCATAGATGGGGATGAGAAAATACTCAAGTCTCTTAAAAATTATCTTGATATAGATTTACTTGCTGATAAAAATATATCATTATTAGTCGAAAAGGCTAAAGTAAAACTTATGACCAACAATATAACAAAGAATAATTTCAGAGACAGAGTAGTCGAAGAGATACTTCAAAACGATGAGGAAATATGTGAAGATGTTTTAGAATATGAAGTAAGGGATTATAATGACAGGGACAGAAAAGTAGATAAGATTTTAACGTCTAAGACTTTTGGTATACCGCTGATGATATTGTTCCTCGGTGTAATATTCTGGCTAACTATCACAGGGGCAAATTATCCTTCCGAAATGCTTTCCGTTTTCTTTGGTTATGTAGGTGATAAACTGTATGCTCTGTTTGATTATTTGCATGCTCCTGTCTTTTTAAAAGGAGTTCTGATAGATGGGATGTATAATACGCTTTCATGGGTCATAAGCGTTATGCTTCCGCCGATGGCAATATTCTTTCCACTATTTACGATACTTGAAGACCTTGGATATCTTCCGAGGATCGCATTTAATCTCGACCATTACTTTAAAAAAGCCTGTGCGTCCGGTAAGCAGGCACTTACAATGTGTATGGGTTTTGGATGTAATGCCGCAGGGGTTATCGGATGCAGGATAATAAACTCCACAAGAGAAAGGCTTATTGCGATATTGACAAATGCTTTTGTTCCATGTAATGGAAGGTTCCCGTTTTTGATAGCGGTAGCTTCAATATTTATCGGGGGTGTAGGATTTAGTTTCGGAAACTCTATCTTATCTACTTTAGCGGTGCTTCTTGTAATAATCCTTGGAATAATACTTACTTTGTTTATTTCCAAATTTTTATCGAAGACTGTTTTAAAGGGAATGCCAAGCACTTTGACATTGGAGCTTCCTCCTTACAGAAAACCGCAGATAGGAAGGATTTTGGTAAGGTCGATATTTGATAGGACATTATACGTTCTCGGTCGTGCAATGGTATTTGCGGCTCCTGCTGGGATAGTCATATGGCTCATGGCAAATATTGGGATAGGGAATGCCAGTATCCTTACTCATATAGCAACCTTTTTAAATCCTTTTGCTCAGCTTATGGGACTTGACGGCTATATCCTGACTGCATTCATTTTGGGGCTTCCGGCAAATGAAATAGTGCTTCCTATAATACTCATGTGTTATCTCGGAAAGGGAACTATGGTAGACATAGAAAATACTATGGAAATAGGGAAGGTCCTTATAGCAAACGGATGGACGATTTTAACCGCAGTCAATGTAATGATTTTTACTTTACTGCATTTTCCATGTGCTACGACTTTAATGACCATTAAAAGCGAAACCAAAAGCTTTAAATGGACTGCGCTGGCATTTATTCTCCCAACGGTCTGCGGTATAGCACTTTGTATGTTTACAAATCTTATTTATCATATAATTATATAGACTAAAAAAGGAATGGAAAACCATTCCTTTTTTCTTTTAATGAAGCTATAATCAAGCTATTAATTTCAAAAATAAAACACCGATATATTATTGCTCTTTAATATTTTCAGTGCTTTTAATATTCTTTTCTATTGCATTCTTAAATACTCTTAGATACTCGCCTTCGAATGCAGTGGAAATTTCATTTATATCTTCTTTATTATCTATAATCGGTCTGCATTCTTTATATATAAATTCATAATATAACTTTATTTTTTTCTTTATTCTCTTTCTGTCGGATTTATTGTCTTCCAGTATCAATAAATTATTAAGCCCTATGATGTTACTTATATCATTCATTACATTGTGAATTATATTTCTTTTTTGTCTATCGTCCATATAATCCTCCTTTACACAGAACTGTTTAAATTTGATTATACAATAATAACCTATTTTTATTTTATGTCATATCGTGAAGTTTACTTTTTGGACAATAATTAAAGGTATCAATATAATTATCGATACCTTTTAGATTTGTTTATATTCAAAATTAAAACATGTAAGGTAAATTAATACCTTACATGAAGGGAAAAAATATTGTATTTTATAAGTTTTAATAATTATAAATCTCAAGGGATACAATATTCTTTATTAGGATAACACTTCTTATGGATAAAAGCAAATATTTATCCCGAAATTCAGATATTTTTAATCAAATATTAATAAAGGATAATTGTTATGCTTAATGATAATTTAGAGGGTTTGATTCATTAAATTATCGTTAAATAAATCAATATATACTATTATATGATATATATTTTTTAAATTTAAGATAAAATTTATTATTTTTATATAATAATAAGAGTAAAAATAAAATATATGTAATAATATTATGGTTTGTTTATATAAAAAGTAAAAAAGACACCAAAAGGTGTCTTTTTCCTTGCATTTCTTAAAAGGGTAGTCGGTTAAGAATTTACAAGTTTAAGGCGTTAAATAATAAAAAAAGAAGTTTTACCTTCTGATTTTAATGGTGCCGAAGACCGGAATCGAACCGGTACGATCGGTAAGGATCGCAGGATTTTAAGTCCTGTGCGTCTGCCAGTTCCGCCACTTCGGCATGGTGTGATATTATCTTAAATAATACCTTGGAACTAAAATGATCAGTTACTAGCTTATTATATCAAATGTTTCCAAATTTACAATAGTTTGTCAAAAAAAAGTAAAAAAATATTATATTGAGGAGGTACTATATAAGCCGATTAGACATTTATTGTTATAAGTTAATATGAAATATAAATATTAAATATAATTTATGGTTATATAATGTTATAATTGATTTAAATAAAGAGATATAATAAAAATGACCTAAAATTTTATGTGATATAAAGTTAATTTTCAATAAGGAAGTGAATCAAATGATTTATACTACACATTATAGATCCCCCATAGGCGATATACTGATTGCGTCAAAGAATGATAAACTGATTGGATTATGGATAGAAAATCAAAAATATTATTTAGCCGGATTAAAAGAAGAAATTACGGAAAATGATAACATTGAAATTCTAAATAAAACTAAGAATTGGTTAGATCGATACTTTTTAAATGAAAGACCCGAAATAAATGAATTGGAATTAGAACCGGCAGGAAGTGACTTTAGGAAAAGCGTATGGAAAATACTTTGTAAAATACCTTACGGAAAAGTTATCACATATAATGACATCGCAAAAGAAATAGCCAGAGAAAAAGGGATAGAGACTATGTCTGCACAAGCAGTGGGCGGTGCAGTATCCCATAACCCGATATCCATAATCATCCCTTGTCACAGAGTAGTCGGTTCTAACGGGAGTCTTACCGGATATGCCGGCGGGATAGAAAAAAAGATAAAACTATTGGAACTTGAAGATGTTGATATGTCAAATTTATTTATCCCAAAGAAAGGTACTGCATTGTAATGGGGAAAGTATTGGATGATGATTTGATATTTCTTGTTCTTTCCATAGTTGAAGAAATCCCAAAAGGAAAAGTTGCGACTTACGGGCAAATCGCAGTTTTGGCAGACAGACCAAAGAATTCCAGATTGGTTGGGAAGATACTTTCCATGTCTGAATACTACGGTGAATATCCCTGTCATAGAGTCGTTAATCATAATGGAAGGCTTGCACCTAATTTCCATTCTCAAAAAGAACTGCTTAAAAATGAAGGCGTAACATTAAAAGATGATGATCATGTTGATATGAAGAAACATAAATGGATTATATGATAAAATATGAATTGATAAAATAGGAAACACATCGGTTTAATATGACCATGTGTTTTTTATTTTATTTAAACCTATGATTTAATACTAATCTAAGAATGTGTTTTATGATTTGAATTATACATTAATTTCCTTGATTTAGTTTCTATATATCAATTTTATATGACTTTTTGATAATGTATATAGGATTTTCTTTATTATCAATTTTGTACAATAAATAAATTTCATAAAATGATATTATCTTTTGTAGATTATGAAAAAAGGGAAGAGTATAAAATTTAAAAATATTATCAATATAGTATTTAAATTTTTTTAATGTATACTTTTTCTTAATTAAATTGTTTGGAAAGGACATAAAAATGAATGAAGAAAAAAAATGCGTAATGGTTATTGATGAAACATTACCTCTGGGTTTCATTGCCAATACTGCGGCTATACTCGGTAATACTCTTGGAAGTCATTATCCCGATTTAGTAGGAGTAGATGTGACAGATAAAGATGGAAATGAGCATATGGGTATCATAAGCATACCTATCCCAATTTTAAAGGGTAATAAAGATGTATTAAGCGATTTGATAAATAAACTAAGTGATGAAAAATATAAAGGTATTGTGGTTGCTGATTTTTCTGATGTTGCTCAGTCTTGTAATATTTACGATAAATATATAGAAAAAATAAGTAAAGTAAATTCAAGTGAGATGACTTACTTTGGCTTAGCGCTCTACGGTAATAAGAAACTTATAAATAAACTGACCGGGAGTATGGGGTTACTAAGATAAATTTTTATTTTAGTAGTTTTATCTAAATTTTTATAAATAAAACGATTATTGTATTAATTAAAATAAAAATTATTAGTATAATTTAATAATATTAATATATAATCGGGAATACAATCATAGGTCTTATTTGATATTAGAAAATATTTAATTTAAGATAATTTGTTTAATATTATAATATAAAAAGCAAATATCATTTATGACTTTGATTGAATTCAAAATATGTTTATTATATTTGGGGATATATGATTTTAGCAATAAAAAAATCAATCATATTTCAGATTGATTTATGTTTATATTATTGGAGCGAAAGACGAGATTCGAACTCGCGACCCTCGCCTTGGCAAGGCGATGCTCTACCACTGAGCCACTTTCGCATAAAATGGTGGTCGCAATAGGGCTCGAACCTATGACCCCCTGCTTGTAAGGCAGGTGCTCTCCCAGCTGAGCTATGCGACCAAGCACGTTATAGTATAAAGTAAAAAATGATATTTGTCAATATTTTTTTAAAATTATTTGAATTTTGTCGCTTGTTTTTTCAATCCCTTTTGCAGTAAGGAAATCATAAAATAATATATCGTCAAATTTAGTTTTGTTATACATTTTTTTTATTTCATCTATTGAATATAACCTTTGTTTATGACTGATATTTTCTGCTTCTTTTTTATCTTCATATATTTTTATATCTGTATAAAGATAATTTTCTTCTTTTTTTCTCTTTATGACAAAATAGATATTTTCATATGAGAAATCGTCATTTGTTTCTATATGATCTTTATTTATGATATCAAAAGTAAAAATAGAATTTTCATTCAATATTTCATAAGCATTATTTAAAGTATCTATAAATTCTTCTTCATTTAAAAGGTAATTCATGCTGTCGCAGGCAGAATATATCAAATCAAATTTTATATCGCATATGAATTTGGACATATCACATTTTATTAGATTTAGTTTTTTGTTTTTAAAAAAAGCATTCTGGTCTGCAATACTTAACATTTCTTCGCTTATATCGACTCCATATAAATTAGCATTTGTCATTTCATCAATACTTAGAAGCATTTCTCCGCTGCCGCAGCCCAAATCCAAAATGTTTTTATTTGTTAAATCTTTATCGGCAAGGGCATATATATATTTGCTCCATAATTCATAATCTACAAAGGAGGTATATATATCATAATATTCGCTGAACTTATCATAACTGTTATTCATTTAATAAATTTTCCCTTATGAATTTATCCGTTCCATTTTCAAATACGCTGTCCGCAATATACATTGCATGCTTTTTCAACTCATCTCTGGCATTTTCAACCGCTACGGGTATTCCCGACTTATCTAAAAGAGGTATATCTGCCAGGCTGTCACCGAAACTAATAAGTTCCTCTTTTTTTATATTTGCGTAGTCCATTAAAAAATCAAGAGCTTTTCCTTTATCCGAACATCCGAACTCAAAAACAGTTTTAAATGACTGTGCATATTTTACTTTCCCTTTATATTTTTCAGCAATGTTTTTAAGTTTATTTTGGACTTCATCCGTTTGAAGGAAATCGAAAATACATATCCTCGTCAGTGGTTTATCCTTAGGGAAATCTTTTAAATTTCTCATTATATTTACTCTCAAGTCTTTGTCAAATTGTTGGACTTTCGTAAATATTTCTACATGTTTATCACAAAAATCCGGTTCCGCTTCGCAAGGATTTACATATAAATCATCTCCGGACTCAAGCATAAATATAAGATTATCGTACTCTTCAATCGAAGATATAATATCTCTTTTTATATCGTCAGGAATATTTACCTTGAAAATTATTTCTTTTTCCCCGTTAATAAATTTTGTAACGAGTGCTCCGTTGTCACTGATTACATAATCGGGATTTAATTTCTTCGTAAAATAATATGCCTGATAGAAACCTCTTGCCGTAGCCACTATGGTTTTATATCCTTTTTCTTTTAATTTTTTAAAGGTTTCGACCGAGATATCATCAATTGCAAATTCATGCTTTATCAAAGTATGGTCAAGGTCTGTTGCGACCGCTTTTATTTTACCAAATCGTTCTTTGTTTTGAGATATTGTAAATTCATATAATTTATTATTTATATAATCGTAATTTTCTCTTTTATGAGGAAGCAGACAATTTGAACAGTCCTTTATCCCATTTTTTGTGTAAGTAAAATTACCACCGCATTTATCTTCCATTAAATACAGCGGGCAGTAGCAAAATAAGCAATTAAAATTTTCTTTATCATCTGTTTTATGGCAAGGGAAGAACTCGCATTTTTCATGATTTATAAATTTATAATTTTCCATAAAACAATTTTAAATCAAATCCTTTATTTTTTCAAGCTTGTCTTGTATAATACCTGATAGTGAAAGAGGAGAGTATGAAATATAAAAATATAGTTAAAGCGACTTTTATAAACCGACCTAACAGATTTATAGCCAAATGTAAAATAGGAGATATAGTTGAAACTGTACACGTAAAGAACACAGGAAGATGCAGAGAGTTATTAAAACAAGGTGCGGCTGTTTATCTTGAAAAATCGGATAATCCAAACAGAAATACAAAGTATGACTTAATAAGTGTGTATAAAAACGATATCCTATTCAATATGGACAGTCAAATCCCAAATAAAATATTTAGGGAAGCACTTGAAAATAAAATTATAAACCTCGATGGTTTTGATGGTGAACTCTTTATAAAGAATGAAAGTACTTACGGTAATTCAAGATTTGATTTTTATGTTGAAAGTAAAGAGCGAAAAGCATATATAGAAATAAAAGGGGTAACATTAGAAGAAGAGGGGATAGCTATGTTTCCCGATGCACCGACAATAAGGGGGATAAAGCATATCAATGAACTGGTAACGGCTCATAAAGACGGTTATGAAGCATATATGATTTTCATAATCCAGTTTAAAGGTGCAAAGTGTTTTACACCTAATCCCGTGCATGATGATTTTATAAATGCACTTAAAAATGCAAAAGAAAATGGTGTAAATATACTTGCTTTTGACTGTGATGTAACCGGTGATGAGATAAAAATAAGTAAAAAAATAGACGTTAAAATATAATTCACTTTAATTATTAAGAATTGATGAAAATTTTGTAATATTTTACATATTTTTCATTAAACATACTTTTATTTAACTTTTATTATGCTATAATACTAAAAGTAAAATGATTACTGATACTAGGAGTTTTTATGAATATAGAGTTTACTTTTTTAAGTTTGGTAATAATTATCGCATCTTATTTTATAGGGTGTATAAATGGTGCATATATATTTTCAAAAAGCGTAAAAAAAGAGGATATAAGAACTTACGGAAGCGGTAATGCCGGGGCTACGAATGCCCTTAGAACATATGGCTTTTTTTCCGGACTTCTGGTTTTTTTAATAGATTTTTTTAAAGGGATGCTTGCTGTGGGACTTTGTTATATATTTAATCAAAGTTCTTTTGTAATTCTGATTGCGTCGCTTTTTTGTGTTGCAGGACATAACTGGCCTATATTTATGGGTTTCAGAGGGGGAAAAGGCGTATCTGCCAGTGCGGGTATCCTTGTAATGGTAGATTATAGATTAGCTTTAATGGCTATTTTAATAGGTCTTATATTGGCACTTATCACAAGAATGGTATCCGTGGGTTCTCTTACAGCACTTACCCTAAGTGCAGTATTTTTTATTGTATTTAAAGTAGATACTTATTACATAATTTTATCTTGCATTCTATGCATTTTAAGCATATATCAGCATAGACTTAATATAAAAAGAATAATTAACGGGAATGAAAATAAATTAAGTTTTGGTAAAAAAGATAAATAATTTATATAAAATAATAGATTTGAGGATTTATTTATGAGAACAAGTTCTAAGAAAAATTTAAAAATAATTTGGTTGGTAATACTTTTATTCGGACTTATAAGCGGAGGGATATTGATTTCTTTTGCTATCGGTCATAAGTTATACTGGGTCGCACCTATTTGCCCTATACTTATAATCCTTATGTATTATTTATCATTATATTTTAAATATAAATCATACAGCATTATATATAATAAAAAAGGTTATGACACTACGATGCTATATATGGATCCTTTTTATGTTTTATATAAAAATCCGGATAAAAAATATAGAGGAAGACTTCATAATAAACATTATTTTTCACTCGGGGTAACCGTTCCGAAATTTAAATATCCTCAAAATGATGAAGAATTCAATAAATTAAAAAACAACTTTACCTTTACTACTTTTGAAAATATAGCCGGGAATTTACTATTGCTCGTTTTAGCTTGTATATCTGTATATTTCCTTTTCGTTTATATATTTTCTGATATAATACTGTTTTTTATTGATGTAGCTTTGATTTTTTTAATTTTATTTACATCAACACAAATTTTATTTATCCTTCTTGAAGGCGATAAATGCTTGGATATCCCAAATGATAAAATCGATACAGGAGAGAAAGATGAAGAAGGACATCACATTGTTAAAAATTCTTTGACTGAAGAACAATATGATTACCTTGTAGCGTCTAAATTCCTTCTTTACGGAAGTTATAACCTTCAAAATAAAGATATTAAGAGAAACTACCTGCTTAAAAAGATTTCAGATTATTTGAACAGAGATTTTACGTTGGAAGAATTCGATTTTGAGGATATGTATACTGTAGACTTTGTCTTAAGAGATTATCTTGATGTAAAGTTTGGGAGACTTAATGTTGGGTTCAGTAAGTATATTAACTTTTTATATGAAAATTTTGATGATATTGCAGTAAACAAAATATCTCCTTTAAAAGATGATATCAAAGAATATTTAGTCGTTTGTCATCATATCGTGACTTATTTTATTAAAAGAAAAGACTACAAAAAAGCTAATGATCTATATGAAAAAATGTCAAACTTTGATTTTGATGAAAAGAAAGATAAAGATTTAATTTATTTAAAGAAAAGAAACGCTGCTTTACTAAAAATAGATGACAGTGATATAAATAATGTTTTAAATGAAGAAACGATAGTCTATAACGGACTTGACGTATTCAGCAAGGTCACTTCAAATTATATCGAAGAGGAAAAAGACTACAGATATATAACAGAGACAAAATCACAAAGAGATAAAAGAAGAAAAGAACGTGAAGATAAGTTAAGAGAACAAGGTCTATTGATAGAAGATACTTCAGAAAAAGAAGAAGATAAAACTAAGAAAAAAGGATTATTCAAAAAAAGAAATAAAAAAGAAGATCCTGATAAGGAAAATGAAAATGTTTCTTTATCAGAACCAATGGAAAAAGATTTTGAAGAAAATAATTCAGAAATCACATCCGAAGAAAGTGAACTGTCGTCTGATGAAACAGAACTATCCGATAGTGAACAAACTAAATCGGAAGATATAAATGAAACAGCTGAAGATGTAGTCTTGAATGAGACAGATGATAAAGAAGATGATAAATAGTAATAAATAAAAAAGAAGGTCATAATACCTTCTTTTTTTATTTTGCTTTAATATGTTTTAAACTGTTGATAATAAAATTAGAAAGAATTTTTTTTATAAATACATTGATAATAGTACATTGCTGTTTATTTATTTTAGATTTTTAATTTATTATATTATATTATATATTTACTCTGAATTGAGTTTTTAATAAACTGTTTATTTTGATTTATACGAAAAATTATTTAGCGGTTATATTTGACTAGATAAATTATATTTTATTGTATTTAAAATAAAAATTATTTTTCATATTATTTATAAATATGAGTTATGTATTTATTAAGGATTTTATAAAACACTGAATTAAATTTTGAAAGATTTTACACAAACAAATAAATTATAAAATTTAAATTATGAAAATTAAAGTATTTGATAAAATATCATTGGAATAAGTAAAAAGAAAATATTTCTTATTGAAAGTATCATAAAAACATGTAATAATAATTAATAATCATTATTGATTTAATAAAATACTTTTATAAGGAGCAATTATGAAACTTGTAACGTGGAATGTAAACGGGCTTAGAGCTTGTGTAAATAAAGGATTTATGGACTTTTTTAATGAAGCAGACGCTGATATTTTTAATGTTCAGGAAACGAAACTTCAGGAAGGTCAAATAGAAATGGATATCCCAGGATATGAAGAATACTGGGATTATGCCGAGAAAAAAGGTTATTCAGGGACGGCAACATTTTCAAAAATCAAACCTATCAGTGTCAGGACCGGACTTAGCGAAGAAAAATTTTCTACCGAAGGCAGAGTCATAACCGCGGAATATGAAAATTTTTATTTGGTAAATGTATATACTCCAAATTCTCAAAACGAGCTTAAGCGCTTAGATTACCGTATGGAGTGGGAAGATTATTTTGCGGATTATCTATGTGAACTTGATAAGAGCAAACCTGTTATAATGTGCGGAGATTTAAATGTAGCTCACACCGAAATTGACCTCAAAAATCCAAAGACAAATAAAAAGAATGCGGGTTTTACAATTGAGGAAAGAGATAAAATGACCGCCCTTTTAGAAAGAGGTTTTGTAGACAGTTATAGATATTTATATCCAAATACCGAAGGGGTATATACATGGTGGTCGTATCGATTTAATGCAAGAAAGAATAATGCAGGGTGGAGGATAGACTACTTTATTGTAAGTGAGAGGATAAAAGAGAAAATCAAAGATGTAAAAATATTCTCTGATGTAATGGGTTCAGACCACTGTCCGGTAATGCTTGATATTGAATTTTAATGGTGTAAAAATGAACTTAATCGATTTTGATAAAAATGAAATCCCCGAACTGGCGGTCACTTTAAGCAAGGAAAATATACAATACTTGGTTTCTAATTTAAAAGAAAAAAATAATAATTTAAGATATAATTCATTTTTGCTTCTTAGAGAGCGAAGCAAGGATTATGAAGATGTATATGATTATTTCGATACTTTTAAGGATATGCTTACAAGCAGGAATTCTTATCATAAACATATTGCGGTATACTTGATTGCGGAAAATGCAAAGTATTCAAAGAAATATGACGACAATAAATTTATATATGTTTTAGACAGATATCTTCAGTGCTGTAAGGATGAAAAATACTCCACTGCTAGACAGTGCATTCAGTCAATTCCCATATGGATAGATTATTATCCGGAGCTTATTGATAAAGTAACGGATTATCTAATAAATATTGATCTTACCATTTTCAGAGAAAGCGGCAGGGGACTGGTTCTATATGATATAACTAAAACACTTATTTATATTAAAAATATCAAATCAAATGATAGGATAGATAATTTTTTAGATGATATTTTAAATAATGAACTTCTTGATGATAAGAGATTAAAAGAGCTTGGAATGATGTGAGTTAGGGGCGCGGATTCTGCCGAAGGCAGGCGTAGTGCCCCGTGTTTTTAATTAAAATCAATAAAATAATAAATTGTGTATTTAACTTTAGAACTAAAAAGTAGGGAAAGACCCTACTTTTATTATTTTATAAATAATTTGCCTTCGTATGAACAGTTTATAATATTTTTATCTTTAACCGTTAAATCCAGATAAGTGAATAATACTTTGACATTATCTTTTTCATATATCATTTTAATTGTTTTATTGTTATTTTTTTTGTTGTTTTCATATAATTTATTAAAATAATCAGTAAAGTCCAAAATTACTTTTTCTCCATTTTTATATTTGATATTTTTATTTTTATAAACTAATGAGTTATTTTCTATTTTAAACATTTTACTGTAGCCGTCTATATTTAAACCTTTATCGTCTATATCATAGTCAAATGAATAAGTGATTTTATCATTATTTGCTATATCCGAGTACTCATCATTATTTTCTTTAAACGCAAAGCCGTATAGATAATTTGTATCTTTTTTATCGGATATATATTTTACTAAATTTGATTTGATACCTGGGGATGAAATCAGGTAATTGTGACAGCTTTCTATCGTATTTTTATCTTCTTCACTTAATTTACTCGATTTTATTATTATGCCCTCTTTATACATATCATTTTTTTTAAGCACTCTTATAAATCTGTTTTCCTGTGTTTTGTTCGGTATGCTATATAAATTGAACGGAGATATTGTAAAAATTAAAATTACGATTCCTCCAATCAAAAAAGGGTATTTTATACTCTTTTTTGTTATTATACAAATTAAAAACATGATCCCTATAAAGATTAGTATCAATGAAAGAAGTCTTAAAGAAGTAAGACCATAGGCATTTATTCTTATACTTATAAAAATCAATTGCGTGATAATTATAGGTATAAGTACAAAACTACCATATTTTTTAAAATATAGTGTAAATTTATTATTTACATCATCAATACTTAGATATAAAAATATATATCCGAGAAGCGCCAGTGAAGCATAAGGGTTCATTTCTCCGACGGGAATGGTTCCTGTAAAAATGATTTTAAAAATATAAAGATACAATACACCAATAAGTATGGTGTATAAAGGTATCATCACTTTTTTTATAATATTTGTATATATTTTGGGCGTTTTTACTTCTTCGTTTTTCTTTGGTATAAATGTCAAAAAGAAATTTGTAAATATTATTGCAAAGGAAAATGAAGCAATAATAAAGAACATGTTTAGATATTTAAATTTAAACACAAGAAGTTCAAAAGCGGAATAGCATATAGATAGACCTAAATATATTATCATAGATATAATAAAAGTAAGCAGAAATGAAGTAAATAAATGTGTAAACAAGGTTTCTTTATTTCCTTAAGTATACATTATATATACTATAATAAATAAACTCGAAGAGATTATACCGTAGTAAGCTAAATATACTAAATCATTGTAACCACCTTTTGTATTTAAAAGAAGTATATAAAATATTATTGTTACAAAAGATGAAACTATAATAGATATAATATTATTTTTTGTTTTATCAATGCTCTGTTTTCTATACTCAAAAAATATATTGATAAGTACAGATACAATTATTCCCGGGCTCAAACTCATCATAAATTCTGATATATCATATTTAAATAAACCAATACTTGTAATTAAAGTACATAAAAATAGTATTATGGTAAATATGAATGTAGGTATAAATCTATTAATACTTTCTTTTAATTTCTTATTCAAAATCTTGATTTGAAAATTTTCTTTCATAATTTCCTCCGTATATGTTTAATTGATTATATCATTTAATTTATACAATTTTCCTATTTTAATAGTTACCTAATAAGAAATTAATAAAATGATGTATTACTTTTAAATTTGTTTAGAAAATATTAATGATTTTTATTAACAAACCGGGGCACTACGCCTGCCTTTGGCAGAATCCGCGCCCCTAACGTATATTAAGCGAGTTATATATCTAATTAAGTTTATTTATTTTAATTTATATATGGTAAAACAAATAAAAAAGAAGACCTAAGTCTTCTTTTTATTTTATAAAGACATCTTATATATTTTTAACATATCTTCTTTATATAAAGGTTTGTATGCGGTTTCTATTTTATCTATCTTGGATGCCATTTCTTCAAGATGAGTTTCATCAATTCCAACTTCTTTAAGAGTCATAGGTATATCGAGGCTTTCAAAGAATTTATAAGTATTTTCTATAGCTTCTTTTGCAATCTCTTCTTTTTCCTTATGAGGAGAAATACCCCAAACGTTCAATCCGTATTCTACAAATCTATCTAATGTATCTTTGCTTAATACATATTCCATCCACCTTGGAGTAAGTATCGCAAGTCCAACGCCGTGAGTTATATCATAGTAAGCACTGAGTTCATGTTCCATAGGATGAACGCACCATTCAACTTCGTTTCCGGCTTTCAAAAGTCCGTTGATTGCCCATGAAGAAGCCCACATCAAATTGGCTCTAGCTTCATAGTTTTCAGGGTCGTTATATGCTATAGGTCCGTATTTGATACAAGTCTTAAGAAGTGCTTCAGCGATCCTTGACTGCATAAATCCTTCTTTTACATTTGAAAAATAACTTTCAAATATATGAGACATTATATCAGCTGTACCCGCAGCAGTTTGCTTTTTAGGTACAGAAAAAGTATAGCTTGGGTCCATTATGGAAGCTTTAGGTTTTAATAAATCACAGCCTACTCCGACTTTCATATTAGCATTCATATCGCTTATTACTGCGAACGGATCCATTTCAGAGCCTGTAGCAGCCAGTGTAAGGATAGATACGATAGGTAATGTATCCTTTATTTTATTGGGGTCGATTACTAGTTCCCATGCGTCAAGGTCGCTTTTTGCCGCTGCCGCAATCATTTTTGCACAGTCAATACTGCTTCCTCCGCCCGCTGCGAGAACTACGTCTATATCATTTTCTTTACATATTTTGCTTCCGTCTCTTACCGATTCTATTCTAGGATTTGGGTCTACTCCCGAAAGTTCGAATACTTCGATGTTATTTTCGTTACATAAGTTCATTATCTCATCGTAAAGTCCGCTTCTTTTGATGCTTCCGCCTCCGTAAACAAGAAGTACTTTATTTCCGCATTCTTTTAATACTTTGGGCAGATGTTTGATTTGACCTTTCCCGAAATATACATTGGTAGGTAAGTAGAAATTAAAATTATTCATACACGTTCTCCTTAAAGTTTATTTATATATATTTTAACTCATATAAACGTTTAAATCAAACTTTACTTAAATATATCTTTTACTTTTCCCCATATATCTTTTCTGTTCATGACAAAACCGTTATCCTCGGTAGAATAGTAACTTGTTAAATTTATATATTTACTTAAATGAGGATATTTTAAATCCTTCTTTATGTAGTTTACATGAAATAAAGGGACTTTTCCTTGGATATTTAGTATATTCATCCCTTCATTTTGATAAATTGATTCTATAAAATCCTGAAGCACTGCCTTTTTTGAATTATCATCGGTGTTCATTAAGTAATAACTTTTTACTCCGCTTACGAAATTTATCTGCTGTTCACTGTAAGGGTAGGGGTACACTGCATAATCAAAGCTGTTTTCTTTGTTTTTAGTCCTTATAAGATAATTTACATCGGTCAAATCTCCCGCATATATCATTGTTTTGCTGTTATATAGATCGTAATGTACGCTTTCTTCACTTTTCTTCTTACTTAAGCACTTATACCCTTTCAATTCTTTTTTCAAGTTTTCCAGTTTTGAGTAATTCATGTTGGAATAACCGCTGTCTAGTATGAAGTTCATGTAAGCATAGCTATTTTTGTTTACCACCATATCGAAGGGTATTTTTTCTTTCTTTGTATCTTTTTTCTTTATTTCCTTGATTGTTTTTATAAGGGTATTGTAACTCCAGTTCTCTTCGGGTAAATTAATCCCCATTTCTTTAAATGCGGTTTTGTTTACAATGATAACATTAAAAGAACCATATACAGGGAATATACACCTTTCCTCATCTTCTGCTATTTTAGGTACTGTGTATGTGGTTTTCATTTTATTTACAAATTCTTTGTCATACATTATATTGTCAGTCTTTATTATATCGTTCTCTACGTACTTACTCATTATATCGGGATGGTTTTTGCTTATCGCTTTTTCGTTTGCAAGTTTGCTTGCTCCGTCAAAACTAAGTTCTCTAAGTTCAATTTGTAAAAGAGAATTATCATCTTCGAATTTATCCACTGCGTTTTTAATAAATCCATAGTTACTTCCGATTACTGTTCTTGAGGGGTTATCCCATAGTGTAATCATTCCCTGATATGCTTTTGTGGTTTCTTTGTTTATAAATCTGCTTATGTAAAAATCTCTTATAAAAAACTTATAAGAAAACAAAAAGGCAATTAATAATAAAGCAGATATAAACTTAGCTTTCTTCCTTTTCATGTCTTAATTCCTTATACTTTTCCTTAGTCGCTATCCCGCCTCTGATATGTCTAAGTTTTTTATTGGTTTCTATTATATCCCTTACCTTTAAATATAACTCCCTGTCGACTTTCTCCAGCCTCTTTGATAAGTCGTTATGTACTGTGCTTTTGCTTACTTTAAATACACTCGCACACTTTCGTATGGTGGACTCCTCTTTAACTATATACTCGGCTTCTCTAATAACTCTTTGTTTAATATTTTCTAACATATTCATTTCCTCACTTAATTTAAAGATATGTATTTTAAGTAAAGTTATGAATGTAAATTGATTTCTTTTATTCATAAAGAATTATTAAAGGGTTTTACACTTGAAAATGAACTATGAGACGTTACACTAAGCTACGTTAATCTTTGTCAGCTCTAATTTGCAAATTTCACCGGAGTAAATTCACTGCATAGCATAACTTCGAAATCTTGTTTTTTATAATACTTCATACATATAGATTTTAATTGATTAAAATCTATAAATTTTCTTAAAAAGATTTTAAATAGTCACGATAATATGAAGTGTTTTTTTTATTTTCTTCGAAAGCTTGTTTACAGTCGGATAATCAGCAATTCATATATATGGCTTATGTAAATCAACTATATGGAAAACTAATAAATCATGTTATTTAAAGTAGAAAGGTAAATTTTAATTTTTAATAAAACCCAACCAATTTTTAAATGGATAAATAGTTAAATACTTCATTAATATGTATTATTTAGTCTTCTCCAATATAAATCTTCAACATATTTAAGTCATTAATCCGCTATTCACTAAAATATTTATTATATTCAATAAAAGATGTAACTATCTATTAATAGGATTAGGTTAGCATTCCTTCCAATGAAAGAAGATGTGTTTCTTAAAAGAAACATTTGGAAATGCTATGATGACTATGTAAAAGAATTTTACTTGACAGGCTTTTAATTTTTTAAGACTTTTGGAAATATAACTTTAGTTTTATATAATTAAATAATGCTTTCTTTTTTTCGATTCATTTAATGTCGTTTGTAAATTTTTTTAATGCTTGTGATATTTGGCTTTAACAATATCTGCCAATATTTATAAAAATATTTTAAGTATTATTTTAAGATATACCATCTCTTATACCCTGCATACTTTATAAATATCCTCATATATTTTACAAGTAGAAAAACGGGAGTAGAATAGATAATGAAGAAAAAAAGTATAGCTGTTATTATTGTAATGATGTTATTAATAAATCTGCCTGCTTTTGGCAGTATAAAAGCTGCAAATGTCAGTGCCCAGGCGTACTGCATTATGGAAGCGGAGAGCAACAGAGTATTATACAGTTCCAATATGAATGAAAAACTTCCAATGGCGTCGACCACTAAAGTAATGACAGCAGTCTTGGCTTTGGAAAAGGGAAATTTAAATGATGTAATAGAAATAAAGAAAGAATGGACGGGGATAGAAGGTACGAGCATATATTTAAAAGAAGGCGAAAAACTTACTTTGGAGGATCTGCTTCATGGGATGATGCTTGTTTCGGGGAATGATGCGGCGGTTTCCATCGCCTGCTATATCGGTGGTTCTATTGATAATTTTGCTAAGATGATGAATAAAAAGGCAAAAGAACTTGGGATGAAAAATTCTCATTTTACAAATCCCAACGGACTTCCCGATGACGATCACTATACGACTGCCTACGATTTCACACTCCTTGCTTCTTATGCGATGAAAAATGAAAACTTTGTAAAGATAATCAACGATGAAAAATGGAGCATGCCTTATGAAGGAAAAGCCAATCAGAGGACGATATATAATAAAAATAAACTTTTAAAGAGTTATGAAGGTGCAAACGGAGTAAAGACAGGATTTACCAAGAAAGCAAGGAAGTGTTTTGTCCTTGCTGCGAAGAGAAATAATATGCAGGTAGTGGGAGTACTTTTGCATACAGAGAACCACTATGAGGAAAGCAAGATGTTTTTGGATATGGCATTCAATAACTTCACTTTGAAAAAGGTGATCGAAAAGGGGGATTATGTCAAGACGGTCCCAATGAAGGACAGTAAGAACGGAATAATAAAACTATCTGCGGGAAGTGATGTGTATTTTCCTTTAAAGAGTGATGAAACGGCAGATGTCAAGTATAGTAAAGTATACAACTCCGGAAGTGATAACTATATAGCCGACTACAGTATAAAAGCAGGAGATGAGACTTATAACTACTCCGAAGAACTTAGTGTAAAAAAAGAAGATAAAGGAACCTTTTATAACTTTAAAAATTTATTTAAAAAATTTACAAACCTTATTCCTTGATAATTGAGAGACATTTTATTAATGTCTCTTTTTTGTAAAAAGTAATATAAATAAGATAACATTAATATATGGCAAGAAACTCTAAATTTACAAAAGGTAAAAAACTTAAGACTGTAAAAGGATATAAAACTTCTTCTGGGAAAATTACTAAATTATCCAGTAAAAAAGTATATTATGTAAAAGTTAGATCGTACAAAACTGTGTCCGGTAAGAAATATTATGGAGACTGGATCAGTGTTAAAAAAGTAAAAGTTAAATAGGAACAAAAAAGACTGCTTATGCAGTCTTTTTTATATTACTTCATAACCTTCTTCTGTTATTATCTTTTCTAATTCTTCTTTGCTTGCCATTTCTTCATTATATTTGATTTCAACTGTATTCTTTTTAGCACTTGCTTTAGCTTTTTTCACAGCTTCGTTTTTCTTTAAAGCTTCTACTACTCTGTTTTCGCAGTGAGAACAAGACATCCCGTTTACGTTTAAAACTATTTTTGTCATATTTTACTTCTCCTTATTCTTTTTTTATTATTATATATCAATTGCTTTCAAATTAACATAGAAAATAAATAAATGAAAAATTTTCAATAATTTACTAAATTTTCTTGACATTTATGAAAATGAGGTGTATTATATCAAACAAGATATACATTAGGAGAAGAAAAAATGAAAGGTCTAAAAGAACTTAACAGCTTTAAATTTTATAACTTTTTTAGCTTTGCAAACTATTATTTCTTTGCAGGTTCTTTTTCATGTACAGTTTAGCCTTTTAGTGAGTATCAACTTTTATGTATAAAAATTTATGTAAAAATATTAGGGAACTCATTAAAAGGAGTTCCCTTTTTTATTTTACAAATACACAATTTTTAAGGAGAAAATAAAATGATAGTAGTATTACAACCGAATGCAGACAAAATGGAAGTGGCAAAACTAGTTGCCCTAATCGAAAGCAAAAATCTTAAGATCCAACCTATCGAAGGTCAGGATTTAACGGTACTTGGACTTGTTGGTGACACATCAATTTTAGACGCTAAAATTCTTGAAGCCAATGATGTGGTAAGAAGAGTCCTTCACGTAGAAGAACCTTACAAAAAAGCCAACAGACTGTTTCATCCAAATAACAGTGAAATCAAAATCGGAGACCAGGTAATCGGAGGAGAAAAACTTGCAATCATTGCCGGACCTTGTTCGGTAGAAAGCAGAGAGCAAATCACGGAAGTTGCAAAGGATGTTAAAGCTTCGGGCGCAAACTTCCTAAGAGGGGGAGCGTTCAAACCGAGAACTTCACCTTACGCTTTCCAAGGACTTGGATACGACGGACTTGATCTTTTAAAAGAAGCAAGAAAAGAAACCGGACTTCCTGTAGTGACCGAACTTATGTCTGCAAATGACCTTGAAAAATTCATTGAAGACGTTGATGTTATTCAAATCGGTGCAAGAAATATGCAAAATTTCGATTTATTAAAAGAACTTGGAAAAATCAGAAAACCGATTTTACTTAAAAGAGGTTTAAGCGCGACCATTGAAGAACTTTTAATGTCAGCTGAATACATAATGGCAGGCGGGAATGAAAATGTTATCCTTTGTGAAAGAGGTATAAGGACTTTCGAAAATTATACAAGAAACACCCTTGACTTAAGCGCAATCCCTGCAATCAAAAAATTAAGTCACTTGCCTATTATAATCGACCCTTCTCATGCTACGGGTAAATGGTGGATGGTTGAATCTCTTGCAAAAGCAGCGGTAGTTGCAGGTGCGGACGGACTTATAATAGAAGTACATAACGATCCTTTAAATGCACTATGTGACGGTCAGCAATCGCTTAAACCCGAAGCATTCGATGAATTGATGTCTGATATCAAAAAACTTGCTCCAATCGTAAACAGAACAGTTTAGGAGAAATCAATGAGTAACTCACTTCATGTCGCTCTCGGAGAAAATTCTTATGATATCATAATAGAAAAGGGTATCTTAAAGAAGGTCTCCGAGGAGATAAAAAAGGTTTATAACGGCGAAAAAATATTTATAATAACCGATGATATCGTCTCAAAGTTCTATTTGGATAAAGTATCTGAGGATTTGAAATCAGGAGGATATTTGGTCGATAGTATAATTCTTCCAAACGGAGAAAGTACAAAATCTCTTTCTTCGCTGGAAGTGATATACAATGCTTTGATAGATTTTAAGATGACTAGGAAAGATCTTATCATAACCCTTGGCGGAGGGGTCATAGGAGACCTCGGCGGATTTGTAGCTTCAACTTTTTTAAGAGGTTTGGATTTCATACAAATACCTACCACTCTTTTATCTCAGGTTGACAGCTCCGTAGGAGGAAAAGTTGCAATAGACTTGGCTAAGGGCAAAAATTTGGTAGGAAGTTTTCATCAGCCCAAACTGGTTTTAATAGACCCAAATGTACTTGCAACCCTTGATGACAGGACAGTAAACGACGGATTTATGGAAGTCATAAAGTACGGCTGTATATTCGATAAAGAATTTTTTGAACTGTTATATTCAATGCATTCAAGGGAAGATATCTTAGAGCATATAGAACATATAATATATAAAAGCTGCGATTTAAAAAGAAGAGTGGTTGAAAAAGATGAAAAGGATACCGGGGAGAGAATGAAATTAAATTTCGGTCATACTCTTGCTCACGGGATAGAAGCGTATTATAATTATGAAAAGTACACTCACGGCGAAGCGGTAGCTATAGGCATGTATGAAATAACAGCTCTGAGTGAAAAAAAAGGTCTTACAAAAAAAGGTACAAGTGATAAAATCAGAGATATACTTGTGAACTTCGGTATGGACTATGATATAAACGCAGTACACAATGAAAATATTTTATCTCATATATCAACGGATAAGAAAAATGAAGGCAGCGTGTTGAACGTTATCCTTTTAGACGAAATAGGAAGCTGTTATATTTATAAAACAAATTTAGAATTTTTTAAGGATGAATAAATGGACAACATAAAAATCACACCCAATAAGCTTAAAGGAAAAGTAAATATACCTCCTTCAAAGAGTATGGCTCACAGAGCGATCATATGTGCGGCACTTTCAAAGGGAAAATCAGTAATAGATAATATAGATTTATCCGACGATATAATCGCAACCATATCGGCAGTAAAAAGTATGGGAGCTGAAGTTATAGTAGATAACAGAAAAGTGACTATAAATGGTATATTCAATTCTTCAAGTAAGGATGACTTTACCATTGATTGTAATGAGTCGGGGTCTACATTAAGGTTTTTTGTTCCCATAACAATGCTTTTAAACGTTAAGAAGACTTTTATAGGTAAGGGGAACTTAGGAAAAAGACCTCTGGATGTATTCTATAATATCTTCGATAAGCAGGGGGTAAAGTATTCTTATAAAAAAGATATTTTAAACTTAACAGTAAAAGGAAGATTGAAACCTGATACCTTTGAAGTAAGAGGAGATATCAGCTCTCAGTTCATAACGGGATTACTGTTTACTCTACCTTTGCTTGAGGGAAATTCAAGAATAATTATTACCACCGATTTGGAATCTAAAAGTTATCTTGATTTGACTTTATCAATGTTAGAAAAGTTTGGGATAAAAATCATAAATAATGACTATAAGGAATTTATAATAAAAGGGAACCAGGAATATAAAGCCATGGATTACACTGTGGAGGGAGATTATTCTCAAGCTGCATTCTTCCTATCCGCTAACTATTTGGGAAGCGATATAGATGTCTTGGGGCTTGATGAGACATCTCTTCAGGGGGATAAAGAAATCATCAAGTGGCTGGATGTCTTAAAAAATTCTGAAGAAAAGATTATAGATTCGACGAACTGTCCGGATATAATTCCTGTACTTACCGTATGTGCCGCTCTTACAAAGGGTGAGACAAGGATAATAAATGCGGGAAGACTGAGGATAAAGGAATGTGACAGGCTTTCTGCGATATCCAGTGAACTCAATAAGCTGGGAGCGAAGATAACAGAAAACGAAGATAATCTTGTTATAGAAGGCGTAGAAGAACTAAATGGCGGACCGGTAAACTCTCATAAGGACCACAGGATTTCAATGAGTATGGCAGTCGCATCAACAGCGGCAAAAGATGATATAATAATAAAAGATTATATGTGTGTAAGAAAATCTTATCCTACATTCTTTGAGGATTTTGTAAGCTTGGGAGGAGAAATTCATGAGTGCGACATTTGGGAATAATTTCAAAGTTACAATATTCGGACAGTCTCACAGCGAGGCGATAGGGGTAGTCATAGACGGTTTGCCCGCAGGAATAAAGATTGACTTCGATAAAATAGATTTTGAACTTAAAAGAAGACAGGGGGGAGATAAGTTTTCTACTCCAAGAAAAGAAGCCGATACTCCGAAAATCATAAGCGGTTATTTTGATGATAAAACCGCAGGCTCTCCTCTTTGTGCTATATTTGAAAACAGCAACACAAGAAGCAAAGACTACAGCGAATTAAAAGTAAAAATGAGACCCTCTCATGCGGATTATCCGGCATATATAAAACATAAAGGAAATAATGATTACAGAGGCGGGGGAAACTTCTCCGGAAGACTGACCTTACCTCTTACTTTTGCGGGTGCGGTCGCTAAACAGCTTTTGGAAGAAAAAGGAGTTTATATCGGCTCTCATATAAAGAAAATAAACAAGGTGGAAGATATTTCTTTTGACAAGGTCAATATTGATAAAGATAAGCTTATTTCTTTAAAAGAAGAAGTCTTTCCTTTACTTGATAAGAGTAAACTAACTGAAATGGAAGACGTTATCTTAAAGGCGAAGAATGACCATGATAGTGTCGGAGGTATAATCGAATGTGCAGTGCTGGGATTTCCCGCAGGGATAGGTTCTCCTTTCTTTGACAGTATAGAATCAAGATTATCTCATCTTCTATTTTCCGTTCCTGCCGTAAAAGGTGTTCAGTTCGGAGAAGGTTTCGGATTTGCGGATTTACTCGGAAGCGAAGCAAAAGATGAATATTACTACGATGAAGACGGAAATGTAAAAACGTATGATAATCATAACGGCGGAGTCCTCGGCGGGATTTCAAACGGTCAGCCTATCCTCTTTTCGGCTGTGATAAAGCCTACGGCAAGTATATCAAAACTTCAGCGTACTATCGACGTAGAAAAGAAAGAAAATACTAAGCTTGAAGTCGTGGGAAGACATGACCCTGTAATCGTCAAAAGAGCAATTCCGGTAATAGAAGCCGTAAGTGCAATATGTTTATATGATTTTTTATTAAGTGAGCAGGTGGTTTTATGAGAAGTTTAGAAGAAAGCAGAAAAAGAATAGACGAAATAGATAAAGAATTGGTAAGACTTTTTGAAGAGAGAATGAATACCGTCGTAGATGTTGCGAAATATAAAAAAGAACATAACGTGAATGTTTTGAATAAAAACAGAGAAGCGGAAGTAGTTGAAAAAGCTATAAATAATCTCAGTGATAAAAAATATGCGGAAGAAGTGGCAGATTTCTTTAATCATTTAATGGATATAAGTAAAAACTTTCAAAGAAAAGCTATCGCTAAAAAAATAGTTAATAATCTTAAGGAAAGTATATTTATAGATATAAGACAAACAGCGTCAAAAGTCGGATACAGTATGATGATAAATCCTCTTACAAAAAAAACTTGCGATATATATTTCGGGGATAAAACCGAAAAAATAGAGTTTAGTTCTTATGATGATATAATGTCGGGACTAATCGGCGAAAGTCTGGATTATGTGCTTTTGGCTGTAGATAATGCCATGGAAGGTCATATCGCCGAACTTTATAATCTGCTTGAAAAATACGATGATATTTACATAAAAGATAAGTTTGTTACGGATGAAGACGGAAACAGACTGGAAGATGTTCATGGACTAAACACCGAAAATTATAATAAATTTATAATCCTCGGCAAATATAAGAGATTTATAAAAGACAGCAATAAGGTGGATTTGATTGTCAGGATAGATAACGAGCCTAAATCATTGGGACACCTTGTAAAATATTTTTCCAACTACAATATCAATATAAATAAGATCGATTCGAGAGAAGCTGACAGTTCCGTTAAGGATTTCAGCGTTTTTATCAATTTTGACGGAAGTCTTGAAGATAAGAACATTCTTAAAATGCTTTCCGGTTTAGAGGGGGATGTTCCTTATTTAAGACTTGTCGGTGCCTATAGGGGTTAAGTATGAAAAAATTCGGTTTGATAGGAGAAAAGCTTCCTCACAGCTTTTCAAAGATACTCCATAACATAGCTTTTGAAGTCTTAGATTTAGATTATGGATATGATTTATATGAGATAGATTTAAATACTGCTAAGGATATAAAGTCATTTATGATAGAAAATGAACTTGACGGGATAAATGTGACTATCCCATATAAGGAAATGGTAATGGAAAGCCTAGACCATATAAGTGAAGAGGCTGAAAAAATCGGTGCTGTCAACACTATTAAAAATGTCGGCGGTAAACTTTACGGATATAATACCGATTACTACGGATTTTTATACACTTTAAACAGTAATAATATAAATATAGATAACAAAACGGTTGTAATACTGGGCAGCGGCGGTGCAAGCAAAGCTGTCGTAGAGTGTGTAAAAGATTTGAAAGCAAAAAGTATATATCTGGTAAGCAGAAACAAAGCCGACAAAAAGACCAAAGACGGGATAGCCTTAATTGATTATAACGATTTAAAGGATATAAGAGGAGAAGTTCTTATAAATACTACTCCGGTGGGAATGTATCCAAAAACGGATTTTTCTCCGGTAGGCAAAGATATTATAAGTAACTTTAATAATGTAGTGGATGTCGTATACAATCCTCTTGAAACCAAACTTATGAAAATAGCAGACAGCTTAGGTAAAAAATCCTTTTCGGGACTTACGATGCTTATAATGCAGGGGCTTAAGTCTGAAGAAATATGGAATGATTTTAAGTTTACAGAAGAAGAAATAAATATAATAGTAAATAAAGTAAAAAAGGAAATATAGTATGAAGACGAATATTCTCTTAATCGGTATGCCAGGCTGCGGTAAAAGCAGTGTAGGGAAAGCCTTATCAAAAAGCATGGATTTAAAATATATAGATATGGATGATTATATAGAAAAAAAGACGGGAAAAGCCATAAGCGAACTTTTTGAAAAAGGTGAAGACTATTTTAGGGATATCGAAACCGAGTGTGCTAAGGAACTATCGTATAGGGAGAATATGCTTATTTCCGGCGGAGGGGGAATAATCCTAAGAAGAGAAAATATGGATTATTTAAAGAAAACTTCTACGGTCATCTTTATAAACAGAAGCGTTAAAAATTTACTTAAGTCTAAAAATCTGGGAGCTAACAGACCTTTACTTAAAGATAATGAAAACCATATATATAATTTATACAACGACAGGATAGGATTATATAAGAAGTATGCCGATATCGAAGTGGACAACAACGGATATTTTAAAAATTGTGTAGAAGAAATAATGAGAAAAATAAGATAAATTTTCGACAAAATATAATAAAATAAAAAGCATGTGTCATAATTAATACATGCTTTTTTGATATTTAATACAAATATAAATAAATATGTTTCGTTTGTATCTTAACTTGACTTAAATAGTATAATTTTGTGGTATAAAAAATATATTGAAAAAAGTAATATTAGTGATATACTAATAATTGTACCTGATTTCAGATAATATACAATATATGGTATTTTAGGTATAATAAGTATAAATAAAGGTGGAAACGGTAAATGGATAATTTGAGTATAAGTAATATTTTTACCAGACGATTTACTAAAGAATTGGAAAGAGATCCAAATAAGACGGTTTTTGACTTATTTGAATATAAAAAAGTCGACGTAGAAATATTTGATTATAAAACAAATAAAAATATATTTGAAATGAAAGATTTGGAATTCCCTGAATTCTATTCTAAGAATGCGTGTAATATAATCGCTTCCAAATATTTCAGACGTGCGGGAGTAGGTTCAAAGAACGGACACGAAACGAGCATGAAGCAAGTTGCTGACAGAATGGTCGGATTTTGGGCTGATGCACTTGTCGATGAAGGTCTTATAAGAACCAAAGAACAGTATTCCATATTCTATGATGAACTTGTTTATGCCCTTATAAATCAGATGTGGGCTCCGAACTCTCCTCAGTGGTTTAATACGGGGATAAAAAGGAATTACGGTATAGCAGGAGAAAGCGACCATTTATATTACTACGATATAAAAAGCGGGACAGTCAAAGAAAGTAAAGACAGATATACAAGGACTCAGGCTTCGGCATGCTTTATCCTCTCCATAAAAGATACTCTTCTAGGAGACAACTCTATATCAGAACAGTACATAACAGAAACGAAACTGTTTAAAGGAGGTTCAGGGGTTGGGACCAACTTCTCGAATTTAAGAGCCATAAATGAGGGGCTTTCAAGCGGAGGAAAATCTTCCGGTCTTATGAGTTTCCTTAAAGGTTTCGATAGGAATGCGGGAGCTATCAAAAGCGGCGGAACGACAAGAAGAGCCGCAAAAATGGTCATTACCGATATTGATCATCCCGAAATAGAAGACTTCATCACTTGGAAAGCGAGAGAAGAAGACAAAGTAAGAGCTCTTGGAAAAATGGGCTATGATATGTCTATGGACGGAGATGCTTATGCTACGGTCAGCGGGCAGAACGGTAATAACTCTGTAAGACTGAATAAAGAATTTATGGATAAGGTCCTCCATTTGGATGAGAACCCCGATGTGGACTTTGAACTTAAAGGCAGAGTCGACGATAGGGTAAACAGAAAAGTAAAAGTCAAAGAATTATGGGATTTAATTTGTCAGTCTACTTGGAACTGTGCAGACCCTGCGGTTCAGTTTGACGATACGTTCAATGACTGGCATACTTGTCCTGCAGGCGAAGACGGTAAAGTCGGTGCAAAACACAATAGGATAAATGCGACCAATCCATGCAGTGAATATGCTTTCTTGGATAACACCGCGTGTAATCTTGCTTCTATAAATATTTACAGATTTTTCTCAAAGGAAGAAGGGAAATTTAAATTAAATGACTATATCCACTTGATTTCATTGATCCAGCTGGTTCTTGAAGCTTCAATACATTGGGGACAGTTCCCTACAAAAGAAGTAGCAAGAAAGAGTCATTTGTTCAGAACCACAGGTTTGGGGCTTGCCAATATGGCATCGCTTCTAATGGTATTAGGATATCCTTACGACAGTGATGAAGGACGAAACCTATCGGCTTCACTATGTTCTATAATGACGGCTCAGTCTTATCTAGTCTCTTCTTTGATGGCTAAAGAAGTCGGTCCTTTCGAGAAGTTTGATATAAATAAGGAACACTTATTAAAAGTACTTAGAAATTCCGCAAGATGTTCTCTTGCCTTAGATGATAATTTTGAAGGGCTTGACTATTCTCCCGTTCGTCTCGATGAAGATTTGATGACGGAAATGGGGCTAGAAGAAGTCTTGAATGCGGGAAAAATACTTTGGATAAAAGCTATAGAAGGTGCAAATCGTTACGGTGTAAGAAATGCTCAGGTAAGCGTTATCGCTCCTACGGGAACTATTTCCTTTGCTATGGACTGCGGAGCTACCTCACTTGAACCATTCTATTCAAATGTTGTTTACAAATCACTTGCGGGCGGAGGTATGATGGAGCTGGTAAATCCTGTTTTGGAAGACGCTCTTATCAATTTGGGATATTCTTCGGAACAAGTAGAAAAAATAAAAGATTATTTGCTTGAAAAAGATGAAAACGGAATGTTCGTTCATTTTAATTTAGATAATGCTCCTTATTTGAGAGAAGAAGATAAAAAAATATTCGAAACTGCCAACGATATTTCTCCTAGCGGACATGTTCTAATGGTTGCGGCGGTAACGCCTATGATAAGCGGTTCCGTTTCAAAGACCGTTAATATGCCTGTTAACGCTACTGTTAAAGAAATAAGCGATATATATAAGCTTTCTTATATAACGGGGGTAAAAGCGATTTCCGTATACAGAGACGGGTCAAAAGCCTGCCAGCCTCTTAATACAGCCTTGAGTGAAGACAGCGACTCATTGGAAAACCTTACTTATGACGCACTTCTTGATTATGCGAGAAACTGTAAGAAAGGCAGTCTTCACAGAGTAAAACCCGACGGAATGAGGACGAGCAGGACTCATGCGGCTAAAATAGGGGATATCGAATTATATGTGACAATAGGATTTTATAAAAACGGAAAAATGTCCGAGCTATTCGTTTCAACGGATAAAGAAGGGACCGTAGTAAAAGGTCTTCTCGCTTCGCTTTCAAAATCCATATCAAATATGCTTCAGTATAATATCCCTGCAAAGGAAATTTCAAGACTACTCAGAGGTCAGCAGTTTGAACCAAGCGGATTTGTATCAAGACATCCTTATATAAAGAACGCTTCGAGTATCGCGGATTTACTAAGTAAAATAATCGATATCGAACTTGGAGATTATTCTAGAGTGCAAATCAAACCAACGGATATGGAAGAAAAACTGTACAGCGGCTCAGTTAAGAAAAATGAAGAAAAAGCAGATGAAAAAAGTGTTACTTATGATGAAATAAAGGATGATCCCGATACAGAGAGAGTATACGGAGAGGTATGCCCTGTTTGTTCTTCAACACAATTATTTACCAACGGTACATGTAAAGTGTGCAGAGAATGCGGTTCGACTACGGGATGCAGTTAAAATAAATGTAAATAAATGGTTAAACCCTTTATAAATCATTATAAAAATGGTAAAATATATGATAGTTCAAGACCCTTTAATTGATTTTAAAGGGTTTTATGTTAATCTAAGCTAGATTTGGAGGAATTATGTCTGAGACGGTAAGGAATATTACTATAAATGGCAAAGACATAACTTTGATTGGTACTGCTCATGTATCAAAGGAAAGTGCCATTCAAGTAGAAAATTTAATTAGGGAAATAAAACCCGACAATGTGTGTATAGAACTGGACGAAGGAAGATATTCTTCTCTGGAAAATAATAAATCATGGCAGGATACGGATATAGTAAATGTAATAAAGGAGAAGAAGACTACTTTACTTTTGGTAAATCTTATTTTGAGTTCTTATCAAAAGAGGATAGCGGAAAGCTTTGATATAAATTCCGGACAGGAAATGATAAATGCGATAAACGTATCCAAGGAGATAGGATGTAAACTTACTCTTGCCGACAGGGATATAAAGACTACTTTTTTAAGGATATTCAGGAAGATGTCTTTGTGGGAAAAGATGAAACTTCTGTCAGGACTTATTTTAAGTTTCTTTGAAGATGAAGAACTTACCGAAGAAGACCTTGAAAATATAAAAGAAGGGGATTTTATAGAAAATGCTTTGCTTGAAATCAGCGAAGATTTCCCCGATTTAAAGACTTACCTCGTAGATGAGAGAGATCAGTATCTGTCACAAAAGATAAAAAATGCCGAGGGAGAAAGAGTGGTCGCTGTTGTCGGAGCCGCACATATGAACGGGATAATAAAAAATATCGAAAAAGATATTGATTTAAGTGAAATAGATACCATACCAAAAGGCGGCAAAGCAGGAAAAATAATCGGTTTTGGCATACCTATATTAATACTTGCTATGATATTCGTAAGTTTCTTTAAAAGTATTTCAACGGGAATGTCGCAAATAGTAAGCTGGGTATTATTCAACGGTACTTTAAGTGCTCTTGGTGTAGTTCTTGCTCTTGGAAGTATCCCTTCTATTATAACGGCGTTTATTGCAGCGCCTTTTACTTCTCTTAATCCTCTTCTTGCGGCAGGCTGGTTTGCGGGGCTTGTGGAAGCTCATATAAGAAAACCTAAGGTATCCGACTTCGAAAGTTTGAGCAGTGATTTGGAGAGTTTCAGAGGCTTATGGAAAAATAGGATAACTAAGATATTATTAGTCGTAACTTTCGCAAATTTAGGGAGTATGATAGGGACTTTTGTTGCGGGAGCCGATATTTTTAAAAGTTTTCTGAGTATATTTTAATTAAGGAGTTTTATATGAATATAGCGGTAATAGGACTTGGACTTATAGGTGCGTCTTTTGCAAAAGGGATAAAACAGCATACGAATAATAAAGTATTTGGGTTTGATATAAATAACGAAACGCTGACAAAGGCAAAAAGGGACGGGACTATCGATGATATCGTCCTTATGAATAACATGAGAGACTACGATATGGTAATCGTTGCTCTTTATCCGGTAAATACAATCGAAGTCTGCAAAGACGTTCTTAAAACGATGAAAAAGGGTTCCACCTTAGTTGATTTGTGTGGGATAAAGGGCAGTATCATAGACGAAATAGAACCTGTAGCACTAAAAGCCGAAGTCGATTATATCGGGACTCATCCGATGGCGGGAAGAGAGCTTTGGGGATATGATGCGGCAGTCAATGATTTATTCAAAGGTGCAAGTTTTATAATTACAAAGACGGAAAATACCAATATGGAAAAAGTAGAAATGCTGAGAGATTTAGCGGAGGAGATGTTATTTAAAGAAAGTGTCATCACAACTCCAAAAGAGCACGATAAGATAATCGCTTTTACTTCTCAGCTTGCTCATGTTGTAAGCAACGCTTATGTAAAAAGCCCTTCTTTACTTGAAGAAAAAGGCTTTTCCGCGGGTAGTTTTCTTGATCTGACCAGGGTAGCAAAGCTTAATGAATACATGTGGAGCGAACTCTTTATAATGAATAAAGAACCTTTGTTATTTGAAGTGGAGAATATAATAAAGGAACTTGAAAAGTATAAAGCTGCTCTCGAAAATGACGATATCCAATACATGGAAGAGTTACTTAAGGAAGGTCGTATTTTAAAGGAAAAAAGTAATTTAGTTCATTCTAAAAAATGTTGACTATGTTGACTTTTTCTCTTTCGTAAACATTATTTACATTGTATTTAAGAGTATTCAAAGAAGCTATAAGGTCACTTTCAGCTTCTTTTTTTAAATATGCTTCGCTTTGTCTCATAGAAATATCTACGTTGTCTATTTCCTGGTGATTGATTATTATATACCAAATTTTTTTACTTTTTTCCGATTTGCTCTTTAACTGTTGAAATTCTTTTTCTGCTTTTTTAAAGTCTTTTTTATCCGCGTGTGATATGATTTTATCGATACTTGAATCTATATCGCTGACGCTTGTCCTGATAAAATTATAACAAAAAATATTTAGTCCGAGTAAGACCGCAAGCAGTAATGCCGCAAAACTGAATGATCTCATTATTTTAATTTATCCTTTCTTATAATATAAAGTACGTTATCATAAACATAAGCCCAAAAAACATCTTTGTCCTCTTTTATATCTCGTTTTTTAAGTTCTTCCGTAAGTCTTTCATCTGTATAACCTACAAGTTTAAAACTTTCGTACATCCTCTTTCCGTATTTTATTAGACTTACCGGGATACCGTTGTCCATTTTCTTTATAAAACTCGACTGTCCGTTTGATTCCAATATCAAATATGAAACCTCATTTAAATCTACGATATCATTATTTCTAAGCTGTTCGCATAAGTCGTCAATACCGATAAGCATTTTTGACATTTGCTTTTGCATTATATCTCCGTCGTAAATCAAATACTCAGGCTTACCGCAGATGAATGCTCTAAGCTTTTCGTTTTTATAAGTTATAAAAGAAATCAAAGTCTGAAGGAACACGAGTACCACGAGGGGGATTATACCGTTTAAAAGCGGTACATTTACATCTCCTATGGGCTGAGTTACTATATCCGCTATCATTATCGTTATTACTAGTTCAAAGGGCTGAAATTCACTTATTTGTCTTTTCCCCAGAAATCTAATGGCGAAAAGGACCGAGAAGTAAATCACACTTGCTCTGATAAAACAAATTAACATAATTAAAACCTTTCTTTTTTTTTAGTTTTAGTATATGATATAAATGAATTTTTATAACATGGAGAGTATAAATATGAGCGGTTTTTTAGAAAGTTTATCAAAAATAATTAATATAATAAATCCCGTTTTATTATTTGTCGTTTTTATTTCCATTATTTCTTTTTTAAGTTATTTAAGAGTAAAAATTGACGGATTTTTCGGCGATATAAAAGATATTTCAAAAAATCTGGAAAGAATGGCGGATAATGACAAGAATAATACAGAGGGATTTTACAGATAAATGAATGAAAAATAATATGTCGATTTATGGTCAGAAAAGCCGTTTTAAAGGGGATTTAACCCTATAAAAATGGACTTGATGATGTATTTATGATATACTATATGATGATATTATAAAAATAATAAATACTACATCTTGTGATTATTTACATCAAATTGACCTGTTTTTGATATAGAATTGTCCATTTGAATATAAGTATTAAAAAAATGTAAAAATATGCTATAATATAGTGAAATTGGAGGAAAGATGTCAAAAGATAAAAAAAATGAAGGCAGGAGCTGGGCAATAAAGATAACCTTTTTGACCTTCGGCTTATCAATGGCCTTTAATGTTATAAGCGAAACACTTGTGGGGAATGCAGGTTTGGTGGGTGCTTTATTCGTTCTAGTAGCCATTATTGCTATAGGTATCATATGCGATATGGTCGGTACAGCCGTTACAACAGAGGGGGTGGCACCTTTCAATGCAATGGCGGCAAATAAAGTAAAGGGAGCAAGAAAAGCAGTGGATTTGGTTTCCAAGGCCTCTCAGGTTTCAAATATCTGTAACGATGTTATCGGTGATATCTGCGGTATCATCAGTGGTGCTACGGTTGCCATTATAATAGTAAAAATAGCTGCAATTTATAATTTATCGGAGACTTTTGTCATAAGCATAATCTTAAACGGTGTCGTTGCGGCGCTTACCGTAGGGGGAAAAGCTCTCGGTAAACATATCGCAATGGCGAATTCCACGGAAATAGTAAGAAAGGCTGCTGTCTTTGTAGAACTGTTTTCATTCAAAAGGAGAAGCGAAAAATGAAAAGCAAAGAAAGATTAGACGTTCTCTTGTTTGAAAGCGGTATGGCTGAAAGCAGAGAGAAAGCTAAGAGGCTAATAATGGCAGGTGTGGTTTTCGTAAATGACCAAAGAGTAGATAAAGCGGGGACTAAAGTTGACATATATTCCAATATAATAATAAAAGGAAACGATAACCCCTTTGTAAGCAGAGGAGGTTTTAAGCTTGATAAGGCACTTAAAGTATTTGGTGCCGACGTAACTGATAAAATTTGTATGGATGTGGGAGCTTCCAGCGGAGGATTTACCGACTGTCTGCTTCAAAACGGAGCAAAGAAAGTTTATAGCATTGATGTCGGTTATGGACAGTTTGCCTATAAACTGAGACAGGATGAGAGAGTAGTCTGCTTGGAGAAGACGAATTTCAGAAATATGGAATTTGAAAAAGTAGGAGAATTGGTAGATGCAGCCGTAATGGACGTATCATTTATCTCTATTTTAAAACTTGCGGACAACTTATTAAATTTCCTAAAAGATGATGGATTTTATATCTGTCTGATAAAACCGCAGTTTGAAGCGGGAAAAGATTTGGTAGGAAACGGTATTATAAAAGATAAAAATATCCATAAAAAAGTAGTTAAAGATGTGATATACGGACTTAAAGATAAAGGTTTATATGTAGAAAAATTGGATTATTCTCCGATAAAAGGTCCCAAAGGGAACAGAGAATTTATTGCATATGTAACCAAGAATGAAGATAATATAATTGATATAGAAACGACTGTAGAAAAATGTGTTGAAGATGCACATAAGGAGCTTAAGTGATAATGAAAGAAAGATATGTTGGAATAATAACTAATAATAAAAAAGACAGATATTTGACCTTCACAAAGCAAATAGTACATTACCTATATGAAAAAGGTATACATATATACTTGGAAGAACCTTTGAATGACCCTGATAAAGATAATTTCTCCATATTGAATCAAGAAAATATCAAAGATGTGGAATTTTTAATTATTATCGGAGGAGACGGAACTATTTTAAAGGCTCTTTCTCAGGTGGGGAAATATGAAAAACCTATACTTGGTATAAACTTCGGTACCGTTGGATTTCTTGCCAATGTAGAAAAAAATCAATGGAAAGAATATATAGATAAGGCTATAGACGGAAATTATACCCTTGATGACAGGATGCTTCTAGATGTATACGATAAAAATGGTATGAAACTCGGTTTTGCTCTAAATGATACCGTACTGTTCAGAAAAAATCATTACGGGGTTGCGGAATATAAAGTATTTATAAATGACGAAGTATTTGCGGATTATCTTGCGGACGGAGTTATAATTGCAGGACCTACGGGCTCTACAGCCTATAACCTTTCAAGCGGAGGACCTGTCGTAAATCCAAACTGTGATTTATTTATTATAAATCCTATTTGTCCTCATACGTTGAACAACACAAGTATTATAGTGAATTCCAAAGATGTTGTTAAAATAAAATTTAATCCGAAGATAACCAGTGTGTTCATAGATAGCTTCGAACCTGAAATATCGGATAATGAAATAATCGTTAAGAAGAGCGATATGAAAGCACATTTCATAAGATTTGACGATTATAACTTTTATTCTTTACTTGTAAATAAAATTAAAAATCCTATAGCGGAAGGAGATTTGGATAATGAAGATTGACAGACATTCTAAGATTTTAGAAATTTTAAATAAATACGAAGTTGAAACTCAGGAAGATTTGACGGAGCACTTGAGAGAAGCCGGCATAAACGTGACTCAAGCAACAGTTTCAAGGGACATCAGACAGATGAAACTTGTCAAAGTAATGACTAAAAGCGGAAAATACAAATACGCCGCTTATTCAAATCAGAGTTCCGAACTTGATGACAGGATAGTAAATGTATTCCGTGAAGCGGTCTTGACTATAGATTACGCGGCTAATTTCGTATGTTTGCATACCATAACAGGAATGGCTCAGGCTGCGGGAGTTGCTATAGACGCACTTAAATTGAATGAGGTAATAGGGACCGTTGCAGGGGATGATACACTATTTATTTTAGTCAGAACGGAAGATAACGCAAAGGCACTTGTTAAAAAGTTTGAATCATTATTAAAGAAAGGATAGAAATATGCTTTTATCACTTAATATAAATAACTATGCGATCATAGATAAATTAAGTATTGATTTTGACGAAGGACTCAATATCATAACCGGGGAAACCGGTGCCGGTAAATCAATTATCATAGGAGCCCTTTCCCTTGTTCTCGGAGAACATGCAAGACTTGAAAATATCAGGACGGGACAGGATAAAGCTAATATCCAAGCACTTTTTACCGTTGATGATAACAGTTTGGAGCTTAAAAATATTTTGGACGACCTTTCTATCGACTACAGCGACGGTACACTTATTTTAAACAGAGAGATATCATCAAAGGGAAGGAATATATGCAGAGTCAATAACTCCCTTGTAAATGTTTCTACCCTCAAAGAAATAGGTACACATCTAATCGATATCCACGGTCAGCATGAACATCAAAAACTACTAAATCAGCATACTCATTTATCTTTTCTTGATGCTTACGGAAATAATTTAATAAACGATGATCTTGAAAATGTCGAAAGGTCTTATTTTGAATATAAAAAGGCAGAAAAAGAGTTTAAAAATATAAAAAGCAAAGCAAAAGAAAATGAAGATAATTTGGGTTTGCTTACAAGACAGTTTAAAGAAATAGACGAAGTAGAGTTGGAAATCGGAGAAGACGAAGCTTTGTCAAAAAGAGAAAAGCTTCTTCTAAATTCTCAAAATATCTACAATTATATCGATGGTGCTTATTCTCTTCTTTATAAAGGAGAAAATAATGTTTCAATCAATCTTGCCGAAGCGGAGAAGATGTTTTCGGAAGTCGAAAGGTTTGATGACAGCGTGAAAGAAAGCATAGAAATGCTCTCAGAAGGGAAAACTTTGATAGATGAAGTCATATTCTTCTTGAGGGACTACAGGGATTCTATAACCTTTAATCCGTCAGAACTCAATGACATAGAAAGTAAACTCAATAAAATCAATAATTTAAAGAAAAAATATGGTTCTACCATTGAAGAAATCTTGGAGTATAAGGAAAATATAAGCGAAGAATTGGAGCTTATAAATAATTATGACGAAAAGATTACATTATTAGAAAAAGATTTAAAAGAAAAAAGGGAGACTTATCTCGATAATTCTTATATTTTAAGGGATAAGAGAAAAAAAATCGCAAAAGATTTTTGTGAAAAAATCAGTAAAAACCTCGAACTTCTGTCGATGAAAGGGACTGTCTTTACAGCTCAGTTTAAAGATTTGACGGAAAATGAGAGTTTTAATAAAAAAGGCATTGACGATATTACATTTTTAATATCAACAAACAAAGGGGAGAGCTTGAAACCTATCAGTAAAATTGCATCGGGAGGTGAAATATCGAGAATAATGCTTTCTTTCAAGAGGATATTATCAGAAAGTGATAATATCGACTCATTGATATTTGATGAAATAGACACAGGGATAAGCGGACAGACCGCACTTGTAGTAGCGAAGCAGATGTGGGAGCTTTCCAAAAATCATCAAATCATGGCAATAACACATCTTCCGCAGATAGCTGCAATGGGAGATACCAATTATTTCATAAAAAAAGAAATAAAAGGGGAAAAAACATATACTTCATTTGAGAGATTGAATGAAGAAGAGAAAGTAAATGAGTTGGTTAGGATAATAAGCGGAGAAAGTATCAGTGATAATGCGTTCATGTATGCAAAGGACATGCTTGATAACGCAAAAAAATCAAAAAAACAGTAATCACTTTTAAAGTTTGTTTATATTTTTCCTTTCATTGGGGAAAATAGAGAAAAAACAAACGAGGTATAAAAAGTGAATGCAGTAAAAAAGAAAAGAATTCTTTTTGGATTTTTATCATTAATATTAATAATATCAGCTTATATTCTTTATCTTAATTTTTCGACAAAGGAAATAACTGTTTTATCCAGCCAAACAACGAGCGTTTCTTTAAATTTACCTAAAAACTGCAGTATTCAAAATGAAAACGAAGATTTAAAGGTAAACGGTAAGAGTGAAAAAAACTATAATGTAGATAATGACAAAATAGATGTTTATTCTTCCTCCACAGGTAAATATAAATTAAAGGCGAAGCTGTTTGGAATAGTTCCAATAAATAATTATAACATAAACGTATACCCCAATGTAAAACTTCATCCGTCGGGGAATTTGGTCGGTGTCAGCATGAACACAAAAGGCGCTATAGCCGTTCAGTTCCAGTCTATTATAGATGTAAACGACAATGAAGTTTGTCCCGCAAAAGATGCGGGAATAAAAATGGGAGATATCATTGTAAAAATAAACGATAAAAAAGTTTATAACGCAAAAGAGGTTATAAGCGAGCTGAATAAACTAAATCATAAAGATTTATCTATGGTCATAAAGAGAGAGAATACCGAAGAGACCATTAAAATCACACCTGTAAAGGCTAAGAAAGACAATAAATATAAAATCGGTCTGTGGGTACGTGACAGCGTTGCGGGGATTGGGACTCTTACTTGCTATAATGAAGATAAATCAAGATTTGTTGCTTTGGGACACAGTATCAATGATGTTGATACCGGGATAATCATGCCGGTCAAAAACGGAAACGTGATTGAAAGTGAGCTTATCAGTATCGTCAAAGGGAAAAGAAATGCTCCCGGCGAACTCAGAGGTGTACTTAAAGCAGATAAAAAAGATATTATCGGGTCTATTCATTTAAACAATGATTACGGACTTTACGGAGATGTTACAAAAAAAGTTACTACAAGTAACGCTTTGGACATAGCCCTGCAGGATAAAATAAAAGAAGGAAAAGCTCAGATATTGACTACCATTGATAGCAGCGGACCTAGATTATTTGATATAAAAATTAAAAAAACTTACAAACAAACCAAAAAAAATACCAAAAGCATGCTTATAGAAGTAACCGATAAGGAACTTTTAAGTAAGACCGGAGGTATCGTTCAAGGAATGAGCGGAAGCCCTATAATCCAGGACGGTAAGCTTGTCGGCGCGGTTACACATGTTTTCATTTCCGATCCCACAAAAGGTTATGGAATATATATAGAATGGCTTTTAGAAGATTTATTAGCTAAACAAAATTAGACAAACTTTGCATATAAATTGTAGTAATCTTTAAAAGAAATTAAAATTAAACAAAATAATATTTATTCAGGAGGAGAAATATGGTATACAAAGTTGCAATAGCAGATGATAATGAAAAATTTGCCTTGGCTGTTAAAAACCATTTTGAAGAAAAAGAAAATTACAACGTTGTGGGCGTAGTAGGTAACGGAAAGGATCTTATAGATGTGGTTGAAAAAGAAAGACCCGACATCTTACTGGTAGATACTATCATGCCTATGCTTGACGGTATTGGAGTTTTAGAAAAATTAAACAAGAAAAATATGAAGGATTATTCACCTCATGTTGTTATGATGTCTGCAGTGGGAGGAGAATCTTTTACCAGACAAACAGTAAATTTAGGAGCGGATTATTATTTCTTAAAACCGTTTGACTTAGGGGAACTATCCAGAGAAATCGATGCATATTTTTCTCCTGATGTTTTAGATACACCTAAAAAAGGACAGCAGAAAAAAGATAAAAATTATCAGGTAGCCGTGACTTCTATCTTACATGAAGTCGGAGTACCTGCACATATCAAAGGTTATATATATTTAAGAGAAGCTATCAAACTTGTTATCGACGATGTTGAATTGCTCGGAGGTATCACAAAAACTCTTTATCCAATGATTGCAGAAAAGTATAATACAACTCCAAGCAGAGTTGAAAGAGCAATCAGACATGCAATCGAAGTTGCATGGAACAGAGGTAAAGTAGAAACAATAGATAAGATATTCGGATATACTATCGACCAAAACAAAGGAAAACCTACAAATTCGGAATTTATTGCTATGGTTGCCGATAAAATGAGACTGGATATCGGACAATACGCTTAAGTATGAATATTAAATCAAATAATTTAGAGTGATAATGATGTTTATCACTCTTTTTTATTGATTTAAATACGTTTTTATATTAGAATAGAGTTAACAGTAGGGGGTAAAGAAATGGACAAAGTATACCAATACAGTAAATTATATACATATTTCAAAGAAAAAATTGAAAACGGATATTATAAACCGGGAGATTTGATACCCCCGGAACCCGAGATAGAAAAGATGTTCAACGTCAGCAGGACTACGGTAAGAAAGGCAGTTGACCTACTTTCACGCGAAGGGTTTTTAAAGGCTCAGCAGGGTAAAGGTACCGTTGTAACGGACAATAAAACAATGCAGAGTTTAAATCACGTTACATCCGTATCGGAAACATTGAGACACAAAGGTTATGATGTTAAGCCTAAAAATATTTTTATAGATACTGTTGCGGCAGATGACTTTATAAGTGACAGGCTTGGGATAGAAAACGGTACGACTATTATAAGGATCCAGAGGATACAGCTTGCGAACGGAGTGCCTATAGCTATAGTAAAGAATTACCTAAGAAAAGAAGATGTTCCCGATATCATGAAGAGACAGGATGAAATATATTCTCTTTACGCTTTTTTGGAAAGGGAATATGGAATAAATTTCGATTCTGCGACCGAACTTATATCGGCAAAAAACGCTACTTTCGAGGAAAGTCAAATGCTCAATGTTCCCGTGGGCAATGCACTCATTGAACTTAAGAGGACTTGCTATATGGGCGATAACCCTATATGTATAGACCACTCTAAGATAGTCGGAAGTAAATATGAACTTGAAATAGAAATGGTAGGAAGAGAAAAATAAAGGGGTAAATCAAATGAGAGAATATAAAGACCTTGAAAATCTAAGCAGGATGATTGATATAAGTGCGGTCAGGACCGATGTAACGATAAACGAAATCGATAATTTGGTTGAAATGGCTAAAAAATATGATTTCATAGCAGCATTCGTTATGCCCGTATTTGAAGAGTATCTTGCAGAGAAATTAAAAGAAGTGCCTAATACAAAGCTGGGTATTGCAGTTGGTTTCCCTTCCGGTGCAGAACCTACAAAGATGAAGATAATAGGTGTCGAAGACGGACATAAGCTAGGTGCTGACGAATTTGATATGGTAATAAATGTGGGAGCTTTAAAATCGGGAATGTACGATGTCGTTTCCGACGATATAAAAGCGGTGGTTGACGCAGCTGACGGTAAGCCTGTAAAATCAATACTGGAAATTGCATATTTAACGGACGACGAAATAAAAAGAGCCAGCGAAATTGCCGTTAAAAGCGGGGTTACATACGTTAAAACCGGTACCGGCTGGGCAGATAAACCTACAACGGTGGAAACTATCAAACTTATAAAATCCGTAGTGGGTAACGACGCAAAGATAAAGGCTGCGGGCGGAGTAAGAAGCTTGGATAGCGTTTACGACATGATAGACGCAGGCTGTTCAAGATTTGGAATAGGTCTTACTTCTGCGGTAAAAATCATGGAAGACGCATATAAAATACTTGGTAAATAAATTTAAGCGGGGTATATCCTCGCTTTTTTATATTAAGTAGGTTAAAGAAAAATATAAGTATGAAAAACATAATAGTAAAAAACGAGAGACTTGATATAGTCCCTCTTGAAATCGATGAACTTAAAATCATGTATAAAAATGAAAAAATAATGTAATGAAATTAGGCATATAAAGAAATGATAACCAATATGGAAAAACTTAATGGTTTTGAAGAGTGGGGTACTAACTGGGAAATCAAATTAAAATCGAGTGTGACCATAGGAGGTCTTTGTTTTAAGTGTAAACCTGATAATGAAGGTAGTGTAGAAATCGGATATGGGATTAATGAAGACTATCAACATCATGGATATGCCACCGAAGTGGTAAAAGGTATTACCGAGTGGGCATTAAAACAAAATGGTGTTAAATGTGTTTGTGCTCAAACCAACGAAGAAAACGTAATATCTAAAAAGGTATTAACGGGTAACGGGTTTGTTTATGAGGGACATGGGGACGAGGGAATTTTATTTAAGAAAATACTATAAAACAAAAAGCACAATTAGTTGTGCTTTTTAAATACTAAATATTTGATTTTCTTCTTCTATTATATGGATATGAACATTTTTGAATTTTTCTATTACCTGCTCTAAATCCTTTATATATCTGTAGTTTCCGCCAAAGTGCATTGGAAATACTTCTTTAGAGGCGATATTTTCAAGGAAGAAGTTTATGGCAAGAATTGAATTTTCGCCCAGCCTTCTGTCTACCGGGACGAAAGCAAGGTCAAGCTTCTTACCGTCAAGGACATTTTTTAATTTGAGTATTTCTTTTTCGTAATCAACCGCTTCTTTTTCCTGGGTTTCTTTATCGTCGTTTTCCCAGTGCCACCAATTCAAATCACCACTGTGGAAAATAAGCTTCCCGTCAGCTTCTATCAAATAGCTTACTCCGAGGTCGGTCGAACCAAAGGTTTCGATTTTTATGTCACCTACTCTCAATTTTTCATATGGCTTTACAAAATAAATTTTATTTTTACGGTCGTGTTCTTTTACTTTTATATCATCGCTAAGTATCACTGTTTCCTTTTCCAAAATAAATTTATTGTAATGGTCCATATGAGAATGGGTCGCAAAATATAATTCTTTCTTGTTGTTTTTATTTTCTACTTCTGTTTTATGCATGCTGTCTATTACTAAAATATACTTATGGGTTTCAATTATAAATCCGCTGTTATATAGATATTTTACTTTCATTTTTTTGCCTCCTTATAACTAAATTATATCAAACAATGCTTTTAATATAAAGCTAAATATGGTAATATATAATTTAGTTTAAAACAAAAAAATACATAACTCGGAGGAGAATATGAAAGCAATTATTACTGTAATAGGAAAAGATAAAACAGGTATCATTTATAATGTTTCAAAAGTGCTAAGCGAACTTAAAGTAAACATTGAAGATATCTCTCAAACCGTTATGCAGGATTATTTTACAATGCTGATGCTCGTTACTATAGATGAAGAAAAAACTGCATTTAAATCTTTAAAGGAAGAACTAGATAAGACTGCAGAAGAAGTTGGGTTATCGATAAGACTTCAAAAAGAAGAATTATTTGATACCATGCATAAGATTTAAGGAGTGAGTTATGATATACAAAGACGTACTTGATACTATTAAAATGCTGGAAGTCGAAAATTTGGATATAAGAACTACTACTCTCGGTATTTCTTTGCTTGACTGCTTCGATTCCGATTATAAAAAAGCTACTAAGAAAATATATGATAAGATTACCACATTAGCCAAAGATTTGGTTAAAACAGCCGATACCGTTGCGGACGAATATGGGATACCTATCGTAAATAAAAGGATTTCCGTAACTCCGATAGCTCTTGCCTGTGCAAATAATGTAGATGAATGGATAGAATATGCAAAGGCACTTGATAATGCGGCAAAAGAAGTTGGCGTTGATATCATCGGAGGATATTCCGCTCTTGTTCAAAAAGGATGTACAAAAAGCGACGAAAGCTTTTTGGAGTCTATCCCTTATGCTCTTACGGAAACTACGAATATGTGTTCAAGTGTAAACCTCGGAAGCACAAAATCCGGTATTAATTTCAATGCGGTCAAGAAAATGGGACCGCTTATCAAAAAGGCTGCGTATTTAAGCAGAGATGACAATTCCTTCGGTTGTGCAAAATTTGTAGTGTTTGCAAATGCCGTTGAAGATAATCCGTTTATGGCAGGCGCTTTCCATGGTGTGGGAGAAGCGGAAAAAGTCATAAACGTTGGTGTAAGCGGACCGGGCGTTGTTAAGACTGCTCTTGAAGGCATGAAAGGTGCTACTGTAGATGAAATAGCTGAAACTATCAAGAGGACTGCTTTTAAAATAACCAGAGCCGGTTCTTTGATAGGTCATGAAGTCAGCAAGCGTCTGGATGTTCCTTTCGGGATACTTGATTTATCTTTAGCACCTACTCCTGCTATAGGAGACAGTGTTGCTGAGATACTTGAAGTAATGGGGCTTGAAAGATGCGGTGCTCATGGAAGTACGGCTGCTCTTGCAATGCTTACCGACGCAGTGAAAAAAGGCGGTATCATGGCTTCAAGTCATGTTGGAGGTCTATCGGGAGCTTTCATTCCCGTAAGTGAAGACAATAGGATGATAGCCGCAGTGGAAGACGGATGTCTTAAATTCGATAAACTGGAAGCTATGACAAGCGTATGTTCGGTAGGTCTTGATATGATAGCTATCCCTTGGGATACTCCGGAAGATACAATTTCCGCTATGATTGCCGATGAAGCGGCAATAGGAGTAATAAATAATAAAACCACAGCCGTAAGGGTCGTACCCGTTTACGGTAAAAAAGTCGGCGATAAAGTAGATTGGGGCGGACTTTTCGGTTCTGCACCTATAATGGAAGTAAACAGCTTCAGCAGCGGTGACTTCATACAAAGGGGCGGAAGGATACCTGCTCCCGTGCATTCATTTAAAAACTAATAAGGATAAAAATCATGAAACCTACATTAAAAATCAACTTAAATAAAATATACGATAATGCAAAGATCGTAAAGAATACTTTAGATAAATATAACGTAGATATAACTTCTGTTACAAAGCTTCACTGCTGTAATCCCGTTATCGTTGATACTTTAATGCAGGCAGGGATAAATAAGTTCGGTGATTCAAGGATAGATAATCTTAAAAATATAAAAGATATCGACGCTGAAAAATGGCTTATGAGGCTTCCTAGTATTTCAGAAGCCGAAGAAGTCGTAAGGTACAGCGATATATCTCTAAACAGTGAATATGAAACAGTCGAAGCTCTTAATGAAGAAGCTAAAATACAAAACAAAGTTCATGATATTCTTCTTATGTTCGACGTTGGAGATTTAAGAGAAGGATATTTTGATAAAAAAGATATAGTCGACAGTGCTAAAAGAATAAAAAACTTGACTAATATTAAACTCAGAGGAGTAGCCACAAATCTTACCTGTTACGGGGGAGTGCTTCCCGATGAAAACAACCTTACAAATCTGGTAAAAGTAAACGAGCTTCTGGAAGATAAGTTAAATACCAAGCTGGATATAGTTTCTGGAGGTAACTCTACAAGCTATACACTGTTCAGAGAAGATAATCCCGTTAAAGGTGTAACCAATATCAGGATAGGTGATACCATTTTATTTGGCAGGGACTGTACTTACAGAAGTCATATCGAAGGAATGAATAAAGACGCTTTTATAATAAAAGCAGAAATAATAGAAATAAAAGAAAAACCATCTATACCAATCGGTAAAAGAGGCTTTTCGGCTCTTAATTCAAAGCCTGAGTTCATAGATGAAGGTATGAGAAAGAGAGCGATATTATCCGTAGGGAAGCAGGATATAGATATGGATATGTTCCCTTTGGATAAGGATACAAAAATCCTCGGAGGAAGCAGTGACCATCTTATAATAGACATCACAGACAGCAGTAAAGATTATAAAATCGGAGATACTTTTGAACTTTATATGTATTATACTGCGGCTTTAAGGGCTTTTACTTCAAAATATGTGGTTAAGGAGTTTATTTAAATGGAAGAAATCTATTTTGATAATGCCGCTACTACTATTTGTTATGAAGAAGTGTCAAAAGAAGTCAGTAAATACTTTTTGGAAGAATACGCAAATCCTTCCGCTGTACATAAAAAAGGGTTTGAAGCGGGGAAGATACTTAAAGAAACAAAAGATAATCTTTTAAAATTGCTTGGTATCGACGGTAAAAGAAGAGTAATCTTTACCTCCGGTGCAAGCGAATCGGTCAATCTTGCAGTAAAAGGAACTTTGGCTAAATATAAAAATCTTGAAGATGTCAATATAATAACCACCAATATTGAGCATCCCTGTGTAACGAACACATTTAGATATTTTGAAAGCTTGAATGTAACTACGAAATATATTACAGTCAATGAATTCGGTGTAGTAAATATCGATGAACTGATTAATAATATTGACGAGCATACCAAACTTGTGAGCATTATTTATGTAAATAATGAGTTCGGTGTGGTTCAGGATATAGAAAGTATAATAAAAAAAATAAAAGAAAAGAATGAAAATGTTTTAGTACATATAGACGCAACACAGGCTGTGGGAAAAGTGGACTTACATTTAAAAGAAGCTGATATGATTTCTTTGAGTGCTCATAAATTCCATGGTCCGAAGGGTGTCGGTGCACTTGTACTCAAAGAAAACATTACTCTTACTCCTCTTATTCACGGCGGAGGACAGCAGGAAAGCTTCAGGAGCGGGACGGTAAATACTCCTTTGATTGCGGGATTTAACGAAGCAATCAAAATTACGAATAAAAATTATAAAGAAAATAAAAATATTTATAAAGAATTATTTGAATATGCGGTCAAAAAACTAAATGATAATATTAAAGATTTTCAAATAAACACTCCTTACGAAAAAGCAGATATATCTTATCATATTTTAAATGTAAGTTTTAAGGGTATAAAAGGAGAAGTACTTCTTCATATGCTGGAGGAATACAACATTTACGTTTCGGTATCCAGTGCATGCTCCGCAAGGAACAGCAGTGTAAACACTATCTTACAGGCAATAGGAGTGGAAGATGAACTTATTAAGGGAACTATAAGGATAAGTTTCAGTGAATTTAATACAAAAGAAGAAATAGATTATTTCATAGAAAAATTAAAAGAATGTATAAATAGATTAAATCTTTTAAATAAATATAAGTAGGGATAAAATTTATGAAGAAAATGATAATGGTAAAGTATGGGGAAATAAGTCTTAAAGGACTTAACAGAAAATACTTTGTAGATTTACTTGCAAAGAATATAAGACTTTCTCTCAGAAAATTTGAAAATATCAAAGTACATACGATACAAAGCAGGATCATCGTAAGCGGTTATAACAATGAAGACGAGGATAAAATAATCGAAAGGCTTAAAAAAGTTTTTGGAATAGTTTATTTGACAAAATGCTACGAAGTCGAAAAAGATATGGACAAAATCAAAGAAGTGGCTTTGATGGTAATGAAAGAAGGCGGATATAAGACTTTTAAGGTCGAAACAAAAAGAAGCGATAAGAAGTATCCTTTAAAATCCCCTGAAATAAGCAAAGATGTGGGAGCATATGTACTTATTAATACTGAAGACTTAAAAGTCGATGTGAGAAACCCTGAAGCGGTTTTAAAGGTGGAAATAAGAGAGAATGCATATGTTTATGCGGGAGATATAAGATGTAATGCTGGGCTTCCCGTGAACTCAAGCGGTGTCGGAGGACTTCTTTTATCCGGCGGACTTGATTCTCCCGTTGCGGGATATTTGATGAACAAGAGGGGTATGAAAATCGTTGGACTTCATTTTCACAGTTATCCTTTTACGAGTATGGACGCAAAAGAAAAAGTCAAAGATTTAGCGGAAGTTTTAAGCGATTATAATATGGGCATAACTCTTGTAAATATCAGTCTTACCAAGATACAAGAACAGATAATATCTAACTGTGAAGGCGAATATCTAACGGTAATACTTAGAAGATTTATGATAAAAATCGCAAACAGACTTAAAAATAAATTTGATTTGAAGGCTCTTATTACCGGAGAAAGCTTGGGACAAGTGGCATCGCAGACAATAGAAGGTATCTCTTGTACAAATGAATGTTCCGCTCTTCCGATTTTAAGACCTCTTATAGCTTATGACAAGACCGAAATAGTAGATATTTCCAGAAAAATCGATGCTTATGATATTTCTATCAGACCATATGAGGACTGCTGTACGATATTCGTACCCAAACATCCCATAATAAAACCTAAATTATCCAGAGTTTTGGAAGAAGAAGCAAAGTTAGACGTGGAAGATTTGATTGAAGAAACGATAAATGATATAGAAATAATAAAATTATAAATTTAAACTGAATAAACGACAAATTTAGGCTTATTTTTTAAATTATTTGGAGTAATATATATAAAAACTGTTTAAGGAGTAGAGTTTTGAAATATACTATTACACAAGCATCCAATATTTTAGATTGTAAGCCTTATTTATTAAGATTTTATGAAGACGAATTCGAACTTCAAATCCCCAGAGGCTCGAACAACAGAAGATATTATACAACAAAGGAAATCGACATATTTCGTTACATAGAAGCCTTAAAAGGCGAGGGAAAAAGAAATAAAGAAATAAAAGAAACTCTTCATAGTTCAAAAAATGAAATTATTTTTGAAGAAATCGAAGAAGAAAAACCAAAAGAAGAAGATAATAATATTACGTGCCTAATAAAAACGATAAATTCTTTACGTGAAGAAATCGAAAATTTAAAGCAGCAGGACGCATTCAAACAAAGGGACGAACTTATAACCGAAAACGCAAGACTAAAAATGAAATTAAAAGAAAAATCATATGAATTATCGATTTTAAAAGAAAAATATAACGCTCTAAAGCAGGCTAAAAAGCGAAGTTTATTCAAATTTGAATAACAGGCAGAACTTTCCAGTGTATTTTTGTTTCAAAAGTCCATAATAGAATTATAACACTTATAAATGGAGGTGAAACAGATGAACAACAGAGAAGCTAAAAAAGGCTTAGACCAATTTAAGAAACAAGTTGCTAGCGAACTTAGCATTAATCTTCAAGATGGATATAATGGTAATTTAACTAGTAAAGAAGCCGGTTCTATCGGTGGTGAAATGGTTAAAAGAATGGTTGAATCTTACGAAAATTCAATGAAATAAGTAAGATAGCATTTGTATGATATAAAAAGGAAGCAGATAATCTGCTTCCTTTTTTATTTTTAAAAATGATTAAACATTTGGATTTAACCCTAAATTTTTCAAAATTCTACATGCATATTTTGGTACTATCATGTAGGCAAAAATAATATAGAGAGGTTAAATCATGAATTTTGAAATAAATATAACAGGTAACACTCTGACTGTCAAAATCAAGGGTGATTTGGATGATCATGTTACTTTGGATTTAAGAGAAAACATCGATTACGCATTATGTAAAAAAGAAATAAAAAATTTGATTTTTGATTTAAGTGAACTTACCTTTATGGACTCTGCGGGTATAGGACTTTTTATGGGAAGATATAAGAAAATATCTGCTGAAAACGGAAAATGCGGTTTGGTCACAAAAGATAAACAAATTATAAAAATACTTAGGATGTCTGGAATACTTTCGATTTTTGATTTATTTAATACATTAGAAGAAGGGATAGAAAAATATGAAAATAGGTAATAAAGTAGATAATTTTTTAAATGTTTCGTTTAAAAGCATATCCGAAAACGAATCTTTGGCAAGGCTTATCATTTCAAGTTTTGTACTTCCGTTAAATCCGACTATAGATGAGCTAAATGATATAAAGACCAGTGTATCGGAAGCGGTGACAAATTCAATAATACATGCATACAACAATGAAGATAATCATTTGATAACAATGGAAGCATTTATAAAAGAAAGAGAAGTTACGATTAAAATCATAGATGACGGAGTTGGTATAAAAGATATAGATCAGGCTAAGGAACCTTTATATACTTCAAAACCCGAACTTGAAAGATCCGGACTTGGCTTTACTATAATGGAAAGTTTTATGGATGAGCTAAGTATCACATCAAAAGAAGGCGACGGGACTACTTTAATAATGAGTAAAAAAATTTCTAATAGGAACAATACATATAATGAATAGCGAATCTGCAAAAATTGATTATTTTTCAGATGAGATAAAAGAACTTATAGTAAACGCACAAAACGGAGATAAAAATTCTTTAGAAGAACTGACTGTTATAAACACACCTCTTATAAATTCCATACTTAAGAGATATCTTTCATATTCCATAAGCTATGATGATTTGTTTCAAATCGGAGCGATAGGACTTATAAAGGCGATTAAAAGATTTAGTTTTGAATTCAATACTAAATTTTCAACCTATGCGGTATACGTCATAAACGGAGAATATAAAAGATATTTCAGAGATGAAGGAATAATAAAAGTAGGAAGAAATTTAAAGACTATTTATTTAAAAACAAAGACAATCAGAGAAGATTATGTAAAGAAAAACGGTGTGGAACCGAGTATAGACTATTTAAGCGAAAAAATCGGAGTTTCATCGGAAGATGTATTGATGGCTCTGGAAGCTTGCAGACAGCCGGAAAGTCTATCTAAAGAATTAAATACCAATGAAAATACTCCTATTTTATTAATGGATAAAATAAAAGATGAGAACGACAGCAATGAAAAGATAGTTGAAAAGCTAGATTTGAAAAATGCTATTATGAACCTTGAAAAAAGAGACAGGCAGATAATAGTGCTTAGATATTTTAAAAATAAAACTCAAAAAGAAGTAGCCGAAGTTCTGGGACTTTCACAGGTGCAGGTATCCAGATTAGAGAAAAAAATAATAGAAAATATGAAAAAAACTTTCGAAAGTTAAATTTTTGAAAGTTTTTTTGTTTTTCGGGGAAAATAAAATAAATTTTTATTTAGGAGTTTATAAATGGAATCAAATAAAAAAAATATCAAAGATTATCAAGAAGTCGTTAAGAAAAATAAACCCACTCCCAATAAGAGTCATTTATATATGTCTTTTATTGTTGGGGGGATCATATGTATGATTGGTCAGTTTATCAATAATTTCTTTTCTAGAAGGGGCTTTTCTATGCTTGAAGCCGCAAATATGACATCAATCGTAATGGTCTTTTTAGGTTCTTTATTAACTGGACTTGGATTATATGACAATATCGGTAAAAAAGCCGGAGCAGGTTCTATCGTTCCCATAACCGGATTTGCAAACAGTATAGTATCAAGTGCAATGGAATTTCAAAAAGAAGGCTACATTTTCGGTATGGCAGCAAATATGTTTAAGATCGCGGGACCTGTAATAGTGTTCGGAGTTACTTCAAGCTCTGTTGTGGGACTTATATATTTTATTTTAACGAGGTAAGAGATGAATAAAAAAATAGGAAGACAAAGTTACAAATTTGGTAAAAGGATATGTATAAGAGACACAAGGTCGATAGCAGGTCCCGTCGAAAGTCAGGGACCTTTGAATAGTTATTTTCATGAAACATTTGAAGATGATTTACTTGGGCAGGATTCATTTGAAAAAGCCGAGCACCAAATGTGTCTTAGAAATATCTTATCTTTACTTGAAACAAATCAATTAAATGAAACCGATATAGATATTTATATCGGCGGAGATCTATTAAATCAAATCATTACTACAAATCTAACAGCAAGAGACCTTAAGATCCCTTACTGGGGACTTTATAATGCTTGTTCTACTTTTGTGGAAGCAATTCAGGCAGCCGCAGTCCTTCTTGACGGAGATTTTATAAACAGAGCAGTAATAAGTACGGCAAGTCATTTTTCTACCGCAGAAAGACAGTACAGGTTCCCTTTGGAGCTTGGTACACAGTCTCCTCCAAGTGCACAAAGGACCGTAACCGGTTCCGGGGCAATGATTTTGGAAAAGAGCTGCCTGGAAGGGCCTTTCGTTACTCATATGACAATAGGTAAAGTCATGGACTTCGGTCAAAGTGACCCCAATGATATGGGAAGTGCAATGGCGATAGCCGCTTGTGACACGATTATGACACATCTAGAGGATTTGGATGTGAGTGCGGAAGATTATGACCTTATCGTTACGGGTGACCTTGGCGAAGTCGGATATAATATCACAAAAGATTTCTTAAAGAAAAAAGGTGTGAATATAGAAAACAAATATAAAGACTGCGGTATGCTTGTTTACGACATAATAAATCAGGATGTTATGTGCGGCGGAAGCGGTGCGGGATGCAGCTCTACGGTCTTTACGAGTTACTTTTACAATAAGCTTAAAAGTAAAGAATTAAATAAGATTTTACTTGTGGCAACGGGAGCATTATTAAGTCCGATTTCAACCGGACAAAAGGAAAACATTCCTTGTATAGCTCATGCGGTAACAATCGAGAATTCTAAATAAAGGAGATAATAATGGATTATTTATATGTATTTATAACCGGAGGGATACTATGTTTGATTGCTCAAATCATCATGGATAACACTACACTCGTTTCGGGACAGATTTTAGTTATATATATTGTTGCGGGAGTAATTTTAACTGCTCTTGGGCTATATGAACCTATAGTAAAGTTCGGTCAGGCAGGTGCTACGGTTCCTCTTACCGGGTTCGGATACAGTCTTGTTAAAGGGACTATATTTGCGGTCAAGCAGGACGGGCTTCTGGGAGTACTTACCGGACCTCTTACTGCAACGGGAGGCGGAATTGCTGCAGCAATAATATTCGGATATGTATTTGCGGTCATATTTTCTCCTAAAACCAAGAAATAAAATAAAAGAGATGTCGAACAAGATGTCTCTTTTTTTTATGTTATTTGGTTTAAAAAATGTTATAATGGACTTAATTTGATAAAGGATAATTAATATGAAAAGCATATATAAAACCAAAGAAGGAAAGAAAAAGTGCCTTGAGTTATACAATAGACAGCTTGAAAAATTAGGAAATCCTTACGAAGATATTTATGTAAATACTTCATTTGGAAAAACACATTTGGTAAGGACCGGGAATAAAGTCGGGAAACCGTTATTGGTATTCCACGGAGGGAATTCCAGTTCTGCTTACAATTTGCTTCTATGTAAATTCCTGCTTGATGATTTTAATATTTATGCGGTAGATATAATAGGTCATCCGGGGAAAAGTGATGAGGTGAGCTTATCTTCAAGGGGTTATTCTTACGGGGAGTGGGCAAGTGAGTTAATAGATAAGCTTGAATTTAAAAAGATGAGATGTTACGGTGGTTCTTTCGGCGGAGGAGTACTGGCTAAATTGATGTGTGTCAGTCCCGAAAAGGTGGAAAGATGTGTCCTGGAAGTCCCATCGGGAATAAATAATGCCTTTCCGATAAGCAGTGCAAAAATGATGATACCTTTGATAAAATATATTATTACAAAAAATGAAGATTTTATAATAAAAACAGCTATGTATATGACAAACGGAGAAGATATAATAGATGAAGATACAAGAGATATATTAAAAGACAGTTTTGACAATGTAAAAACAAAAGTGGCAATGCCAAGCAATGTAGATAAAAAACGAATGCAGAATTTTAAATCTCCTGCGTTCATTTTGGCGGGAGAGTACGATTGTTTGTTTCCTTCAAGAAAAGTATTAAAAAGAGCAAAAGAGATAATTTCTGATGTTAGGCTATATGAACTGAAGGGCAGGGGACATATGCATCTTCTGACAAACAAAGAAAAACAAATGATAATAGATTTTTTGAAATAAAAAAATATAAAATTAAAAATAGATAAAAATTTTTATAACATATATTATCTTATAGTATATAAAAATCAGATTTAACAAGAAAGATACTTCACAAAATAAATATTTAGTGAAGTAAATAGGGTAGTGGAATGAATAGTTTTGTGATAGAAGAGTATTTAAATGATTTAAATATAAATGAGAATTCTAAAAAGGGGTATTTGTACGATTTAAATACCTTCTTTTTGTTTATTAAAGAAAGGAATTCTTATAATAATTCCAATGATTTGGATAAAGAATTGAATTTATTTAAAAGCATTAATAATATTGATATGTACGCTTACGTAAATCATTTAAAATCAACACTAAACAATTCCGAAAAGACTATTGCAAGAAAAATATCTGCAGTAAAAAATTTATATAAGTATCTAAACAAAAAATATTCTTTTTCAAGCGAAGTCGTAACTTTTAAATTCAAATATGACAATACTAATTTTAACAATGAAGTACTAAATGATAAGCAAATCAAAGATTTAATTGAATATACCAAAAGTCATGAACCGATCAAAAATCAAATCATAATATTTTTAATTTTATTTAACGGACTTACGGTGAAAGAACTAAAAAATATAAAAATCAAAGATATTTATGAAAATTCTATACTAATCGATAATAATGGTGAAAACAAAAGAATAGTTAAAATAAATGACGCTCTGAGAGCCATTTTAAGCGACTTTTTAAAATCAGTCGACCAGTTATACCTGTTAAACGGACGTAATAATAAGCCGATTACAGAAAGACGTATTCAGGAAGTAGTAAAAAATGCACTTTGTAAAATAGGTATAAACAAGAGAGGTATATCTACCGGGATACTAAGGAACACCTCTGTAAAGATGATAAAAGAGTATAACTCCGCAGGCTTTATGGATATAAAAAATTTCCTTGGGATAAAGACAGATAAACAAGTGGAGAAGTATTTAAAAGACAGCAAAGAATTAAATGAACTTGATATGAATAAAAATCCCTTCAGTAAATTTTAAACCAACGATTAACAGTGTAGAAAATTTATAAAAAAGAAGATAATTAAGATATAAATAAATATAACGAAGAGAATAATTAAATTATTTAAATATAATTTATTATAAGTTAAATGGTAGGAGTAATATAAAAAGATAACAATAATAAAGTTAAAAACAAATAATTATCAAGAATCAAAATCTAATATCGGCGGGAACCATTAATAACAAAGGCATTAGCTTTATATTAAAATATACTTATTATATAATTAAAATATGTTTAAGTTTTTGTTAAAGTTGTCTTTAGCGGAAAGTTAAATTAATATATTATAACATCAATGCGTATTCCCCTAAAAGTAAAACGGTTCGCTAAAGAACCGTTTTTTATGTTTGTTGCTATTTAGGTTTTGAAAATTTTAATATTGAAAAGTCGGACAATACTTTACCTTATAAATCCGTTTATAAATTATCTGCCCACATTTCACATTGAGACATAACTGTTTGAACAGCATCTTCCATTCCTTCAGGTGGATATTTATGTTTCCTTAGAAGTCTTTTAATAATCATTCGCATTTTTGCTCTTGCCGATGCTCTCATTTTCCAGTCTATGGTTTTATTTTTTCTTAGGGTTTCAGTGAGTTCTTTTGTGATTGTTATAAGTTCATCATTTTCATAAAGATCTTTTATTGCATTTGGTTTTGTTAGTGCATCGTAAAATGCTAATTCATCTACTGTCAGACCCATTTCATCTCCTTCTTTTTGAGCTTTTGAAATTTCTCTTGCAAGTTTTAGCATCTCTTCTATAACTTCTTCATTTGTTAGCATTCCGTTTAAATATGAATTTAATGAACGTTTTATTATTTCACTGAATTTTTCTGATTTAACTATATTTGTTCTTTTATATACAGAAATTTGTTCATTAATTAATTTTTTCAAAAGTTCTATTGCAAGATTTTTTTCAGGCATTGCTGCCACGTCTTTAAGGAATTTTGGATCAAAAATTGAGAATTCTTCTTTTATATCAGAAAATAAGTTAATTACTCCACTGGTTTTTATTGAATGTTTTAATAGTTCGTTTATTCTGGTGTTCATTTCTTTTAAAGATATTTTCTTACCTGTTCCGTTGTCATTTAGTCGTAAAATGAATACTCTTACCGAATCGAAAAAACATGCTTCTATTCTTTCATTCTTAGGAACTATGGAAGAACAAAGCGACAATGATTGGCTTAGAATCAGTGCTTCTTTCATAAAAGATTCTTTATTTTTTAACCTCGTTCTGTCCATTATAAAGTTTACGGCACCGCTTATTGTTTTTGCTTTTTCAAGTTCGCTTTCTTTTTCAAACTTTGTATAATCGAATTTATGGAATATATCCCTGCATACTTCAAGTTTTTCTGCAAATTTCGGATAAGCTACTTTTGAAATATCGGTTTCGCCATAATTTTTCCTATCTCTTGGAGTATAATCGCTCATTGCTTTTTTTAACGCTCCGGCAATACCTATATAATCGACTATAAGTCCCGCCACTTTATCTTTATATACCCTATTTACTCTGGCAATTGCCTGCATTAAGTTATGCCCTTCCATTGGTTTATATATATACATTGTAGAAAGAGACGGAACATCAAATCCCGTAAGCCACATATCGACAACTATTGCTATTTTTAAAGGGCTTTCATTGTCTTTAAATTCCTGTGCAATCTTATTTTTATGATTTTTATTACCTATAATCTCACGCCATTCTTCAGGGTCATTGTTTGTTGAAGTCATTACAACCGCAACTTTATCTTTCCAATCCGGTCTGAGTTTTAGTATTTGATTATATATTTTCATTGCAATCGGACGGGAATAAGCAACAATCATTGCTTTACCGGTAAGGAGATGTTCTCGGTTGTTTTCGTAGTGGTCAATAATATCCAATGTTAAAGAAAGGATTGTTTTATCATTTCCCAATATTTCATCTAACTTTCCAAGTTCATGCTTGCTTTTTTCTATTACTTCCTCATCTGCATTCGATGCCATTTTGTCGTATTCTTTATCTATCAGTTTTAAAATATCATCATCAAGATTTAATTTTAAAACTCTGCTTTCATAACAAATAGGTTTCGTTGCATCATCTCGAACGGATTGCGTCATATCGTATATATCTATGTAATTACCGAATACTTCCTTTGTGCTTCTGTCTTTTTGCGAAACAGGAGTTCCCGTAAAGCCGATATATGTAGCATTTGGAAGAGCATCTCTAATTATTCTTGCCGTTCCTATTTTTAGCTTTCCTGTCTTAGCGTCCACTTTTTCGTTAAGCCCATACTGTCCCCTATGTGCCTCATCTGCCATTACGATAATATTTTTTCTGTCACAAAGAGCTTCGCCTGTTTCTGTGAATTTTTGCATTGTCGTAAAAAATATACCGTTTGCTTTTCTTCCTTTTAACAGTTCTATTAAATTTTCCCTGCTTTCTGCTTGTATGGGTGTTTGTCTTAAAAAGTCTTTACACTTTGCAAATTGAGAATACAGCTGATTGTCAAGGTCGTTTCTGTCTGTAATAACAACGATTGTAGGGCTATTTAAGGTTTGATTGATAAGTTGAGCATAAAATACCATGGATAAAGACTTTCCACTGCCTTGAGTATGCCAAAAAACTCCGCCTTTTCCGTCTGTATCAGTTGCATTGATAGTTGATTTTATCGCTTTCTTTACTGCAAAATATTGGTGATATCCTGCTAAAATTTTATAAGATTTTACGACTTCGTTTGAAAAGCATATAAAATTCTTTATTATATCTAAAAGTCTCTCTTTTTCAAACATTCCTTCAAAGAATGTATCAAACTGAGCGTGTTTTCTGTTTTCATAATCTCCGTCTTTACTCTTCCATTCCATAAAACGGTCTTCTCCTGACGTTATGGTTCCCGCTTTTGATATTACTTGGTCGCTTATAACGCAAATTGCATTATATACAAATATTGAAGGTATTTCTTTCATATAGTTTTTAATTTGTCTGTAAGCGTCTGTTACGTTAGTTTCTTCTCTAGACGGAGACTTAAGCTCTGCAAGCACTACGGGCAGCCCATTAACAAATAGAATTATATCAGGTCTTTTTTCGCTGTTTTCAATAAATGTCCATTGATTGGCAATGATAAAAGAGTTATTGTCTGCATTGCTATAATCTACAAGATAAACGATAGAAGATTTTTCTTTTCCGTCTACAAAATATCTTACCGGAACACCGTTTTGCAAATAGTCCATAAAAACAGAGTTTCTTTGTACAAGCTCCCCGTTTTCTATGTTTTTTAATTTGAATATGGCATCATTTATTGCTTCCCTCGGCATGTTTTTATTGATTTTATATAAACAGTCAATAAGCACATCTTCATATAACGGATTGTTTTTATCTCTTTCGGTTTTAGGTCCGTATATGTATTCATAACCTAAATTATCGGTAAACAATTCTATTATTGATTTTTCGTAGTCGGATTCGGTGTAGAATGCTGACATTTTTATTCCTCCAATTTATCAATCATTTAGTCTATTATTATAAAAATTTTTGACTTCAGTAATTATTGCTTCTAAAATTGCCTCAGCTTGTTCTGATAATTTTATTGTATCAGGGTAATTTTTTTTATAAAATTCTTTTATTTTAATTTTAATTTTACTTTGTATACTTTCTTTACAATACCAATCTACTGTGAAATTATTTTGAATTATATTTTTAATATCTCGAATATCTTTCTTTTCTACAATATTTTTTAATATTTTTTCTATATTTTCTATAATATAGTCATTAAGTTCGGTATCATTGCTATTTGCATATATATACGACTTATTATCATTCTCAGCTTTTTCATATTTAATAAAGCTTGCAACAAATTGTGTATTTTCTTCATTTATATCTCTAATATAATTTAATTGATGTTCCAATTCAGGAAATAATGTAGCTTCATTTATATTATATAGATCTAATTCTTTTAAAATTTCTTCTTTATTATCTCCTTTTATGAAAAAATATTGCTCTGAAAATTGATTTTTTAAACTTCCTTTTGTTTTATTTATAATACTATTTCCAATTTCTTCATTAATATTTACTGAAAAAAAGCTTGTTAATAAAAATACTCCATTTTGTTTAATTAATCTTTCATTTGTATATGTAGGTATTACCATATAATTTGTTTGAATAATGTTGATAAATTTATCTAAGCCTTGTTGTGATGACATAAAATAATTCATATCCGTTTCACTAATAATATTGTCTGTATTTAGTTTAGTTAATAAAGAAGTAATATTATTTTCTTTAGATAAATCGTAACTTGCTAAACTGGAAATAATTTGTACATCGTTATCTGTTGGTTTTGAGGGGTAAAATTGGTCAGTATAATATATTATTCCATTCGGTTCCTTTTTTATTATTTCCGGTTATTCTCCATGTATTTTACAAGCAAAATACAAAGCAACTAAAGGATTGGTTGTCAAATCCAATAGTCTTGTACACATTCCATAATGTTGATATTTTGCCATTATATCAAATTTGTTATCAAACCCCTTAAATTCATTGGGAATTTTTTGTAACGGTATTTGCATAAGATCATGTTCAATACTTAACATGTCATTTCTAAAAATACTTGGTTCTATATCCCAAAAGTCAACCTCTTGTCCTCTAAAATATATTTCTTGTGATTTTCCAGCATTTTCTTCTTTTAATTCTTTTATTTTATTTATAAATGTACCTACTGAATCAATTTCATTATCTTCATTTGTTTTTATTTCTTCATGTAACATAATTTCTTATAAATACTTTCCTTTCTCATAGAAATATATTTTAAACTTTAATATCAGAAACATCAATTTCACCGTTCATTAGTTTTGGTAAGAGAGTGTCTCTAAGTTTCGTTAAATTTCTATTTTCAATACGATTTGTTATAATTAAATTATAGATAGGTTTAAGCATATTATTAATATTTTTATAGTCAGAGATACATGGAATAAGAACTTCTGATTTTGCAAGTTCTTCTCTCTTAATATGTCCCATTGTTGTAGCCATAGCAGATGCAAACGCAATAAATTTATTTAAATGATATTTTGTCCAAGAATAATAAAACCATTTATCGTACTTTGTAGAAGTAACTTTAAACAAATGTTGATTTAATCCACATTTTCCCCCACACCAGAAATCAACAAGTAAGCTTCCTGACCAAGAAAAAACTACATCTCCATCATTAACAATATATTCAGGCTTTATATTAGGAGAGCATAAATCACTATTATTATCGCACACGCCTTGTCTAAGTTCTTTAATTTTTAAAACAGGAATTCCAATTTCATTATCTAATGGACGATATTTTTGCATTGCAAGACCATTGGTATAATCTGCAATATCAAGTAGAGAAGCTTTTACCCAACCTTCTGGAATTTTATCAACATTAATAAACCATGATTTAAAAATCGCTTTAGCCTGCTCTTCCAAATTCTCATTTATTTTATTGTTTAATTCTATTTTGTCGTCTAATTTTGATAGAATATCAACTATCTTGTTTTGAGTCTGTATAGTTGGAATATATATATCAAAGTCTTTCACAATATCTGTTTTTAAGTTTTGAAATACACTTCCATTTGCCTGATTAACAAGTTTTAGACGAATATCTATAAACTTATAGTAAAGAAAGTCTCGAGTTATCCCCCTATAATTTGAAAAGACCAACCATCCGTCGTGAACACACGCTGTGATTTTCATAATCTTTGGCAATCCTGGTGTAGCACTATTGGATACAATCAAAGTTTCAGGTTCAACTTTGACTGATTTATTGATACCATCGTCAACTATATATTCATTTGTTTTGCTCAAATATCTAGAAGAGTCTGATGTTGCATCGGCAATTTTTACCCAAGGCATACCAATATTACTTAAAAACTTATGAATAGGTCTTGGTGATGCACCTCGTCTTATATCAACTACATCTCCAATTTTTTTCCTTTCCCACTTACACTTCATACCCAATCCCCTCCAAGTTCTTACGTATTTCTTCTTCAAGTTTATGGGACTGTTTAAACATTTGAGATAATTCTTCCGTAAGTCGTTTCATTTTTTCTTCAAAAGGTTCGTCGTCTTCTTCGCTTTCTTTTATTCCAACATATCTGCCGGGTGTTAAAATATAATCTTGTTTCTTTATTTCTTCTAAATCTGCTACGTGGCAAAATCCTTTTTTATCTTCAAGGGTTCCGTTTTGGAATGCTGAAAATGTATCAGCAAGTTTTTTTATGTCTTCATCTGTAAAGTCTCTGTGTTTTCTGTCTACCATATACCCCATGTTACGGGCATCAATAAATAAGGTTTTTCCTTTTTGTTTTTTATTTCTTGTTATAAACCAAAGAGTAACGGGAATTGTTACGCTGTAAAATAACTGTGTAGGCATGGAAATAATACCTTCCACAAGGTCTGCTTCAATTATATTTTTTCTTATATCCCCCTCTCCCGATGTCATGGAAGATAAAGCTCCGTTTGCAAGGACTAAACCGATTTTTCCGTTTGGTGCAAGGTGATGTATCATATGTTGTATCCAGGCATAGTTGGCATTACCTGCAGGAGGTGTTCCGAATTTCCAACGAACATCATCCTTTAATTTATCCTGTCCCCAGTTTTTAAGGTTAAAAGGAGGGTTTGCCATTATAAAATCCGCTTTAAGGGTTTTATGCAAATCATTAAAAAAAGTATCTGCATGATAGTTTCCAAGGTTTGCATCTATCCCTCTTATTGCCATGTTCATCTTCGCCATTTTCCATGTATCCGCATTGGATTCCTGTCCGAATACGGATATTTCCCCTCTGTTTCCGCTGTGTGCACTTACAAACTTTGCACTTTGAACGAACATTCCGCCCGAACCGCAGCAAGGGTCATATACACGGCAGTTTTGAAAAGGTTTTAATATTTCAACTATTGTTTTAACTATGCTTGCAGGGGTATAGAATTCACCGCCCTTTACTCCCTCATAAGACGCAAACTGAGCTATACAGTACTCATATGTCCTTCCAAGCAAATCCTTGCTGTTATCGGTATCACCCATATCCATATTTGTAAATAAATCAACAACTTCTCCCAAAACTCTTTTATCAAGGTCGGGACTTGCATAGCTTTTCGGTAAAACATTTTTTAAGGTTTTATTTTCCTTTTCTATTATATCCATGGCTTCATCAATAACGCTTCCTATTTTAGGTGTATGTGCATGCTTAGCAATATTATCCCACCTTGCTTCTTCGGGAACAAAGAAAACATTTTCCATTATATAAGCATCCTTATCGTCTTCAAAGCCCTCTCCCTCCTCAACAAGTTCATTGTATCTGTTTTCAAATGCACTTGATATGTAACGAAGGAAAATAAGCCCTACTATTACTTTTCTATATTCAGCGGCGGGAATATGTCCCCAAAGAACACAAGCTGCATTCCATATTTGTTTTTCAAATCCTAAATTTGCATTATTGATTTCTGACATTTTATATCTCCTAAAAATAAATTACATATTTATAAAACTTTCGATAAATTCTATTTAATTATATCATATTTTTTACTATAATAAACAAAAAAGCCGTGATATAACACGGCTTGATTTTACCTTATCATCGAAAGTGAAATCCTATTCTTATCTTTATTTACATCTAAAACCGTCACTTCAACTATATCCCCCGTCTTTAATATATCGCTTGGATGTTTTATGAATGTATTTGATATTTGAGATATATGAACCAGACCGTCCTGATGAACTCCGATATCAACGAATGCTCCGAAATCCACGACATTCCTAACCGTTCCTTTTAATTTCATTCCCACTATCAAATCTTCCATTTCCAAAACATCGCTTCTCAGTATCGGAGCAGGTATGTCTTCTCTTGGGTCTCTGCCCGGTTTGATGAGTTCTTTTAAAATATCCTTGAGTGTCGGGATACCTATTTCACATTTTTCCGCTATATCACCTAAACCTATCTTTTTAGCTTTTTCTTCCAAATCGGATATGTTATCGGTATTTATCTCTTTTAAAGTATGCCCTGTCAGTTCCAGTACCTTTTTAGCCGCTTTATAAGTCTCCGGATGTACTCCGGAATTATCCAATGGATTTGAACTCTCCGCAACTCTTAGGAAGCCCGCACATTGTTCATAAGACTTTTTACCAAGTTTAGGGACTTTTAAAAGCTCGGAACGTTTATTATATATCCCATTTTCTTCTCTGTAAGTGACTATATTCTTAGCTACAGCACTGCTTATCCCCGCAACATATTCAAGCAAAGAGACAGAAGCTGTATTAAGATCCACACCTACGCTGTTTACAACGCTTTCTACCACGCCTGTCAATGCTTCATTGAGTCTCGCCTTTGGCATATCGTGCTGATACTGACCCACACCGATACTCTTCGGATCTATTTTAACAAGCTCTGCGAGAGGGTCCTGAAGCCTTCTTGCAATAGATACTGCACTCCTTAGTGCTACATCGAAATCAGGAAACTCTTTCGCCGCAAGTTTTGAAGCGGAGTATACCGAAGCACCAGCTTCGTTTACTATCATGTAAGCTACGTCCGTTCCCTTTATCGTATCGGCTACAAATTTCTCAGATTCCCTTGAGGCAGTCCCGTTCCCGATAGATATTATCTCTACGTTATACTTAGCTATCAAGGCTTTTATTATCTTTTCCGATTCTTCTATTTTATTATGAGGAGGAGTAGGATATATAACTGTAGTATCCAATACCTTACCCGTACCGTCTACGACCGCAATTTTACAACCCGTTCTGTAAGCAGGGTCTAAGCCTAAAGTCACTTTGTTTTTTACCGGAGGCTGCATTAAAAGCTGTCTTAGGTTAGTAGAGAAAGTCTTTATTGCTGATTCGTTGGCAGTATCTGTCAAATCATTTCTGATTTCTCTTTCTATAGAAGGAAATAATAGTCTGTCAAAAGCGTCGATACATGTATCTATAATATATTTATATGCACTGCTTTTGTGGTTTTTAACGATATGCTTATGGATTATATATAGAGCTTGTTCTTTATCTACGCTTATCCCCACTTTTAAGAAGCCTTCTTTTTCGCCTCTGTTAAGTGCAAGTACTTTATGTCCAGCAAGTTTTTTGATACCTTCGCTGAAATCGTAGTAGGTGGCGTAAACACTGTCTTCATCTTTAGCGTTTTTACTTGCTATTTTTCCTCTTTGACGTACAAATTGCTTCAATTCTTTTCTTATACTTGCATCATCGGAAATACTTTCCGCGATTATATCAAGAGCACCTTTTATGGCTTCTTCTTCGTTATTTACGCCTTTTTCTTCATTGATATAATCTTTTGCAAGTTCAGTGATATCACCTAAGTCTGCCTTTTGAGAAATTATCAAGTCCGATAAAGGTTCCAGTCCTTTTTCCTTTGCAATGGAAGCTCTGGTCTTTCTCTTTGGTTTATATGGTCTGTATAAGTCTTCTACCTCTGAAAGCGTCTTTGCGTCATCTATGGATTTTTCAAGTTCTACTGTCAGCTTTTCCAAAGAAGCAATAGATTTTTTGACTTCCTCTTTTCTTTCATTTAAGTTTATCAAGTAATTTAGTCTGTCTGTTATCTCTCTAAGGAGCTGATCGTCCATAGAACCTGTCAGTTCTTTACGATACCTTGCTATAAAAGGAACTGTATCCCCTTTGTTTAAAAGTTCAATAACATTTTCAATATGTTTTTTGTTTTGATTAAATTCACTTGCTAAAGTTTCAATTATCTGCTGCATTTTATACCTCTTTATTTAATATTATTACTTCACTAAATAAATATTTTGTGAAGTGTATGCTCTATTTTATAATAAGTAATAATTTATAAATTTATTTATTCCAAGATTATTATATTCTATTTTTAATATTTGATAATTATTTTCCTACCAAATATCTGTTTTTAAATGTAATTTTAAAAACTCTTATTTTTTACAAATAACCTTTTCTACTCTTCCCTATTTTTACTAAATATTGTTTTTGTTAATTCGTAATTTATTTAATTTCTTTATTATATAGTAATTTACGTACCCTAACATTTTAGAATTAATTGAATATCTTCTCTCAGAGTAACACAATCAACTATATTTTAAACGTTCTTTTTAAAACAGTTTAACGCTTTTATTTTTTGGATTTTAGTATAAAAAGCTATTTTATATATTAGAAATAATCAATAAAGAACATTCACATTTTTCTTTAAGCATAGTAAATTGATCAATAGTCATAAAAATTATCTACCTAAAAAAGTAATTGCTATTATCTTTAAAATTTATTTCTTTATACTAACTAAATAGTTATTTTATATAATTAGTATAAGGAATAATACCATAGTTGATTTAATATTCCTTGCATTAAGCCTCTGTGCCTCGCTATAACATCATTTAACCGCTTTTGCATAGATATCGAATTAAAAATTTAATAAAATCTAAACGTTCTTTAACACATTAAATAATATAATTTTTAGTTTCTATGCTATGGATATATAGGCAATGCTTAATCTTTGATATAAGTTATTTTTATTTTAAAATAAAAATAATTTACCTTATTACACAAAAACCGCCTGAACCAATATCATATACACTATTGTAGAACCGAATATGCTTATAAAGTTATTTCTCTTCCATATGTGAAGTCCCACTGCTAAAATTACTCCTATTATTTCGGGGATACCGTAAGGATAAACTATTAACGACATATCCTTTAAGCAGTACACCAAAAGCATTATCATCATAGCCGGAGGAAGGACTTTACCTAAATATAGTATAGTATCGCCGGGTTTCTTATCTTTTCCCGAGAAAAGGACAAAAGGGACAGCTCTTGTTATAAATGTAATGATACACATGATCCCAATCGCCAAGAGCCCTTGAATCAATGTATACTTATTCATCCAGTATCCCCTCCTTTTCTTCCCTTTTCTTATCTAATAATAAAAGAGTTATTATCCCTATGATTGCCGGTATCATCATATTATCAGCACCGAAAATAACAAGTGATAGGATACCGCAAAAACCTCCTATGAAAACAGGAGTCTTGTCTTTTAAATTCATCCACTGTTCTACACATAATACACAAAATAAGGCTATCATGGCAAATGAAACCCCGTTGGTATTGATATTTATGATAGAGCCTATAGTCGCACCCAGTATAGAGCCTATTATCCAGTAACTCTGGTCTAAGATACTTATGTAAAAATAATATTTTTCCTTGTCATGTTTCACACTCTCCGGAACGGTGGAAGAAGTCAAAAGTGCATATGTCTCATCTGTCAAGGCAAATATCATATATAACTTTTTAAAGAAACTTATACCTTTGAAAGGTTCGATTAAAGAAAGTCCGTAGACCATATGTCTGAAATTCACGAAAAAGCTCATCAGAGCAACACTTATAAGGCTCATGCCGCCTTGAAACATAACGACTGCAAGATACTGAAGAGTTCCCGCATATATGGTAAGGGACATTCCCCCTGCCCAAATAAAATTAAGACCGATGCTTTGTATCATCAGTCCGAATGCAAAACCAATGGATAGATATCCAAGAAGTACCGGCATAGTAACCTTAAATGCCTCTTTAAATGTCTTATTCATTCTACACCCCTAATACTATCAATTTATCAAACTTTTACCATTATACCACATAAAACTTTGAATTTTAAGAGGATTGTAATATAATTAGATATATTATTTATATAGGAGTTAACATGGCCGATTATACAAAAGAAGTCTCAAACAAACTTAATATAAAACTGAGAGAAGAAATAAAAGAGCTTCCAAGCTTTGCAAATGCATTCTTCAGAGGTATAACAAACAACACCTCCATAAAGACAAGGATTGCATACGCTATGGATATTAAAATCTTCTTTGAATATCTGATAGAAAATCATCCCCTATTCACTCATTTAAAAGATATAAAAGATATTTCTCTGAGTGATTTGGATAATATAAAAGCAGTGGATTTGGAAGACTTTACCGAATATCTCTCATATTACACAAAAGAACATTATAAGAATGAGAACAGTAAAGTCCAGCTTTCCAATTCCAACAGAGGAAAAATGAGGAAACTTTCAACTCTTCGTTCTTTCTATAAATACTATTTTAAGAAAGAAATGATAAAGACAAACCCGACTGTCCTCGTTGACCTTCCGAAGAACTATGAAAAGCCTATCATTAGGCTGGAACCGAACGAAGTGGCTAACCTTTTGGATGAAATAGAAAGCGGAAAAAGCCTTACTCCCGCCCAGCTTAAATATCATAACAAAACCAAAGTAAGAGACTTAGCCATCGTAACGCTTCTTGTCGGTACGGGTATACGTATAAGCGAATGTGTGGGACTGAATGTAAACGACGTGGATTTTGACAATGACAGCTTTGTTGTTACCAGAAAAGGCGGAAACAAAGCCATACTTTATATGCCTGAAGAAGTAAGAGAAGCTCTGCTGAGATATTTAAAAGAGACAAGAGACAAAATTGATACGGAGGAAAGTGCCCTATTCTTATCCCTTCAAAATAAAAGGATGACTCAAAGCAGCATACAAAAGATGTTAAAGAAGTATACGAAGATAGTGGTACCCCTTAAAAATATCTCACCCCATAAACTTAGAAGTACCTACGGGACCAATCTATATAAGGAAACGGGAGATATATATCTTGTGGCAGATGTTCTCGGTCATAAAGATGTCAATACAACCAAGAAACATTACGCGGCAATAGAAGAAGAAAGAAGAAAAATAGCGGCAAGAGTAACCAAATTAAGAGATGATTAAACTAAAAAAGACCCGGGTAAGGTCTTTTTTAGCGTTTACTATTGATTGATAATTTATATATTACCCATATATTAAAGAATATATGAGGAGTGGGCTATTATATTCGAACAAAAATCAGTTTAATAAACATATGTTTACATCATATGTTCGAATGATATATCAAAAAAAAATAAAATATTAAATTAGTAAGGAAGTAAAATCCTTTGTCCTACTTCTATAGACTGATTTTCATCTATATTGTTAAGCCTGCCTATTTCATAAATAGTCTGTCTTACGTCAGTATTGTCATCTGTTATATCCTTGGCTATATCCCATAAGGTATCATTTGCCTGAACAGTATAAACAGGATATGTATCCTGATGTAAAGGCTTTGCTTTAGCGGAATAGAAGAACGTAGGAACACTTATCAGCACAACTAAAACCAAAACGGATATCATAATCCTTCTTTTTCTTCTTAACGCTCTTTTTCTTTTCGCTCTTTCTATCCTTCTTTGTTTATTTCTATATACATTGTATTCATAATTTGTCATTGTTTCGTCCTCCTTATCGAAATAAGAACCTTTGTTCGTTATCATTATAGCAAACGTTCGTTCTATTTGTCAATATATTTAGAACAAATTTTTGAAAAAGTTAGAACATAAGTTTGACATTACCGGAAATTTATGTATAATATAATCATAGGAGGTTAATGTTATGTATAACGATTTAACGAAAATTCAAATTAAAATTTTAGATTTTATTAAAGCTGAATTAAAGGATAAGGGTTATCCCCCTTCAGTAAGAGAAATTGGTTCAAATGTGGGTTTAACATCGACCTCATCTGTTCATAATCAATTAAACAATTTAGAAAAAAAAGGTTACATAAAAAGAGGAGTGTCAAAACAAAGGGCAATAGAAGTAGTAGGGTTTTCTCCTTTTACAAAAGACGAAAATCAAGTGGACGAAGTAAGCTTAGTGGATGACGTAATAAACGTACCTATTATCGGTAATGTTGCGGCGGGTTATCCCATACTTGCGGAGGAAAATGTGGAAGACACATATCCCCTTCCCAGCTCTTTTGTAGGGAAAAACGAATGTTTTATGCTTCACGTAAAAGGCGACAGCATGATAAATGCAGGTATACTAAACGGAGATTTGGTTGTAGTAAAAAAACAAAACACCGCAAATGACCATGATATAGTAGTTGCACTTATCGATGATGAAGCAACGGTAAAGACTTTCTTTAAAGAACAAAACAGAGTAAGGCTACAGCCTGAAAACTCCGTTTATGACCCTATTTATTCCACCGATTTAAAGATCCTGGGTAAAGTTATCGGGGTAATGAGAATGCTTTAATAACTTTTTTATATAAAGTGAAACACCTATTCTAGGTGTTTTTTTATTAAGCGAATGTAAACAAAATGTAAAATAATAGTAAACTATCGGTAAAAATAATCTTGATTATAGTCATTTTTTGTCGTATACTTTAAATAAATAATATTAAAAATAGTAATTAATTTGTATTCATATATATAATATTTTAAAATTTAGGGGTATAAGCATATGACATTTACTAATATTCTTACGTTATGCGGGGGCCTCGGGTTCTTTTTATTTGGGATGAAATACATGGGCGACGGTCTAGAACTTGCTGCCGGAGCAAAAATGAAAAAACTCCTGGAGGCACTTACCCGTAACCCTGTCATGGGCTTTCTTGTCGGTCTTGTAGTTACTGCGGTAATACAGTCTTCTTCCGCTACCACCGTTATGGTAATGGGCTTCATAAACGCAGGAATGATGACGCTGAACCAAGCCGTTGGAATCATTATCGGTGCAAACGTCGGTACGACCGTTACGAGTATAATCATTGCACTTGACATTTCGGCAATAGCACCGGTATGCATTTTTATCGGAGCAATGCTTCTTTTATTTGCAAAGAAACAAAATAAAAAACATATAGGACAGATTATCCTTGGTTTTGGTATATTGTTCCAAGGCTTAAGCACAATGAGCGGAGCAATGGTAAGCCTAAGGACATATCAGCCCTTCATAGACTTCATAAGCAGTGCAAACTCCCCTATTATCGGAGTATTGGTCGGAACTATACTTTGTGCTATACTGCAGTCTTCATCTGCGGCAGTAGGTGTACTTCAGGCTTTGGCTCTTCAAGGTCTTATGCCGGCAAGCTTTGCTATATATTTAGTCTGCGGTGTTAATATAGGTTCTGCTGCACCTCCTCTATTATCAGCTATAAATGCTAAGACAAATGCTAAAAGAGCTTCTTTTATATACCTTATCTATAACTTATTTGGAGCAGTCCTTTTCGTTCCGATAGGTATGTTTACTCCCTTTGCGGACTTTGTTACCGGTACATTCTCGGCTCCAGTAGCTCAAGTGGCAATGATACATATCATATTCAAAATAGTTACGGCGTTAGTTCTTCTTCCGTTTACAAACGCGATAGTTAATTTATCATATAAAATTATACCGGACAGAGAACATTCTAGTAATCTTAGATTTTACTATTTAGACCCTCAAATCGTAACAAACTCAGCATCTTTATTGGTACAAATCATAAGTGAAATAAAGAGGATGGCTGATATTGCAAAAGACAGTCTTTTTATAGCAGGAAATGATTTTATATATTCAAAGTCCACAGACAGAGACCATATAAAAGAAAACGAAGAACTGGTGAATTGGCTGAGCGAACATTTAACAGAGTTCTTTATTAAAATAAATTCCATGGAACTTCAAGGTAAAGACTCCGAACATCTATCAAGGATATTCTATGTGATAAACGATATAAAAAGAATAAACGACCATGCGGTAAACTTGATGGAAAAAAGCGAAGAAGCAGTAAAAAAAGAAGTTAGATTTTCCGATAATGCAAGAAAAGAATTAAAATCTCTTTTGGATAATGATTTAGAACTTCTTGATAAAGCAGTTGAATCATTTACAAATCAGGAAATAAGCGAAGATGAACAAGTTGAATTATACAGCATAGAAGAAGAGATAGATAAACTTACTCTAAAAGCACAGGAAAATCACGTATTGAGACTTAGAGAAGGCAGATGCGGAGTATCTACGGGAATGCTTTATATCCAGTCTTTAACCGATTTTGAACGTGTTGGTGACCATGCCTATAATATTGCATGTGCAGCAAGACAGGACAGTGAAGTTTTAAGAACGATATAAAATAAATAAAAAAAGGATAGGAAACTTAATCCTATCCTTTTTTATGTCTTTCTTAATTTATAATGTCAACCATTTTTTTAGCTGTTTCACCGGGATTTTCAGCATTATAAAGTCCCCCTCCGACAATTATAACGTCGGGACATTCATCGCTTATACTCTTTATAGTATCTACTTTTACTCCCCCGGCAACGCTTACTTTCGTATTTTTAACGAGTTTCTTAACTCTAATCAAATCTTCAAGAGGATTTGCTCCCAGCTTTTGAGTATCTGAACCGGTATGTACACATATATAGTCTACCCCGATTTTTTCAAGATAAGATACTCTTTCTTCGAAAACATCTACACAAATCAAATCGACAAGCAATTCTTTACCGACCTCTTTTACCGCTTTTAAAGAGTCTTCTATAGTTTGATTATCTGCTGCGGCAAGTACTGTCACTATATCCGCACCCGCATCAAGAGCAATTTTTGTTTCAAATTCGCCTGCATCCATTATTTTAAAGTCGGCAAGGATTTTCTTACCAGGAAAAGCTTCTTTCAGCTTTGTGATACCTTCGGCTCCGTATTTATATACAAGAGGAGTACCGAATTCGATGATATCCAAATATTCTTCACATTCTTTACCTATTTTAATGCATTCATCCAAGCTTTTGGTATCAAAAGCAATTTGTAATTGTTTCATTTTATTCTCCTTTTAATAAAAATCCCCGCACCTAATAGATGCAGGGAATATTTTATAATACTATTCAGATTTTAAAAGATCTCCGAAGATATCGCCTAAAGTTACATTGCTGTCTTCTTTATGATATAATTTGTTTCTTTCGATCTTTCTTTTTGGTGGATCCATAGTTTCTTTAATGCTAAGAGAAACTTTTCTTTTGTCTTTGTTAATATCAATGATTTTAACATTTACTTCATCACCGGTTTTAACTGCATCTTCAACATTATTTACTCTGTCATGTGATAATTGAGAGATATGAATTAAACCTTCAACATCAGGTATGATTTCAGCAAATGCACCGAAGTTTGTAGTATTTTTGATTGTAGCTTTAACAGTTTGACCTACAGAATAATTTTCGATAAATTCCTGCCAAGGTTCTTTTGTTAAGTCCTTAACGCTTAATTTAACTTTGTAATTATCTTTGTCTAATTCTGTTACGATAGCTTTTACGCTGTCACCAACTTTGTATAAATCGTTGATGTTTCCGACTCTTTTCCAAGCTATATCTGAAATATGGATAAAGCCGTCAACTCCGTTTAAGTCAATGAACATACCGAAGTTTGTGATGTTCTTGATTGGAGCTTCAACTACTTTACCGATTTCAAGAGCGGCTATAGCAGCTTCTTTTAATTCTTTTTCTTTTGCTTTTCTTTCTTTGTATGCTTCTTCAAGTAAGATTTTTCTTGAAACGATGATTTTGTTCTTTTGTTTGTCAAATTCAACGATTCTGCATTCGATTTCTTTGCCTAGAAGACTGTCAAAATCTTTGATAAATCTTACATCATAGTAAGAAGCAGGCATAAATGCTTTGATAAATCCTAAATCAACGATCAAACCGCCTTTAACTACTTTTGTTATTTTAGCTTTGACTGTTTCTTTGGAATCATATTTTTCTTTAGCTTCGTCTAAAGCACCAAGTTCGTCAACTTTGATTTTAGAAAGTGAAACATTGCCTGTTCCGTCATTCATCTTCATGACCATAACTTTGACTTTATCGCCCTTAGCAGCTTTAGAAGTCAAATCTTCCATTAGGTCGTATAAAAAGTCGGCTTTTTTAACGATACCATCTGATTTATAACCGATGTTCATAGTTACTTCGTTGTGGTCTACCGCAACGATTTCGCCTTCTACGATATCTCCCTCTCTAAATTCTTTCATTGATTCTTCGATGTTTTTTTCAAAACTATCCACCATGTTGTTGTCCATAGTATTAATTACCTCCTCTATTAACTGGGTTGGTGTCGATGCTCCAGCCGTTAGTCCAATATTGTTATATTTCTTTATAGCATCATCCAAATCCGAAGCAGTTTCTACAAAGAAAACATTATCGCATTTTGACTTGCTGATTTCTACTAGTTTCTTCGTGTTCGAGCTATGAGTATCACCAACTACTACCATAGCTTCCACTTCTGATGCTATTAAACTGGCTTCTTCCTGTCTTACGCTTGTAGCATTACAAATTGTGTTGAAAATCACTACATTAGCGCAGTTGTCTTTTATTATATTTGTAATATCATCAAAAAGAGCTTCTATTATTGTAGTCTGAGCAACGACACAGACATTTTCGTCTGTAGCGAAGTTTTTAGCTTCTTCCTTGGAAAAGATTACTTTAGCTTTGTTTTCACACCAGCCGTTAACACCTTTTACCTCAGGATGCTCGCTATCTCCTACAATTACTATAGTATAACCTTTATTGTGATATTTTTCAACCTTATTTTGAATAGATTTTACATAAGGGCACGTTGCGTCAATCAATTTTAAGTTTTTTTTCTTGATTTTTTCATAAATTTCCTTACCGACCCCATGAGAACGTATTATGACCGTTCCTTCATCTGTATCGTCGAGATTATCTATTATGGATACTCCCTTTTCTTTAAGTTCATTTGTCACATGAACATTATGTATAAGAGGACCGAGTGTATAAACTGTTCCATTGCTGTTTTCACTTGCCTCATAAGCGGTATTAACGGCTTTATTTACTCCAAAGCAGTAACCCGCACTCTTTGCTTTTCTTATATTCATCTTACATCTCCTTTAATCTGATGATTTCAGGATAGATTTCTTTTTTGCATATATCTATGCAGTCCTGTGAAGATAATTTTTTACTGTAGTATTCATCCAAATATATCGGTTTTCCGTAATTTATTATGAGAGGTTTTCTGAATTTGTATTCTCCCCTGATACCTACGGGAACTATGGGAACTTTCATCCTTGTTGCAAGTAATACAAGCCCTCCTTTGGGTTCAAGCATTTCTTCTTCTGTGAGATTTCTTGTCCCTTCCGGAAAGATACCCAAAACTTCTTTATTCTTTAAAACTTTCATAGCTGTTTTAATAGCTACGATATCATTATCTTCTCTTTTTACCGGAATAGCATATACTTTATGTAAAAACCAGTTTAAAAACTTGGATTTAAATAAGACATCCTTTGCCATAAAGTGCAGATGCCTACCTTTTATTTGTACGGCCATTAAAACAGGATCCCAAATATGTATGTGATTTCCGGAAATGATATAAGATGTATCATTATCGGGAAGATTATCAAGCCCCGTGACCTTTACTTTATATACAATTTTTAATAAAACCCTTATTATAGGTCTTAGAATATCATATAACATAAATTACCTACTAACCTTATTAATTATAAATTCAACTACATCATCTATATTCATATCAGAAGTATCAACTACTACTGCGTCTTCACATATTACAAGAGGGTCTACTTCTCTTGTTTTATCAAGTTCATCTCTGATCTCGATATCTTTTAATATATCTTCATAAGGGACTTCTTTTCCTATTTCGATATTTTGCAGATATCTTCTCTTTGCTCTTTCTTTGCTTGAAGCGTCAAGGTAAAATTTAAACTCCGCATTTGGAAGAACAACGCTTCCTATATCCCTGCCATCCATTATAACGCTTTTACCCTTAGATATTTTGCGCTGGATATTTACCATTTTTTCTCTTACTTCTTTTATTGCGGCATAATCGGATACATTTTTATCTATATTTTCAAATCTTATTTCTTTTGTTACGTCTTTATCATTTACAAAAACATTTTCTTTGTCTAAAACAAGGTCTATACTGTCTAAAAGATCATTTATACCTTCTTTGTCATTAGCTTTTACATCATTATTTAAAGCATAATAAGTAAACGCTCTGTACATAGAGCCTGTGTCCAAATAAGTTATATTTAATTTCTTTGCTATTATTTTTGCAACGGTGCTTTTTCCCGAACCTGCGGGACCGTCCACTGCAATATTTATTATGTTATCCATTAATTACCTCTAAATAATACAAATACTTACGCTTTATTATATAATATCTTTTTATTTTTAACAAGCTTTTTTAGTTCATTTTAACATCAAATAATTTGTTTATTCCTTTACTGAACTGATATTTTTGACTGACAGGAGGATTTGTAAGTCCATCTGATACTTTTAGTATCAAAATATCAAGTGTACCTTCTTTAAAATTCCTAAGGTCCACTTCCACTACATCTTTATCACTTACAGCAAGCGTCATAATATTATCTTTAAGAGTATAATTAAAGTTTTCTTCTCCGTTTACCAGAATTTTTACGTTCTTCGTACTGCTCAATGACATTTTAATGACTCCGGCTTTTAAATAATTATCGGAGTTTACCAGCTTTGTTTCATTTGAAGAACCGTTACTGACTGTAGATAAGACTTCGTTTTTATTCATGATATTAAGACCTACGAATAAAACACTTAAGATAACAATAAAACTAAATAAAAATTTTTCAAATTTAAAAACCATATTACCACCTATTTCCTATTTATATTGTATGTATCAGGCAGAAAAAAATACTTTAAATCTAACTTTACAAGTCACTTTATTTAATTAACCTTTTTAATGATTATTGATTAATATTGATTTAAATATTTAATTCATTAGTAAGGTTACATTATACTGAGCATAAACTTATTTTTATTTTGGCATACCATTGATAATTTAAGATTAAATCCTATATAATATATATAAATATATCAGAAAGAAATAACGATCATGAAAAAAAATACACTGCTTAAAGTAAACATTTTAATAGGTATAATAATAGTATTGGGTTTTCTTATCACTTCTTTTGTTAATTATTATAATAATGTAAAAATAATGAGAGAAGATGTTAAAAACGTTGCAGACCTTACTGCGGAGATAATTTATCATAAAATAGATGCTGATTTTACAAAACCTATCAATATTTCTCTGACCATGGCAAACGACACTCTTCTTAAAGACTTTCTCATGAACGAAAATAAAAGAGGAAATGATAAAAGCTATATAAATACTCTTAAAGATTATCTTTATACTTATAAGAAAAAGTATGATTACGATTCTGTCTTTTTAGTGTCAGTAAAGACAAATAAGTATTATCATTATAATGGTATAGACAGGATCCTTGGTAAAAGTAATCCCGAAAATAAATGGTATTATGAGTTTTTAAATTCAAAAGAAGAATATTCTATCAATATAGATAATAATGAAGCTTTAAATAATGAAATAACGGTTTTTATAAACTGCAGGATAAAGGATAAAAATAACAATAATCTAGGAGTTGTAGGTGTAGGATTTAAGGTGGATAATCTTCAGAAATTATTTAGGGATTATGAAAACAAATTCGGCGTAAAGGCTTATTTGATTAATTCTAAAGGAGATATCCAAATATCGACTTCGAATACCGGTTATGAAAATACAAATATATTCGAGTTAGATAATTTAAAATCGTTAAAAGAACAAATGCTTCTTAACGATAAAAATACAAAATCTTTTTGGTTTTCTTCAGGTGAAAAGAAAAGTTATATAGTAAATAACTATATAAAAAATCTAAACTGGCATTTAATAATAGATAATGATATGACAAAAATACAAAACAGTTTCAGAAATCAAATGATGTTTGGAATTCTTACTGTGACCGTAGTAATAATTTTGATAATTCTAATAATAACTAAAATAATTAGAAATTACAGAGATAACATCGAACGACTTACAATAGAAAAAGAAAAGAAGCATCGTACAGTATTCCAAACCGAGACCGCAAAGATTTACGAAAATATATATGAAATAGATATAACGCATAATAAGTCAGCAAGTGAAGAGACTGATGAGTATTTTGAAAGCCTCGGCGTACCCGTAAATACTCCTTTTAATGAAGCACTTGATATCATAGCAGAAAAACAAATAAAGGAAGAATATCGGTCAGGTTACTTAAATACCTTCAGTCCCAAAAATGTTTTAAAACAATATAATAACGGGATAGAGAGTTTATATTATGACTTCATGACAAGAGAAAATAGCGAAGAAGTATACCACTGGGTAAGAATAACGACAAGGATATTTTATTGGGATGATGATAAATCCATAAGGATGCTGGTTTACAGGCAAAATATCGATGAAGAAAAATCAAGAGAGTCAAAATTATTTGAAAAAATGGAAAGTGATTCTCTGACCGGTCTTTATAACAAAGCTGCGACGCAAAATTATATCCATGATATATTATCAAACAGCAAGAATAATAAAGATTATGCATTTTTCATATTTGATATAGATAACTTTAAGAATGTCAATGATACACTTGGGCATGCTGCCGGTGATAAGGTCATATATGATTTTGCAAATGCAATAAAAGACGAATTTAGGGATAATGACATAATAGGTAGGATAGGCGGAGATGAATTTGCAGCCTTTATACCATGTACTGATATGGATATGGTCAAGAAGAAAGCAATGAGTATTCTGGAAAGTTTAAGTTATGAATACACCGATGAAAAAGGTAAAGTGAATATATCTTCCAGTATAGGAGTATCTACCACATTTGAAAGCGAAAGAGATTTTGAAAGCCTATATAAAAATGCAGATAAGGCACTTTATAAAACTAAAGAAAACGGAAAGAACGGATTTACTTTGTATGCTGAGATAAAATAATAAAAAAGAAGATACTTTAGAGGTATCTTCTTTTTTATTGTAGTTTTAAATTTATTTTCTGTATTTATTATTTACATAAATCTATAATAAGTTCGTTAAACTTTTTATTCTCACTCCACTGCGGGAAATGACATGATTTTTCAAAAAGAAAAAATTGCTTATCAGTTTCTATGGTATCAAAATAATCTTTGACCAATTTAGATGATACATGTCTGTCGTGTTCTCCCTCAATAAATATAACAGGGACTTCGTATTTTACTTGATTTTCAAAATTTACTTTCATAAGTTCCTGCCATAAATACTTTATGGACTGCAAACTCCCCTTTTGGCGTTTATATAAATCCGGTACTGAATAATATTTTGAAAATAAAAATGGTGTTACCAGTGAGTTATAATTTGTTTTTCCATATAGTGAACCTTTATATTTTACAACCTGTTTTGTGACATACAGTAAATCTTTTAGCCAGTCATCTCCAACATAAGTGCAGTCTATTTTCTTTAGTTTTTCCTTTGTCTTTTCGTCAGCATGTGTAAGTGCATAATCATAAGCAGCTTTACATGACTTTCTCATGTTTACTACTTGTCCGCAGCCTATATATTTTATTACCATTTCAGGGTGCTTTCGTATAAATTTTAGCCCAAGTACAGAACCCCATGAATGACCCAATATATATAATTTTTCTTGGTTAAATCTTTTTGTTAGTAATTTTGATAATTTGTAAATATCTTCTAAAAACATATCAATGGTGATTTCGCTGTTTTTAAAGTCATAATATGATTTACCCGCACCCCTTTGTTCCCAAACTACGACGGTAAAATGACTTTCCAGTTCCCTGTTATACTTTAGAACTAACGGAAGAGCGCTGTCCCCCGGACCTCCGTGAAGATAAAGAAGTAATGGTAAATTTTCTTTCTCGGCTCTTATGGAAACATATTGCTTTTTACCGTTCAGTTCAATTTTTGATTGTTCATTAATATACATTTCTTTCTCGTTTCTTATATTGTAAAACTGATTTTCCATAACATTGAATATTGCTGATATTTCATTTTGACTTATATATATAACTTTTGAATTTCTAAATAAATTTTAATTATTTATAGACATTTATTATTTGTATTTAGATAATCAACTTTAATTTTTAATATCTCTTTTAATGTAAATTCTGCCCTGCAAGATACCCGGTTGAAAACGCTATTTGCAGATTATATCCTCCCGTAGTTGCATGGACGTCTATTACTTCTCCCGCAAAGAAAAGATTTTTTATAAGTCTGGATTCCATTGTTGAAGGATTGATTTCCTTGACGCTTACACCTCCGTTTGTAATGATAGCTTCTTTAAAGCTTCCAAGCCCTGTTATATTCACTTCAAGGTTTTTGATTAGATTTAAAATAATCTTTCTTTCTTCTTTTGTTATCTGATTTATTTGCTTTTCTTTGTCGATTTTGCTGAGTTCTATTATTTTTATTGCAAGTGATTTAGGTAGGAGCAAATCAAGAGAACTTTTTACCATTTTATTATTATTCTTTTCAAAATCTTTGATCATTCTTTTTTCAAGGGTTTTAACGTCAAGAGCCGGTTTTAAATCGATTTTTACCTTAGTATCGTGTATTTTGTTCATATCTATAAAATTACTTAAATAAAGCACCGTAGGTCCCGAAATACCCTTATGCGTAAACAGCAGTTCTCCAAACTGAGAATTTTTTACTTTTCCGCCTACTATTAAGCTCACATCGACGTTTTTAAGGGTAAGCCCCATTAATTCATGTACCCAGTTATCATTCGACAACATCTGAACTAGTGCGGGAAATGGTTTTATTACTTTATGTCCAAGTTTTTTAGCCAAAGTATATCCGTAACCGTCACTCCCTGTCAAAGGATAGCTCTTTCCTCCCGTTGCAATAATAACATTATCGGAATATAATTTACTTCCCTCATCCAGTATCACGCCTTCGGCTTCGCTATTTTCGTTGATTATTATATCTTTTACAGAAGTGTTATATAATATCTCGCTGTTTTTATTTGAATTTATGATACCAAGCAATGTTTTTGTTACGTCACTGGCTTTATCGCTTAGGGGAAATACCCTGTCTCCCCTCTCAACTTTGGTTTTAAGTCCGTTCGAATGTAGAAGTTCGAGAAGCATTGTATTATCAAAGGTATATAATGCACTGTAAAGAAATTCTTTGTTTTTCACGATATGGTCAAAAAACTCCGATATATCTTTATTGTTTGTTACATTGCATCTTCCTTTTCCCGTTATGTAAATCTTTTTTCCAGCTTTTTCGTTCTTTTCTATGAGTGTTACTTTTTTGCCGCATTCTAAAGAGGAGATAGCAGCCATTAAGCCGCTAGCTCCCCCGCCTATTATTATTACATCTCTCTTATTTGTCATTCTTTAAAATTCTTACGGAAGTAACTCCTTCTACCTCTTTCAATGTTTTTTCGATATAATCATTCACATCATTATCTACATCTATCATAGTATAAGCGTTTTCGCCTCTTGATTTGTTTATCATGTTTGCGATATTAACATCGTTACTTGCTAGAAGAGAAGATATTTGACCTACCATATTAGGTATGTTTTTATGTATGATACAAATCCTTGCGTTTGAAGCCATAGCGCCCAAATCGCATTCAGGGAAGTTTACACTGTTTTTGATATTTCCGTTTTCCAAGAAATCTCTGATTTCTTTTCCTGCCATTACTGCACAGTTCGCTTCTGATTCAACAGTTGAAGCACCAAGGTGAGGTATACAGATAACATTTTCTTTGCCTAAAACTTTTTCGTTTGGTATATCTGTTACGTAGTAAGATACACTGCCGTCTTCAACGGCTTTTAATATAGCGTCTTCATCTACCAGACCGCCTCTTGCTAAGTTCAGTACTTTGATTCCGTCTTTTGCGTTTCTTAGAACTTGTTCGTTTACAAGGTTTTTGGTAGATTCAAGTAAAGGAACATGGATAGTAACAAAGTCACATCTTTGGAAAATCCTTTCTATATCATAACTTCTGTTGATGTTTTTGTTTATGCTCCAAGCGTGTTCTATAGATAAGTATGGGTCATATCCGTAAACTTCCATACCGAGTTCATATAAAGCATTTGCGACCAAAACACCGATAGCTCCAAGCCCGATTATGCCTACTCTCTTGCCTTGAAGCTCATTGCCTTTAAAGTTTGATTTTTCTTTTTCAACTGTCTTTGCTACATCTACGTTTTTATCTTTTAAAGTTTGAACCCAGTCTGTTGCTTTGTCAAGGTTTCTCGCAGTCATAATCAAACTTGCGATAACGAGTTCTTTAACCGCATTTGCATTTGCACCCGGAGTATTCATTACTACTATGCCCTTTTCTGTACAGCTATCTACAGGTACGTTGTTTACCCCTGCTCCGGCTCTTACTACAACTTTACAGTTATCAGATAGTTTTTCTTCATGTAAGTTATAACTTCTTAAAATTACGCCGTCGTAATCTTCGCCTTTGTCAACTCTGATGTTTTCACCTAATTGAGTCAAACCTTCTTTTGCAATTTTGTTAAATGTTTTAATTTTGTACATTCCCTATACTCTCCTTAAATATTGTTTTTTTGATATTTATACATAAAATCGATTAAGTCTTTAACATTGGATAAGGTTACACCATTGTATAAACCTACCCTTATTTTCCCATTCATAGAGGTACTGATATTTATTATATCATTTTCTTTGGCTTTTTGAATAAAGTCTTTATTATTTTTCACATTAAATATTAAAGATGTGACAGATCTGTCTTCTTTTATAATATCGTTAGAGTAAAATATACTCTCGTCTATAAAGTCGTATAGTAAATTTGATTTTTCTATATTGACTTTTTCAATTTCTTCTACTCCGCCGTTTTCATCCAAGTATTTTAACATTTCATATATTATATATACCGCGAATGTATTCGGGGTAGTAAAGGAATTACCCGAGTTGTAATAATCCCTGTAAGAAAGGATTTTCGGAACACTTTTTGGGATTTCCTTTTCAAGCATATTTTTATTTATTATTACAACGCTTATCCCGCTTGTGCCCATGTTCTTTGCTGAACTTGCAAAGGATAATGCGAATTTATTTATATCATATGTTTCACTGAGTAAATTAGACGTCATATCCGCTATTAGCGGTATATCCCCTATTTCAGGTATTTTATCTTTATTGAATTTTGACCCCGAAGATGTGTTATTCGTACACATAAAGAGATATTTGGAATTTTTATTTATATCATTTAAAGTTATTTTGGGAAGAGGCTTTTTATATCCGATAAGATTTATCTCTTCTATGTTTGTATGCTTTTTCCCTTCGGTAACAGCATTATTTGTCCATAGGTCACTGTTTATTATTGTTGCTGTATCGTCCTTACCTGAAAAGTTCATGGGAACCATTGCAAAATGCATGCTTCCTCCGCCGTTTATGAATAAAACTTCCATATCATCATTTAAATAAAGAAGTTTTTTTATTAGCCTAATCGTATCTTCCATAAGGGAAATAAAAAATTCATTCTTATAATTTAGTTCCAGAGCTGAAAATCCCTGAGAATGAAAGTTTAAAACATTTTTATTTATTCTATTGATTACTTCTTTTGGCATTACCGGTGAAGACGCAGAAAAATTAATTTTATTTTCCATATTTTCTTCTCCTGTCCTCTCTCATTTTCATTCTTATCATCTTTTCTTCTTCTTTTTCGCCGACTTTTTTAAGGTGCTCATAATCTCTGTAGCCGTAATGTTTGGCTACATTGTCGATCCTCTTCTTATATTTATCCGTAAAAGCTTTAGCATATAGAAAAACTAAGAATATAAATATAAGACCTGCAAAAACTGCTAAAACCAATTTCATTATTTGTTCCTCGAATTATAGTATGATTTGTTTTACTTCACTCTGTTCTTTATAATCGTTTATGTATCCGTCGTATATGAGTTTGCTGTTCAAAAAACCGCTGAAATCCATGGGTCTTCTTCTTGTATGAGCTTCGTTGAAAGAATAAAGCCCGCTTTCTTCAAAGAGGTAAGACAAAAACTCTGCACAGTAATAATGTTTTTCCCTGCGTATATCAAATCCTACAGCGTTTCCTATAAGCCCTATTATATTGAATTTATATTTCAAATGGTCCATATAAAACTCATCTATTATTTCTTTGATATTGTCATATATCTTTGCGTCTATCTCACATTCGTATACGAGACATGGGATATTATTGAATGTTGCGTGAAATCCCGTTTCCCAGTCTTCCTTGATAAAGCCTGCTATAAAAGGATTTCTGGGTCTTCTTCTCCCGAAACAGTACATTTCATTCAGTTCCCTGTCAAGGGATATCGAAACATGATTGTATGGGTTTTTGACCCAGCATCTTATTATTCTCGCTAAAATCGTTCTTGTGCTTGTAAGCACTATATAAATTTTTTTAGTTTCCATTGTCTTTCTCTTTTAAATGTTATTTTAATGCGTTTAAGATTTCTTCCCTATCGGAAAAATAAGTCTTTATATCTCCGATTTCCTGATAAGTTTCATGGCCTTTCCCTAGGACTAAAACTATTTCATCATCTTTTTTATTTCTAACAGCCTTATTTATGGCTTCTTTCCTGTCATAGATTATCTGTGTATCATTTTTATTTTCTATACCTTTTAATATATCATTTATTATATCTTTGTTATTTTCTTTTCTGGGATTATCCATTGTAAGGATAATATTATCCGCATACTTTTCTGCAAGGCTTCCCATTATAGGTCTTTTACCATGGTCTCTGTTTCCCCCGCAGCCAAAAACAAGAGTTATTTTTTTACTGCTTACTTCTTTTATGAGCTTTAATATCTTTTCCATTGCGTCCGGAGTATGAGCATAATCTATGAATATATCCTTTTCTACTCGCTCTATCCTTCCGTTGGTACCGTGATACCCCAGTATAGCGTCTTTTATCTTCTCATATCCAATACCTTCTTCAAGAGCTATTATTATAGCCGGGGTAACATTATATATATTAAATTTTCCTATGGAATTGATGACGAAATCATATTCATTGTTTTCTTTTGTAAGGGTAAAAGAAGATTTACTTAATGAAAGTTCTTTTATTGTAATTTTATAGTCACTTTCTTCTTTTTCTCCGAATGAGATGACGTCTTTTTTCTCTTCTTTGAGTTCGCTGTAGAGCCTGTGACCGTAATCATCATCAATATTTATTACCGAAAATTTATCTACCATATAATAGAGTTTCTTCTTTGCCTGATAGTATTCTTCCATCGTCTTATGAAAATCCAAATGATCCATTGAAAGGTTGGAAAAAACACCTACATAAAAATTGAGATAACTTACCCTGTCCAAAACAAGCCCATGGGAAGATACTTCAAGGAAGCAATAATCTACATTACTATTTACCATATCACTAAAATCTTTTGTAAGCTCGGTTATTTCGGGAGTAGTCCTTATTATCTGTCCTTCGAGTTTTGTGTCCTTTCTGCCCAAAGTACCTATATAGTCGGTTTTAAAGCCGAGGTTTTCAAAAAGCGTATTTGCTATATCACAAAAAGACGTCTTTCCGTTGGTACCGCTTACTCCAATCAATTTTAGTTTCTTGCTTGGAAAAGAATAAAATCTGTTTGCGAAATATGCAAGAGCATTTCTGGTGTTTTCGCATTTTATATATGTAATATCATCTTTATACTCTTCTAAGTCTTCACAGTGACAAATCACCTTTGCTCCCAGTCTTAGGGCGCTTTCTATATATTTATGTCCGTCTGTTTCATACCCTACAATACAGACAAACATAGAACCTTTTATGCATTTTCTCGAATCAAAAACGATACTATTTATATCTATATTTTGTATATCTTTATTTCCGTTTAAAGAATAATCATATCCTTTTATAATATCTGCTAATTTCAAATCAAAACTCCTTAGAATTCATCCTTAAAATAATAACACTATTTTATGATAAAATAAATACCTTTAAATAAACTTAATTCAATTATAATAAAAAAGAAGGCTATAAGCCTTCTTATGTACACATTTTATTTACTTCTTTTTTCAAATTCGATATTATTCTCTTTTCCAACCTGGAAATGTAAGACTGTGAAATGTTTAGCATATTAGCAAGTTCTTTTTGAGTTTTCTTTTCTTTTCCGTTCAGTCCGAAGCGGTAATTGATTATTTCTTTTTCGCTCTCTTTCAACCTGTCCACTGCAAGGAGCATTATCTCCTTGTTTACATCTTTATCTATTTTATCCTTTACCGGATCTCCGTTCGTACCGAGTATATCCGACAGCAAGAGTTCGTTTCCGTCGTAATCTACGTTCAATGGCTCATCAAGGGATATTTCTCCTCTTATCCTGTTTACTTTTCTAAGATGCATAAGGATTTCGTTTTCTATGCATTTTGAAGCATATGTAGCAAGTTTAATGTTTTTTTCGACCTTGAATGTCTTGACCGCTTTTATAAGACCTATCGTTCCTATGGATATAAGGTCTTCAACACTCGCTGATGATGTATCGAACTTCTTTGCTATGTAGACCACAAGTCTTAGATTACGCTCGATAAGTATGGTTTTCGTAGCATTTGTCTCATCCGATTCAAGATTTTTAAGGACTTCCTGCTCCTCTTCTTTCGTAAGCGGAGGCGGGAGCATATATGAGCCGGAAATATAAAATAATTTATTATTTTTATGCTTCTTCCTTTTTAGAATTTTAAATAAATTAATCATGTAAACCTCCGAGTTATTTTAATATGGATATTGGTATCAAGGCACCTAAAGAGTCTATCCCCAGTATACCTATATATGGGTTATAAACCGTTTTTTCTTTTCTTCTGTTCTTTATCACGATCTTATCGAATTTAAGTATGGGAAGGATCTGTTTTTCTTTTGTGGTGTTATAAAAGGTGTATGAAAGTGAGTCTTTTATGGTTATGGGAAGGTTGTTATAAATATGTAAGTAGTCGTTATAGTCTTCTATTTCGTATGAAAGATTTGTATCTAAGATTTTATTTATTATACCGTTATGAACTATTATTACACCTTCTCCGTTTATACCTCTTACCAAATTACCGGTGTCAAGGTATCCTTTAAAAGAAATGCTCTTATCTTTTATATACAGAGTGCAGATATATTCAAGTCCCAACTTTAAATCATTAATTTTCCTAAGTAATTTATATGCTACGAACGCAGAAATAATGCTAATAAAAATATTCTTTTTCTTAATCATATCCTTCACCTCTTAATGAGTATTTTATATATAAACCAATACTCAATTTGTCATAAAGAAATTATATGAATATGTTATAAAAGAATATAATTATTTCTCATTTCTAATTATTTACTTCCTATGTATTACAATAAATTTTCCTTTTGTAATGACATATATCATTTATATTAACTTTTAATAAAAATATGACCAAACTTAAAATATTCAAAGCAATTTATATTTTTAAAAGTATAAATGACTTATTGGATTTATTTATAAGATAAAGGAAATATAAATGTAAAAAAATAAGCCCATACAGGCTTATTAAAATTAAATCATATGCTTCTGATACTTATTTCTCCGCTGTTAAAATTTTTTATCTCACCGTCACTTGTCTTTATTTTTATCGAAAAATCCTTATTTAAATCGAGAAGAGTTGCTTTTATTTTTTCATTCCCCTGGATATATGTTATATCTTCATTTATGTATAACATCTTTTCCTTGTATTCTTTGTAGAGAGAATTCTTATCGAAATTCAGATATTTACTTTCAAACACATTTAAGAATTCGCTTATTATTTTATTTCGGTTCAGGGCTTTTCCGGTAAAGTCCTGAACAAAACCTATAATATCTTTGAATTCTTCGGGAACTTCTTCATTTTCGGGTCTGTTTATATTTATACCCACCCCCAAAACTACATTTTCCATACTTCCGCTCTCAAAGCTTATTATACCTTCAGTAAGTATCCCGCATAGTTTAAGTCCGTCTTTATAAATATCATTTACCCATTTTATATCACAGTCTATCCCAGCTGCATTTTTAAGGGCTTCTACTACACTCAGCCCGCATATTATTGTTATGATATTAACTTCTTCGATCGGTAGTTTAGGTTTTAATAATAAGCTTAAATACATGCTGCTGTCCTTTGGTGAAAAGAAAGGTCTTCCTCTTCTGCCCTTACCGCTTGTCTGAGAATTGGCTATGATTACTCTGCCTTCTGTTTTTTCTTCTTCTTTTAAGTTTTTTAAATAGTTTATCGTAGAGTCCGTTTCTTCCACTATTTCTATGATATTTCCTATAAATTTAGTGTTAAGTCCCTTTTCTATTTCTTTCCTATTTAAATAGCTTATATTGCTGTCAAGCATATATCCTTTGTTTTTGACAGAAACGATATTATATCCTTCTTCTTTTAAAATATTGATATTCTTCCAAACGGCATTTCTGGATATATTTAGTCTCAAAGCTATATATCCCCCCGAAATCACTTTTCCGCTGTTTTCCTTTAATATTTCAAGTATATTATTTTTATTCATTTTAAACTCCTTTATATAAGTAGTTTAAAATAAAAAAAAGAGACTGTCAACTATAAATAATAAAAAGGTTGACAGTCTTATTGTTTAATTTCCTAAGTAAGTTTTCAATACTTCATTTACCTTCTTTACATCTATAGGCTTTGAAAGATGTTCATTCATACCGCTGTCCAGTGCTTTTTTTACATCACTGTCAAAAGCATTGGCGGTCATTGCCACAATGGGGATATTTTTGTAATACTCATTTTTAGCTTTTCTTATTTGTTTTGTAGCCTCGTATCCGTTTAATATAGGCATTTGTATATCCATGAGTATCAAATCGTAATATCCGTCTTCATGAACGGCAAGTTTATCCAGAACCTCTTTACCGTTTTCAACAGTATCGATATTCCCCGTTATTCCTTTTATAAGCTCTACTGCTATTTCCTTGTTTAATTCATTATCTTCGGCTATCAGTATCCTTTTACCGGATAAGGATGATTTATTATTTTTATGTACTTCTCTTTTTATATCTTCATCAATTAAACCGTTAAAGAGTTTGATTATATCCGATTTAAATATAGGTCTGTTTGCTACTATATCAAATCCCGCCTTATCTGCATTTATATAATCTTCAGAATCTAAAACGTCAGACAAAACAAGAGTTGGATCATATTTATTTTTCAAAGCCTTTCTTATATTTTTACAAACTTCAATACCATCCATATCTTTCATGTCTAAATCAATTAAAATTACATCATACTGCATAGAATGTTCATATGCTTTTACAGTCATCTCCAAAGCTTTTGCTCCCAAAGTCGTAAAATCATTTTTTATTCCCAGTGAATTTAGTATCAAATTAAGTCTTTTAGCATTTTTTTGACTGCTGTCGGCTATCAGCACTCGAAGGTCTTTAACCGAGTCATTGATTCTAGTTTCTTTTATATGATTTAATTTATAAGAAGCATAAACAGTAAAACAAGTCCCTTTCCCAAGCTCGCTCTTTACGGAAATTTTTCCGCCCATCATATCCAGTATACGTTTTGTTATAGTCATTCCAAGTCCTGTACCTTGGATCTTCCCTGACATTTCCTTGTTTTCCCTCTCGAAAGGTTCAAATATATTATCGACAAATTCTTTTGACATCCCTATCCCGTCATCAATAAATTCAAATTTATAATTTGCATATCCATCCCTTGTTTGGGGAAGTTCATATATATTAATATTGATATTTCCATTGTAATCGGTAAATTTAATGGCATTTGATAGTATATTTATAAATACTTGCTGAAGCCTTAATGAATCGACTATTATATTTTCATGTTCTACATCTATATCAAGGCGGATATGCTGTTTTTTTCCTTTAGCCTGTGACAGGATAATAGTTAAAGTATCATGGAATAAATCCGAGATATTTACGTTTTCTTCTTTTAAAATCAAGTTTCCGCTTTCTATCCTTGACATATCCAAAATGTCATTTATGAGGCTCAATAAATGCTTAGAGGAAACATCTATCTTATCGAGGCAGTCTTTTATCCTGTCTTCGTTTTTGATACTTTCTTTAGCTACTGTAGTCATGCCGACTATACCGTTCATAGGTGTTCTTATATCGTGTGACATACTTGATAAGAATAAAGATTTTGCTTCATTTGCTGCATTTGCCTTTTTTAAAGCTTTTTCAAGCGCTCTGTTTTGCGCTTCAATCAGTTCTTCCTGCTTTACCTGATCTGTTATATCTCTTATAATAAGGTTTATTCTGTTTCTGTTTTTACCTGAGTTAAATATGGCAGTAGCTTCGATCCACTTGTGTTCGTCTTCTTTTAGTCTGTATTTACATGATATTTTTCTTACATCCGGCTTATCTTCTGCTATACATATTAAATTTTTGATACCTAAAGTATTTGCTACGTACTTTGTATCGCGGTGGTCTATATCATGCCTTAACATATGTAGGAACGATCTTTTGTAATTTCCATAGTTTTTCTTGAAATAACTCATTTCAGAGAAATCATTTTCTATGTATTCACCGGTATTTAAATCTATATCTACCACAACATCATAAGCGGTACGTATTATACCGCTTAGTCTTTCTTCCATTTCAAGTTTTTTTCTGTCGGTAATATCCATCATTACCCTTTGGTTGAGGATATTTCCTTTGGCGTCTTTTACCATTTCGCTTGTTGCATAGACCCATCGTATTTCACCGTCCGGTCTTTTTATTCTATATTCTTCGCTGAAATTTTCTCCCACATATTTTAAGACATTTATTTTACTTAATATATAATCTCTGTCTTCGTAGTAAATCCTGCTTAAGAACTCTTCCCTGCCGAGTTTCAAACACTCTTCTTCCGTTTCGTATCCCAGTATTTTTAAAGCTTCATTGTTCATCATTATAAATGCAAATTCACCGCCTACATTATGATAGCGAAGTATCCCGCACATTACGGAATTGTAGATACTATCAAGGAAGTCTTTCTGCTCCGTCACTTTCAAAGTAGACTGCTGAAGTTCATCTATATCTAAAAACAAGCAGTTGATTATATCTTTACCGTCGTGAGACTTACATTTGTATCCGCTGTCTAATATCCATTTTAGAGAACCGTCTTTACAAACAACCCTGTATTTGACCGCGTAATTCTTTTCATTTTCTAAAAATGAGGTGTGATAATCTTTAACTGCTTTTACCTTATCGATATAATAAATTAAATTTAGTACATTTCCCTTTGTGATACTTAAAAGTTCTTCTTTTGAATACCCCAGCATTTTACATAATTCATCGCTGACATAAAAGAAATCATATGTATCGCATTCATAAGAAGCAAGACCTCCGCTTATAGAGGAGAGAATCAATTCTATCTGCTGATTTTTCTTCCTTAATTCTTCGAATGTTTTTCTTTTTGCTTCTTCGGATTTTCTTAAAGCTGCTTCGGCTCTTCTCTTCTCCGTTACATCGGTTACAAGAGCAAAAATGACCGGATTGTTCGTACCCGGATAATCGTCGAGTTTGTGTGCTTTTGCATTTATCCAGTGATACTCATTACTAAAATCTATCACCCTGAGTTTAAATTCCCTTACTTTCCCCGATGTCAAACATTCATTTATTGCTGATGATAGAGCAATTAAATCCTCGGGATGAACTTTATCTTTTATAGGTGAGGTCGTATCATAATTATTTCTGTTACAGCCTATTATATTTAAATACCCCTCGTTTACATATAGCGGAAATAACTCTCCGTTCTTCACTTCATAAAAACAAAGTCCGTCGTTTACATTATCGGCAATATTTTTAACATGATACTCTATTTGATTTATTGAGTTTTGCAAATGATTTATTGTATTCATATTGTAATAATATATTTGGATAAAAGATGTCCCGTCCGGCTTTTCTATCAAAGAAGTTCTCCCGAGAAAATGAACGATATTATTTCTGATATCACTAAAATTCCTGTTCCAGTTTATTATCTTCTTACCATTATTTATTTTCTTTATATCATTCAATATGTAGTCATACTCTTCCGGGCTTACCAAGTCTTTTAAAGTCAGATTATTTATATTTGTATCATTTTTTATACAAAAAAAAGAAAGAGCTTCTTTATTAATAAATAAAACACGATACGGATAATGATCTTCTAAGGCAAATAATTGCCCTGGCATCGAATCATATAATGTTTTTATCATATCGTTTTCGCTGTTAGCTCTTTCTTTTATTTTAAAGACTTCTTTAATCCCATAGTTTTTCATACTTAACTCCCTGTGAAACAGAGTTTAAGCTATAGCATCGCTGTCTTTGGTTACAAAATTAATAAGAGTGTTAGAAACTTTCTTAAAGCAGTCAAGCAATATAGGATTAAACTGTCCGCATTCCCCGTTTAAAATCATTTCCACCGCAACATTTGGGTCATAAGGCGGTTTATATACCCTTGGGGATATAAGTGCATCAAAGCAGTCTGCTATTGATACTACCTGTGCCCAAATGGGAATGTCTTCTCCTTTTAAACCGTCGGGATATCCTCTTCCGTCCCATTTTTCATGATGCCATCTGCATATCCCGTAGTAATATTCGTAATTTTCATTATCGAAAATATCTTTAAAACTATCGAGCATTTCGCATCCTTTGACCGTGTGTGTCTTCATTATTTCAAATTCCTCATCGGTCAATTTCCCCGGCTTATTAAGTATATTGTCCGGGATAGCTATTTTACCTATATCATGCATAACGGCAGCAATAGATATAGTTTCGATGAGTGCGGGGGTAAATCCGTATTCCGGTTTTACTTTTGAGATTTCACTTAGAAGAAGCTGAGTTATCTGACGAAGTCTTTTAACATGTTCTCCCGATTCCAAATCCCTAAACTCTACTACAGTACTCAAAGAGTCGATTATAGATAAACTTTGTTCTTTTAATTTTTCGTCTTGAAGCTTGATTTCTTCCGATTGCTTAAAAATGGTATCTTCCATTCTGAAACGACGATTGTATAGCTCTATGGCATTTTTTACACGTCTGGTTATAATATTTGGATTGAAAGGCTTTTGGACTATATCCTGAACTCCCATATCATAACCTTTATTTATCATATCAGCAGCATCTGCGGCGGTTACTAAAAATACCGGAATTCTATCCATCAATCCGGAAGAGTTGAGTTCTTCCAAAACTTCAAAACCATCCACCTTTGGCATGATTATATCCAGAAGTATTATATCGATACTTTCTTTTAACTTATCAATTAAATCTAAAGCTTCTTCTCCGTCAGAAGCCTCGTAGACTATATATTGATCTTTAAATAATTCTTTTAAAATCACTCTGTTCATTTCTATATCATCTACAATTAAAATAACATTTTTATTATTCTTCATAACTTTTCCTCAATAATGAATTAACTACGATAAATTATATCACAATTAAAGAGCCATTACCAATATAAAGTTACTTTTTATGTATTTAATCAATATTTTTAAGTTTAGATATAACATGCGGTGCGTAAAATATTATCACCAACAATATGATGTAATATGAAGAAACTTGTCGAAGAGGTTATATTTTATCATTATTATTTTTATTTAACATTACTTTTGTAACCTTTATATAAATAAAAAGGATATATAAAATTATATTGACATTTTTCTAAAATTTGTTATAATGTAAAAGTGTCAAAAATAGGGGTATAGCTCAGTTGGTAGAGCAATGGTCTCCAAAACCATGTGCCGAGGGTTCAAGTCCTTCTGCCCCTGCCATAAGTAAATTCAAGCTGCTTGATAAGCAGCTTTTTTTATATTTATTTTCTTAATATTTCCGATTGTATTATTTAAGCTTAGAGAAATTTTTAGTATTACTGCTTATGTTAAATCAATTATACATATAAAACTTTACTTAAAATCTATATCTCTTATTATAAAAAAAGAATGCATAATCGTCACTTAAATACATAAAATAATCCGACATTTTTTTATTCAAGATAGTATTCATAATAGTTTCTATTTTATTTTTTATTTTATCTTTTGAATATCCGACGAAAAAATTATTTAAAATCATGATATCCTTATCTGATAGTATCAGACTATTTATCTCATTGCCTGAAATAAAGCGGCAAATAGTATTGAACAGTATTGGAAAGCAAATATTGTCAAGATACAAATTTCTATAGTCATTAAAAGAGTACTCCATAAAATCTATGATCATATCTTTATTGAATAAGCTTAGGAATTCTTTTTCTATCTTTACGGAGTTTAGGTATTCCAAAATCAAATCTATACCGCATTTACTGTTCGGATTTCCTTTTATAATCGGATAATCAAGAGTAAGGATATTATTTTGAGGAAAATACTTTGGTGTATATTTTATAAAAAACATAGGTATACCTTTAAGTATCATGTCTTTATAATTCCTTACTCCATAATCTTCAAAATCATTTATAATATCTTCATATATACCTTTTGCCTCCAATACTTTGTTATTTACTATATCAAGCCCATTTTCATATAAAAACTCCACACTTACATTCCTATCCAAGATATTGTTATCTTTGAAATTTTCTTCGATACAATATAATATACCTTGTAACAATATCTCTGCTGTTTCATAAGATACGGACGAACTGTCCTTTGAAGTGTATTTACCCATTAAATCAATCAATATAGGAAATATTTTTTCATAATCATATTTCATTTTAATTCTCCATTTATTCCCAAAATAATTCTTTAATTACACTTTGATATAAATCTTTATCCCATCTTTGTTCTTCACTTAAATTTTCATATATATTTTTACCTTGGGAATAAATATAGTCTAAACTCTCATCTCTTACAGCTTTTGAAAATCTTTCCAAACAAGTATCTCTAAGGTATTCCAAATCTCCGTAACATACATCATCAAACTGTTCTCTCATAAAATTCAAAAGTTCGTCATCCGTGAGCTTATCTTCGGTCTCGTTTTTAAAGTTATAAAATATATCCACGAGGTCTTTTATAGTGTCGATATAATTATTCCTGTCTATATATTCACTGTCTGAGAATATATAGATTATTTTTTCCGTCACACCGTATGAAAATTCTATCCTCTTATATTTCTTTAGTGTTTCATTTTTACTGATAATAATTTCTTTTGCTTCTTCTCTTGTGATAGATAAACCAAACTTATTTATATTTACATTTGATTTTCCTATTAAATCAATTTCTTTCTTTGTGATGTTATAAAGTATCAGATCCATATTTCCAATATCCATAATAGCCTCCTTTTCCTTTAAGGACGCAATTATACTCTTTAGGTACTCTCATAACAAGACTTGAAATTTTCCTGATTTTATGGTATTATAAATACATAAAAAGGAGATAAATTTGATTATTTATCTCCTTTCATATTTAATTCAGTAAATTTTTATCGATTTAACCTATATATTATCAAATGATTATCAATCTTTATTTTTAGAACCGCATACACCTATCAAATGTTTTACCTTATCTTTCATTGTCTTTATCCCCTTTGTGTTATATTCTTTAGGGTCGTAAATATTTCTGTTTTCAAGCCTCATCCTTACGCCGTTTGTAAACGCCATTCTAAGGTCTGTTGCGTAATTTACTTTACATATCCCAAGACTTATTGCCTTTTTAACATCTTCATCATTCGTTCCGCTGGTACCGTGAAGGACAAGAGGTACATCAACCAAGCTTTCTATTTCTTTAAGTCTTTCGAAATCCAGATTCGGTTCTTCTTTATAAGGACCGTGAGCGGTCCCTATTGCAACGGCAAGTGAACTGCACCCTGTCTTTTCAGCGAACTCTTTAGCTTTTATAGGCGAAGTAAATATAGCATCTTTATCCAATACTTCGTTTTCGTCTTCTTTTCCCCCTACTCTTCCAAGCTCACATTCTACCGGTATATCATAATCCAAAGCATAATCCACGACTTCCTTCGATACTTTTATATTGTTTTCAAAATCCATTTTTGAGCCGTCTATCATTACTGAAGTATATCCTGCTTTAATACACCTTTTACTTAGCTCAAAGCTTGCTCCGTGGTCCAGGTGAAGTACGATCGGTATTCTCGTATCTTTTGCATAGTATTTAACTATGCTGGCAGCTATTTCGGGAGGGATATAATTAAGTGTAGAAGTTGTCGTCTGCATTATAACGGGAGATTTTTCTTCTTCACATGTTTCTATTATCCCTCTTGCCATTTCCATATTTTCAAAATTGAATGCGGGAACAGCATAATTTTCTGACTTTGCTTTTAGTAGTATTTCTTTAGACGTAACGAGTGGCATGACTTTCTCCTTTAAGCTTTATTAAATATTTAAATATTATTATTTTTAAATTTATATTTTCTATTGTTAATAGCTATTTTAATCATAATAAGATAACAATTTCTTTATAGAAAGGTTCCGCTAATGCATATAAAATAGACGTTTTCCAAATCACGTAATCGTAATAAAAAGTACACGTAAAATCCTTTTATAAGTAATGCTAAACACTTTTTTAACTATTAGGAACGGTTCATACATTATATTAATAAGATGTACTAAAATAGCTTTGATATCAGAATTTGACACTACTTTTTCTTATTTAGCTGAACACGAATTATATTAAACAAATTTGAAAGCAAGGTACAAAAAAGTGCCGAAGCAAGCAGCCAATTATTCTTTTCCTGATCAAACATAGCTATCAACAAAAAAATAATTCCTGCTATAATCAGACCAACACTTGAAATAAATAATAAAGTATTTACTTTTTTCTTATCCATTTCTAATCTCCATAGCTCCATATTTATCGAATTAATGTTATATTCCTATATAAAAAACATCACTGTCTTTTTTAATTTTATATTAATCCTTACTTTTTGCTTCTTTGCTTGTTATAATATTTTTTTCTTTAGTATCTATGTTATTATTTTCGATTTTCAATTCATTCATTGTGCTAACATCATTATCTTTGATTTTATGTTTTCTTCTTATTATATATATACCTATAATTCCTGCAAGTATCAAACCTAGACTTACAAACTGAGCTATTCTAAGCCCTAAAAACATTAAAGAGTCTGTTCTGAGCCCCTCAATAAAAAATCTTCCTATGGAATAATAGATAAAATATGAACAAATAAGCTCTCCGTCGAACTTTTTAAATTTCTTATCTATAATAAAATAAAGAAGGAAAAATCCGATCAAATCCCAAATCGATTCGTAAAGGAATGTTGGATGAACCATTATGGAACCAAGTGTCGGATCTATTACATTTATAGCCCATGGTACATTCGTTATACTTCCGTGAGCTTCCATGTTGAAGTAATTTCCCCATCTGCCGACAGCCTGTGCTAAGAGTATACACGGAGCCGCAACATCAAGCATTTTTAGAAAATCGAGTTTGTGATGTCTGCATACCAGATATACCCCGAGGAATGCACCTATAAGACCTCCATGTATTGCAAGTCCTCCGTTCCAAGTCCTGTATATCAAATTGAGATGTTCGCTGTAGTATTCCCATTCGAATGCTACATAATAAAGTCTCGCACATATTATTCCGAGAGGCAGACATACGATTATAAAATCGTAGAGTATATCGGGATCTATACCTAGCTTTTTAAGTCTTTTAGCGATAAAGAACAGTGCAAGAAGTATCCCCGTCAAGATACATATTGCATACCATCTTACTTCTATGGAGCCTATAGTAAAAGCTATAGGATTAGGTGTCATTAACATAAATTTCCTCCTTGGTAAATTAAAAGAATTATACCATATATTGTATTTATAATAAATAATTTTATCAATATATTATTCCCTTTTTTGACCAAATATTATATAATAAAATTTAGTTTTAAGATAGGGAGATAAAAAATGTCTATACCATTTACACATTTACATGTACATACAGAATACTCATTATTGGACGGATTTTGTAAGATAAAAGAACTGCCTAAGCTCGTAAAAGATATGGGCATGGATAGTATTGCCATAACCGATCATGGAAATATGTTTGGTGTTATAGAATTTTACAGAGCGTGCAGAAAGGAAGGGATAAAACCTGTCCTTGGATGTGAAATATATATGACTATGGGTGACAGAAAAGGCAGAGACCCGATGAATGACAAGCAGAGCTTTCACTTTATCCTACTTGCGGAAAATGAAATCGGATATAAAAACCTTATGAAAGTCGTATCTATAGCATATACAGAAGGGTTTTACTATAAACCGAGAGCCGATTTTGACTTGCTTGAAAAATACTCCGAAGGACTTATCGCTACAAGTGCTTGTATCGGGGGTATTATACCGAGAAAGATAAACAGCGGAGAAATAGAAGAAGCAAAGAAATATCTTGAGAGATTTATTGATATATATGGAAAAGATAATTTTTTCCTTGAAATCCAAGACCATGGTCTTGAAGAAGAAAAAACAGCAAACGAAGAATTAATAAAAATGGCTGAGGAGTACGGAGTAGGGCTTATTGCCACGAACGACTCCCACTATTTAAGAAAATCCGATTCCGAAGCTCATGATGTCCTTCTTTGCGTACAGACCGCAAGTAACTTAAGCGACGAAAACAGGATGCGTTTTCCTAATGATGAGTTTTATATAAAAACTCCGGAAGAAATGAGTGAGCTTTTTAAATACTGTCCGGAAGCTATTGAAAACACTCATAAAATTGCCGAGAGATGTAATGTAGAAATCGAATTTGGGCATTACCATTTGCCGGTATTCCCTCTTCCCGAAGGAATGACATCTCAGCAGTACCTTAAAAAGCTTTGTATGGATGGCTTACATAAGAAGTACGATAATGTAACAAAAGAATTAACTGAAAGACTTGAATACGAACTTGGCGTAATCAACGATATGGGCTTTAACGATTATTTCCTTATCGTTTGGGATTTCATCAATTATTCAAGAACTCATGATATCCCCGTAGGTCCCGGAAGAGGAAGTGCCGCGGGAAGTATAGTAAGTTATACCCTTGATATAACTCAAATAGACCCAATTAAATACGCACTTATTTTTGAAAGGTTTTTAAATAATGAAAGGGTATCAATGCCCGATATAGATATTGACTTCTGCTACGAAAAAAGGCATGAAGCGATAGAATACGTTATAGAAAAATACGGATTTGACAATGTTAGTCAGATAGTTACCTTCGGAACACTTAAACCTAAAGCGGCGGTTAAAGATATAGCCAGAAGTATGGGGATAAGCTTTGACCAATCCAATAAAATCGCTAAACTCATCCCTGATGAAGCGAAGATAACCATAGAAAAAGCCATTGCAATGAACCCCGAACTTCATCAGATGTACGATGAAGACCCTACGATAAAGAAACTTCTTGATACGGCTAAAGCGGTGGAAGGTATGCCAAGGCATTCATCTACTCACGCGGCGGGGGTCATCATTTCCGACAGAGCCGTTAGTGATTATGTACCTTTGTATTTAAACAAAGACAGTATAGCCGCACAGTTCAACATGACCACGGTAGAAGAACTGGGACTATTAAAAATGGACTTCTTGGGACTAAAAAACTTAACCGTAATCAAGCATACTTTGGATAATATAAAACTATCCAAAGGCATTGATGTGGATATAGATAATATAAGTCTTACGGACCAGAACGTATTCGATACAATAAGCAGAGGCGATACGATAGGTGTATTCCAGCTTGCAAGTCCCGGAATGCAAAGCTTCATGCAAAGACTTAAACCAAATACATTTGAAGATATCATAGCGGGTATTTCGCTTTACCGTCCGGGTCCTATGGACATGATACCTACATATATAGATAACAAACATAACCCTGCTAATATCAGTTATCTTCACCCTTCATTGGAACCCATCCTTAACGTAACATATGGTATCATCATTTACCAGGAACAAGTTATGCAGATAGTTAGGGATTTGGCGGGCTATTCAATGGGGCGTAGTGACCTTATCAGAAGAGCCATGGGTAAGAAAAAGCATGAAGTTATCGCCAAAGAAAGAGAAATATTCCTTCACGGTAATGAAGAAGCCTTTAATAAAGGTGAAGACAAAGAAAAGGTTCATGGCTGTGTAGCTATAGGGATAGATGAAAAAACGGGTAATGAAATATATGACTTGATGGAAAAATTCGCGTCATATGGTTTCAATAAATCTCATGCGGCGGCATACGGAGTCATCTCCTATCAGACTGCATATTTAAAGACTTATTACCCTGCTGAATTCATGGCTGCCCTTATAACTGTTTATATCGGTTCCGATGACAGGATGTTATATATGAACCACTTAAAGGAAAAAGATATCAAACTCCTACCTCCCGATGTAAATAAGAGTTACTCTCGTTTTACGGTTGATGACGGAAGCGTTAGATTTGGTCTGCTTGCCTTGAAAGGACTTGGTGAATCAGCTATCGAAGAGATCATACAGGCAAGAGAAGAAAAAGGAGACTTTACTTCATTCCCTGATTTTGTAAATAAAATTGAATTTCATTCTCTAAATAAAAAAGGAGTGGAAAGCCTCATATTATCGGGAGCCTTTGACAGTCTCGGAAATAACAGAAGAGAGCTTTACTGTGTATATGAAGACTTCTTAAACGATACTTTAAGACAGAGAAAACAAAATATCGCAGGTCAGACCACTCTCCTTGAAATGCTTTCTCAGGAAGAAAACGAACAAATTGAAATGACTATACCTACAATGGCAGAATTTGAAGCAAAAGAAAAGCTTAAATTTGAAAAAGAGGTAATGGGAATGTACATTAGCGGACATCCCCTTGCCGAACATGAAGAAGACCTTGATAAGTATACTAGTATGCAGCTATATGAAGTATATGACAGGTATGGAAACAAGAATTCGGAAGAAGAGGAAGAAGCCGAACCTCAGGTTCCCGTTAATAATAAATATAATAAATTCAATAAAAATAAAAGAGAGCTTATTACGATAGGCGGACTTGTAACATATGTAAAAGTTATATATACGAAAAAAGACAATAAACAAATGGCTTTCATGACGGTTGAAGATTTGACTTCTGATATGGAAATAGTCGTATTCCCGAGAACATTTGACGAATATAAGGATATTTTAAAAGAAGATAATAAGCTTATAATAAAAGGACAAATAAGCGTTAAAGAAGAAGACGAAGAAAAAAGCGTGTCTATAATCGCAGATAAGATATGGGATATGGAAGACAAAAGGAGCAGACCGCCTGCAATAAGAAAAAAAGATGTGATCCAGCCAAGGATAAAAAAGGCAAAGGAAAAAGCGGTATCTCCCGAAATCAAGAAAGCTAATTCAAAGAAAATAATAGGTAATTCTCTTACATTGGTACTCAATAAAATAAACGAAAGAACTATGAGTGATATAAGACAGCTTTTTGTAAAGTACAAGGGAGATAAAAAAGTCGTACTTTTCTCCCCTGTTTCAAAAAAATCTTATGTTGCGGACAAAAGCATGTGGGTCAAGCTGGAAATCGGGCTTATAGACGAGCTTGCGGAACTTATTGGGAAGAATAATATTATTATTAAATAGTACATCAGGGGCTCTGCCCCTTTAACCCTTTGTAGGGCGCTGCCCTACTACTCGCCAATATTTTTCCAAAGATAAAAATATTGGATAAAAATCTTTCACTCAATTGCCGTGAAGGCTCTTTACGCGTTCGGATTTTCTAAAAATCCCTACCCGGGATTTTTGAAACGACCGCTACCCCAACCTCATAATAAATAAAAAGCATTCATTAGCTGATGAGTGCTTTTATTTTATTTATATCTATATAAAACAAAAGACCGCATATGCGGTCTTTTTAAGTAAGTATTTAATTAGTCTTTGATTATTTCAAGCATATCGCCGTTTTTACATCCTGCGGCATTTCCTTCTTCCAAGTCTATATGCATTTCAAGTCCGCATCTTTCGTTGGATCTGATAAGTACATTTTCAAATATAAGTCCTCTTTCTCCCGGAACTCTTACTTTAACGATATCGCCGTCTTTAACTCCGTATTCTTTTGCCTGAGAAATAGTCATATGAATATGTCTGCTCGCTACGATTACACCTTTATCGATTTCCACTTCACCTTTTGGTCCTCTTAAGATACAGCCCGGTGTTCCGTCCAAATCCCAGGAATCTCTGATAACTTTAGGTACACCAAGCTTAAAAGTATCACTTGCCAAAATTTCGATTTGAGCATGTGGTCTTGCCGGACCTAAAACCCTCATTTTTATTGTACCTTTTGGTCCTACTACATCGACAAATTCTTCCGCAGCAAATTGTCCAGGTTGTGAAATAGGTTTTTTGATCTTTAATTCGTAGCCTTCACCAAATAATGCATCGATATCTTTTCTGCTAAGATGCACATGTTTATTTGAAAGCCCTACAGGTACTCTAGTTTTCATCTATTTAAATTCTCCTTCAATAATTAAATTAATATGTTTACCACGATTATTTTAACACAAATCATATAATTTGTATACAATTTTTACAAAGTTATACTCTTTTTCTTATTAGCTCAAACTCGCTGAGTTCGGTGCCGTCGGTTTGAATAAATAACCTTTCTTTAGGGTGCGGAGTACTGTCGACTTCCTCTCCTTTTTCGTTAAACATTTTTTTAATTTTAAAGGTAATACTTTTTTCTCTCGGTCTGACAAGTTCCAATTCGTCGGAAACGAAAAATTTATTTCTCTGCTCTATTTCATACATACCTTTTTCTTTATTGAATCCGATTACTTGAGCTACAAAATCGTAATTTCTGGTGTAAGAGCTTGTCCCGTAGTTTTGAGTAGAAGAGTCGGCATTCCCGAAGTAAAATCCTTCGGTATACTGCCTATGGCTTACCTTAGTAAGCTCTTCAAATAAGCTTTCATCTATCTTATAATTTTCCCTGTCTCTTTCGTAAGAGTCTATAGCATTCCTATATGCGTTTACAACGGTCGAAACATAGAATATGCTCTTCATCCTGCCTTCTATCTTGAAACTGTCTACTCCTGCTTTAATAAGCTCATGGATATGATTTATAAGGCATAAATCTTTTGAATTAAAAATAAAACTGCCTTCTTTATGTTCTTCTATAGGGAAGTATTCTCCCTCTCTCGTGCTTTCCATAAGAGAGTATTTCCATCTGCATGGCTGTGCACAGTCTCCCCTGTTTGCATCTCTTCCTGTAAGATAATTACTTAGTAAACATCTTCCGGAGTAAGAGATACACATAGCTCCGTGAACGAAAGTTTCTATTTCCATTTCCTCAGGCTTATTTTCACATATGCCTTTGATGTCCTCAAAAGAAAGTTCTCTGGCAAGAACTATCCTGTTTACTCCGTTACGCTTCCAAAATTCCACGCTTTTATAATTCGTTGTGCTGGACTGAGTTGAAAGAGATATTTTCATATCCGGAAGAGTATCTCTTACGGTCATGATAATACCGGGGTCGGCGGCAATTATCCCGTCAACTCCGGCATTATTTAAATCTTTTACATACTTAGCAAGTTCGTTAAAATCATTATTTCTCCCTGAAATATTGATAGTAACATAAACTTTTCCGTTCTTACTGTGAGCAAAATCAGCTCCTTCACGTATTTCATCTATAGTAAAGTTTCCCGCATTCGCTCTCATGGAAAACTTTTTACCACCTAGGTAACAAGCGTCCGCACCATAAGTAAACGCATATTTTAACTTTTCTAAATCTCCGGCTGGAGCAAGTAATTCACTCATTTTATTTATTCCTTTTCTTTTATAAATCTATTTTTCTTGTCCATCCGAACTTATCTTCAATTTTGCCCCACTGTATACCCGTTAAAGTATCATATAATTTTTGAGTAAGTTCTCCTGTTTTAAAATCATTTATTTCTACAGCTTCGCCTTTATAGCATAGCTCTCCTATAGGAGATATTACCGCTGCGGTACCCGTACCGAATGCTTCCGTCAATTTACCGCTTCTTGCCGCATCCATAAGTTCGTCGATACTTAAATCTCTTTCTTCTACTTCGATTCCCCAGTCTTTTAATATATGGATTATAGAATCTCTGGTAACTCCCGGAAGTACAGAACCGTCAAGGGCTGCTGTAACAACTTTTCCGTCAATAACGAACATTGCATTCATTGTCCCTACTTCTTCAACGTATTTTCTATGTACGCCGTCTAACCAAAGAACTTGAGTATAACCGTTTTCTTCGGCTTTTACCTGTGCCGCGATACTTGCCGCATAGTTTCCCCCGCATTTAGTAAATCCGGTACCGCCTTTTACCGCTCTTACATATTCATCTTCAACCCAAATCTTAACAGGGTTTACTCCTTCGGGATAATAAGCCCCTACAGGAGATAAGATGATTATAAATTTATAAGATTTTGCGGGGTGAACACCTACACTGCTTTCTGAAGCAAATACAAAAGGTCTGATGTATAATGAAGTTTCTTCTTTTGTAGGTACCCAGTCTTTTTCGCATTTAACAAGCTCTTCAACTGCTTTAACGAACATATCTTCCGGTACTCCCGGCATACATATACGCTTATTTGAGTTTATCATACGTTTTGCATTCATTTCAGGTCTGAATAAAAGGATTTCTCCTTTATCGTTTCTGTAAGCTTTAAGCCCTTCAAAAGTTTCCTGTGCATAGTGAAGGACCATGGTTGCAGGGTCGATGGATAAAGGTCCGTAAGGAACTATCCTTGCGTCATGCCATCCTTTTCCTTCGGTATAATCCATTATAAACATATGGTCGGTAAAATAATTACCAAATCCTAAATTGTTTTCATCCGGTTTTTGTTTTCTTTTCTCTACTAATTCATATTTTATATCCATTTTGGTCGTCTCCTTATTATTTTGTTTTATATTTGAAAGTCTCAAACGACTTATTGTCTTTTGGTACCTTTAAAGCACCTGTCGCAATATCTTTTTTACACTCTTCCAAACCTAATGTGATACTGTCTCCTTCTTTAAAGAAGTTTTGATTTAATTTTAAATTGACAACGGAATCACCGACACCTAAGTTGTTTACCTTTGTATCGAATGATTCGAATATAACCGAATCACATATAGTCATAGAAGCGTTTTTATAATCCTTATAAATCTCACCGAGCTTTATTTCGTTGTCGGATTTATTATATAGGTCAGAATCAATTACTTTAAGACCCTTTTCTCTTATAACATTATCGACTCCTATAGCTCCCGCACCGCAAACCGTAAAGAAAACATCGGCTTTTTTTGAAATAAGTCCTTCCGCTATCTTACTTCCCGCCTGTGCATCGATATAAGAGTTTGTAAATGCCTTTTCCACTTTTACTTTTTCATTTGCAGCTTTTACACCGCTCATAAATCCATATTCATAGTCTTGGTTTTTATTTTCATATGCACCGATATATCCGACAACATTGGTCTTTGTAGTCTTTGCGGCCAAATACCCCGACAGGAACGCTCCTTCTTCATTTTTGAAAGTAATGCTCATTGAGTTATTTGTTTCATCTCCGTACCCTATAAATCCAAGATTACTTGTCGGGTAATCACCATGGACTGCGAGAAGGGATGAACATACCGCAGGAGAATTTGCAAGGACCAAATCATATTTTGTGGATGATAATAATCCGTTAGCAACGGTTTCGTAATTGTCCGAAGATTTAGGAACTTTTATATCAAAAGAGAAATCGTAATTTTTAAATGATTCATTTACACCATTGATGATTTCTTTATTTTTAACATCTTCTTCTCCGTATGTATCCGAAATATATGCTATCTTAAATTTTTTACTGTTGGGATCGGTACTGTCTTTCTTATTTCCGCAGCCGACGACTGTCAGGACAAAAAAGAAAGCTATTAATATACTAAATATTTTCTTCATATCAAACCTCATAAACTTTTATACTTCCATACTGTATAATATATTTATTTTATGCTTTTTTCATATTTTTTTCAAGTTTTTTGTAAAGAAAAAAGCGCTAAATATAATTTAACGCTTTTAATATTCATATAATTCTTATTTATTTTAGTTCGTCTATATATTCTTCGGCACCTGTTGCGCATATAGCGCCGTCAGAAGCCGCTGTAACGACTTGTCTTAAATTCTTCTGTCTTACATCACCGGCAACAAAAAGTCCTTTTACGGACGTCTCTAAAGAATTATCGGTCACGATATATCCCTTTTCATCCACTTCGACCAAGTTTTTAACAAGAGTACTGTTAGGATTATGACCTACGAACATGAAAACACCGTCTGTATTATAATCGTATATTTCTCCTGTCTTCTTGTTTTTTACTTTTATTCCCGTTACCATGCCGTTTTCACCTAATATCTCCACAGGTTCATGGCTTAATAAGAAATGTACTTTATCATTTGCTCTGGCTTTCTTTTCCCAGCTCTTTCCGCCTCTGAACTGGTCTCTTCTATGAATGATAGTTACTTTTTTTGCAAACTTCGTTAGGTATATGGCTTCTTTCAAAGCGGTATCTCCGCCTCCTACCACACATACTTCAAATCCGGTGAAGAAACCTGCATCACAGGTTGCACAGTAAGAAACTCCCATACCTCTGAATTCTCTTTCTCCTTTTATACCGAGTTCTTTAGGAGTAGAGCCTGAAGCGATAATACAAGTTTTTCCTATATATTCTTCCCTGCTTCCTTTAACGTAAAACATCCCGTCGTCTTTTTTTTCAACACTAATCACTTCGTCACTTACTATTTTTGCTCCGAAACTCAAACATTGTTCTTTCATTTTTTCTACAAGCTCCGGTCCCGTAACTTCACTGGCTCCGGGATAGTTTTCGATTTCAGTAGTAGTAGTTATCTGTCCTCCTACCACAGCCTTTTCGATAATCAAAGTATTTAGTGTAGACCTTGATGCGTAAAGTCCTGCGCTCAAACCTGCGGGACCCGCACCGATAATAATTACATCATAATTCATTTTTACCTCCTTATGGAAGCATGTCAAATTGTCTGCGTGATAATAATTCCACGTATTCCTTTACAAAACCTCCAATATGTGCACTGTAATCTCCGATTCTTTCAAGATCGGCTACTATATCAAAGTATACAACACCGGCTTCAGGAGTGCAAGACTTTCTGTTGAGTCTGTCTATGTGTGCTTTTCTAAGTTCATCTTCTTTTTTATCTATTTCTTCTTCCATAAGGTCCGTTTTAACGGCCTTTGTTAAATCTTTTTCTTTAAATGCATCGATAGCAAGTCTTAAATTTTTCCTCACCATTTCATACATTCCGCTTAATTCATTTGTTGCATTTTCACTGAAGACCACGCCGTCGTCTTTTTTATTCTGTGCAATTCTCACCATACTCATACAGTAATCACCTATCCTTTCGATATCGTGAATTACCTGATGAAGATGAACGGTAAAATCCGCACTTTGAATGCTTGCGTCCAAAGCGGAAATCTTTATAACGAACTCTGCAATCCCCGTTTCGTACTTATTGATCAAATTTTCTAAAAGCTCGACCTCTTCGATATTTTCAAATTCATTGTTTATACATGCATTCGAAGCGAGATTTACCGCTTTATAGGCGATTTCCGACATCGTTTCGACTTCGTTTAACGCTTCCGAAACAGCAAATGCGGGATTTTCCAACAAAATATCATTCAATTTGAGTGTAAAATCGCCTTCCTCGTCTTTTTTTTTCACAGGCAGAACTTTCTCTATAAACTTGATGATAGGTTTGCTTAAGAATAATAACAATGACGCATTGATCACGTTGAACATAGTATGGAAGTTAGCGATCTGCTGAGTCGGATCACTTCCCGATATAGATAATATAAAATTAAAAATAAAACTATGTCCGTCTTTTGCAAACGCTCCAGTTAAGAATAATAAAGACATCATCCATATTACTCCGACTGTCTTGGTAATAAGATGAAATACCGCCGCCTGTTTAGCCTCTCTTTCAACACCTATCATAGCTATCATAGCCGTTGCACATGTACCGATATTCATACCTAAAACTATAGGTACGACTACACCAAGGGCTTCATACCCTTCAACTCCCGCAAAAGCACCGCCGATTGCAAGAGCCTGAAGCAAACCGATAGAAGCTGAAGAAGACTGAATAACTGCCGTTACAAAGACGCCTGCAAGAAGACCGAGGATCGGGTAATGTCCCAAACTTACAAGCATATTGGTAAAGAATGGATTGTCTGCAAGAGGTTTTAAAACAGTAGACATAACGCTTATGCCGAAAAACAATATACCAAAACCCAGAATACATTCTGCAACATGTTTTAGTTTATCCTTATTTGCAAACATAAGTATGGCTGAACCGATACCTATAAATAAAGGCGCGTAGTCCGATAGATTAAGAGCAATTATCTGTCCCGTTATCGTAGTACCGATATCCGCCCCTAAAATCACCCCTGCCGCCTGCGCAAGAGTCATAAGATTTGCATTTACAAGACCTACTACAAGCACCGTCGTGGCAGAAGAACTTTGAATTATCATTGTCACAACCGTACCCAAAGCAAGTGCCTTTATGGGGTTACTGGTAACCTTGTTAAGTATGTCCTTTAGTTTGTTCCCTGCAGCTTTCTTTAGCCCTTCACCCATAAGATCCATTCCGTAAAGGAATAACCCCAGACCTCCGAAGAGCTGAATCAACATCATAATATCCATATTCTTTCCTCCCCTTTACACCAAAAAAAGGTCAGGCTTAATATAGTTTATTTCATAGATTCGAAATTATGCTGTCTAAGTGCTTCATATAATAGAACTGCCACGCTGTTCGACAGATTTAAACACCTTGCATTTTCTTTCGGTATCATAGGAATCCTAAGCCTTGTACTCGGATATTTTTGGTGAATATAATCCGGAAGCCCTTTCGTTTCGGCTCCGAACATAAAATAATCATTTTCTTTAAATTTAAAATCAGTGTAGTTTTTATCTCCCTTTGTTGTGAGCAAATAAAGATTTTTCACATCATTTTTCATTAGGAAATCTTCAAAATTTTCATATACACTTATTGTTGCCTCATCCCAGTAATCTAAACCGGCTCTTTTTAAGTATTTATCTTTTATACTAAAACCGAGGGGTTTTATAAGATGAAGTTTTGTATCTGTTACTGCACAGGTTCTTACAATATTTCCGGTATTCTGCGGAATTTCAGGATTAAATAAAACAATATTAAACATTTTTCTGCTCCGTTTCTTATTTTTCCTAAATAAAATATAAGAACCGAGATAAATATAACATATATTACATTTACTTTTCTCATATTTTACTTATTGTTTATTTTGATTTTACATAAATTTTACATTATTTTACAAACTAATCAAACTTTTATAATAATATACCTTTATTTGTTTTTTATATCTCTTATTGCAGGTAAATTATTATATCCGAGACTCTTTGCTTTTTTCAAATATTGCTTGGTCTTTTCCTTATCGTTCATCATATCATACGCAATAGCCAAGTTACCGTAAGCATTTGCACAGTCCGGATATATATCTATTGCTTTCTTTGAATATTCAATGGATTTTTTAATCTCGGGAGGATCTTTCTTTAAATATATATTTCCAAGGCTCATATATGCGGTTTCGTTTTTCTCATTTATTTCGATGACTTTTAGGTAATACTCCTCTGATTTCTCAAAATTATCGTTTATATCATATACTCTCGCCAAAGCTATCATATAATCTTCGTTATTGGGTTTCAGCTCATCAGCTTTTTTAAGAGGTATGAGAGCGGTATCAAATCTCTTAAGCTGCCAGTATGAATATCCTGTCATATAATTTCTGTTTGCTTCTTTATCCTTCTCAAGTTCATTTTCTTCAACTTTATTCAATGTTTCTATAGTGTTATAAAAATCCTGTTCTTTAAAATATTTTTCACCCAAAGCATACAGTTCTTCGGCACTCTCTTTTTTCTGACATCCGTAAAAAGCGGAAATAAAAATAAATAAAGTTAAAAATAAAATACTAAATTTAAATATTCTTTTATTACTTTGTATCATATCAAATTCCTCTTTTGATAATTTTTAAATATTATATCATAAAAAATAATATAAAAATTTCAGATATAAAATGTTAATGATTTTTTAATTATTTAATGTTTAATGAACAAATAAGATAAGTTGTAAAACATCAAAATTTTAATAAAAAAACTCTTTAGGATAAAGTTTATTATTATACTTTAATTTTATTTTAGCAAATGATTATAAAATATAAGTTATGTATTGTGAAAAGTTTTATCTTACCAATATACTACGGAAAATTAAAAGAACGCAGTTTCCCGCGTTCCTTCGTTAGAGATAAGTTTTATTGGAGGAATTTAATATATCCCTTATTATTTTATTGACCTTGATACTTTGGAACTATCCCAACTTCTCTCATCAAATCGAGAGAATCGATTATCATAGGTGCGTCCTGAGTCCCTATAAGCTCTGCTCCCGCCATTAAATAAACATAAGCATTTTGAGGTTTTGGAGCCTTTACACCGGATACTTTTAGTTTAGTCCCCGTTCCCTTTAAACAGTCTCTCATCAAAACAGTCTGTTCCAATGTAGGACCTGCATAATGTCCGGTAGACGATTTTACATAGTTTATACCCGCTTCAGCACAAAGTTCACAGGCAATCTTTATTTCTTCATCCGTAAGCATACAGCATTCTATTATCATCTTTGTAAGGACTCCGCCCGCCGCATTTACATAATCCTTGAACTCGGATTTTATAGCGTCGTATTTCTTTTCTTTCATGTTTCCTACGTTCATACAGTTATCTAAAACAGTAGCTCCCATTTTGACCGCTTCTTCCGCTTCAAAAGCTTTTACGGCACTGGATTGCTGTCCGAGAGGAAACCCTATCCCCGCACCTATAAGTAAATCAGTCCCTTCAAGTTCTTCTTTTACCACAGGTGTCCAGTATGAAGAGGAATAACAGAAAGCCTTACAATTATACTTAATAGCTTTCCTACATCCTTTTCTTACTTGTTCTTCAGTCAAGTCCTTCGAAAGACTGGCATAATCAAAAAGTTTACCTACATCTTTTTTAGTCATTTTTGTGAAATCTACCGACATTTCATATCTCCTTTAAATAAGTTTTTTTAACAGTTCGTTATTTATAAAGTAATCGTAGTCTATCCCGCATTCTCCTATAAATCTAGGGTTATCAGGGTCTTTCTTATGGTCTCCGTGGAAATCAGAACCTCCGGAAATTATTTTTACTCTAGTAGAATATTCTTCTTTTACTTCTTCTATTATATCTTCTTTTTTCATCTTACCGTTATAGCTGGTTTTATCGTAGGTGTAACTTGCCTCGATACCGTCAAGTCCGTTTTCTATAAGATTATCTATATATTCGCTTCTTAAGACCTTCACACCATTAAGTTCAACTTCATCTGCTATCAAATAAGGATGAGCAAGAACGATTATCCCTCCCGCTTCATGTACTATTTTTATTATATCTATAGGATTTGGTTTTCTTCTTCTGACATCCAGTCTTTTATCTTTCTTTGACATTTTTTTTGCGTCAGACCAGGTCCTTGTATATCCTTTATCAGCCATCAGATTAAAGATGAGCTTCTTCTGCATTTCCTTTTCGTTTCTCTTCTGACCGCCGTAATTAAGTACTTCTTCGAGAGTTATATCGTATCCGAGAGAATTGAGCCTATGTAAAAATTCTTTATAGCTTTCAATCTTACTGTCAGCGATATCTTCCATGACTGTTTTGATTTTCTCGTTTTCAAAGTCACATCCGTAAGCTACCATATGTACATCATCTACAAACGTATCACAGGAAAATTCGCATGCTTTAAGGAACTTAACTCCTTTTGAAGCTGCATATTCCACACTGTCCACTTCTTTCCCATCAACTTCAACGGTGTTAGGAGGAACCATATCATGATCGGAAATGGTAAGTATTTTCATTCCCGCACCCGCTGCAAGGTCTATGAGCTCTTTTGGAGTACAAAGTCCATCCGAACGAGTTGTATGACAGTGCATATCACATAAATAATTGGGTTTAAAATTATAATCAGTCATCCTCGATGCTCCCCTTTCCTAAGGTAAAGAAATTTATATGCTTGAATGCAAGGGCATATATCCTTTTATATACGTAATCATCGAGTTTAAGAGGATTATTTTCATCTCTGTTAGCGGAAGAATAAGCATACATTCCCTGACAGTAGGCAATCTTTATGGCGGTTGAAATATTTACCTTGCTTGCCCTTAAATCGATAAGCTTTCTGAACATCTCGTCACTAAGCCCGGTACCGCCATGAAGAACAAGAGGTACGGGAGAAATATCATCTATTTCCTTAAATAAATCATAGTTGAGCTTAATCTCTCCTTTATATACTCCGTGAGCAGTTCCGATTGCCGGCGCAAGACAGTCGACACCGGTTTCTTTTAAGTATTTTTCGCAGTCTTCCCTGCTTGCATAAGCTGCGTCATCTTTATGTACCACGATATCATCTTCAACGCCCACTATGCTTCCGACTTCTCCTTCGAGAGAAATATCTCTTCCTTTGATGTAATCCTTAACTTCCAAAGTATCTTTTATGTTTTGTTCAAGAGGAGTTTTTGAACCGTCAAACATAATGGAGCTCCACCCTGCGTCCATACATCTTTTTGCGTATTCTTTATCAGTACAGTGATCCAAATGAACCGCCACATCTACGTCTGCATTTTCACATATTGGTCTTAAGAATGACATGAACTCTTCAATCCCAAACTGCTTTACGGTCTTTACGGAAGTTTGAAGTATTACCGGGACTTTTAAATCTGAAGCTGCATCTACCACAGCCTTTGCGGTAAGATAATTTACAATATTAAATGCCCCTACGGCATAGTGGCCGTCTCTGGCATCATTTAACATTTTCTTCATTGAAACATAAGCCATTTTTTACGCCTCCTTTAAATATTATAACTGGATATATCTAGTTATAACCACTTAATACCAGTATATTTATATATACTGATTTTGTCAATAGAATATCTTAAAATATAATAAAAATATTACTTTATTATCTAACTTTTTATTTGCTTTAAAATATTTAAAACATAACATTACTTTCTTTATAAAATAATTAATGTAAAATTAATCAAGGGTTAATTCCTATTATATATATTCAAAGTAAGATATAATAATAAACCATATTATATAAGAGGTATATAATGAAAAAACTTATATGCATAACACTATTACTTTTAAGTTTATCGTCACTGATCGCATGTACAAACGCTAAAAATACAAAAGATACATTCAATATTTCCATCAAGAATAAAAGCGGTAAAGAAATTTACGGGCTTCATTATGAATATTTTATTGACGAAAGAGCTGTCGGCGGAGGTAATGTAGAAAATGCAGATAACAGCAGACTGGATAAAAACGAAGTTTTGACAAATGAATTTTATCCCGAGGACTTTCCCGAAAACACTGACCTATCAAAATTTTCCATAAAATATTATGTGATTTCAAACAACAAGAAAGAAGTACAATGTGATAATATAATAAAACTAAATGTAAAATACAATGAAACATATAAATTGGTACTTATAGATAATGTCCAAGGTGGATTTAAAATGATAAAAAGATAGTATTCAATAAATAAAAAGACGATACCCTAAAGTATTGTCTTTTTTATAAAACTTTATTTAATTAAATTCGATTTAATATATGAGCTTTTAATTATTAAATTCATATTTGAGTTTGACTTTATCTCCCCTGAAAATCACTTTTGAATATTCATAAGGATTTCCTTCTTCTTCGTACATTACATCTTCAAGAATAAGGAGAGGATAACCCTTCTCGGTTTCAAATATCTGAGAAACTTCTTCCGTTGTAGTCATAGATTCCAGTGTTTCTAAGACTTTCTTTGGAGTTATACCATACTTATCCTCGATAAGAACGCATAACTGCTCGCTTTCCAGCCTGTCTGAATTATATATTTCCTTGAATTTATCGTAGCTTAAATAAGTATGATGTAAACTTATAGGTTCATTATCTACAAGTCTCAGTCTTTTAATGAACATAACATCGCTGTTTTCCTCTATATTCAAATTAGAACTGATTATCGGAGTGGATCTTATTATACTTTTCTCCATAAGCTTTGTCGTAGTCTCATACCCCATTCTTTCAAGCTGTTCTCTAAAGCCCATATAAGCAAGAGAAGAAGTCATTATCTTGGGAGATGATACAAAGGTCCCTTTCCCCGCTACTCTGTAAAGTATCCCCTCTTTGACAAGATGATTGCAGGCATTCCTAACGGTAATCCTGCTTAAATCATATTTATTCATAAGCTCCGATTCTGAGGGTATCTTTTCGTCTCTTTTGTAAATCCCTTTTTCAATACTCTCTCTTATGAGCTCTTCAAGCTGAAGATAAAGAGGTTTTGAGTTGTTTCTGTCAATATCATGCATAACATTTGCCTTTCCGATATAACTGGTTATAACTAGATATTACCACATAAAATATATTTTTGTAAAGGTGTAAATATTTAGTGTTTTTTTATTTAAAATATTTTATAAGCGGATTAAATACGAAAGTTATGTCGTTTATATGATAACTCCAATTAATAATAAATAAAAAAATAAAACAGTACTTAAATAAACAATACTGTTTTATTTTACTAATTAATATAATAATTATTTAAGCAAACTATTTACAAATTTAACTGGAACGTCCATTCTTACGGCTATTTCTTCGTTATTCATACCGCTGTCGGCAAATCTTTTACAAACGTTCTTCATATCTTCCCCTATTTCGATTATATGATTATCAGGGTCGTATATACGAACGACTCTTTGTCCCCACGAATGTTCTTTAACTTTATGAACGTATTTAATATCATTCATGCTATTTAATTTTTCTATGAACTTATCAAATTCTCCCGCTTTATTTTCTTCAAAATAAATCTCGAAATCATTGCCCCCCAATTTAATATCATCCTTTGAGACTTCTATAAATTCTTCATAACTGTCTTTTGTCTGCAGACATAATCCTCCCGTCAGAGTGATATTTGCTCCGAAATCCAAAAGTACTCTAAGTCCCAAAACTTCTTTATAAAACTTCTTGGATCTCTCCATATCTTCAACAACCAGCATAGGGTTTTTTAGTTTCATGTTATTCTATTCCTTTCGATTATTCTTTATAATACTGATATAAAATATAAGCGAGCAATATAAGTCCGCTAAATATTTAAATTCTAATTTATAATGCCAAATAATTATTTAAAAACAAAGTATTTCTGTCCGTTGTATGTTACTACGTATAAACACATATCGACTACAGCTTTTGCAATATAGACGTTTATACCTATATAATTATGTACCACATTTGTGAAAAAGTAACTTAAAAATGCGACTATGACAACTAGTATATAATATTTAAACATGGTTTTGCCTATATGACTATCATTTTTAAATACGTATTTTCTGTTTAAAGTGTAATTAAACAGTGATGAGATAAGCCTTGCGGTATAAGTTGCAACTAATAAGGGCAGTCCGAAAAAAGTAAATAAGCAGAAGCTTAAATAATCTACGAGTGCTGAAGATGTCGAAGAAATAATATATTTAATTATCCTCTTATATACTCTGAGTGAATCTCTTAAGGTATCATAATGAGAAGATTCGTTGTCATCTATGTAAACTACGGCTATAGGTTCTTGTATCACTTCTATATTTCTTTCCTTGAGTTCCAGAAGCATATTCATTTCAAATTCATATCTCTCCCCTTCAATATCAATGATCTCTTTTATCATATCAAGAGAAAAGCCTCTAAGTCCGGTCTGTGTATCTACTATTTCATCTCCGTCATTTATTACCTTAAATACTTTTCTGGTTATTGTATTTCCGAGCATGCTTCTCATCGGAGTAGTCTCATCGAAATTTCTAACTCCTAATATCATTTTATCAGGGTTTTCATCCAGAACCCTTTCGATATTCATTATATCTTTTGGAAGATGCTGACCGTCTGCGTCTGCGGTTACGGCACTGTAGTTATGTTCTATACAGTATCTAAACCCTGTCTTTAAAGCTCTTCCTTTGCCTTTATTTATATCATGCTCCAAAACAACACATCCGAGTTTTTTTGCTTCATCAAATATATCATCAAAGCCACTTCCGCTTCCGTCGTTGACTATTAGTATTTTTTCATCATTTTTTATTAATTCCTTTATAACCTTGATGAGTTTTTCATCCGGCATATATGCGGGAATTAAAACTATGGGATTGATATTTTTATACTTCATCCATATTCCACCTTTTTTTCACATGTTTCCACATTATATATTAACAAAAAAACTATAAAAAGAAAATGAAAAAATAATTATATTTTTCTAAACAATTTTGTTATAATAAAAAAGTATTGTTATTTTAGGAGATTTATATGGAAAAAAGCAGAAAAAACGGAGCGATATATATAGTAATAGCGGCATTTTTATGGAGCCTCAACGGCGTGCTGATAAAATATATCCCTTGGCAGCCTATGGCAATAAGCGGGGTAAGAGCATTTTTATCCACTATAACTCTCGTTTTGATAAAAGGTGCCTTTGATTTTAAATTCAACAAACATGTGATTTTTGCAAGTCTTTCATATGTGTCCATGGGGATATTATTCGTATATGCAACTAAGCTTACAACAGCGGCAAACGCAATAATACTCCAGTACACAGCCCCTATCTTCGTAATAATACTAAGTATATTCTTCTTCAAAAAATTTCCGACCAAGAAACAGCTTATAACAGTTGCTATAGCATTCATAGGCGTTATTTTATTCTTTATAGATAAAGTAGGTTCCGGAGCAATGCTTGGTAATATACTTGCGATACTTGCAGGGCTTGGGTATTCCGGAATGTTTATATTTAACTCATACGACGATTCGAGCGCGCTGGATGCAAGCATAATAGGAAACGCTTTGATATTCTTGATTTCCGTTCCTGTACTGCTTCAAGGTAATGAACCTGCTCTTGATATGGCAGGAGTATTTGGGATAATAATACTTGGTATATTTCAAATGGGCATATCTTATGCATTCTTCTCTAAGGGTATCGAAACTACTCCAAGCGTTGATGCTTCACTTATTTCAATGCTCGAAGCTATTTTAAATCCTATTTGGGTAGCTCTTGTTATCGGCGAGATACCAAGCTTTGTTTCCCTAATCGGAGGAGGGCTTGTACTAATCGCAGTGATATTTAATATAATAAGTTCAAAAAATGAGAAAGTCACCCTTGAAAATAATGAAAGTTAATGATATAATCATTTAGTACTTTAAGCCGATGTGGCGAAATTGGCAGACGCACATGACTCAAAATCATGCGGAGAAATCCATGCCGGTTCGAATCCGGCCATCGGCACCATTTTAAAAACTTAGCTGTTTCAAAGGAAATTATCCTTTTGGAATGGCTTTTTTGTTGCACTTATAAAAATAAAACTACCAACACTTTCTTTTTAGACTTTTATTAATTTAGATATTTTCAACGATTAAATAAATTTTATTGTTTTATTTAATCATTGATTTTTCCAGTTCACTTATCCCTTTTATTGCATCTGTTAAATTATCTAATTTACCATGATTTATTATAACATCTTTTAAAATATCACCGGCAAGATTTTGTTCATCTTCTTTTATTTTTAACTCTAATTTTTTTAATGCTTATATTTTTTGAATATAGTGATTTTTAACTAGCTTTAATACTTGTCCATATTTAACTTTTAAAGCCTCAATTTGATTTTCAGAGTTTTTAATCGATTGTCTTATCCTAAATACGCAGTACCGATTGATACGACATATGGTAATAAATCTAAAACATTGATATTCATAATAAACAGCTTTATAATAAGACTTAAATTATATTTATATAAAATTTTTAAGTTACTTAATGCGCCTAAAAAAGCACCTAATGGTGCTTTTTATAAACAAAACCTACTTCTTAAATCTGCTTTTTTCATAGTTGTAAGGAATGCTTGTCCCGACAACTACATCTTCAATTTTTTCTATAATGAGCCAGTCATCCATATTTCCCTGATGATCGAACTCCAAAGTTTCTATTTCTTCCAAGTTTTCAAATTCTACGAGACAAAGAAATTTCTTGTGCCATCTTATTTTCTGTTTATCCGATAAGTTTAACTTCGGTTGATTTTCTTCAAGAACTCTTGTGATTTCTTCGTCATCAAGCTTTTGGTAATTCTTTACTTCTTTGACTGTAGCCTTTGCACAAATATCCTTTGTACCTTTTTGCATGAAATAAAGAGTCTCCCCTTCAAATACCCTGCTGTGAGGTATCTTTCTTCCTGCGGCACCTCTCACTACCATCGTCTTATTTCCGTTTAAAATCTTGTCTAAAACTTTTTCTCCTTTTTTGCCTGCATTGTCGCAGTAAACCAAATGTACCATCTTCTATTCCTCCTCTATGATCGGTATCCATATCTGACTTAAATAATCTTCATCGAAAACATTCCCGTGGCTGTACCATTCAAACTCAGGACAATCGGCATGTTTAAAGGGATAATCTAAAATCCATTCTTCATTCAAGTATTTCCAGCCTTCCTGAATTGACTTCGGTGAAGCACCCCTTAAGTCAAATACAGCCCACGAAGCTTCCGGTACGATAAGTTCTCTGAATCCCTCGGGAAGTTCCCTATCTGAAATAACCATTATCGAATATTCCATTTCATTTTTTTCTTTGTCGTATCCCCCCATAACACCAAACATTCCCCTATTATCGGCTGTATCCGATAAAACAAGTTTATGAAATGTCCCATCCTTTTGAGAATTACTCCAAATCTCAGGGATTTTTTTATTTACATTTTCGTCGCAAGAGACTTTAATGCTTTTTCCAATCAGCCTAAGCGATTTTGTATGCTCAATTTTCCATGAATATTTTTGTTTAACCGATATCCTCATTTTGGGATATACCTTTAATTTGATACCATTTTTTCTAGCCTCACTGGGAGATACTCCGTGAAACTGCTGAAATGCCTTTGTAAATGAAGTCGGAGAATCATATCCGTACTTATAACTTAAATCAACGACTTTTATATCGCTGCTCTTAAGGTCGTAACCTGCAAGGGTAAGTTTTCTTAACCGAACGTACTCCGAAAAACTTATATCATTCATATATGAAAATACTTTTTGAAAGAAACCATATGAACAACCCGCTATTCTTTCTATCTCGTCTCTGTCAATCCCCTCTTCTTTTCTTTGAAGATGCTCTTCCACATAATCGATTATGATCTGCAATTTTTCATTCCACTGCATACTTTGCTCCTTAAATATTTTGACTGATTTATTTTATCATTTATTAATATTTATTTCAGCTTTTTTTACGTACTGTTAGGATAGCATATTTATAAATATATTTCATAATCCAATTAATGGGATTTTGCTTATAACATAGTTACAATTTATAAAATTTAAACATTTCCAAATTATTAATAAAACCGTCCTATATTCTATTTAAGTTCATTGAATAGAACACAATAATAATAAAATATAAGATAACCTATTCATATATTATAAATTATCCTGAAGGACATGATTATAAGGTGAAGATATTTTTAAAGCAAACACATAAAATTTCCTTAACAGATAATCCATATTTCCTACACTCTGTTATCTCACTAAATTCAAGATATATAAAACACCTCGCCCCCGCATAGCGGGTGGTTACTATTTTGCACGCTTTACGCGCCCGACCGGGGCACGACCCATAATAATAAGCATCGGTTTTTCCGATGCTTATAAAATTTACTTAACTAAATTTTTTATGTAAATAACATAATAACAATAGCTATATTTTACTTTATTTCTTCAAATATCTCTCGTGCTATACTTACAGCGTTCAGTACTCTTGGAAAGCCTGCATAAGGTATACACTGAAAAAATGCTTCGATTATTTTTTCTTTAGAGATACCTACATTCAAAGCGGCGTTGATATGCACTTTAAGCTGAGGTTCCAAGCCTCCCATAGATAAAAGAGAAGTAATGGTTATAAGTTCTCTTTCTTTTAAATCAAGTCCGCCTCTCATATAAATATCACCGAAAGCAAATTCAACTATATACCTGCCTAAATCCGGAGCTATATCCTTTAGGGAATCAATTACTTCCTCTCCCCCTTTCCCGTCTATTTTATCAAGCATTTCTTTTCCCTTTTGAAATCTTAAATCATACATTTGAATTATCCTCCTTTTTCTTTTATAATAAGCCTAATACTTAAACCATGGTTTAAGTCAAGTAAAATATCAAGGAAAGTTCAAATCATGAAAATTTCGCAAATATCAAAGAAAACAAATATCCCCCCTTCAACCATAAGGTACTATGAGAATAAAGGACTAATAAAAATAAATAGAGACGAAAATAATATAAGAATATTCGATGAAAGCGATGTAGAGTGGATAAGGTTCATAGAAAGACTCAAGAATACGGGAATGCCGCTGAAAGATATAAGAGAGTATTCAAAACTTAGATATATGGGAGACTGCACGATAAAAGAAAGAATGGATATTCTTAAAAAACATAGAACTCACGTATTGAATGAAAAGAAAAAATGGGAAGAATATCTAAATAATCTCGATAATAAGATTGAGATATACAAAGATAAATTAAATAAAAATGGAGGAAAGAAATGAAACTGACTATTTATGGAATGCACAAGTGCATAAACTGCAGAGAAACGATTGAATTATTTGAAAGTAAAGAAATCCATTATGACTTTATTGAAATAACAGATTCGACAACTACTATGAAAGAATTTTTAAAGTACAGGGATAATGAAGATTTATTCGAAGAAATAAAGAGAGAAAATAAAATCGGGATACCATTTTTCATTTTTGAAGACGGTTTTAAAACTCTCGATATAAATAAAGCCATAAATCATTTAGAAAACAATTAAGAATTATTCTTATTAAATAATGGATTTAAATCCCGATATATGATAAAATTAAAACATTATTTATTAATGGAGAGATCAATGTTTAATATAAATGAAATAGACGAGGATTTAAAAAAGTACGCAGATAATTTAAAAATATTCGATTTTTACAGATTGATAGATATAAATAAATTTAAAGTTTATGACTATCATGATAAAGAACTTATTGATACCGAAACGAATTGTTACGATATATGGAAGAAAGGGACTCCATGTAAAAACTGTTCATCACGAAATGCATGCAAGAATAACAGCGAAATCATAAAACTTGAATATTTAAACGGGAAAATATATCTTATAAATTCAGAGCCTATTACTATCAATGGTAAAGTAATGGTAATAGAATTTATAAAAGATATAACAAATAATCTTCTCGTAAGTGATAAAACCCAGAATAACAATCTGGATATTTCGGATTTGATAGAACAGATGAATGAACTTGTTTTATACGACAGCTTGACCGGGCTTTTTAACAGACGATCGTTTGATCAGGAAATAAACAGATACATTATTAAATATGATAAAGAAATCAAGAGTCTTTTTCTTGCAGTGTTTGATATAGATTGTTTAAAAGATATAAATGATACTTACGGACATGTTATCGGTGATAATGCCATTAAATACATATCTGATGCAATAAAGGAAGTATTAAGCAGTGAAAAAATTAAATCTTTTAGAATAGGCGGAGATGAATTTTATACTATATTTATTGATTTTAAGGATATAGAAGTAAATGACTATTTAGAAAAGTTAAACAACTATATTGAAAATATAGATACTGAGTTCAAATTGTCAGTTAGCGTAGGATACAGTGAGTATAATTCTGAAATGAGCATAAATAAACTCATCGAGATTGCAGATAAAAATATGTATAAAATGAAAAATATAAAAAAATCTCTTAAATAAAAAGGAACAGCTGACGCTGTCCTTTTTTATTTGATATAATATAAAAATTTTAATATTACAAATGTTTATCTAACATAAAGATTTTACTAAAAAATACATAGCTTATTTATAATAAAAGGTCACTCCCCTGCGGCACTACGCCTGCCTCCGGCAGATTCCGCGCCGCCATACAGCTATTAAAATATAAATCATCCATCTCAAAATTTATCATATACTTAAGTATTTTATAAAAGACATATTATATTATGTTCCACTATTCAAAAAACATCTTTAAATCTTAGTTTTTGATTTAACTCTTACTCCAAATCATCTTTTCTTCTTTCAATTTCACTCATAAATCCGGCAGTAAGTATTCCCGAAGGAAGAGCGATTATGGCAATACCGAGACAGGAAGAAAGTATACTCACTATTTTCCCCGCTTCCGTAACCGGGTATATATCTCCGTAGCCTACGGTGGTAAGAGCTGTAGTTGCCCAGTAAAAAGCATCAAAGAAATTATCAAAATTCCCCGGTTCCACATTAAACATTATAAGAGCAGATATGAATGTATACACGACTGCAAATACTAAAATTGAAATAAGAGGTTCTTTTTCATTTTTTATAACAGTTGAGATAAATTCAAAATTCCTTGAATATCTAAGGCTCTTAAAGAGTCTAAAGGTTTTAAACACTCTAAATAATCTGAAAAGCTTAAAACTGTGACTTATTATGCTTATAGTCGGAAGTATTGAAATAAGGTCGATTATGGCAAAAGGAGTAAACGGATATAGTATAAAAGACATCTTACCCTCATGCAGTTTATAATCCGCAGTGGATATCCTAAAAATATAATCCACGATAAAGATTGCACAAGTCGTATAATCTATAAGATTAAATAATTGGTTATTAAATTTGAAACATAGAGGGATTATGCTTATTACTATCACTATAAGCATAAAAATATCATAGAACCTGCTTAATGAATCCTCTTCTGCAGGCTTTTCCACCATTTCATATATTCTCTCTCGCATACAAATCCCCTTTTAATCTAATAAATATCTCAGGTAAAAGTTATATTTCAATATTATTTTTTAATACTAATAATTAAAATCCCTATCGTCTGGTTAAAACATTTTAAGATATAATCATAGATTTAAAATACATAATGAAACTATTATATAAACACAATATTTTAATATTATACCACAAAACAAACAACATTATAAAAGCAAGTTTTTTATATTATTTGATTTTATATTTATAAATATAACTATAATACATATCCTATTATCAGGATTACAATCACGGAGGATAAATATGTCAGAATATAAAATAGTAGGTATTGTCGGTTCTTTTAAAAAGGATTCACTTAATTTAAAATTAGCAAAGACAATAAAAGAATATTTGAAAGATAAAGCGGAATTTGAAATACTCGATTATATGGATATTCCATTTTTTAATGAAGATATTGAATATCCCGCACCGAAAGCAGTATCAAAAGTAAGGGATAAAATAAAAGAAGCTGACGCAGTTTGGTTCTTTACCCCCGAATATAATCATTACTTCCCGGGTGTACTTAAGAATCTCTTAGACTGGCTTTCAAGACCTATAAGTAAAGATGTACCACAAGTACTTAAAGATAAACCGATATGCGTAAGCGGCATAACACCGGGAATGACGGGAACCGTTGTGGCTCAGGACCATTTAATCAGCGTTCTTAACTTTTTAGATGCTAAAATCATGATGACTTCAAGACTTACTTTTCCAAATGCAATGAAAAGTATGGATGACAAAGGAAACATCGTTAAAGGACTTGAGTTTATCCATGCTCAGGCTGATGACTTTATAAAATTTATAGAACTGAACAAATAAAAAAGAGAGAAAATCTCTCTTTTTTAATATTTTAAATAACACTAATCAATAACTGATTTTTTATAATTTATTACCGCAACAATATCACCTACAAGTAATAATATCCCGCATAACATACAATTCTTCAACACTTCTTTACTTGGGTCTTTTATACTCTTAAGTCCGAATATACCAGCTCCAAGATGAAATACTCCAAGTAAGGCTGATAATGTAACGGAAGTACCTAGCTGTGTAAAATTAAAATTATCAGAAGCGGCATTACCGCCGACTGCAACCACTAAACACATTATAAGAGACAGTACCGCACCGATAATAAGAAGAATGCTTAATATTTTAAGCAATCCTGTACCTTTTGATTGATTTTCTATTTTTCTTAATCTCTATTCTAATTATTCTTCTATAGATTGTTTGTTCATATTTACGCCGACAAGGAATAGAATAGGTAACAATAATGCAAAAAGTGAAGAAACAGCAAATTGATTCATAATTATAACAAGACCTATATTAACTATAGCTATAACTAATAAAATAATACCCCACGTTTGACATTTCTTTACCGATTCAGCATCTGCATTACCGGCATTCTTAACGCCTACTATACCTGCGATAAGCTGTAATATACCTAGAAGTATACTTATCACACCTAAAATTATAAATAGTCCCCCGGTAAACTCATCTGCACCTGCAGCTACCATAGTACCTCCAAGCATTGTCATTAAACTTAATATAAACGTAACTACCGCACCTATTATAAGTAAAATGCTGACTACTTTTAATAAAGTCTTTCCCTTTGGTTGATTTTCCATATTTTTACTCTCCTTTAATTTGTTTTGTTTCATTTATATATTACAATTTTTTGAGGTAATACACAATAGGAATACGGACATATTTTTACAAATTTATATATATTAAAAGATATTTAATATATATAAATAAAAATCAAACAAAACCTTTAAGTTAAATCCTATAAAATTCTGACAACAACAAAAAAAACCCCGCACAAAAGGCGAGGCTCTTTGCTCCATCATATTTTAAATGCCAATTTTCTAGTAAAGTAAAATCATACCATAGAAGTTTATTCCCGATTCTCTCCAGTCTTTTCCGCCCTTCTCGTGAGGAAGAACTTTGAATCCTGTGTTATCTCCCCAGCATTTTACTCCATGCTCTTCATATCCGTTATTATTAACTGTTTGAATGACGTCTATCCCGCTTCCGTCCATTTGAGGTATTACCTTATCGGCATGTTTGCAATCAGGGAACGAACATTCTTCTCCGTATTCATCTCTGCATATTTCACACTTTTTGGCTCCGTATCCAAGACATTTGTAATATCCGTGCTTACCGAGCCAGTCCATAGTTTTCCTAAGTACATGATTTACGTCGTAAGGGTCAAGACACTGTATAAGAAGTGCTTTTTCGTAAGTATCGAGTAAGACCTGCATCTCCTTATAAGTAGTTGCAATGGGAGGACAGCACTGTCTTTTATTGTAGTTCTTACATCCGTATTTACACTTATTGAGAGTCCAAGGTGCAGTAACCACGGTATCGGTATCTATCACCTTTGCGGTCGTAGCACCAAGGTCAACTGCAACTTTTGCAAAATCTTCCATTTTATGTTCCTCCAATCATTTACATTTCATCAGGTCTCTTTGTGTAACGTCTTATTATCAAATTATCTATTACCGAGTTATTTCTGTTGGATAAAATAAATACTATTATTTCCGCTATTTCTTCAGGCTTACAGGACATATTTTCAGCCAAATCTCCCCTGGCAATCTTAGCCATAGGTGTTTCTACCGCAGAAGGATATAGATTATGTACTCTTATGTCATCATCGAAAAGTTCAATATTCAAAACTTCATTTAGTGCTCTTTGTGCATATTTTGTAGAACAATAAGCTCCCTGGTGTATATGAGGATACATTCCCGAAGATGATACTATGGAAATTATATCCGAACTGTCCGATTCCTTTAACAAATCATAACAAGCCTGAGTCATTGAAAGAGTTGTATATACGTTTACTTCATAGAGTTTCATGAATTCTTCTTTGGTTACATCGAGTAAAGGCTTTCTGAGAGCCACTCCCACACTGTTTACCAAAATATCAAGTTTACCGAAAGTATCCTTGCAGTAAGCTGCGATTTTCTTACAAGTTTCCAAATCACATAAATCCCCGCTGTAATACTCTATGTTTTCTCCGATTTCTTTCTTTAAACTTCGAAGAGCTTCTTCGTTTATATCTGCCATTAAAACTTTGGCACCTTCGCCTGCCAAAGCCTTTACGATTTCTCTTCCTATACCGCCGGTCGCACCTGTTACTATAGCTACCTTATCTTGTAATTTACTACCCATTTTATATAAATCTCCTAAGTTATGTATTTATTCAAGTCCCATTTTCTTTGCGACCATATCTGCCGCACAGCTCATAAGTTCGGCACAAGTGCTACCGCCTGCTTTTCTTTGCTCACGAAGCTCATCACAGCGTGAAAAATTATTTTCGTCTCTAAATTCTTCAACCAATTCTTTAATAGTATCATAACTGATTTTTTTGCTTTCCTGATCTTTAGGGTCTTTCCAGCCGCCTAAAAATCCGGACACTATAGCCATTCCCGAAACCGCTCCGCATACTTCTCCCGCATAACCGAGTCCTCCGCCTAAGTTAGCCGAAAGATTTGCAAGAGTATCTCTGTCGACCCCGATTTCTTCTTCAAAAGCCAATACAACAGACTGACAGCAGTTATATTTTTCATCATGTAATTTTACTGCCTTTTCACCATATTTACCCATAATTTATCTCCTTTTCGTACTTTTATAACCGATTGCTAAATATAAAAAAACAATCATAACATAATTATGTTACCATTGTTTTTAGCATTTGTAAAGTATTTTCCTATAATACACCACAATAAACATTACTATGTTTAATCTAAATATCCCTTAGCCTCACTAAAGTCTTTTATCACTCCGCTTACTTCCTTTAAATCCCTAAAATAAAATTCATTTTCTTTATCGGCAATTACGATTATTTTGGCAAAACCACCGTTAAAAGCAGACTTTATCCCTGAAAGAGCGTCTTCAAATACAATAGTATCACCCGGGTCTATACCTATATTTTCTGCCGCTTTTAGGTATATATCGGGTTCAGGCTTCCCCGGAAGAGTACCGTCATCATATACGACCTTATCATAATCGAACCAATTACCAAGACTAAAGTTATTAAAATAGAAATCTATATTTTCTTTATTTGAAGCCGTAGCAATATTTACGTTTATATCCTTTTCTTTCAAATAATCAAGGAAACCGGTAAGCCCATTGACCAAATGAAAATTCTCTTTATCTTCAAGACAGAGTTTTCTGTAAACTCCCTCCTTTTCATCGGACATATTCATTAGTGTTTCTTTATCCATTTTCTTATTCAAAAAATGTTCTATTATAAAAGAACTGTTCCTGCCGTGAACATACTTTTTAAATTCCTCGTCGGTTATTTTTCTGCCAATAAGCTTTCCGAGATATCTCTCCCATGCCTTTTCATGTTTGTCGGAATCAAAAAACATAGTCCCGTTAAAATCAAATATTACTGCTTTCATATTTTCTCCCGTTATTATATCGATATTTACTGATTGATTATAACATAAAATCATATCGTTACGGTACATAAAAAATGTAAGGGAATGATCCCTTACATTTAAAATTTAAATTTTCCATAAAAATCTTTTTTATGAAATACTTTTAAACCATATATTATACCTCCAAATGGAAAGTCCTCTTTATCAGTTTTGTGATTTCGACCAATAACAGAGGCACCAAAGAGAATATTCCCACGATCTTCCACTCTTCAAAACTCAATGTAGCAAGACTAAAGAATTCTCTAAGCTGAGGTACACATATTGTAAGTGCAAGTATCACGCCTGATAAGACCATTGCCATGAATAAGTATTTGTTGTGTCCGTTTTTTGTGGTAAAGGCGGAGAGAGTATTCGACCTTTGGTTGAGTGCATGAAACAACTGAGATATGGCAAGCACAAGGAATGCCATAGTCATACCGACTGCATGAGAATCGATATGTATACCGATTTGATAAGCAGATATCGTAGCGATCATTATATACACACCGTGAAGAAGTACTCTCAACACAAGTCCTTTTTCAAATAATGAATTCGACTTTATAGGCTTATGCTTCATTATATTTCTTCCCGCCGGATCCACCCCCAGAGCCAACGCGGGAAGGGTATCCGTAGCAAGATTTATGAGAAGTACATGTACCGCAAGGATAGGTGCGTCCCAATTCAAGATAGTTGCTATAAAAAGGGTAAGTATCTCTGCGATATTGCCCGCAAGAAGGAACTGTATGACCTTCTGTATATTCCTGTATACTCTTCTTCCCTCTTTGATTGCATATTCAATGGTAGTAAAGTTATCGTCCATTAAAATCATATCGGCACTGTCCTTTGCCACGTCTGTACCGCTTTTTCCCATTGCAACTCCTATATCTGCGGCTTTGAGAGCAGGAGAATCATTTACACCGTCCCCCGTCATTGCAGCCACTTCCCCTGTTCTTTTAAGCGATTTTATTATCCTTAGCTTATCTTTTGGAGAAACCCTTGCAAAAACAGTCACTGAACCGACCAGTTTATCGAGTTCGTCGTCACTCATATTATCAAGCTCATCACCTGATATAACAGTGTTCCCGTCTTTATATATATGAAGTTTTTTAGCTATTGCCATAGCTGTTATTTTATGGTCTCCGGTTATCATTATAGTCCTGATACCCGCTTTATGACAGGTCTCTACTGCGTCTATGACTTCTTCTCTCGGAGGATCGATCATTCCTACGGCACCGAGGAATGTCATATCGAATTCGATATCTTCATCGTCTTCTTCGGGGATTTCTTTTAAAGTCCTCTTTGCAAACCCCAAAACCCTTAGTGCATCTTCAGACATTTTCTGACAAAGCTTCAAAATATTGCTTTTATCTTCTTCGGTTAAATCTCTTATACCTACTTCTGTCGATATCTTCGTACAAAGAGGAAGCATTTCATCTACCGCGCCCTTTGTGAAAGCTGTTATTTCTCCGTCCATTATATGAACGGTACTCATTCTCTTTCTATCCGAATCAAAGGGCTGTTCAAATTCTCTTTTATGTTCGTCTTCATAGTCTTCGTGGTCTATACCAAACTCTTTTGCAAGATATATAAGCGCGCCTTCCGTTGGATCTCCCAAAATCTCTCCCTCATTATCCGGGTCAAGGCTTGCATTGTTACAAAGTGCGGCGGCTGAAATCAAATCTTTGTATATGTGTTCATATTTTTCTCCCGCGGCTTTTACGTCTGTGGCTTCCCCTTTTTCAAAATCGCCGTTCATGGCTATATGAGTTACGGTCATCTGATTTTTCGTAAGTGTACCTGTCTTGTCGGAACAAATGACGGTTGCACTCCCAAGGGTCTCAACTGCGGGAAGCTTTCTCACAAGTGCATTTTTCTTTGCCATCCTTTGTACGCCAAGCGCCATCACTATCGTTGCGGTCGCCGGAAGCCCCTCGGGAATAATTGAAATAGCAAGAGAAATTGCGGTCATAAGAAGAGGCACCAATGGTTTTTGATACATATACCCAATAGCAAACATAAGTACACAAACTATTATACCGACTACGCTAAGTATCTTCCCTACGGAATTTAGCTTTCTTTTAAGCGGTGTATCGAAGTTATCTTCTTTTTCAATCATTCCTGCAATACTACCGACTTCGGTATCCATTCCCGTTGCTGTAACGACTCCTATACCGTTTCCGTAAGTTACGACTGATGAAGTATACGCCATATTTGTCCTGTCTCCAAGAGGTATATCGCTTTCAAACACATCCTCCCAGTCTTTTTCGGAGGGAACGGACTCACCGGTAAGAGAAGCTTCTTCAATCTTTAGGTTTGCGGATTCTATAATCCTCATATCTGCGGGGACTATGCATCCGTCTTCCAATATCACCACATCGCCTATAACAAGCTCACTTGCCTTAACGATACTTTCTTCACCTTCTCTAAGGGCTCTTGCTGTAGGCGCGGACATACTTTTCAGTGCCTCCATTGCATCTACGGCTTTTTTCTCCTGAACTATACCTATTACAGCGTCTATTATTACAATGACCATTATCACGATAGCTTCGGTCCATTCATTCAAAATAACGGACAGCAATGCAGCCGCTATCAATATAAGGACCATTACATCGGATAATTGTTCTTTTAGCATCTCAAAAATAGATTTTCTTGGTGCTTTCTTCAGTTCATTTGCACCATATTTATTTAATCTGTCCAAAGCTTCTCTATCACTCAACCCCTCTTTTGTTGTATCCAGTTTACTTAAAGTGTCTTCAACCCCAAGGGAGTGATAAGGAACCTTATTATCATTATTATTACTCATTTTTTGTCTCCTTCATAATGTTGTTTTAATGTATTAAAAAAAGCATAACCAAAACATCCCTACTCCTGCAGAGATTGGCTATACCAACAAAATGAATTAAATCTCACTAAAAAATGAGCATTATATAATTTTATATACCTTCTCAGGTCGTGCAGGTCATCCACCTTATTATCACCTCTTTCTTCTTTATGATTTAATCATATATTATTTTATGTATATGTATCTTTAATGTGATTTATATGAAATTAATATGATATTTGTTACTTTATTTTTTAAGAAACAAACTTCTAAGGCAAGGTGCATTCAACTCCCTTGCAGGGCTCCGCCCTACTACCGAAATAAGGGCTTTCAGTCCTTAGAAAATCGACCATACTCTCCTTATCTAATGAATGGAAGAAACGAACCCGCTGAGCGAGGTGCCTAAGCCTCCGTGGAAGGGATATCAAACTTACTGTTGTAAATCATATCCTGATTACCTAAAAAAATTGTTTCTTTGATAAATAGGAACAACTTACTCTCACCGTTTCTATCGTATCCATATAAAACCTCCACATATAATAGAATATTTCATAAAATGCTATTATTAAAAAATAAATCATACTTTATCCTACTTTTATATTGACTTATTGGCGGTCATAATTTATAATATATTTGTGGCAGTCACAATTAAAGGAGGTGCATATATGTCTCCACGAACAGGAAGACCTAAGAGCGAAAATTCCATGAGAGAAAGGGTAACTGTAAGGCTTGATAAAGAAACAAGTAAGATTTTAAAAGAGTATTGTGAAAAGCATAATACTGATAAAGCCGCAGCCATTCGAGAAGGAATTAGAAAATTAGGTTAAATTAAAAGGAGCCTGCCCCTTTGAAAAAACAAGCTCCTTTAAGGATACCATACCGAAGTATGATAAAAATATTCTATCATACTTCCTATGGTTTTTCAACAACACAAAATAAAACATAAGAGGACTGAAATGAATGAAATAATCCGACTAAATACTACTTTTATATTGACTTATTGGCAGTCGTAATTTATAATATATTTGTGGCAGTCACAATTAAAGGAGGTGCATATATGTCTCCACGAACAGGAAGACCTAAGAGCGAAAATTCCATGAGAGAAAGGGTAACTGTAAGGCTTGATAAAGAAACCAGTAAGATTTTAAAAGAATACTGTGAAAAACATAATATTGATAAAGCCGCAGCCATTCGAGAAGGAATTAGAAAATTAGGTTAAATTAAAAGGAGCCTGCCCCTTTGAAAAAACAAGCTCCTTACACTTTACCATACCGAAGTATGATAAAAATATTCTATCATACTTCCTATGGTTTTTCAACAACACAAAATCAAACATAGGAGGATAGAAATGAATAATCGTAAAAATAAAGAAAGCATAACGTTAGAACTGACCAAAGAAGAATATTTTAAATTGAATGAATACTGCAGAATAAAAAATGTTGATTACTCAAAAGCAATAAGCGATATAGTAAATAATTATCATAAAACATCGGCGGAACAAAAATGAAAAATCGAATACTGGAAGAAATATATGATAAATACATGAACAGCGATATCAATCAAAGCAGAGACGGATTTGAAGAAATCAATAATGAAAGATTTATTATCATCAAAAAGATAAACGATACCGTAGGAGATGAAGTCTTCCGAAAAATCGAGCAGGATATCGGAGATTATGCTTACTTTGCTGAAAAGGAATGCTTTATTCGAGGATACAAGGAAGCGGTAAATAACCTCAGAGAAATAGTAGAAAACATACTTTTATTTGTTTCCATATCAGACGAAAATAAATTCAAGAATTATAAGATGAAATAAAAGAGCCTTACATAAGGCTCTTTTATTATTTAGTTAAATTATTATGAAATATCATTTAATAAATAAGTGATATAAAAATTGTTTAATTAAAAGCTCCCATAAAAGGAGCTTATATATTATCTAAATGATGATACCATTTAAACTATCATGAATTTTAAATA
>NZ_JANJZK010000060.1 GCF_024623185.1 Anaerofustis stercorihominis
AAGGGATATTAAACTTACTGAGGTCAATCAACCACATATCACCTAAGAAAGTTATTACCTTTAATAAAAGATAAAACTTTTCATGGTAAAGGTATGGGGTGACAAAACTTTCAAAAAATGCGGGTAGTATGAAAGAAGTTTTATATATTAAATACTATTAAAATAACAGGCAATAAAAAAGAATGCGACTGCATTCTTTTTTCTATCTTCTCTTTTGTAATTGTGTTTTGACAAGCCTCAGATTTTCTAATAAAAACTCTTTTTCATCTTTCGTACAATCCCTGAATATTACGTCTATTTCCGTTATCGGAACATGCCTTGTCTTAGTTCCGAAATTTATCCCCAAAATTTTATCAATGCTGATATTTAGTACATTAGAAATATTCAAGACAGTCTGGAGCGATGTCTTTGTATTGCCGTTTTCTATGTGGCTCAAATGGCTCACCGATAAATCCACAGCTTCTGCCAACTGCTCCTGTGTAAGCTTCTGTTTTATCCTCTGTCTTTTTAACCTTTCTCCCATCATTAAATAGTCTATTTTCATTTCTTTCCTCCTACATTTTATTAAATATTTATCTTACTTTATAATACTATATTTTTAAATGTAAAATAAGCTATGCAGACGTAGCATACGTCAACATATATTATGTTTTCATATAAAAAATAAAATTTCAAGAAATTGAAATATTGTGTAATATTTTTTCTTGCGATGTAAATACTTTACTTATAGAAGAAAAAAATCAGAGGACAGATGATATGAAAATTTCAAAAATCGTTTATAAAAGAATAACCGAATTATTAAAAGAAAAAGGCACAAACATAAATAAATTTTGCAGAGAACATCAAATGCCTACGACCAGTATTTACAGCATAGGAGACGGGAAGTCTTCTTCGCCGTCATTAAAACTTATAATTAGATTTTGTGATGCTCTCGACATAAGCTTATATGAATTTTTTGATTATGAACCGTTTAAAAACAGAGATTATGATCAGGAAAAATAAATAATAAAAAAGAACCTTCGTTTTCCCCATGGGTTCTTTTTTTATGTAAATATATTAAATATTCTATTGAGTGCAATATGCGTAGGGGCAGCTGTCGTTTGGAAAAATTGCGGGTTTCTTTTGAATACTACCCGCATTTTGTGAAATAACCTATATCCCGCACATTACCTTAAAAAGTTTTATCTTTTATTTAAGGTAATAAATCTTTTAGGTGATTTGCGGGTGAGTGACTTCAGTAAGTTTAATATCCCTTTTGCCG
>NZ_JANJZK010000061.1 GCF_024623185.1 Anaerofustis stercorihominis
CGCGCCCAGCGGCGCACTTTATCCAATATTTATGCGCATAAATATTGGTGGGGTTTAAGGGGTGAAACCCCTTTGCTGTTTGTTTCTTTAAAAAGAAAAGGAGAAAATTATGAAAATATTAATCGCCGGCGGCGGTACCGGAGGACATATCTATCCGGCCGTTGCAATAGCAAATCAAATAAAATACGAACATCCCGACGCTGAAATAATGTTCGGCGGAAGAATGGACTGCATGGAAGCGGATATAGTCCCCAAAGCAGGATATAAATTAAACAGCATTAGGATTTACGGTTTTGAAAGATATTATTCCAAGCTTCAAAAGGCGGGAGTTTTCATTAAGATGTTTCGCGGATTTAACGATGCGAGAAAGCTTGTTAAAGACTTTGACCCCGATGTCGTTATCGGTACGGGAGGGTTTGTAAGCGGTCCCGTAGTCCTTGCGGGAGCTTTAAAAGGTAAGCCTACTCTTATACATGAGCAGAATGCAACCCCCGGATTTACCACAAAGACCCTTTCAAAATGGGCTAATGTCGTTTGTTCAAGCTTTGAAAATACTAAGGAATTTGTAAAATACCCCGACAGAGTGGTTCATACCGGCAACCCCGTAAGAAGAGAGTTCGGTCTTTATAATCGCGAAATAGCCAGAAAAACACTGGAAGTAGATAAAAACAGAAGAGTGATAGTCTGTTTCGGAGGAAGTCTCGGAGCAAAGAATTTAAATGATTCTATGCTTTATTTGATAGATAAATATAAAAACAGAGATGATGTTTTTATTTATCACGTAACGGGAAAAGCGGGATATGAAGAGTTCATGGAAAATGCAAACAAGCAGGGTATAAACTTCGGGGAAATACATAATGTAGAGATAAAGGATTACGTATATGATATGCCTTTGCTTCTAAACGCCGCTGACCTTGTTATCGCAAGGAGCGGAGCTGGAGCGATAGCGGAAATCACTTACGTTGGTCTTGCCGGTATCTATATACCTTATCCTCTTGCCGCTGACGACCACCAAAGGAAAAACGCCGAGGAAGTGGAAAAGGAGGGAGCAGGAATAATGATTTTGGATAAAGATCTCACTGCGGTTAAGCTTGCGGGAGAGGTGGACAAGATACTGGATAATGAAGAGCTTTTAAGGCAGATGAGCTATAGGGCGAAACTTCTTTCCAACCGTAACAGTGCGGAACTTATTGTGGATCAGGTCGAAAAGCTGGTATAAGGGACTCCGTCCCTTAAGAACC
>NZ_JANJZK010000062.1 GCF_024623185.1 Anaerofustis stercorihominis
ATGATTTCTGTTACTACTCCGGATCCTACTGTTCTTCCGCCTTCTCTGATAGCAAATCTTAACTCTTGTTCAATCGCTATCGGTGTGATTAGCTCAATAGTTGTTGTAATATTATCCCCAGGCATTACCATTTCTGCTCCGCCTTCTAGATTTACTACTCCCGTAACGTCTGTTGTTCTAAAATAGAATTGTGGTCTGTATCCGTTGAAGAATGGTGTATGTCTTCCACCTTCATCTTTTGTTAATACATATACTTCAGCTTTGAATTTTGTGTGTGGATGAATTGTTCCCGGTTTTGCCAGTACTTGTCCTCTTTCGATTTCTGTTCTGTCTACACCTCTTAAAAGTGCTCCGATGTTATCTCCCGCTACACCTTCGTCTAACATCTTTCTGAACATTTCTACTCCGGTTACTACTGTCTTCTTGATTTCTGGGTGAATTCCCACTAATTCTACTTCTTCACCTACTTTTACAACGCCTCTTTCTACTCTACCTGTTGCTACTGTACCTCTTCCTGTGATTGAGAATACGTCTTCTACAGGCATTAGGAATGGCTTATCTGTATCTCTTACTGGTTCTGGGATATATGCATCCACTTCCTTCATTAAATCAAGGATCTTATCTCCCCATTCACTTTGTGGATCTTCCAACGCTTTAAGTGCTGATCCGATTACGATTGGTGTTTCGTCTCCGTCAAATTCGTATTCGTCAAGAAGTTCTCTTACTTCCATTTCTACCAATTCAATAAGTTCTTCATCATCAACCATATCTGCTTTATTCAAGAATACTACGATATATGGTACGTTTACCTGTCTTGCAAGTAGGATATGTTCTCTTGTTTGCGGCATTGGACCGTCTGCTGCACTTACTACTAAGATAGCTCCGTCCATTTGCGCTGCTCCGGTGATCATGTTCTTTACGTAGTCGGCATGTCCAGGGCAGTCTACGTGTGCGTAGTGTCTGTCTTCTGTTTCATATTCTACGTGAGCTGTTGAGATCGTTATCCCTCTTTCTCTTTCTTCAGGCGCTTTATCGATGTTTTCGAATGCTACTGCATCTCCTGTTCCTAATCTTTCATGCAGTACCTTTGTGATCGCTGCTGTCAATGTTGTCTTTCCGTGGTCTACGTGTCCGATCGTTCCGATATTTACATGCGGTTTCGTTCTTTCATATTTTTCTCTTGCCATTTCTTTTCTTTCTCCTTA
>NZ_JANJZK010000063.1 GCF_024623185.1 Anaerofustis stercorihominis
GGGTTCCTAAGGGACGGAGTCCCTTATAAAGGGTTTTAGGGGCAGCGCCCCTAGGTGATTTGTTTCTTTGAAAAAGAAAATGGAGCATATATGAACATAAGAAAACAAAAAGAAAACGAAGAACTTAATAGGCTAAGCGAATATGCCTTTAAAGTCGTCGATACAAAGGGGAGAAAACGAAGTATTACGCCTTGTGAGATAAGGACGGACTTTGAAAGGGATAGGGACAGGATAATCCATTCCAAGTCATTCAGAAGACTTAAACATAAGACGCAGGTATTCATCTCTCCCGAGACAGACCACAACAGGACGAGGCTTACTCATACTCTCGAGGTATCTCAAATATCCAGAAGTATCGCAAGGGCTTTAAAAGCCAACGAAGACTTGACGGAAGCCATAGCTCTCGGTCACGACCTTGGGCATACCCCTTTCGGTCACAGCGGAGAGCAGGTACTAAATGAGATATGTCCCTTTGAATTCAGACATAACATTCAAAGCGTAAGAGTGGTGGAGAGGATAGAAAACGACGGCAAGGGGTTAAATCTTACTCATGAGGTTATAGACGGGATAAAGAACCACTGTCACGGTTTCAAGCCTTCGACCTTAGAGGGAGAAATAGTTTTCTTTTCAGATAAGATTGCCTATATAAATCACGATATAGACGACGCCGTTCGCTTCGGAGTACTAAGAGAGGAAGATATTCCCAGTATATTTACAGATGTTCTTGGGAATACTAATTCTCAAAGGATCAATACCATGATAATGGATATAATCAAAAACAGTTTACATAAAGATAAAATAAAAATGAGTGATGAAATCTATAAAGCGACCATGGGGCTTAGAAGTTTTCTTTTTGAAAATGTATATCATTCGAAAATGGCTATAGAAGAGGGGAACAAAGGTAAAGCCATAGTAAAAAGGCTTTACGATTATTACATGGAACACCCCGGAAAAATGCCAAATGATTTTTATGATAGAACAAAGACAGACGGACTATCGAGGAGCGTATGTGACTACGTTGCATGTATGTCCGATATTTTTGCTATAAATACTTATAAGGAACTTTTTATTCCTAATACTATGTGGGGGATGTAGGTTTTCTTTTACAAAGAAACAAATAATCAGGGGCTCTGCCCCTAAAACCC
>NZ_JANJZK010000064.1 GCF_024623185.1 Anaerofustis stercorihominis
GCTTAGACACCGCGCCCAGCGGGGTCGTTTTATCCATATTGTGACTGACCAAAAACTCCAAAGGAGTTTTGAAAATCTTAACTTTGGTTAAGATTTCACTGAGCAAAGCTCAGGGGTCAACATGAACGAATGACATTTATGGTCATTTGCGAATGGTTTCTATGTGCATGAGCAAATCTTGCCTTTGGCAAATTTGCTGCACAGCATAACTTCGAAATCATATTATCGTATATGTAACCACACCTAAATTTTGTTACACAAAATTTAGTAAGCCTTCTTATGAAGTCTTTCGATAGTCAAAAAATGGTAGGGTTTGAGGGGGTTAAACCCATTAAATGTGTGTTTCTAGAAAAGAAAGGAATTTTTATGAAAATAATATGTATCGGCGACAGCCTGACAAACGGGAATATAGGTTATACTTACAGGAATTATTTAAATGAAAAATATGAAACCATAAACAAAGGTATCGACGGAGATACGACTGAGGGAGCAGCTTTCAGACTAAAAAGATGTCTAAGTGATAAAAGATATCAAGATATAAATACATATATTTTATTCGTTGGGATAAATGATTTGATCTTTTCATTCTCGGGATTTTCTTCATTCGATGAAGAAATATACAAAAAAAGTCAAAAGGATTTTAACAATCTTTACGAAAGCATGCTTATTGATTTAAAAAATAATGATAAAAAAGTGATTACGGTTGGTCTTCCATACGTTGAATTTCCCGATTTCAATCAAAACCTTATAGTCTCGAGAAATGATATTATAAAAAATTCAGCAAATGCATTCGGCTTTTCATATATAGATATATACTCCCTTCAAAAAGAAGAAGCAAAAAAAGGAACTAAACTCACTTTGGACGGAGTTCATTTTGCAGAGATTTCCGCAAAGCTTTTGGCGGATTCAATAATTGAAAAGCTTTAAGGGGCTCTGCCCCTTACAAACCCTGCGAATATTTTTCCAAAGCAAAAAATATTCGATAAAATGCTTTCACTCAAGCGCCGTGACGGCTTTTAACGCTTCTTGATTTCCTAAGAAATGCTACCCGCATTTCTTGGAAAAGAAGCTATCCCACCCTTACAAATAAAAGTTTTACCTTTAATTAAAGCTAATAGATCTTTTAGGTAATATGTGGGTG
>NZ_JANJZK010000065.1 GCF_024623185.1 Anaerofustis stercorihominis
CTCTGCCCGAGATTTTTGAAACGACCGCTGCCCCAACCCTTCTAAAAAAGTATTATTTGCTCATATTCATCTTTAATAACTTTCTATGCCAAATAAAAAAACACTTATTAAAAGTGTTTTTATTTTTACTATTTATTTAAATCCTTAACTAAGGCTAAGATATTATCTATTTGTTCGTTACTTAAATTTTTTAAATATTCTACTATTTCATTGATTTTTTCCGGATTATCATTATCTGTATCAAAAAAGTCTAATGGAGAAATGTTTAAATAATCACATATCGAAAAGTGATATAGGGTTCCACCTTATGAACCGCCAATTTTTACTTGTCTAAAAATTGGATTTAACGACCCAGCTCAAGCCACGGTGCCTTATAGCGCGACTGGATTTTCTGCAAAATGCTGCCCGCATTTTGTGAAACAGTCGCTACCCCTCCACTCAAAATATTACATATATTTTCTAAATTCCTTTACATCAAAAAATTCTTTAATAGTAATATCAAATCCATCACATATCCGTTTAATAGTTAAAATTCTGGGATTATTTGTACTTTGATTTAATATGCCATTTATTGCTGTATTTGAAACTCCTGATTTTTTTTGCTAATTTATTGATTGACATATTCTTTTCCTTACATAAATGTAATATTCTTTTACCTATCATTTCTACTATATCCATAATAACTCCTTTTTTATTTATTATAGAATATAGACATAACTGATATATTGGATTAAATCCTTAATATAAATTATTTTAAAGGATTAAAGGTAATATTTATAAGATATCTTCTTTTTATTTAATAGAAGTGAGATATTTACTATTCAAAAAAAGTGAAAAGCTTTTTATCTAGTCTTTAAGTGAGAAAAGATTAGTAAATTGTGCTCATTATTATACTGTGGGATTTAAAATAGGAGCAAAAATGATGAAAGAGATTTTAGAGGAGGATGAGTAAATAAAACTTTATTAGATTGGGTGGGGTAGCGGTCGTTTCAAAAATCTCGG
>NZ_JANJZK010000006.1 GCF_024623185.1 Anaerofustis stercorihominis
GCGTTATAAGCCACCGCGGCTTGAGCGGCGTCCTTTAATCCAAAAATTTGGACGAGCAAATTTTTGGTGGGGTGCGGGGCGAAACCCCGCAGAGGGTTTTAGGGGCAGAGCCCCTGATATTTGTTTCTTTGAAAAAGAAAACGAATTATGATATACTAAAATAGATTTTTAGGAGGAAATATGAACAAATTTACATTGATCGTACTCACTGCACTGTTAATGATTCTGATTGCTGTGATATTGTATTTTTCATTATCATCATTATGGAGCAAAATCAGAAATGCAATTTTTAATATCAAGATAAAAAAATTTATCATAGCTGTCACGGAAAGCTTCGATAATCTCTCTCACGGGAAATTCCCTCAAAGCGAAAACATAGAATTCATATGCTTAAACATGAATAAAGATGAAGCTATGAAGAGTTTATTTTATAAAAAGGCTGAAGAAGTACTTACGGATACCGACCATGAAACCATTACAAGAAAATTTATGGAAGAAATAAATACTAAAACAAATCAAAATATTGACTTCCTATATGAAGATGATTATTCCGATAAGCTTAATGATTTGATAACACTTACCGCTTCGTACGACATAAAAGATGAAAAGGCAAACGAGTTCCTGCTTAACTGTTTAAAAAATAACTCCAAAAGAATAAGGGCTCATGCTTTTTCAGTAATATCCTTAAGAGGAGATATAAACACTTTCGCTAAAGCAATAGTGATTTCGTGCGATAAACTTGCAGACTATTCTTTTGAAGAAATTAAGACCGCACTGAGTAAATTCAAAGAAAAAAAAATACTTCTTCCGGTACTTAAAAGACTTAAAGACGAAACCGACAATATAAAACTAAAACTCACTTTAAGAGATTATCTGGAAAATTAGGAGGATATATGAACACTTTATACATAATTTTTATAATAATGACCATATATATCCTGATGTACGGGATAATATCTCTTTTTGCGGGAGTTATCCCCTCCGTTCTGGTATTCAGACAAATACATAAAAACAACAAAAGATATAAAGACTTGATCGAGGATAAAAAATCAAAGAAAATATCCATAATATTAAGTGCCGAGCCTAACATAAATAAGTTTATGGCAAAGGTAAAAAATCTTTTATATTTGGATTATGATAACTTCGACATATATATAATAAATACTTCAGGGGATTTGAAATTCGCTAGAAAGATAATAAATTTCTTCAATTTAAAGAAAGACTCAGGCAGTATCAAATATAAAATCAATAAGAGCGAAATAATCTCAATATATAAAAACGGCAAAATAAACCTTTTAAATACGGAAAAAACAAATAAGTGGAACGGTATCAATGCAGCGGCGGATAACACAAATGCCGATTTGATACTCGATCTCGAGAAAAATATCTTTATTGAAAAAAACGCACTTAAAAAGCTTACAAGTGAATTCCTCATTGACGACGACACTCTTTTTACTTCGGGGATAATCAAAGATGACAGCTATATACAAAGAGATGATCTTGAGTATAAAGGCATAAAGACGCATAATTTTTTCGCATGTTTTTCCATTCTAAGAAACATCAAAAATAAATTATTTGAAAAGAGTTATAATTTTGAATTCTTAAACGGTGAGGAAATAGGAAACGACTTTACTTTATATAACTTGGAAAAAATACGTGAGGTCGGAGGTTTCAACTCTGAAACATCAAATCCAAACAACGATTTGAAACAAAGACTTACTAAAATATATAAAGATGACTTCAGATTAAATTATGATGCTTTGGCTTTTGAAGAAATAGATGATATACATGAATACGTCACCTACGACATTATAGACAGATATATAATAAAGAAAAACATAAATAATGCAAATCCATTTAACACCATAAGAGGATTATATGATTTATTCACGGGGATTATAAATCCAATACTGGAATTCCCTATAATCATTTTATCCATATTACTCACGATAATAAAAGTGATTTCACCACTTACTTTACTTTGTTTTATACTTTTATATATAAGTTTTGATACGGTGAAGAATATCCTCCTTCATATTACCGACAAAATATCACTGAGAGAAAACATAAATATATCACAAAGTTTGGAATTTATAGGATTTACGATTATTTATAACCTTGGGTTCAGACAGCTTTATAACTTAAACATATTATTATCAAGGTTTAACTTTAAAAATAAAAGAGAAGCTTATTACAAAGAAAAAGAAATCTACGGGTATATAAATGAATTTGAATTGATAGAGGATAAAAGATATGAAAAGGAACTTACGGAGTATCCTGAAAAAACTAAAATCAATGATACTGCTCGGGCAGATGATATAAAAGAAGAAAACAAAACCTCACATACCGAACTCAATGAAATAGGATTTATCTTAGAAGAGGAAAATGAGGAAGAAATAACTCAAATCATAGAAGAAATAAAAGATATCAAAGCGGAAGAAATAGCAGTAGAAACAGAAGAAAAGGCTGAGAACCAAAAAGAAATAATTAATGAAACAGTAATCGAAGAAAATTCAGAGAATGAAGAGACACTAATAAAAGAACTTGAAAATTTTGATATAGAAGAAGTGGCGAAATCGGAACCCTTTAAAAAAGAAGAAGTATTTAAAGAAAAGAAACCTGAAAGCGAACTGGACAGAATAATGAGAGAACTTGCAAAAACGACGAGCAAGATAGAACAGCTTGAAGCAGAGGTTCAAAAGGAACTATCGAATATAGAAAGAAGAGCAAGAGATAAAGATATCGACGAAGAACTAAACAAATTAAAAGAAGAAGTCCTAAAAGTCGAAGAAAACATAGATACAATAAAGGATAATAAACATCACGAAGCCGAAGCACTAAAAGAAATCGCGTCGGTCAAGGATAAAGAAGATGATGAACTTAACTTCAGCGACGACGAAATGGACGAAGAATTCAGTAATATCACGATTTAAAAAAGACACCAAATAGGTGTCTTTTTATTATACAAGCATCAAGCTCGGATTGTTTATCACAGATTTGATATTTGAAAGGACTTTCGCACATTCATTGAAATTCATCAAATCTTCGCATGCACTCAAGTATACTTTTACATGCTCGTCCTGAATAAGGACTGTTATATCTACTTTATCTTCACATGCCTTAGGATAATAATAATCTATCTTTAATGGACTTATATCGGTTATCCTAAAATCGATATCCTCCCCTTCGATTATGTATTTCATCCTCTTATCCATCTGGCTTACAGTAAGCTCGTTTATACCGCTTAGCTTTCTTCCCGTAAAGCCTTCTTCACTGTCATATTTATATATCGCAACATCTCCCTTGAAGGAAGCTATTTTATTTTTTTCCAAAGCAAAAACTATGGATTTAACAACGGTATTGAAAATCTTTCTCTCGCTTAAATCACTGTATGAAACAAGCATTTCCTTTACAAGCTCAAGACTTGCTTTTATACCCATGGTAACTACGTTATGAGTATGAGTCTCAATAACTAATTGACTTTGGTCGCTTACGGTTTTTTCTTCACTGCTTTTACCGTCTTTATTGATAACTACGCTTCTGCTGGTATCATCATTCAAAGTTATAACGACTCTTTTTCCGTAGCTTTCATTTACTTCTCTATCCGTGTCCGGATATTCTTCGGCTACCTCGGAATGTTCCACAGGGACTATTACCTGATGAGTGACACTGTTTTCAACGGGAACGACAGGTATCTCGTTGCCTTCATCATCGTATTCTTTGGATATCACTTCTTCGATAACGGGAGTATACACTTCTTTCGCATTCTCTGCCTTGTTCATCTTTTCTATAGTATCTTTTGTATCGTGGATTTCTTCGTTTTCTTCTTTATCATTAGCTTCTTCTTTTACTTCGCTTGTAATGATACTTGAAGTCTGGTCATAATTTACGATGATATCCTTTGAAGAATTATCTTCATCATAAATATCATTTTGATGTTTTATCATAAACTGAATTATATCGGAGTCTGCATTATTTAACTCCTCCATTTCCTCATCGGTCTCACTGCTTGAATATATCTTCGTATTATCAGCTGTCTTATCTTCGACTTCATCGTTTATCATATTTATCCTTTGTTCCAATATCTTCAATTCTTCGTCTTCTTTGCTTGATTTAATGGAAATATTCTCTATATTATTTTCTTCAAGTCTTTTTCTATCGTTTAGATAACGCTCTAAATCAGCGGCTTCGATACGTCCGTTTTCGCCGCTTCCTTCTATTTGTGATAAATCTATGCCTAACGCCTTAGCCAGCTTTCTTGTGGCGGGGCTTGCTTTTTGTTTTGAATTCCCTAAGTTTGTCATGAAATTCTCCTTTCGTCTTAATATTCAACCAACTGCATTATTTTTTCTAAAAGTTTACCTGAACTCGGCAGTACTTCCTTAGCCTTTATAGGATTGAAAGGTGTGAAATTATCATCACTGCACATCCTAGCTACCGGAGCTTCAAGATAATCAAAAGCTTCGCTTTCAACGATTATACTTGCTATTTCGCTTCCGACGGAGCATGTTTTATAACCTTCATACACTACAATGGCTCTTCCCGTCTTCTTAACGGATTTGATTATAGTCTCGCTGTCGATTGGTTTTATGGTCCTTAAATCTATTACTTCTACTTTTACATCACTCATATATGCTACGTCGCTGGCTTTCATTGCTTCTTTTACCATGCTTCCGTAGGTTATGACTGTAATGTCGCTTCCTTCTCTTATTATATTGGCTTTTCCCAGAGGTATCCTTTCCTCCGACTTTTCACTTATTTCGCCTTTAACATTATATAAATTCTTGTTTTCAAAGAATATTACGGGGTCATGCTCTAAAAATGAGCTTCGCATAAGACCTATAGCGTCTTTCGGTGTCGAAGGATAAACCACTTTTATACCCGGGAAATGTGCCATTACAGCCTCAACAGACTCGTTATCCTGCACACTGGAGTAAGGAGTATATCCTATTGGACATCTTATAAGAAGACTCCCCGGTACCTTAGTACCAAAGGCTTTAAGCTTTGAAGCATAGTTTATTATCGGATCCATAGACCTTATCAAAAACTTAGTTCCAGGTATTTCAGTTATTACGTTGAACCCGTTTAGACTAAGTCCTACGCTTGAACCTATATAAGCATTTTCGCTTACCGGTACTTCTATTATCCTCTCTTCAGGTATTTGTACGTCAAATCCCTTGCTTACTTTGTATTCTCCGCCGAATACCCCTATATCCTGAGAAACGAATACACTGTTCCTGTTCTTTCTCAGTTCGTATAAAAGAGTATTCTTGATTGCCTGTTTAAAAGTTAATTCTATCATTATCTGCCCTCCCCGAAGATATCAAGGTCAAGTTCCGCTTCATCTTCCATTTCAAGCATATTATGTAAATCAGATACGTCATTGCCGTCACTTACATCTATAACAGGTGAACTGCCCCTTGATGAGACTGTAAAAGGCTGTTCGCTGTTCATATTCAGACTCTTCATATATTCCTTTATGATATCGTCGTCTTCGTTATAATTACTGAACAAATCATCTTTTGTATTGTCATAATAAGGATTTACTTCTTCTATAGGCTCGAAATGTTCTATATTCTGCTTTCTCAAATCATTGTAGTCTGAACTTTCTTCAACCGACGCATTTACAAAAGTTATCTTATCTTCATCTTCTTTTTCATAACCGTCTACGATGTTCGCTTTCATGCTTATATCGTCATAAATATCACTGTTTACCACAGTAGTGGTATACTTCTTTTCTTCTTCATCTATTTCTTTAAATATATTTTCAAGCACATTCTCCGCATTTGAAATATATCTTTTTTCTTCTTCGGTAACTACTTCTTCTTTTTCTTCCTTTTCCGGTCTCTTTCTCATGGTATCCCTGAAATCAACATCCGCAAAACCGTCGGTGTTTGATATCAAGGTATGAGTATGACCGTTTCTTAGTATATCCTCTACACTCAGCTCTTCTTTAGGAGTATCGTCTCTTTCCGGGAATATATTTTTAAGCCTCTTTATTTCATCGAAAACTTGGTCATTGGCTCTTATTTCTTCTTCACTGCCCCCTACCGCATCTTTTTCGGTAAAAGCGGATTTTAACTTAGGCTCTTCTATCATAACCGAAGTGTCAGCCTGTTTCAAAAATTCTTTCTGTTCAAGTAAAGCTTTTAATTCTTCTTCTATCTGAGTCTTCTTTGAAATCTTTTCTTCTTCTTTTTCTTCAAGTTCTTCTTTAGGAATCTCTTTTTCGTTTAGTATTTTATTTATTATCCTGTCCATTTCAGCCGAAATGGTGTCTTTCATCATTTGAAGGTCATCATCTATCCCGACCATATTTTGAAGCATATAGTTACTAAGCAGCTTTATAGGACATTTATCGAACCAAGCCCTAAGTTCCTTTGAACTTCTGTAAAGTGCTTTATCCGCAAGATGATGTCCGCTGAAGCGATAAGTCTTTGCCTCAAGGATTATAGGACCTTTTCCCCCTCTTACATAGCTTGAAGCCGTAAGCATCGCTTCGTACATATCGAGTACATTGTTCCCGTCAACTATGATGCCCGGTATGGAATAACTGCTTGCACGGGAAGCTATATCCTTGACCGTAGATGTTTTGGAAAAGCTCTGTCCTTTTGCATATCCGTTGTTTTCAACCAAGTATATTATTGGAAGCTTAAACATTGAAGCCATATTTACGCTTTCTGAAAACACACCTTCGTTTACAGCGCCCTCTCCTATAAAGGAAACTACTATATTGTTCGTATGATGTATCTTCTCTCCCATAGCAACCCCCGTCGCTACGGAAACATTTCCCGCAGGGACCGCCGAAGCACCGTAGATATCAGCCTTTGTATCAGCAAAATATCCAGGTCCCGCCATACCGTCGGTATAACCTCCGTCTAACCCCATTATCTCACGAAACATCTTTTCTATATCCATTTCCAGACATATGGAAGCCGCAAAGTTCCTATGTGATGTAAAAACTTTGTCCTTGCCGTTTATTGCAGCCATTGCTCCCGCACTTACCGCTTCCTGTCCTATGGATAAATATAAGTTTGTATGTATCTTTCCTTCTTCGTATAAAGATGCCAGTTTTTCTTCAAAAACCCTAACTTTGAGCATCTTATAAAATAACTCAACGATTTTTTGGTTGTTTATGTTCATTGTAACCCCCTAGTTTCTGCTTGATAAAATCTCTTGAGCGTAGATTAAATCTTCAGGTGTTGTTATTTTTATATTGTTATAAGAACCTTTTATTATCTTTACTTTTACATTATTTTCTTCCACGAGGTATGAATCGTCTGTTCCGATGATACCTTTCTCCTCTGCGTTTTTATAAGCTTCTTTTAAGATATCCGCCTTAAAAACCTGAGGTGTTCTTATATTGTAAAGCGTACTTCTTTCCACCGTAGCGGATACAAATCCCTCATTGTCCGCTTTCTTGACCGTTTCCTTTACGGGTACCCCAAGCACGCATCCTCCGAACTTCTTTGCTCCGAGAACGGTGTTTATTATCTCCTTATTGGAAATAAGAGGTCTCGCACCGTCATGTACGGATATTATAGTACACCTTTCATCAACTTTCTTTACCGCATTATAAACCGATTCCTGTCTTGTGCTTCCGCCGACTACCAGCTTATAAGGCTTTTTTATCTTATATTCTTTAAGTACCTTATCTTTGAATAACTTTTCTTCATTATCCGCAACGACAATAAGTATTTCATCTATATAAGGACATTTATCGAAAGCTATGATAGTATGGGTAAGTATCGCTTTTTTGTCTAAAGATATGTACTGCTTATTGATACTCTTACCCATCCTCGTTCCTCTGCCTGCAGCAGGGATTATTACACTTACAAAATCATCATTCATATTTTTACTCCTATTAAAAAGAATAAATAATATATTATTATAACATATTTTCTTCCATAAATGAAAAGTAATTATCCTTGCCTATGATAACATGGTCGATTACCTTTATTCCTATAAGCTCTCCGGCGTCTTTAAGTCTCTTTGTAAGATGTTTATCTTCTATGGAAGGAGTGGAATCTCCGCTTGGATGATTATGAGCCAAGATTATACTGTTGGCATTTTTCTTTATCGCATTCCTGAATACTTCCCTCACATGAACAAGAGACGTATTTATAGTCCCTATTGAGATAAGCTCTGTTTCTATGACCATATTTTTGGTGTTTAAGAGTATGACTTTAAAATGCTCTTCATCCAAAAAGCTCATATCATAGGAAAGCAGATCCACTATATCCATGACGCATGTTATTATCTTTTGCTTCTCTCTTTTCAAATAAGCTCTCCTGCCTATTTCCAAAGAAGCCAAAATCATATCACATTTTAAATCCGTCATTCCCGGATTATCATTTTTAAGTTCTTCTCTTGTAATCCCTATAAGATCCCTAAGAGAACTCCCGTACCTTCTTATGATATTATTACTAAGCTCCAGTACGCTTTTCGTACTGTCCCCTTTTCTTATTATAAGGGCGATAAGCTCACTGTCACTTAGCTCCCCGACACCTTCGTCAAATAATCTTTGTTCAATGCTCGATAGTATTTCCTTGTCCGATTTCATCTTATCCTACCTAAATTCTTTTAACATATCGTATAATGTGCTTATACTAAGCCCTACAACGTTAAAATAATCGCCTTCGATTTTACTTATGAACTTACCTGCGATACCCTGAACGGCATATCCGCCGGCTTTATCATAAGGCTCATTTGTATTTATGTATTCTTCTATCTCTTTATCATCAAGTTCTTTAAATGTTACTTTGGTCTCGACTGCCGTACTGATATTTTTTTCTTTCGTTATTACAGATATACCGCTTATAACACTGTGAGTTTTTCCCGACAGAAATTTTATCATTTCTCTCGCATCGTCCTTATCTTTTGGCTTCAAAAGAACTCTGCCGTCTGAGTAAACTACGGTATCGGCACCTATAACAAGTTTATCATTATTATCCTTAAAAACATCATAAGCCTTTAAATAAGCTATATTTTTTAAATTCTCATAAACGGATAACTCATCATCAAAGACTTCTTCACAATTAGAAACGATAATATCAAAATCTATATCCAGTAATTTTAACAGCTCTTTTCTCCTTGGAGAAGCCGATGCCAATATAATTTTCTTCATAAAAACCTCACTTATAGTTACTATACCAAAAAAAGGTTATACTTTCAAGTTTTATAGCTTTTAAAAAGCCCTGCATTTAAGGACTTCACGGAGTATCGGTTTATATGAAAATCAAATAAAATAAGTGTATATTGTCACATAAATGACACAATTTAATATTATAAATATGGACTTTCATATTTATAGTATGATATAATAAATTTTTGTTAGAAAAGAGAAAAATTTACAAGATAAGGAAATAAATTTTCATGAAAGCTGTTGTTCAGAGAGTAAAGAGTTCAAAGGTCACTATAAACGGAAAAATAGTCGGAAATATCGACAAAGGTTTTAACGTCCTATTCGGTGCGGAGGGAAATGACACAAAAAAGGACGCCGATTATCTGGCAAGAAAAATATCAAACCTCAGAGTTTTTGAAGATGAAAACGGCAAAATGAATTTATCCATAAAAGACATAGACGGACAAATGCTTATAATATCGCAGTTCACCCTTATTGCGGATACAAAAAAAGGCAACAGACCAAGTTTTGTAAATGCAATGGAACCGAAAGAAGCAAACGAGCTTTATGATTACTTTATGAAAAAAATAGAAGAAGAAGGTATTTCGGTTAAGCGAGGCATATTCGGAGAAGATATGTTAGTGGATATTGTAAATGACGGTCCCGTTACCATTCTGTTCGATACCAAAACTAAGGAGTAATCATCATGAGTGAAAAAAGATTAGACGTTCATGAGTTTTTAAAAAATGATTTAATGGTCGAAGACATCTGCAAAACCAGAAGGATACTGGGGGTTTTTGAAGATGAAATTTACTGTTATTTCAAAGAGGAAATAGCCAACAACAAATCGGTGACATATTTTATAGATAAGATAAATAAAGTACTCCCAATAAAAAAGATAATAGTAAGCGAAATGACCGATGATGATATACAAACATATTTGGTAGACTTCTTTACAAAGCATGATCTGCACTTTAAATTCGTCACGGATTACAGTGACGAAGACGAAGCCTATATGGTGGTCATATGCAAAGAAGATATACAAAGAGAACCTCTGTTATACGAGACGGACATACCGAAGGAGTACCTTAAAAACTTCGGGAAGATATTATGCAAAAAACATACTGCGATACTTAAAGAATTAGACCCCGATATGGTAAACTTCTACAAAAAAGAAACATTCATATCAAAGGGAAGCTGCTCGGTATGCAGAGAAGAAGAAAGGAATAAATAATATGGATATAAAATCATTTCAATTAGGTCCGGTCGGAACAAACTGTTATATAATAACACAAAACGATAAATCAATAATTATCGACCCGGGTCATAATGACGAAAGACTGCTTGATTATATAAAAAAAGAAAATCTAAACATAGACAAGATACTCTTAACTCACGGACACTTCGACCATATTGCGGGTGTCGATATGGTAAGAGACGCTACGGGAGCAAAAGTATATATTCATGAGCTGGATAATGAAATGCTTCAAAACCCAAATAAAAACGGCTCGGCACTCATGATGGGAATGGGGATAAAAATAAGAGAAGCGGATGAATTCGTATACGAAGGAGAAAAGATAGACTTCGAAGGAAGTGATATCGAAGTGATATTTACCCCCGGGCATTCTAAAGGCGGAGTGTGCTATAAAATAGACGACGCGGGAGTAATATTCTGCGGAGATACTCTGTTCTTACGCTCCATAGGAAGGACAGACCTTTACGGAGGCAGTATAGAAGTTCTCGAAAGTTCCATAAGAAATAAAATTTATACTCTTGATAAAAATTATACTCTTCTTTCCGGTCACGGCGACCCTACGGATATAGAAGGGGAAAAGAAATACAACGGATTTTTCAGAGAATGATGAACATTCAAATTGACAAAACAATAAAAGAAATTCACGTTCGTGAAATACTTCAGCTATTTTACCCTGATAAGTATAAAGACATAAAAATGAAATTATACTCTCAGGGTAATTTTGTATATTTAGAGTATAAAGATAAAATATATAAAGAAGAGATAAATATATCCTTAAAAAACGCAACAAAAAAAGCGGTCTACAACGCCTTAAAAGAAGAAACCCATAAAATTTTTCCCTACGGTATACTTACAGGGGTAAAGCCTATAAATATCCTGGATTTATATAAGGATAAAAGCAGAGAAGAACTGATAGATATACTTAGAAACGATTATATTATGGACATAAATAAAATAGAACTCCTGCTTAAAACAAAGGAAATTCAAAAAGAGCTTATTGACGATAACAAATCAAGTCTTTATATACATATCCCCTTCTGCCCCGCAAAATGTTCTTACTGCTCTTTTCCCTCAAAGATATGCAAAAGTAACGATACCGTTTTAGATAATTATGTAAACTGCCTTATAAGAGAAATAGAGATGATATCGGAAGTGATAAATAAAAATGATGTCATTTTAGACAGTATCTATATAGGCGGAGGAACTCCCGGGATATTAAATGAAGAACTTACACATAAGCTTATAAGCTCCATTTTAAAAAATATAATCAAAGATAAAAATATCGAATTTACTTACGAACTCGGGCGTGCGGATATGTTTACAAAAGAAAAGCTCAGTATATTAAATAACAATAAGGTAAACAGGGTCTGCTTAAACCCTCAGTCAATGAGTAAAGACGTCCTTTATAACTTTAACAGAGATATATCTCCCGATGTATTCTATAAAGCAGCAGACCTTATAAAACAATATAACTTCACACTAAACTCCGACCTAATAATGGGGCTTAATTCAGACAGTATTTCGGATTTTATAAATGAAGTAAAGACACTGATAGATTTAGAAGCGGATAATATTACTATCCATACCTTATCTCTTAAAAGGTCGAGTGATATGGATAATATAAAATACGAAGATAAAGACTTTTACCAAGTTCAAAAAGGATGTTTTGATATACTTGATAAAAACGGATATTATCCTTATTATCTTTATAAGCAAAAACAAAGCCTATGTATGGGAGAAAACGTCGGATTTTCAAAAAAAGGCAGAGAATGTATTTATAACATCAAAACAATGAAAAACAAAAGCACCATACTTGCCCTCGGTGCCGGAGGTGCGGGCAAAGTATTCGATAAAACGAACGATAAGACATACCGAGTAGACACGACTAAGGATACCAATATTTATATAAGAGATATAGATGAAATAATAAAGAGAAAAACTGAAGAATACAATGAATACTTAAATATTTAAAACAAGCTTTAATTTATTTAAAAGGATACACAAGGAGAAAACTGTGTCATATAAAGATGATATACATAAATTTATAAAAGAAAATTATCATATCGAAGCGGATCATCCGTGGGAGAAGACTCCCGACTACGAAGTTTTCAGGCCTAATCATAACAACAAATGGTTTGCTCTGGTAATGAACATCGAAAAAAAGAGACTAAATATCAAAGGGGAAGGCAGTATCGACACAATAAACTTAAAATGTCCTCCCGAAATCATAGGTTCTCTTAGGAATGAAAAGGGTATCCTTCCCGCTTATCATATGAATAAAGAACACTGGATAACCGTATTATTGGACGGGACTTACCCTTTGGAAAATATTTATGACTTGATAGAGATAAGTTATGATTTAACCAAATAAACTGTTTACATATAAATAACATTAAAAAACGCCCTTAGGCGTTTTATTTTATTCCACGACTACGCATGTATCGCTGAGAGAATTCGTTATCTTTACTTTAGAACCTTTACGAAGAGTCACTTCAGCATTGGTTACGGCTTCAAACTCGATGACTTCATCATTGATAGAAACCCTTACTTTTCCCATAGCTCCTCTTTTAGCTTTTATATCCTTATAAACTAAGGCTTCCAGCCCTACTGTATTTGCGGAAAATATAGCGTCGTGTTTGACCATAAGGTCTATGGCATACTCAACAAGAGCAAATATAACAAGCCCCGTAAGTCCCAAAAGAAAACTTATCACTACGCTGGGTTTCATCGTGATATGATTTGCAAGGGTCTGTATACCCATAAACCCGAATACCAGAAGAAATCCCGAAAATGTGAATATCGAAAAATATCTTACAGTAAGAGATTTACTGAGCTGACTTTGGCTTAAAGTCAGTATCTTAGGAGTATTGTTCTGAACTATATTCTCATCCAAGTTCGGTTTTCCCTTATTATCCATTAATTTCTTTATCTTTAGAAGAGCGAAAATAAGTATTCCCGCCAAAGCAAGATACACTGAAAATGTATATATTAATTTCAGTAATTTTGGTGTAATCATATAAATCACTTCCTACCTTAAAATTCGTATTGAACCAATGTTTTTACATCGTAGCCCTTTAATTTATCTCTTCCGTTCAGACCCGTAAGTTCCATTAAAGATACAATGGAAACTATCTCTCCGCCAAGCATTTCTATGGCTTTAGCACTTGCCTGTAAAGTCCCTCCGGTTGCAATAAGGTCATCTATTATTACGACTTTGTCACCCTTTTTTATCGCATCCTTATGTATCTCAATAGTGTCAGTCCCGTACTCAAGGTCATAAGTATAGCTTATGGTTTCAGCCGGAAGTTTTCCGGGCTTTCTTACGGGAACGAAACCCGCTCCTATTTTATAAGCTACAGCGGTACCGAAGATAAATCCTCTAGACTCCGGTCCGACTATCAAATCCACTTCACCGTCTATCAAATCGCATAACGCATTTATTGTATAATTTAGAGCTTCTTTATCTTTTACAAGAGTCGTTATATCTTTAAAGCTTATACCCTCTTTCGGAAAATCCTCTATTACTCTTATCTTTTCTTTTAAATCCATATTTAATCCCCTACCTGTTATTTAACTTTTTCATTATTTTAGTTTTTTCTATATCGCTTTTTGAATTTACTTTTTTAAACGACAAGCTTAGTTTATCATTTTCCAAAGAATAATTCAATATATTCATTTCTTTCATTATGTCGAGTGCAAGCCTTACCGTAAAATAATTTATCTCGACGTCGCTTTCATTCCTTATATTATTGATAAACTCATATATATTATTACCCGTTATTTTTAAAAGTTTAAATTTCCTGTAAAGATATAAAAAGAAAGTTCTCGTTATTTTAACGCTTCTCATTGGCTTTGATGTCTTTAAATATTTTATCTTTGCACTCTTATAAACTTCGCTTTCATAATCGTTAAACTCGGGTCTGTCAAGTATAACGACTTCATCTTCCCCTATCTCACTTACGGGAAGCACCAGTACATTTATTTTGTTTTCCTCTTTTTCAAGTTCATTATAAGATATCTTATAATCATAATTTTTAAATCTCAGATATTTTATGAGTCTTAAAAAAGTGTCTCTATTATATATTATTAAGACTTTGTCTTTATATTCTTCGATTATCGTTTCAAACGAATAAGGAAGCTTTTCTTCTTCGGGATAAAAGTAATCCTCATTATCTAAATTCTTTATAAAATTATTGTAATAAGCCTTGTCATACTCTTTTAGATCCACATCGTGATAATCCATATCCTTTATTTCAAACTGGAGTTTTTCGTTTCCCTTATAGGAGTTCACTGACATCGTGAAGACTATATCAAATGACTTAGTAAAATCATAATCTCTAACGTAATGCCCCATGGAAAAACCTATTGCATCATAATAATTTCCGTTATAAAGGACGCTGAATTTAAGATGAGTTCCGTCCTTACCTATGGCTCTTACATTGGTAAGCTTCACATCTCTTAAACATAATATACTTCTGGAATTGCCTATCCCGAAAGGAGCAAACCTCTCAAGTTCCAAAGAAGTCTTTACATTTAAGTTTGAAGGGATTGCCGGTGTATCATAGTAAACTCTTTTATAAAATAAGTTTTCTATTTTCCTTTTTTTTGCATATTCGTTTGTTTCTTCGATCAACCTGCCCAAATTTTCTCTTTCGATACTAAACCCCGCGGCGGCACTGTGACCACCGAATTTAGAAAACAATTCTCTGCTGTTATTAAGACATTTAAATATGTCAAATCCCGTTATACTCCTGCATGAAGCTTTTATAAGTCCGTCCTCCGTGTCACTCATTATGACAACGGGACGATTATATTTATCGCATATTTTACTTGCCGCAACTCCCATTACCCCCTCATTGAAATCTTCTCCGTAAACATATAGTATCAACGAGGTTTCAAGTAAGTCATTTTCCTTTATGTACTCTTCGCTTTTTTTAAATATACTTTCCTCTATATCTTTTCTTTGATTATTGTACTCACATAGCTCATGGGATAAAATATCTATTTCCTTTTCGTCCTCGCTTAGGAATAACCTGACCGCTTTTTTCGCATCATCAAGCCTCCCCGCGGCATTTATCCTCGGACCTATCTGAAAACCGATGTTACCGCAGCTTAACTTATTCTTATCCAAATCGGATTTTTTAATCAGAGCATTCAAGCCCTTGTTATTTGTTTTTTTAATCAGCTCAAGCCCAAGAGACGCTATTGTCCTGTTTTCGCTTTTTAATGATACTATGTCTGCTATGGTACCTATCATGGCAAAAACGAGTATTTCCGATATATCAAAATCAAGCTCGAAGAATTTTACTGCCGCACAGGCAATCTTAAAAGCAACCCCCGCACCGCATAACTCGCTGAAAGGGTAATTATCGCCCTCTACCTTAGGATTTATGATTGCATAAGCCTCAGGCAGCACTTCGGGGGGAGTATGGTGGTCGGTGATTATTATATCTATACCGCTATCTTTTAATATCTCCACTTCTTCCACGGAAGTTATCCCGTTATCCGTAGTTATGACGAGGGAAGGCTCTTCATCTATTATCATCTCCATGCTTTCGTCACTCAGTCCGTAACCGTTCGTGAACCTGTTTGGTATTATGATTTTTGTATCTATCTTCATGAAGCTTAAAACTTTATAAAGGATAATGCTTGAAGTCACACCGTCGCAGTCGTAATCGGAAAATATAACGACTTTCTGTTTATATTCCATAACTTCCTTTAATCTTTCCATTACCTTTTTCATATCCTTAAACAGAAAAGGGTCGTAAAGGTCGGATATGTTCGGATTTAAGTAAGTCTCAACTTCCCCGAAAGCACTAAATCCTTTTATGCTCAAAAGGAGTGCACTCAAATAAGATATATCGAATTGCTTGGTTAAATTATCTATAAAATCATAGTTTATATTGTCTGATGTCTTTTGTTTAAATATTTTATATTCCACTATTTACATTCCTTAAAAAAATATATATAGATTTTAACACATAATAATAAAAATTGTAATGAATTGAGTGAGAAAGTAATAAATATTTAATATAAGAAATTATAAGAAATAACGAAAGGAATTTTATCATGACGAATAGTAACAATATGAATAGCTTACTTCATGCGGTCATACTTGGAAGTATTTTCGCAGTCATAAGCGTGTTTATTTTCTCTCTTTTAATGTACTTTTTTGACTTCCCCGTAAGCGTACAGTCGGGAGGTCTTTATATCCTGCTTAATTTAAGTCTGTTTATAGCAAGCGTCCATGCGGGAAGAAGAACGAGTGCAAAGGGATATCTCTACGGCTTGTTCAGCGGACTTATATTTATAGTTCTCCTGCTTTTAATAAATCTTTTGATAAGCGAAGGTACATTCAGCATAATGACATTTTTCTTAAAAATGCCTGTGCTTCTTTTGGTATCTCTCATAGGAGGTATTTTCGGAGCCAATCTTCGTAAATAAAATATTTTTATCGTCTCCTAAAAATTAATATATTTAATTTTTATTTTTCCATACTCTAAAAAAACCGCGCTCAAAAGCGCGGTAATTTAGTTTTTATTCTTTTTATTGAATTCTTTAATGGGAACTTTGCTCCCGTCTTCTTTTTCTACGACTATACTGTCTACGGTGCTTTTAAAATTTTTCCTAATGTTACCCAGATAGATTTTATACAGTTCCTGCTGTTCTTTTAATTCTTCCTCTGTAAGACCTTCTGCCTTTTTCTTTTTTGCAAGGAAGTTTATCCTGTCAATATGCTTCTTATCCATTTTTATTCTTCCTCGTCGGTCACTTCTATCCCAAGCTCTTCCAGCTGTTCTTCGCTTACAATGCTCGGAGCATCCGACATAAGGCATGTATGATTTTGTGTCTTAGGGAATGCGATAACGTCTCTGATATTTTCCGTATCTACAAGAAGCATTATCATCCTGTCAAGACCAAATGCCAATCCTCCGTGAGGCGGAGTTCCGTACTTAAGTGCTTTAAGCAAGAAACCGAATTTATTTTCCGCTTCTTCATCGCTGAAGCCAAGTACGTTGAATACTTTCTGCTGAACTTCTCCCGAGTGTATCCTTATACTTCCGCCTCCCATTTCAACTCCGTTTACAACCAGGTCATAGGCTTTAGCTCTGACTTCTCCGGGCTCGGTTTCCAATTTATCCAAGTCTTCATCCATAGGAGCGGTGAAAGGATGATGCATTGCTTTATATCTCTTTTCATTTTCGTCGTATTCGAACATAGGGAAGTTTGTTACCCATAAGAAATTAAATCCTTCATCCATTTTTATTTCGGCTTTTTTAGCTATGTGAAGTCTTAAATTACCCAGTGAATCGTAAACTACTTTATTCTTATCCGCAACGATGAATACTATATCACCGTTTTCCGCTTTAGCTCTGTCTAATATACCCTTTGTTTCTTCTTCGCTTAGGAATTTTGTTATCTGTGATTTTATGGAACCGTCTTCGTTCACCGCTATCCATGCAAGCCCCTTAGCTCCGTAAGTTTTCACATAATCAACCAAAGCATCTATATCTCTTCTTGAGAAGAAGTTTGCAAGACCTTTTGCATTTATGGCTCTTACGCTTCCGCCGTTTTTGATAGGTCCCGCAAATACATTGAATTTACAGTCTTTAAGAATATCGCTCAAATCAAAAAGTTCCATTCCAAATCTGGTATCGGGCTTATCTGAACCGAACCTGTCCATTGCTTCGGAGAATTCCATCCTCATAATAGGAGTTTCGATATCGTAATCGATGATTTCTTTGAATACTTTCTTAACGAGTCTTTCATTCACGTCGATTACATCATCAACATCCACAAAACTCATTTCAAGGTCTATTTGAGTAAATTCAGGCTGTCTGTCCTGTCTCAAGTCTTCGTCTCTGAAACACTTTACTATCTGATAATATCTGTCCATTCCCGAAACCATCAATATTTGTTTAAATAACTGAGGTGATTGAGGAAGCCCGAAGAATTTGCCTTTTCTTATCCTGCTTGGTACAAGGAAGTCTCTCGCTCCTTCGGGTGTAGGTTTACCGAGGAAAGGTGTTTCTATCTCAAGGAAACCTTCACTGTCCAAAAAGTTTCTTACTACAGAACAAGTCTTTGCTCTTGTGATTAGGTTATTCTTTATCTTATCTTTTCTTAAATCAAGAAATCTATATTCAAGTCTTGTCGCTTCGTTTGCATTGTCACTTTCGTCTATATAAATCGGAGGAGTGTTTGCACTGTCAAGTACTTCCATGGTGTCAAGCTTTAGTTCAAGTTCTCCCGTTTTGATGTTTGGATTGAAATTTTCTTCGTCTCTTAGTACGACTTCTCCGCTTACTTTTAAAACATATTCATTCCTTACATTTTCAGCAGTCTCAAAAACTTCCTTATTAAGCTCACTGTTGGCTACAAGCTGCATGATACCGCTTCTGTCTCTCAAATGAATGAAAATAACTCCGCCAAGGTCTCTTCTTCTTTGTACCCAGCCGGACAGCGTAACTTTCTTTCCTAAATCTTCTTTTGTGATTTCAGCACACATACATGTTCTGAAGCTTGTTTTACTCTTATCCATATTTACTCTCCTAAACTCCCTTTTATATAATCCGTTAAATCTTCTATTTTGATTTCTTCCTGCTCTTTTGTTGACATGTTTCTTAGAGTATAAACCCCTTTAGTTAGTTCATCTTCACCCAAAATGGCAGTATATTTCGTATTTACTTTATTTGCGTATTTCATCTGAGCCTTGAGACTTCTGTCCATTACATCTATGCCGGACTTTATACCGCTCTTTGTAAGCTCTCTGAAAGAATTGAAGGCTATCTTTAATGCGTCTTTTCCCACAGGCGCCAAGTATATATCCATAATGTCTTCTTCTAAATCGTCTAAAAGTCCCTGCTCTTCCATGATCAGCATAAGTCTTTCAAGTCCCAGTCCGAAACCAACACCCGGAGTATCGCTTCCGCCTATCATCTTAACAAGACCGTTATACCTTCCGCCTCCGCATACGGTCCCCTGTGAACCCAAATCCGTAGAAACGAATTCAAAAGCGGTCTGCGTATAATAATCAAGTCCTCTTACTATTTTGGGATCCACGACGAAATCTATACCTGCAGATTTCAAATATTCTTTGACACTTTCAAAATGTTCGCTGCAGTCCTCGCACAGATAATCCACCATCAACGGTGCATCTTTCAGTAAAGTCTTGCAGTGCTCGTTTTTGCAGTCTAAGATCCTCATAGGATTTTTATTAAGTCTGTCCTGACAATCTTCACAGAGTTCATTTTTAAAAGGCTCTACAAAATTTTTAAGTCTTTCGTAATAGTCGCTCCTGCACTTCGGACATCCAACGCTGTTTATCCTAAGTTCCAGTCCTTTTATTTTAAGTTCGCTGAACAAAGTATCAACTAGCATTATAACTTCCGCGTCCATGCTTGCGGAGTATGAGCCTATGGCTTCGATACCGAATTGGTGAAACTGACGCTGTCTGCCCTTTTGAGGTCTTTCGCTTCTGAAACATGAAGTGATGTAATATAGCTTCGTCGGAGTGATACCGCTATTCATACCATGTTCTATAAATGCCCTTATAACAGAGCTTGTCCCTTCGGGTTTTAGAGCGAAAACATCGCTTCCCCTGTGGTTTAGAGTGTACATTTCCTTGCTTACTATATCCGTAGACTCTCCTACCCCCCTGTCAAACAGTGCATAATGTTCAAAATCAGGCACCCTTATTTGTTTATAATTAAAGACAGAACATATTTCCTTTATTTTTCCTTCCACCATTTCCCAGGCTTTTACTTCACTCGGAAGGATATCTCTTGTTCCCTTTGGCGCAAATATTTTATTTCCCATTTTTTATCCTTTCTATATAAAAATAAGTCCCCGACATTAATAAAAATGTCAGGGACGAGAATTCATTTTCCCGCGGTGCCACCCTAATTGGTATAATACCCGCTTTATTTAAATTCAAAAGTAATTTACGTAAGTTGTTATTCAGAGTTACAGAGCATAAAAAATGCTTCCAGTCACGGCATTTTCTCCCTTGTATGATGTAAAACCTACTCCTCTTACTTACTTTTAAATCAAGTAGTATTATTATAAGTTTAAAATAATGGATTGTCAATATTTAAAAGGATTTAAATATATTAAAAGTACACTTTTTCAAGTGCACTTTTAACAATTTTAATTTTTTGGAGGAGGAGAAATTTACACCGAAAATATCCTTGATGGATTATCAATGAATATTTTGTCCGTATCCTCTTTATTTATTCCTATATCATGCATATAGGGAATAAGCTCTTTTATTATATAACTAAGCCCCGGCTCTCCCGAGTAACTATGCAGATACTTCGTATTGCCCATATCTCCGCCTATTAGTATTTGATTTAAATATCCTTTGCCAAGCAGATATTTTACTATATCTACTTTATTTTCATCATGATTAGAATGATCTCTTCCGAATTTATCCATGGAAACATTGACACCTAAACTCAATAATTTCTCCAAATAAATTTTATCTTCGGGGACATCTACATGACCGAGAATGAGTTTTTCTTTCACCGCACCGCTGTCTATCAAATACTCTGCGGTTTCTATAGCACAGGTACCGTCTGTAAAATGGACATAAAAAGGCAAATCGGTTTCTCTTTGTACCGCACACATTATTTTACCGAGTCTGTATTCTTCATCTGTAATAACATTTTTGCTTATACCAATTTTTATCATTCCGGGTCTTATCCCTGTGTAACCTATCCCGTTATTTATTTCGTTCATAATTAAATCAAAAACTTTACTGTCACTCATGTCTTTTATTACATCGGGAACATACTCATCTCTGTAAAATCCTGTTGTACAAATAACATTCATTCCTGTCCTTATTGACAACGCCTTTAAAAATTCTGCATTTCTTCCCATACCTATCGCACTGGCATCTACTATACTCCTACACCCCAGCTCTTTGATTTCATTGAGATCCTTTTCCATATTGTCTATTTGTGTGACCTCATAATCCATACTCCCGTCCTTTTGAGGCAAGTATGTATATAAATGCTCATGTTCATAGGTAAATCCCAGTTCACTGTCTTTAATTTTACCTCTTGCTGTCATAATATATTTCATAACGATTATTCTCCTTAGTTAAAACAACATAACGATTTTTTGAACAATCAGTGGAAGTATCGCGAATTCAGCACTTTCAAAGAACGCGCCCGCTTCTATAAGAACTCCGCTTGAAGGAGCAATGAATGAAATTAGGAACAGCGTTATGAACCCATATAAGAAAGATGCAGCCAAGGCTACTCTAAGTCCTCCTATACGATTTCCGAACACACCGACTATCGCACCTTCGAAAAACTGTCCTTGTATACCCGGAACTACCAATACAGGCATTCCCACAACTACCATAAGTATAGTTGCACATAATGAACCGAGCAAGTTTGCGATAAACCCGAACATTACAGCCGTTGGAGAGAACTGGAATGCCGTAGGATAATCTAGACCTACTACCGCATCAGGAAGTATCGCATCCGCTATACCGACAAATGCAGGTATTATTTCTGCGATAAACATCTTAACTCCGTAAAGTATTACTGCAAGTCCCGCAGAGAATGACAATGATTGTAAGAATAGGAATAACCACCAGAATTGATCTCCTGCCAATTTTGAAACAAAATCAACGCCTGCAATCATACCAAATATAAAGTAATTTATAAACATCGTTATGGTAATGGCAGTGAAAGTATCTTTTAACCACATCAAAGATTCAGGGAAATTGATATCTTCCGCATCTTTGCCTTTACCGATGATTTTAGAAATAAGTTCGGATAATGCCATACCCCAGTTACAGAAAACAAATAAACCAAATTCATCGGTCATATCCGTCTTCTTCATATAATAATGAGAAACACCTACTGCTATCCAGTTGTAAATACCACTTCCGATAGTAGATATTATGATTATCCATATCGTAGGAAGAGTAGTTACATGAAGGAATGCAACGAACATTGCAGCAACGAATAACTGAAGATGAACCGTTAAAGCAAAACCTTTATGTTTGGTAAATCTAACCAGAATACCGTTTATTAACATTGCAAGAAGGAAAACTATTGCTATTTCTCCCGCAAAATTTTCGGAGCAGGCTACATAAGCCGGCCACATCTGCTGAAGTACACCTTTAGTGTTAAGTCCTTGGAATATACATTCCTTCAAAGGACCCATAGCATTTAGAAGTAAAGTACTTCCTCCGTCCATTATTGCGAATCCTAACATACATTTTATAGTCGATAACAGTATTTCGCTTCCCTTTTTCTTAAGAAGGATAGATCCTATAAGAGCAACAAGCCCGAGGACTATCGTTCCGTTTCCGAAAAACTGTGTAACGACTTTGATTAATAAATCCATATTGTACCCCTTAATTTTATTTAACTATTATTTTTTACATATTCTCCTAACTTTTCTGCCAATTCTTTTTTGCTTACCATATTGACAAGTTCGATGATAGGCTTCCCGTATTCCCTTACTACAGGCGCCACATCGGAATTTGTTATTATTAGATCCACACCGTCCATAAGCCCTTTGGCAAGAGAAGCATTACAGCTGTCCACAGTAGCATCAACGCCAAGTTCTTTAACTGCCTTTTGAATATTAAGCTTCAGCATAACAGAACTCCCAAGCCCCATTTGGCAAACGCATAAAATCCTGATAGGTAACTTCATTTTTAACACCTCCTTTGATTTATTTTGATAAAAGTTCTATAATCTGCTCCTTACTCTCTGCATTTAATAACTCTTCGACAAAAGCTTCTTCATCCAAAACCTCACATAATTTTGACAAAAGCTCCAAATGGCTGTCATGACTTTTCCCGGCAAGTGCAAATACGACTTTTACGGGATCGTGCTCACTGTGACCAAAATCCACGCCGTCTTTTATATAAAGCATAGACATCCCATTTTTTATGACCCCGTCTTCCGGTCTTGCATGAGGCATTGCGATATGAGGAGCAATGACAATATACTTTTGCGTCTTAGCTACTTCTATCATTTTTTCTATGTAGCTTTCTTTGATAATCCCGTTATCCAGTAATATTTCCCCCGCAGACCTAACTGCTTCTTCAAAATTTTCTACACTATCTATAACTTTGATAAAGTTTTCAGGTATAAAATCGATTAACATGGTTTTTCCTCCCTGTTTTGTAAAAATTATATTATACATGTATTATTATGTCAATAGTTTTTCATTATTTTTGATAATATTTTATCATAATTCCGATATTATGATAAAAAAATAACATATGCTAAACATATGTTATTGTACATTCTTTTAAACCAAATCTATTTTTACATTATGATTTTTAATTTTTTGAAGCTCATCTATATCAGAAGCCTCTTTATTTGTGATTATTACATCTATATCATCTATCTCAAGCCCCGTTGCCATGGACTGCTTCCCGATTTTATTATAGTCACACATAAGTATTACTTCCTGAGAATTTTTAGCCACTATCTTTTTTATTTGTGCCAATGTCAAATCTATAAACATTGCCCCTTTTTCATTGGTAAGTCCCAAACAGCCTATAAATGATTTATTAAAATTCAAATTTTTTATTATATCCAAAGAGAACAAAGATACCATGCTTTCATTCTCATTGATAAGGCTTCCCCCCAGCAGGGTAACATTTACCGAAGGCATTTTAGATACTGTCCTTGCCACATTTACACAGCTGGTGACTATATTCAGATTGTAATCGTATTTGTTAGAAAGAAGTACTTTTGCAAATTCTATACACGTGCTCCCTCCTCCTATATAAATGATATCATTATCCTCTACATAATCCACCGCCTTTACGGATATTTCAGACTTGAAGCTTAAATTTTCCAGTTCTCTTTTGGAAAAATGAGCAAACTCTTCTTTACTAAAAACTATCCCTCCGTAAGCAATGGAAATATTTTCTCTCTCCTCCAAAACTTTTAAATCTCTTCTGATAGTAAGATGTGATACCCCAAGCATCTCTCCAAGTTCGTTTATGGTAATATGCTTATGTTTTTTTATTATCTCCATTATTTTTATTTGTCTTTCTTCAACTTTATTCATCATTGTTTCTCCGTAACTAAAATTTTTATTGACAATCATATAATATTTATGTTATATATGAATTATAACAAAATGAAAAACTTTTTTCAATAGGAGTAATAAAAATGTATTATTTTGATAAAGATTTTTATTTAATGAATTTAAATTTTAAAAATCTTAATTTAAAGCTAATTAAAAACACATTTATATTTATAATACTTATCCTTATCAGTATCTTTTTTAAGAGTTATATTTTCTTACCTTTGATACTTATACCTGCCGCTTTGGATATAATTTTATTTTTGATAAATTTAGGTATATCCGATGACTTATATAAAAAGGTGATGAAAAAGAAACTGGATAGCTTAAATAAAATCAAAGACACTGATAAAAACGAAAACTATTATCTAAATGAAATCATCATAAAATACGAACTCAAAGAAATAAGCCTAAATAAAGCTATAAAGGATATCAATAAACTTGATGAAACATCGGAAGAAATATCTTTTGCAAAAACGAAATTCAACATCATAAATAATCATAATCACAGTATAAAACTAAATAGCGAAGAAAAAGAAGATTATTTAAATATAATAAGAAATTATGACCCAAAGTCATATATAGGTTTATTTGAAAAATGCAGAATGCTGATGATATTAAATGAATATGAAGAAGTGCTTGATATATTAAATAAAGATGATACAAAAATAAATATCTCAAATATGGGATTTATATTCTACAAATACATCTTTTTATATATTATTTACAATAAATATAATGATACAAAAAAAGACTTATTATATCAAAAACTAAAGAATTTCTTTTTTATAAGTAAATTTAAAGTCTACTTTGACAATGCTGTTTTAAATTATAATAGTACAAATATTTAGTATAATAATCTTTTTATATTAAAAATCACTATACATTATATAAACAGTATATTATATAATTATTAATAAACAATATAAATCAAAACTATATTAATAATTTACCCTTTCATAATAAAAAGCTCTCCAATAATTTGGAGAGCTTTTAGTTTTAAATTATTTTATAATTCCCATGTTCCACAAACTATATATCACTCCGTGAGATTGTTTTAATCGAAGATTAAAAATCCAATCGAACGAAGGCACCGCGCCCAGCGGAGATTTTTGGAACTTTTTATCTCTAAAAAGTTCAGATTATTACATCATAGGAGGTGTCATTTGAGGAGCATTTTCTTCTGATTTGATATCAGCAACACTTGCTTCTGTTGTCAAGAACATCGCACTTACACTTGCTGCATTTTGCATAGCTGATCTTGAAACTTTGGTTGGGTCTACGATACCTGCTTCAAACATATCTTCATATTTAAAGTTGTAAGCGTCGAAACCTTTGCCTTTTTCTTCATTCAATAATTTATCAACTACTACACTTCCTTCAACTCCTGCGTTGTAAGCAATTTGTCTGATTGGAGCTTCAACAGCTCTTCTGATGATAGAAGCACCTGTCTTTTCGTCTCCTTCAAGAGAAGCAATCAATTTGTCGATTGCAGGGATAGTAGCTATCATTGCGCTGCCGCCTCCCGGTACTATACCTTCTTCAACCGCAGCTCTTGTAGCGTTAAGAGCATCTTCGATCCTGTATTTCTTTTCTTTCATTTCGGTTTCTGTCGCAGCACCGACTTGGATAACTGCTACGCCGCCTGAAAGTTTAGCAAGTCTTTCCTGTAATTTTTCTTTATCATATTCTGAAGTAGTTTCAGGGATTTGTGCTTTGATTTGACTTCTTCTGTCTTCGATTTTATCTTGGTCACCTTTACCTTCAACGATAATTGTATTTTCTTTGTCAACTCTTACTTGACTTGCTCTACCTAACATATCAAGTGTTGTTGATTTAAGATCCATACCAAGTTCTTCACTGATCACCGTACCGCCTGTTAAAATAGCTAAATCATCCAACATAGCTTTTCTTCTGTCACCGAAGCCCGGAGCTTTTACAGCAACACAGTTGATTACGCCTCTAAGTTTATTGACTATCAATGTAGAAAGTGCTTCACCTTCAATATCATCGGCAATAATCAATAAGTTACCGCCTGCTTGCTGTAATTCAGTTAATACAGGTAAGATTTCCTGCATGTTACCGATTTTCTTATCAGTTAAAAGGATGTATGGTTTGTCGTATACACATTCCATTTTTTCAACATCTGTTGCCATATAAGCAGATAAATAACCTCTGTCGAACTGCATACCTTCGGTAAATTCAAGTTCAACTTTCATTGATTTACCTTCTTCTATCGTGATAACACCGTCGTTACCTACTTTTTCCATAGCTTCTGAAATAAGTTCGCCTACAGTTTCATCAGCTGAAGAAATAGCAGCAACTTGTGCTATAGCTTTTTTGCCTTCTACAGGTTTTGAAATTTTCTTTAGTTCTTCCACGAAAGTGTCAACTGCTTTTTCGATACCTTTTTTAAGTATCATTGGGTTAGCACCGGCAGTTACGTTTTTAAGACCTTCGTTGATTATTGACTGTGTAAGGATAGTAGCGGTTGTTGTACCGTCCCCGGCAACATCATTTGTCTTTGTAGCAACTTCTTTTACAAGCTGTGCTCCCATATTTTCAAATTGGTCTTCAAGTTCGATTTCTCTTGCGATAGTTACACCGTCGTTAGTGATTATCGGAGAACCGAAACTTTTACCCAAAACAACGTTTCTTCCTCTTGGTCCGAGTGTTACTTTAACTGTATCCGCTAATTTATCTACACCTGCTCTTAAACCTTCTCTTGCTTCTATACCATGTTTAATTTCTTTTGCCATTTTATATCACCTTTCCTTACTCTCTAATTATTTTACTATAGCTAAAATATCGCTTTGTCTTAAAATAAGATATTCTTCGCCTTCCAATTTAACTTCAGAACCTGCATATTTGGAATAAATAACAGTGTCGCCTTCTTTTACGTCTAATGCAACTTTTTTACCGTCTACGATTTCACCGGAACCAACCGCAACGATTTCACCCATTACAGGTTTTTCCTTCGCTGTATCAGGTAAGATGATACCTGTTGCTGTAGTTTTTTCTTCTTCCTTTACTTTAATTACGACTTTGTCGCCAAGTGGTTGTAATTTCATTTTTTACTCACTCCTCCTAATAATTTATATTATTTTCTTACTCTTCTATTCATTAGCACTCATCTTTCCTGAGTGCTAATAGTATTTTAGCACACTTAGATTTATTGTCAATACCATTTAAGAAAAAAATTGCAACTTTTATAAATTTTAATCTTATTTTAATTTTTATATCGACAGCTCTCTTTCGGGCACTACGCCTCGCTTTGCGAGATTCCGCGCCCTTAAAATAACTAATTCATATCTACTATTAATACCATTTGTCCATTATTTATTCAAAAGAAAATATATATTCACGATTATATACTTTTAAATATAAACATTTAAGGATATTATGACGATAATGAACATTTATATAAAAAAAGAGCAGATGAAACTGCTCTTTTTTTGATATTTTAAAGTGATACCTTTATCCTCTGTACCTTAAAACTCTGATAGAATTAAGTATCGCTATAACTGCCACCCCGACGTCCGCGAAAATCGCTTCCCACATATTTGCAAGTCCCAATGCACCGAGAGCCATGACTCCGATTTTCACAAATAATGCAATGAATATATTTTCTTTAACGATGGTCAGGGTCTTCTTGGAAATCTTATATCCCGTCATTATCTTGCTTGGTTCATCTGTCATTATAACAATGTCACTTGCTTCTATAGCCGCATCACTTCCAAGTCCTCCCATTGCTATACCTATGTCCGCCATAGTCAAAACGGGCGCATCATTAAGTCCGTCACCGACGAATACAAGTTTTCCGTTTTCCGATCTTTTATCAATGAGTTCTTTTACTTTATTTACTTTATCTATTGGGAGAAGCTCTGTATACACTTCATCAAGCCCAAGCTCTTTGCCGACATATTCACCGATTTCCTTTTTATCGCCGGTCAGCATGACCGTCTTTTTTATACCTGCGTCCTTAAGAAGTTTTACAGCATCCTTAGAGTCTTCTTTTATTTCATCCCTTAAAACAAGACTGCCGAGGAATTTACCGCCTTTACTTACATACAGCACGGTCCCGATACTATCTGCTTCCGATGCGTCAATATTATTTTCTTTCATTAAAGCATATTTACCGACCAAAACTTCTTTTTCATCGACAACAGCCTTGACTCCGAAACCAGCCAGCTCTTTTACGTCGTTTACTCTGTTATTATCGATATCCTTACCATATCTTTCCTTTACGGATAAAGCTATTGGGTGATTTGAAAAAGCTTCCCCGTAAGCCGTGATTTCTATCAGTTCATCAACATCGACACCGTCTTCATTATTTATTTCTTCTACTTTGAATACGCCTTTTGTAAGCGTACCTGTTTTATCGAATACCATTATTTCACTTTTAGAGAGTGCTTCCAAGTAGTTTGAACCTTTGACTAAAACCCCGCTGCTGCTTGCAGCACCTATACCGCCGAAGAAACCGAGAGGTATAGATATAACAAGAGCACAAGGACAAGATATAACAAGGAATATAAGAGCCCTGTATATCCATGAGCTGAAAGCTTCACCGAGTATCAAAGGAGGAAGTACTGCAAGAAGCAATGCACATGTAACCACTATAGGTGTATAATATCTCGCAAATACCGTTATAAAGTTTTCAGCCTTGGATTTTTCACTGCTCGCATTTTCAATAAGTTCAAGTATTTTAGCCGCAGTGGATTCATCGAATTCTTTGGTTACTTTTATCCTTAAAATACCATTTAGATTTATACAGCCGCTTAAGATTTCGTCTCCTTCACAGACTTCTCTCGGAACGGATTCTCCGGTCAAAGCCGAAGTATCGAGAGTTGAATTACCATTTATGATAATACCATCCAACGGAACTTTCTCTCCCGGTTTTACTATAATTTCATTACCGATTTCTATATCATCAGGGTCTACTTGGATTATTTGTCCGTCTTTTTCTATATTTGCATAATCAGGGCATATATCCATCAAATCTCCTATGGACTTTCTGGATTTATTTACCGCATAGCTTTGGAAATATTCCCCTACTTGGTAGAATAGCATAACCGCAGCACCCTCGGCATAGTCGCTTAATACTATAGAGCCGATTGACGCGATAGCCATAAGAAAGTTTTCGTCAAATACCTTCCCTTTTGATATATTCTTAACTGCTTTTAATAATACATCATACCCGGCAAGTACATAAGCTGCTAGATACAATACGCTCTGTGCGGTTTCATTTTTTAGAAAAAAACCGAGAAAGAAAAGTATTAAAGCCACTATGATTTTGTAAAGTTGTTTTTTCTGCTTATCCATGTTTTCACCTTTTCCTCTTATGTCTATAAGATTACTGCGTCTTCATCTACTCCTTTGACAGCCTTTTTTGCCTTTTCTAAAATTTCATCAAATCTTTCATCGTCCGCATCCAAAGTAAGTTTTTGAAGCATGAAGTTGATGTTTGCACTGTTTACTCCGTCAATCTTTCTTATTTCTTCTTCCATTTCCATTGCACAGTGTGCACAGTCGATATTGTCCATTTTTAATTTCTTTTTCATTTTTATGTCTCCTTTAAAATTAAATTATTCTTCTATATGGTCTATACCTTGATTTAGTATAGTCATCACATGTTCATCGGCAAGTGAATAAAAAACCGTCTTTCCGTCTTTTCTGTTCTTTATAAGCCTTGCATTCTTAAGATTTTTAAGCTGATGAGATACTGCGGACTGCGTCATACTTAGTATATTTGCAATATCGCATACACACATTTCGCTTACAAGTAAGGCATTTAAAATCTTTATCCTTGTACTGTCTCCGAACACTTTAAAAAGCTCTGCCAAATCATATAGCTCTTCTTCATCGGGCATTTTATCGTGTACTTGTTTTACTATATCTTTGTGAACATGTTTAAGTTCACATGTTTCAATTTTTGCTGCCATATTCATCTCTCCTTATTTTATATATGAATATCTGTTCATATGTTATTATATTCATTTATTATATATTGTCAACACTTTTAACAAAAATATTTAAAGATTTATAAAAAAAATAAATAGTATTTAAAATCCTATTTACTTCCTTATTAAATACATTAAACCCAATAATTGAAAACACTTAATGATTTTATAATTTATTATATTTTACATATACATATTCTTTTTATATATTTAAGCTATTAAAAAAATTTCTAAATTCTTAAAAACGTTCATATTTGATTTAAGTGACAGTTTTATATTCAATACTTAAACAAACTGATTATACAAATATTTAAAATCAAAAACGAATATGTATTTATATTTCATCAAAAAATATCTATTTAATAAAAATATTTAAACCAACTAAATAAGTTTATTTATAGAACATAAATTATTCTTTATAGAGAATATCTCAATGAACCAAAACCATATTATGATTTTGAATTTTTACGACCTAATTAATTTTAAATATTTTCTATATAAGAAATTTCGATTTTAATTCTATAAAACAACTTGAAAAAGTTATAATAAGCATAACTTATTTAACAAGATACGAGAAAAATACATATATAATTAATAATAAATCAAAATTATAAAGAAAAAAATAACAGGAAAAATACATTTTTTGATTTTCAATCGCTAACATGAGATAAATAAAAAAGCAAAACTTAATTATTATATAAAAATAATTTTTTTAGATAATAAAAGCTTACTAATAAATATTACCGAACAATAGAAATAATATATTATTACCATTTAAACCATATAAAAAAACTTTTAAACAAAACTGTTGAAACAATAAAAAACACAGCAGAATAAAAACACTATTGATTTAACATATCTAATAAAATATTTTTAGTAACCGATATAAATATAAATTAGCATTAATTTATATTTATTTTATATATGAAAATATAATGTATTAGACACTGATTAGTAGGCACGAAAATATCTGACGAAAATATTTGGAAGACCGTAAATATTGCATTTAATAATAAATTAATACTTCCAATACTATATTTAATAATACAAAAAAGACTATTTATAAATGATTTTATAAATTTATATCATCGGTCTAAGAGCATTTAAAACAAAAAAATATCTAAATTTTCTTGACAATTACAAAAAAATGGATTATGATGAAAAAAATCAATTATGAACAAACCATATAAGTAAGAGTAGTAAATAAATAATTATATTTCATAGAGAGTCGATGTGTGGTGGAAATCGGCAGATATAAATTTATCGAATGGACTTACTTCGGGCAGCGAACAAATCAAAATTTGAGAGTATTTGCTGACGGGATCTTCGCCCGTTATAAAGGAAGCATATATGATAGTATATGACAAAGCGGCTTATTTTAAGCAATTTGGGTGGTACCGCAGGAAATATAACTCTTGTCCCTTACAGGGATAGGAGTTTTTTTTATAAAAAGAAAAGGAGAAGTAAAAATGAAAAACAAAGAAATACCTTACAAAATTTATTTAAGCGAAGACGAGATGCCTAAAAAATGGTATAACATAAAAGCAGACATGAAGGAACAGCATGAACCGTTCCTAAATCCGGGAACAGGTCAGCCAATAACAAGAGATGAACTTAGACCTATCTTTTGCGATGAACTTGTAGATCAGGAACTTGATACCACTACGAGATACTTCGATATCCCTCAGGAAATCAGGGATTTTTATAAGATGTACAGACCGTCCCCATTGGTAAGAGCTTACTTTTTAGAAAAATATTTGGATACACCTGCACATATTTACTATAAATACGAAGGAACAAATACATCTGGCTCACATAAGTTAAATACAGCTATAGCTCAAACATATTATGCAAAGAAACAAGGTGTAAAAGGTCTTACCACAGAAACGGGAGCAGGTCAATGGGGTACCGCGATGTCAATGGCGTGTGCATACTTTGACTTACCTTTAAAAGTTTATATGGTAAAAGTATCCAGTGAACAAAAACCATACAGAAAAGCAGTTATTCAAACTTACGGAGGAGAAGTTATCCCTTCACCATCAGAAACTACGGAAATCGGAAGAAAGATATTAGCTGAAAATCCGGGAACAGGCGGAAGCCTTGGATGTGCTATTTCGGAAGCTGTAGAAGAAGCGGTTAAAAACAATTATAAGTATGTACTGGGTTCTGTTCTTGACCATGTAGTAATGCATCAAAGCATTATAGGTTTAGAGACAAAGGCAGCCCTTGAAAAATACGACATCAAACCTGACATCATGATAGGATGTGCGGGAGGAGGCTCTAACCTGGGTGGACTTATAGGAATATTCGCAGGAGAAAAAATCCAAGGCAAAAACGATATTCACTTTATCGCAGTCGAACCTCAGTCATGTCCTTCAATGACAAGAGGAAAGTATGCTTATGATTTCTGCGATACGGGAAAAACGACACCTCTTGCAAAGATGTATACACTAGGTGCGGGATTTATCCCTTCACCAAATCATGCAGGCGGACTGAGATATCATGGTATGAGCCCTATAGTGTCTAAATTATATCATGACGGTATCTTAGACGAAGCAAGAACAGTTTCACAAACGGAAGTATTTAAAGCCGCAGAAGAATTCGCAAGAGTGGAAGGTATACTTCCCGCTCCGGAATCATCTCATGCTATCAAAGTAGCCATGGATGAAGCCCTTAAATGCAAAGAGACGGGAGAAGCAAAGAATATCGTATTCGGACTAACAGGAACAGGTTACTTCGATATGACTGCTTATATGCAGTATAACGCAGGGGAAATGAGCGATACCGAAATCACTGACGAAATGTTACAAAAAGGTTTTGACAGCTTACCAAAACTATAGAATATAAAATCCTTTAAATAAAATAATTTGTTTATATGTTAATAAAATCACAAATAAGATATAAATGTCTTATTTGCGATAACGAATAAAAGCACCCCTAAAGGGTGCTTTTTTATAATTTAATATGAAATAATAATATATTTAATAGGATATATTATGTTGAAATAAAAAATATATTATTTATTCTAATTACCTCGGGGCACTACGCCTGCTACGCAGATTCCGCGCCCCTAAACAAAAAACGCCATACGGCGTTTATTTTATATCAAATATTTCTTTTGCATTCTTATTTGTTATCTCTATGATTTCTTCATAACTCACCCCTTTTACCTCAGCAAGCATCCTTGCGGTGTATTCCACATAAGAGGGCTTGTTCCTCTTTCCTCTGAAAGGTACGGGAGTAAGATAAGGACAGTCAGTTTCTATCAAAAGTCTATCGAGAGGTGCCGCCTTTGCCGCTTCTCTAACATTATTTGCATTTTTAAAAGTAACGCTTCCCGAGAAAGAGATATACATCCCAAGCTTAACATATTCTCTGACCATTTCAGCTGACGCGGAACATGAATGTATTATTCCCGTGTTACCATTTAAATGTGCCTTTAATATGTCATAGGTATCGCCCGCGGCGTCTCTGGAATGGATTATAACAGGTTTATTAAGTTCACTGGCAACTTCCATCTGTCTTATAAATACTTCCTTTTGAATATCTCTGGGAGAATTGTCGTAGTAATAATCAAGACCTATTTCTCCGTAAGCCACTACCTTTTCGTTCTCTTTCACCAGCTTGATAAATTCATTTTCAAGGATATTATTATAATCTTTACTGTCGTGAGGATGAAGTCCTACCGCGGCATAGAAAAAATCTTCTTTTTTACTTAATTCAACAGCTCTTAGAGAAGACTCATAATCATATCCTATATTTACGACTCCGTCAAAATGCTTTTCTTTAAGCTCTTTTATTATATCATACAAATCTTCACTGAATTCTTCGTCATTTAAATGAGCATGAGTATCAAATAGCATAATTATTTTTTGTCCTTTTCGTTTGTTACATATACTTTTTCGTTTGGATATATAAGTCCGAGATATTTTTTTGCAAGATATTCTATATAAGACTTACTGTCGGAATTATTAAGCTCTTCGTTAAGTTCCTTTGATTTAAGCTTTTCTTCGCTTATCTGCTGAGTAAGTTCGTTTTTTTGTTTGTTTAAAGAATAATATTTATATTCCATAGTCAGCATCTTGACCGCAAACAAAGCAAAGACAGCAGTAAGTATCAAGAGAATAACCCTTTTTTTCTTACCTGCTCTCTTTTTTAATCTTTTTTTCTTTCTTTTTCTCGCTTCTATGCTGTCCCGGGGATTTAAAAGTTCTAAGTCCTCTCTTCTCATTATCTATTCCTTCTTTTTTAAGATATACTTTAAATTTATTATAACTCATTTTTATTTTTAATGGAATAGACAAAAATCTTTTTAATAAACTTTTAATTTTGCCGATAGACTTTTGATGTTTTTTAACAAATTTTCTTTTCCTCTTTACTATACCCTTCTTCGTATTTGTCTTTATAAGACCGAGTTTCCTCGTTATAAACAAAAGAAGACTTTTATAAAAAGGTGATATCAGAAAATAGTACGCCACGAAACCCAATACAAAACTCAGTACACTGTAATATCTTAAATCAAAATATGTAGTCTTAAAAAAGAGATTGACCGTAAAGACTCCCGCTACCAAACAAAAACATAAATCCGAGAGAGTCACCCTTTTTGTAAGAGCATAAATGATGATCGTTATCGTGTGATATAATATCCCGAGTATACATCCGCCGTAAAAGGTCTCCAGCAGAACTAAATACTGCGAATATAAATTATTGTTCATTATTTAAATATTTTAGAAAAGAATCCCGATGATTTTTCCATAAAGTCTATATCGTCATCATAATTAATAGCATAGATATTTCCGTTAAGAGCGATTTCTCCGTCTTCAAGATTAAGTTTTTCTATTTTTAAGTCTTCCCCGTTTATCGTAAGCATACCAAGAGAAGTTTCCAAAACTACCGTTTCATCATTAAAGTTATGCACATCTAAACAATCATTTATTTTAAGGTTTCCTCTGTTATATAGTTCGAGTCTTTGATCCGTTACACTTTTGTTGTCCATAATTTTTCTCCTAACAATATATTTAATAATATATATTTTATATGGAGATAAAAAAGAACAATAAAAATAAAAAACCTCCTTTTTGGGAGGTAAAACTTTATTGTTTTGTTTTTAGTTTTTTTAGTTTATCTATCTCATCTCTGAGTTTTGCCGCAAGTTCGAATTCCAAATTCTTTGCATATATTTTCATTTGCGTAGTTAGTAATTCGATTTCCTTATCCACATCATGCTCGAATTCTTCTTTGTTTGAAGTTATCTTCTTAACTACATCTTCTGCATCCACATCTTCTATAGAAAGCGCTGACATTGCATTTTCCGTAGATTTGACAATACCCTTTGGAGTGATATGATGCTCCTGGTTGTACTCTGACTGTATCTTTCTTCTTCTGTCGGTTTCACCTATAGCACGTTCCATCGACGGAGTCATCTTATCGGCATACATAACTACTTCACCGCCTAAATGTCTCGCCGCCCTGCCTATCGTCTGGATAAGTGAAGTTTCACTTCTTAGGAACCCTTCCTTGTCGGCGTCGAGTATGGCTACGAGAGATACTTCAGGTATATCAAGACCTTCTCTTAAAAGATTTATACCAACGAGCACGTCGAATACATCATCTCTTAAATCTTTTATAAGCTTCATTCTCTCTATGGTATCCACATCAGAATGAAGATATTCTACCCTTATACCTACTTCACTGAGATAATTTGTTAAATCCTCTGCCATACGCTTCGTAAGAGTGGTAACGAGGACTTTTTCATTTTTCTCGGTTTTTTCCTTGATCCTGCCTATCAAATCTTCTATCTGTCCCTTTGTTTCCTTTACAGTTATCTTAGGGTCTATAAGTCCCGTAGGTCTTACTATACACTCTGCGATCTCGGCAGAACGTTCTTTTTCATAGTCGTTAGGTGTAGCGGATACATATACGAGCTGATTCATCCTCTCTTCAAACTCTTCGAAATTAAGAGGTCTGTTATCGAGAGCCGAAGGAAGCCTGAAACCGTAATCTACAAGGTTCATCTTTCTGGCTCTGTCCCCTGCATACATACCTCTTATCTGCGGTACGCTTACATGAGATTCATCTATGAAAGTAACAAAATCTTTTGGAAAATAATCCAGCAGCGTATAAGGAGGAGCTCCCGGAGGAAGGTCATTGAGATGTCTGGAATAATTTTCTATACCCTTACAGCTGCCTATTTCTCTAAGCATTTCTATATCATAATTAGTTCTTTCTCTTATTCTCTGGGCTTCCAAAAGCTTCCCGTTCTTTTCAAACTCTTCTGCCGTGACTTTTAACTCTTCGCTTATTGATTTCAGTGATCTCTGTATACTGACTTCATCGGTAACATAATGACTGGCAGGATAAATAAAAGTATGCTTTATACTCCTGATTATCTCTCCGGTCAAAGAGTTTATTTCCAGTATCCTGTCTATTTCATCATCAAAAAACTCTATCCTTATAGCTTCTTCACTGCTGTTGGCAGGAAATACCTCTACGCTGTCGCCTCTTACTCTGAAAGTCCCTCTGTGGAAATCTATATCGTTTCTCGTATACTGTATATCTATAAGTTTCCTTATCACATCATCTCTTTCTTTTATCATTCCCGGACGAAGAGATAAGACTTGTTCTTTATAGTGAAAAGGACTACCCAGTCCGTAAATACAGCTTACCGACGCTATTATTATGACGTCTTTACGCTCGAATAATGCCGAGGTCGCAGAGTGACGAAGCTTATCTATATCATCGTTTATGCTGGAGTCCTTGGCTATATATAAGTCTCTTCCCGGAACATATGCTTCCGGCTGATAATAATCATAGTAAGACACAAAATATTCCACCGCATTATCGGGAAAGAAACTTCGAAACTCATTCGCCAGCTGAGCCGCCAAAGTTTTGTTATGAGCCATGATGAGAGCGGGTCTTTGAACTTTTTCTATTATTTTAGCCATTATATACGTCTTACCGCAGCCTGTTACACCTAAGAGCGTCTGATCTCTGTTTCCGGCAAGGATACTCTTCGATAACTTATCTATTACTTCAGGCTGTCCTCCCGAGGGTTCATAGGGAGAATGCACTTTAAATTCAGGCATGTAAATACCTCCTTAATAATCATATTTTATTTTTTCTAACCAATATAATTCCTATACACTTTATACTTCACATTAAACACATTATTATAAGATTTAATTTAATTTTACTACAAAATATTTTAAATGTACATAGAAATATGAACATTTGTTCTTGTTTTTATGGGGGAATTTGATTTAATATAAAATATCCTTTAGTGACAAAAACGAAATACTGAATATATTAAGGGGCGCGGAATCTGCGTAGCAGGCGTAATGCCCCGAAAAAACAAGCTGAAAAATTAAAATACATAAAAAAGACCGCCCAAAGCGGTCCTCATATCATACATAAGCTTCTTCTTTTTTGGTCAAGCACATATTGACGGATTTTTTCCACCCTGAATATAACTCTTCTCTCTTTTCATCTGTTATCTCACTAATAAAAATCTTCTTTGTCGTTCTTACTTTTTTAAGCTCAGCTTTATCTTTCCATACTCCCGTGGCAAGTCCCGCAAGGAATGCCGCACCTAAAGCAGTGGATTCAATACAGTTCGGTTTATTTACAGGACAGTTCAGCATATTTGCCTGAAACTGCATTATAAAATCATTTTCGCAGGCTCCCCCGTCTACCATCAATTCTTTTAAAGGTGCATTGCTGTCTTCCGTTATCGCATCCAGCAAATCTTTTGTCTGATATGCGATACTTTCAAGCGCCGCCCTTACTATATGCGCTTTTTTAGCGCCTCTGGTAAGTCCGGTCATTATCCCTTTTGCATACATATCCCAGTAAGGAGCCCCCATTCCCGTGAATGCGGGAACGATATATACTCCGTTTGTATCTTCAACGCTCATGGCTATGTCATAGGTTTCTTTTGCTGTTTGAATAAGTCCCAGCTCATCTCTTAACCACTGAACCACCGCACCTCCGATAAACACGCTTCCTTCCAACGCATAATTTACTTTGCCGTCTATACCATACGCTATAGTAGTTAGAAGTCCATTTTTTGATTTTATAGGTTCTTCTCCTGTATTCATAAGAAGGAATAATCCTGTTCCGTAAGTATTCTTTGCTTCTCCCACTTCATAGCACCCCTGACCGAAAAGTGCAGACTGCTGGTCTCCCGCAACCCCGGCTATAGGTATCTCTTCTCCGATGATTTCCTTATCCATATTTCCTATAACTCCGCTGCTGTCCACTACTTCAGGCAGCATTGATTTAGGTATGTCTAAAGCTTCAAGTATATTTTCGTCCCATTTCAATTCTTTTATATTGTATAACATTGTTCTCGAAGCATTGGTATAGTCGCTTACATGATACTTACCCTTTGTGAGGTTATATATAAGCCAGGTATCTATCGTTCCGAACAATAACTTTCCCTCTTCTGCTTTTTCTTTCGCACCATCTACATTATCAAGTATCCATTTGATTTTCGTCCCCGAAAAATAAGCGTCTATTTCAAGCCCCGTAGCGTTCATTATGTATTCGCCGAAACCCCTATCCTTTAAGTCTTCGCATATGTCCGCAGTCCTTCTGCACTGCCATACGATAGCATTATATATAGGATATCCGGTATCTCTATCCCAAACCACGGTAGTTTCCCTTTGATTTGTTATACCTACTCCTTTTATATCTTTTACATCAACTCCCGATTTTTGTACGCACTGCTTCAAAGTAAACAGCTGTGTCATCCATATTTCCATAGCGTCATGCTCCACATACCCCGCCTTAGGATAGATTTGTTTGAATTCTCTCTGCTCAACGCTCACGATATTAGCTTCGTCATCAAATAAAATCGTCCTGCAGCTCGTCGTTCCCGAGTCAATAGCTAAAATATATTTTTTCATACGACCACCTCTTTAATGTTTATAAATATATTATAATATTTATGTATACGTTTATCAATGTTTATTTACCTGAGATATAGTACTAAAACCCATATCATTTTTATAAAACCATTATTTAAATAAAATATATACAAATTTCTTCAATCATAAATTAAAATCATATTATTAAATAATTATCAATCAAAATGAATTAAATGACTGAAACACACAAAGAAGTACTTGTAAATTTTCAGTTTTTTTAAAACTAAAAATAATGTTTTATATAATAATTAAATTTAGATATTATTGTATAATCAAATCTTAAATGACACCATTTATTTTCTATTAAATAATTCTCAAATAATCTTTTGCACAATAAAAATTTTATCTTTGTACTTAATTGATAATGTATACGACTTTTTACTTTATTTACTATAAAATTTTATACTATATTAATTTATCATTTAATTCTTACCTAAAAATAAAAAGACACCGCATTTTATGCAATGTCTTATTATTTCTATGGATATTTAAGCGTCCTTCCTTACTCCGCAAAAGTCTCAAGAGCCAAAGTTATCATATCATTTAGCTTAGTTTCTCTTTCCTTGCTTGAAAGTATCGTATCTGTATATATGAAATGGTCGCTTACAGTAAATATACTGAGAGCCTTTTTATTCAGGCTTGCCGCTTCCGCATAAAGTCCCGCGGTTTCCATTTCCACCGCAAGCACTCCCATATCTTTCCACTTTTTCCAGCCTTCACTTCCCTGTGCATAAAAGTTATCGCTGGATAGAACATTCCCTACTTTAGTATCGATACCAAGCTCTTTTGCTTTATTAAAAGTATTTAATAACAACTCAAAGTCCGCTATGGGAGCATAAGTCCCTTCCAAATGAAACTGGGACATAAAATTGGAATTCGTACATGCACCCTGTGCTATAATAACATCATTTACATTTACGTCTTCGCTGTACCCTCCGCAGCTTCCAATCCTTACTATATTCTCGACTCCGTAAAAACTGTATAATTCATGAGAATAAATACTTATTGAAGGTATCCCCATTCCCGAACCCATTACGGAAATACTTTTACCCTTATACTTTCCGCTGTATCCAAGCATACCTCTTACGTTGGTTACTTCCACCGCTTCACTTAAAAAGTTTTCGGCAATATATTTTGCTCTTAAAGGATCCCCCGGCATTAAAACCGTCTTATAAAAATCCCCTTCTTTTGCATTTATATGAGGTGTTGGTACTGTCATGATATCCTCCCTTTATATTGATTAAATTCGTAGTATCTTATAAATCACAGTAAGATACTACACTCTGTAAACATCTTTAACGCCCTGAACATTTTTTATTTTTCTAAATAAATCTTCAAGTTCTTTTGTATTATGAACGTTTAAACTTATATTTACTGTCGAACCGTGCTTATTATCCGAGCATGCGGAAAAATTAGACATACTGAAACCTTCATTGCTGACTATGGTGGTTATCTCTGCCGCAAGCCCTATCCTATCCGCTGCGGTAATCCTTACATCGGCTTCAAAAGTCTTATTTTCGTTTAAAACATCACTGTTCCATGATACGTTTATAAGTCTCTCCTGATTTATCGTATTGCTTACGTTTATGCAGTCTGCCCTATGGATAGATACCCCCCTGTTTTTTGTAATGTATCCTACTATATTGTCTCCCGGTACGGGATTACAGCAGTTTGAAAAGAACACAGCTAGGTCGGTATACCCCTGAACGTTTATTGCATTGCTGTTTTTACTCTTCTTATTTTTAACAAGTTTGACTTCTTTTTCTTTTTCTTCGTTTTCAAATTCGTCCTTAAAGTTATCCTTTATCCTTTGAAAAATAAGTCCGCTTTTAAGCCCTCCGTAACCTATTGCGGAATATAAGTCGTCCCATGTATTTACATTAAATCTCTTTTTGACAAATTCAAGATGTCCGTTTGTGGCAATGGTACTTAAGGAATAGCCCTCTTTTTTTACTTCTTTTTCCAAGGCTTCTTTTCCTCTTATGATATTTTCTTCTCTGTCTGCCTTTTTAAAGAACGCCTTTATCTTTGTCTTTGCATGAGAACTCTTTACGATACCAAGCCAGTCCCTGCTTGGACCCTTTGAGTTGGGAGAAGTTATTATATTTACGATATCCCCGTTTTGGAGTTTATAAGTAAGAGGAGCCATTTTTCCGTTTACTTTTGCACCTACGCACTGATTACCGATGTCAGAATGAATTCGATAAGCAAAATCAATCGGACAAGCTCCGCTCGGAAGCTGTATTACTTTTGAATTCGGAGTGAATACGAAAACTTCGTCTGTAAATAAATCGAATTTGACTCCTTCCATGAACTCATCTGCATTTTCAAGCTCATTTTCCATTTCCATAAGTTCTCTTATCCAAATAAGCCTTTTCTCAAAATTATCATCTTTTTTATTTATGGAACCTTCTTTATATTTCCAATGTGCCGCGATACCGTACTCGGCTGTCCTGTGCATTTCATAAGTCCTTATCTGTATCTCAAAAGGTTCGGAACCCTTTGTAAATACTGTCGTATGCAAAGACTGATACATATTAGGTTTAGGCATTGCTATATAATCTTTAAACCTTCCCGGCATGGGGTTCCAAAGAGTATGTGCCATACCGAGGACACCGTAACAATCCTTTACGGTATCCACAAGGACCCTTATTGCAAATAAATCATATATTTCTTCAAAGGCTTTGCCTTTTTTCATCTTTCTGTAAATGGAATAAAAGTGTTTCGGACGCCCTTCTATCTTTGCTTCTATCCCCGACTCTTTCAAAACTTTACCCAGCATATATTTTACATTGTCTATAAAGGCTTCTCTTTCTTCCCTCTTAAGAGCTACTTTTCTTGCTATATCGTGATATGCTTCAGGGTCAAGATATAATAAAGCCAAATCTTCAAGTTCCCATTTTATTTTTGAAATCCCCAGCCTATGAGCGATTGGAGCGTATATATCCAAGGTCTCCCTTGCTTTCTGCCTTTGTTTATCGGGTCTCATTGCGGAAAGGGTCCTCATATTATGAAGTCTGTCGGCTAATTTTATGATTATAACTCTGACGTCATTTGCCATGGCTATAACCATTTTTCTCAAATTTTCCGCTTCTCTCTGCTCTTTTGTTACAAACTGTAGTTTACCTATTTTAGTGACACCGTCTACGAGATTTGCTATATTTTCGTTAAAATTACTTTTTATCATATCATAGCTTGCGGATGTATCTTCGATAACGTCGTGTAAAATCGCAGCGCATATGGTATCTGTATCCATGTGCAGGTCCGTCAAAATAAATGCTACTTCCAGAGGGTGTGATATATAAGGCTCTCCTGAGTAACGCGTCTGGTTTTTATGAGCGTCTTTTGCAAGAAGATAAGCACGTTCTATTATCTCCAGATTTGCATCCTTCGAATATTCTTTTATTCTTTCCTCAAGTCTTTTTAGCATTTCCATGATTACCCTCCTTTCAGTAAAAAAACATTACATAATAAGTCCTTAATTGTTATCTTTTATAATAACATAAACCATTAAATCGTTCAACTTTTTGATAAAATATTATTGATTACAACAATTGTGATATTAATGAAATCCATAGCTATAGTAAATTAAAATATTACATCTTCGGCAAAAAGGTCTTCGGCGGTCGGCAAATCCTTCAACTCGTCATTTATATCCAGAAAATCCACATATTTTTCCGCTTCCGCTTTGGATTTATAAATCGTTATTTTATCACAAGGCATTAGGGAACCTCTCCAGCCCTTCGGCGATTTCATAAATTTTTTACTGCTTTTATTTATCAAATAACATTTAAGTTCACTTGAAATATAATATATAGGATTTTTGCTTAAAAGGTCAAAGTCAAGTCCTATACCTCCTATATATCCCCCGTCACTGTCCGATGCAATAATATAAAATTCAGGAATTGTAAAGAAATCTATATTTGGGATATCATCATCAAAAATAAAACGGATATCATATTCTTCTTTATATTTTCTATAAAACTTTTTATTCTCATCTCTTTCTTCTATGGGCATGGATTCTATTATAACACCTGACATAAGTATCTCGGTATCGTCTTCCTCAGCTATCCCGAAACCGCCTTTTATCTCCGACATATCCACATATAACTTCTTCATTTACAGCTCCTTATTTTATAAAAACAAATATTTACATGATATAAAAATCTTAGTAATCCTTCTTAAATATATAATAACAATTAAATCAGATTTGTTCAAGTGAACAGAAGAAAGTGATTATTTATTATATAAGTAAAATAATCAAAGGTTTTGTTATGATTTTTTAGGATAAAATATTAATATAATTGATTTTAAAGGTGATATTTGGTAATATTAAGTTATTATTGCTTTTATTAAGGAGAGATGAGTAAATGAGTAAAAAACCATATTATATTTCAACCGCAATAGCTTATACTTCGGGAAAACCTCATATAGGAAATACTTACGAAATAGTATTGGCCGACAGTATAGCAAGATATAAAAGACTTACAGGATACGACGTATACTTCCAGACAGGGACCGACGAACACGGACAAAAGATAGAAACCGTTGCAAAGGAAGCAGGGGTAACTCCGCAGGAATTTGTAGACGACGTTTCCACCGAAATCCATAGGATTTGGGATATCATGAACACCAGCTACGATAAATTCGTAAGGACAACAGACCCATATCATGAAAAAAAGGTACAAAATATATTTAAGAAACTCTATGAACAAGGAGATATCTATAAAGACGAATACGAAGGAATGTACTGCGAACCTTGCGAATCATTCTTTACGGAAAGTCAGCTAATAGATGGAAAATGTCCCGACTGCGGAAGAGAAGTGACTTATGAAAAAGAAGAAGCATATTTCTTTAAATTAAGCAAATATGCCGACAGATTAATGGAATATATAGACACTCATCCGGAGTTTATCCAGCCGGAATCAAGAAAGAACGAAATGGTAAACAACTTCTTAAAACCGGGACTAAAGGACTTATGCGTATCGAGAACAAGCTTCAAATGGGGTATCCCCGTCGATTTTGACCCTGGACATGTCGTTTATGTTTGGATAGACGCACTCTCAAACTATATCACTTTCCTTGGATACGACCCTGAGGGGAACCACGAAGAAAACTATAATAAATACTGGCCCGCAGATGTGCATTTGATAGGTAAAGATATCTTAAGATTTCATACCCTGTACTGGCCAATCATGCTCATGGCTCTTGATTTACCTCTTCCAAAGCAAATATTCGGACACCCTTGGCTGCTTCTCGGAGAAGGAAAAATGAGCAAATCAAAGGGAAATGTCATTTATGCAGACGACCTTGTGGATCTATTCGGAGTAGACAGCGTAAGATATTATCTTTTAAGAGAAATGCCTTTTGCACAGGACGGTACCCTTACTTATGAACAGCTTATCGACAGGATAAACGGAGAACTCGTAAATATTTTAGGTAACCTTGTAAACAGGACCATCGCAATGAGCAAGAAGTATTTCGATAGCATGGTCTCAAATCCCAAAGCCGAAGAAGATATAGATAAAGAACTTATTGATTTAATAGAAAAAACTCCTCTTTTGGTAGAGGAAAAGATGAACGAATTAAAAGTTGCCGATGCAATAAACTTGATTATTTCTCTTGCAAGAAGAAGTAATAAATACATCGACGAAACGATGCCTTGGGCTCTGGCAAAAGAAGAAGACAAACAAGACAGACTAAAAACAGTACTTTATAACCTTCTTGAATCCATAAGAGTCATCGGTGTCCTTATAACTCCTTTCCTACCTGAAACCGGAGAAAATATAATAAAGATGTTAAATACTAAAAATTCATCTTATGAAAGTATCCTGAAATTCGGAGGACTTGAAGAAGGTATAACATTAAACAAAGCCTTCGTTCTGTTCAATAGGCTTGACCCAAAAGAAGTCTTGGCTAAAATAGATAAAGACGATAAAAAAGAACAAAAGACACAAAAGAAAAAAAATAAGAAAGCTAAAAAAGAAGCAGAAGAAATCGGTGAAATAAGCATAGATGATTTTGCAAAAGTAGACCTTAGGATAGGTAAAATAATAAGTGCAAAAAAACATCCCGACGCTGATAAATTACTTGTATTCGAAGTAATGGTGGGAAGTGAAAAAAGACAAATCGTTTCGGGCATAGCAAAATACTTTACGCCTGAAGAGCTTGTCGGTAAAAACGTCGTAGTCGTTGCAAATTTAAAACCGGCAAAACTAAGAGGCGAAATTTCACAGGGAATGATTTTACTTGCTGAAGATAATGACGAGAAACTTACATTCATATCTCCCGAAGAAGATATCGAAAGCGGACTTAAAGTAAGATAGGTATAGTTATGGCTTATAAAAATAATAAAGTTGAAGAATTTATTAATAAAACTTACAGCAAGGACCCTGCTCCCGGAGGAGGCGGGGTCTCTTCTTTGTGCGGAGCTCTCGGAACTGCTCTTGCGGGAATGGTTTCAAATTTTACCACAGGCAAAAAGAAGTATGCGGAATTTGAAGAAGACATAAAAGAAATAATAAACAAATCAGAAAAACTGCAAAACAGATTTCTCGATTTGATAGACGAAGATGAAGAAAACTTCCTTCCCTTGTCTAAAGCCTATGGCATAAAAGCAGATACTGAAGAAGAAAAAAAACAAAAACAGGAAGAAATATCAAGATGTTCCATTATTGCATGCAAAGCTCCCATTGATATCATAGACACTTCATATGAAGCGATATTACTTCACAAAGAACTCGTAAAAAAAGGCTCTGTTTTACTGATAAGCGATGTAGGTGTAGGTATAGAATGTTTAAGGTGCGCCCTAAAAGGCGGATATCTTAATATGATGATAAATATGGGTACTATCACCGATAAGACTTTTATAGATAAAAATTTAAATGCATATAAGAAAAAAGTAGATGACGGCATAAAATTATGTGATGAAATATATGAAGAAGTATTAAAAAAACTAAACATTGAGGGTATTTAAATGACAAAGAGATTACTCGGTAGTACCGTTACCAACGAAATAATATTGAAATGCAGAAAAGAATGTGAAGAATTAAAATCAAAAGGTATCAAGCCTCAGCTTGCGGTTTTAAGAGTCGGAGAAAACAAAAGTGATATCTCCTATGAGACAAGCATAATAAAGTTAATGGCTAAGGCTGATATATCCGTAAAATCCGTTGTGCTGAAAGAAGATATATCACAGGAAGATTTTGATAACAACTTAAAGGTTTTGAACGATAATGATAAGATACATGGCATATTGGTTTTCAGACCTCTTCCCAAACAGCTCGATGAAGACAAAATAAAATATATCATAAACCCAAACAAAGACATTGACTGTTTTTCACCTATCAATTTGGCAAAAGTATTCATTTCCGACAAGAGCGGATTTTATCCATGCACACCTCTCGGGGTAATGGAAATGCTGGATTATTATAATATTGAGCTGGAAGGAAAAGAAGTCGTATTGATAGGAAGGAGCCTGGTAGTAGGAAAACCGCTCAGCATGATGTTACTCGACAGGAATGCCACTGTAACCATTTGTCACTCGAGAACGAAAAACCTTAAAGAAGTATGCAAAAAAGCAGACGTTCTGATTGCAGCTGTCGGCAGGGGAAATATGGTAAATAAAGAATATATCAAACCGGGAGCCTTAGTAATAGACGTAGGTATAAACTTTGTAGAGGGAAAAATGTGCGGAGATGTGGATTTTGAGAGTGCTTATGAAACCGCAGGGCTTATTACTCCCGTACCGGGAGGAGTGGGAAGTGTCACGACTTCATGCTTAATGGTAAACTTGATTAAAGCGTGTAAAATGATTAAATAAATATAGTTTAAAAAAAGAGGATATTTAGATATCCTCTTTTTTATTTGAATTTAAATAATCTTTTATCGGATCTTGCAAATTATTTTCCAATAGGAATTCTTCTTTATAACTAAGAAAAAGATACATTATTAGGTAAATTATATTAATAAATAACAATATACCATTAATCGAGATTGTTAATAATTGATTAATGGAATACCCCATTAAATTTAATTCCTGTGAATTTTCAACACTCAATTTAACAAAATTATAATTATTAGGAAATAATGAAATTATATAATTTATAGTAAAAAATAATGTTGAGGTTATAATAGTCATTCTAGCTGATTTTATTTTTAACTTTTCATAATCCAAAAATAAACATAATATAAATAAAATTATTATAAATAGAATAAGAAAAATAAATAATTTACTAATTGCAATTTCTAAATTATTAAAAATAGTCAATGAATACTTACTAATAAAATTAGATACGTGTATACTCATTTTTCTTATAATAATATTAGGAACGAAAACTATTAATAAATTAATAAGTCCTATAATAAATAAAATCAAATAAAAACTAATTAAATTATTTAAGGACATTATTTTTTCTATATTTTGATAAAAAATACAAAACATTATATAGATAGGTAAAATAATCATTAAGATATCATAAAAGTAATTAGGTTCACATTTAATTATATTTGGAGAGAAAAGTAATCCCAAAAAAAGAATAATTAAAAAATAAGGATTTAAGTATAAATTGCTCCTATTACAATATTTGATTTTATTAACAGCAAAATTTGGTATGTCATAATATAAAAATTTTTTAATCTTATACATTTAACCTCCCCGCAACAGTCCTGTCAAATCCCGCTAAATCCTTTATGATTTCGATATCCGCAAAGTTATTTTGAATAAGCAAATCCTTTACTTCCTCACCTTGGTCATAACCGATTTCAAAAATAATATGACCGCCTTCATTTAAATACTTTGAAGCATTGTTTATTATTTCTCTGTAAAAGTAAAGTCCGTCTTCTCCGCCGTCCAAAGCTAAAATAGGTTCATACTTTTTGACATCATCTTCCAAAGTATCAATAATATCTTTTCTTATATACGGCGGATTGGAGATGATAACATCAAACTTACCCTCTACATTTTCATATATATCGCTTTTTATAAATTTTACTCTGTCATCTACATTATGTTCTTTTATATTTTTATTTGCCGTAACAAGTGCCTTTTCGTTTATATCCACACCTAAAATATTTACATTTTCAAGGTACTTTGCTATGGATATACTTATGCACCCGCTGCCTACACCGATTTCCAATATATCCATAGGAATAGCCTTAAAATGCTCAATCATATATTCTACTATGATTTCTGTCTCCGGACGAGGTATAAGTGTTTCTTCATCTACATAAAAATCAAGTCCCATGAATTCTTTTATTCCCGTTATATAACCAAAAGGGACATGTGAACACCTTTTATTTATAAGTTTTTCATATTCGTTTATCTCTTCACCTGTCAATTCATAATCTAGATTAGTGATAAAAAAAACATCATCTTTATCAATCAGATATTTTAAAAGATATCTTGCTTCATTGATAGGATTTTCTATATTATTTTCTTTTAATTTTCTACTTGCAGTTTCAAGAGCTTCTTTTACAGTCATTAAAACCTCTCTTTAAATTATTTTCTTTTGGGATAATACTGATATAAATAACAAAGCATATTCCCGTTAAACAGCTTTCTGTTCCTATCCGCTTTTTCACCAAAGTATTTTTGAAACATCGGATGAGCACATAAAACAAACAGTTTCCAGTCCTCCAAATTTTCATACATCTTTCCGAAATCTTTGTATAGCTGTATTACTTCCGCTTCATTCCCTATCCTTTCCGCATAAGGCGGATTTACTATCATAAGACCGTTTTTCTTTCTGGAGCGAAATTCTTTCATGTCCATCTTCTGGAAAGCTACCGCATCTTCGACACCTGCTTTTCTTGCATTTTCGTTTGCCAGCTTTATGGCTCTATAATCTATATCGTTTCCCAGAAGCCTCACTTCGGCAGGTTTGATATTCTCTCTTGCTTCTTCTTTTAAAAGCTCAAAGTCTTTAATGCTATACTCTTTCCATTTTTCAAAGGCAAATTCTCTGTTAAGTCCCGGTGCGATATTCTTTGCTTTCATTGCAGCTTCGATAACGATAGTTCCGCTGCCGCACATGACATCGCTGAAAGGTCTGTCGCCTCTGTACCCGGAAAGTAAGATAATCCCGCTTGCCAAGGTTTCTTTTAAAGGTGCTTTTAATGCATTTTCTCTATACCCTCTTTTATGAAGCCCCTTACCGGATGTATTTATAAAAATGCTGACCTTATCTTTTTTTATGTTTACTATAAGTTCATAGTATGAACCGCTTTCACTCAGCTTATTTAATTTATATTTTCTCTTAAGTCTTTCAACTATAGCTTTTTTAACGATTTTTTGAATATCTCTTTTTGAAAATAATTTTGACTTTACACTGCTTATTTTAGTCGCGTTAAAACCCGCATTCTTTTCAAATATATCCTCCCAAGTATAATTTTCAACGTTATCGAATAGTTCATCGAAAGAGTGAGCGTCGAATGACGTTATAAATATAAGGACTCTTCCCGCCGTCCTAAGATGAAGATTGACATTCATCACATCTTTTTTGTTTCCTTTAAAATAAACTTTTCCGTCTTCCACCTTACCTATTTCATATCCAAGATCGGTTATTTCTCTCTTTAGTACTTTTTCAAGTCCGAATGTGCATGTAGCAACTATAGTTAAATTATTCATAAAAATTCTCTTTTCTTTATTTGTACTTATAAAGTTTATCAAAAAAGAGATGTTTTTGAAAGAGAAAAGTTTCTTTTTATATTATATTGTTATATTACTTTATACAAAATCTGAATACTAAAAAAACAGTTGGCAAAAATCTATGATAAGTGTTAAAATCAAGTAGGTGATATTATGAAACTAGATATATTAAATGAAGCAAAAATCATTTTAGATAAATTTAATAATAACGGCTTTGAAGCATATATAGTCGGAGGATGTGTACGAGATTTAATTTTAGAAAGAAATCCCAAAGACTACGATATAACAACGAGTGCATCGCCGAAAGAAACCATGGAGTTATTCAAAGAATATAAAACCATACCTACAGGTATAAAATACGGGACCGTAACCGTAATAATAAATAATACTCCCATTGAAGTCACGACATTCAGAAAAGAAGGAAAGTATATAGAAAACAGAAGACCCGAAAGTGTAAAGTTTTTATCAAATATTGAAGAAGATTTAAAAAGAAGAGACTTTACTATCAATGCAATGGCTTATAATAAAAAAGTTGGACTTATCGACTTATTCGAGGGAAGACAGGACCTAGAAAAAGGTATCATAAGAGTTGTGAGAGACGGTAAAGAAAGGTTTAAAGAAGACACCATAAGGATTTTAAGGGCTTACAGATTTGCGGGGAGGTACGATTTTAAAATAGAAGAAGATACTTTAACGGCAATCAAACAAAATATGCACTTACTTAACAATGTAGCAAAAGAAAGGATACTTCCCGAGATAAAAGAAATCTTTGAAAGCGGCATGGATATAAATAAAATGGATTTTATAACCACGCTCTTCCCTATTATAAAAGAATGTTTTCATACTTATCAAAACAATAAATATCATATGCAAAACGTCGGAGAACATACTTACAAAACATTTAATAATATAGAAAATGTATTCCATTTAAAAATAACTATGCTGTTACATGATGTAGGTAAGGTCAAAACCAAGACAACGGATACAGAAAATATAGACCATTTCTACAATCACTCCGATATTTCCAGGGAAATGGCTAAAAATATACTTGATGATTTTAAATTCGACAATGAAACAAAATATAAAATTTTAACTCTTATTAAAAATCATGATAAATATATGGCTCCGAAAAATAAATATGTAAAAGAAAAACTTAACGAATTTGGTGAGGAACTATTCTTTGATTTAATAAAAGTTAGGATCGCCGATGACGAATCAAAAAATCATAAACTCGTAAAGGATAATCTAAAAAGATTTAGGGATACCGAAGAATTTGCAAAAAGAGTAATAAAAAACAAAGAACCTTACAGGATAAGCGACTTAAAAATAAACGGAGATGACATTACCTCTTTGGGATATAAGGGAAAAGACGTAGGAAAAATTTTAGAATATCTTTTAAGAGAGGTAATAGAAGACAAAAATAAAAATGAAAAAAGCAAATTAATTGAGATAGTTAGGGAATATAAAAAATAAAGGCTTATCACTTAGCCTTTATTTTTTTACTAAGTTTAAAACTATGATTATAATATTTTCTCTATTATCTTTTTAACCGATTATTCCTATATATTCTGATTAAATAAAACATTAAAATACAAAGAAAGAATACTTTTAACAAATTTATATAAATATGACTATCAATCGTATAAAACGAATTACACATTACATTTAACACTATTATATGATACATACACTTAAAGATATACAATATAATAACTCATTATTTTTTATTTCATTACAAAACAAAAGAACCTTAAATACAAGGTCCTTAATGTTTTCACTGAACATTATAATAATTAAAATAAAGTCATTAATAAAACTTTAAGTAAACTTTGAATATCTCGCCTATTAAAATATACTCTCATCATCCTTGGAAAATAAGATGCATATACAAAACAAAATCCCGCCTATTGTTATAAAAACATCGGCAATATTGAATATAGCAAAATTTATAAGTCTAAAATCAAAGAAGTCGGTTACGAAACCATGAAAAAATCTGTCAATAAAATTACCTATTGCTCCGCCCAATATAAAAGATAATCCAAGCAGCAGCATTTTATTATGATTACTCTTTTTTATATTTTTAAATAAAAAGTAAAAAACAACCAATATAAAAACAAGACTTACAAGAGTAAGAAGAGCAGTATTTTTAGAAAAAATGCTAAATGCAGCCCCGGTATTCTCGCAGTAAGTAAAATGAAACACATCTTTTATAATAGGGATAGTACCGACAGGCTTTAAATTATCAATAACTATTTTTTTACTTATCTGGTCTAAAACCACACTAATAATAACAATCAAATAATATATCATATTAACCTCATAATTATTAAATTTTAATTAATTATATCATAAATATACTTTCTTTATAGTATTTTAACTTATTAGTATGATATAATTTGAAAATAAATGAAAAAAGAGAGGGATACAATGAAACAATTCAAAAATATTGAACGGAAGTATATTGAATACCTCGTTTTAATAACGTTTGCGGTATGCTTTATAATAGCCTTTTACTTTGGCATTCAAAATTTATCTTCTTTCAGCAATAAACTTGTAGGCATATGGAATGCATTTTATGTTCCTTTAAAGCCAGTACTCATTGGCTTTATAATAGCGTTCTTCCTATATCAGCCCGTAGATAACCTTTATAATAGAATAAGTAAACACTCCAAATTTAAGGACGGAACAAACCGCGTCCTCTCTTCAGTGGCGGTGATGATAATAGCTATTTTAATAATAACACTAATAGTATATATCGTCCTTCCGAGTACTATAACGAGTATAACATCCCTTATAACATCAATTCAGGATAATATGGGAGCAATAGAAAATTTTGTTACGGACTTGACAAAACATCCTATGGTCGTCAATATCCTAAACTTTTTTAATATAGATATAACCACATCAAGCGGAGTGAATGCAACTTTGGTGAATATGCTGAGTTTTGCAAAAACTTGGGTCGAAGGAATAGGTACAAACCTTGTTAATGCAACAATGAGTGTAGGTAAAACCGTCTACAATGTATTCATAGCAATATTCCTTGCACTTTATATGCTCATAGATAAAGATACACTATTAAGTCAAGTTTCAAGAGTTGCAGAAGCAGTATTCTCGGAGAGGATTTACGGAAGAGTATCCTATGTATTGGACTTAATGAATTATATGTTCTTTAAATTCTTATCAGGAAAGGCTATATGCTCACTTATTGTAGGTGCAATGGGAATGGCTCTTGCATATATATTTAAAATCAAATATGCTTCGCTCATAGCATTCATCATAACCATAACAAATATGATACCCCTCTTCGGACCTATATTCAGCGTTATCCCATGCTCTATATTCGCAATGATTTCGGGCGGACCTATCCAGGGGATTATCATGGTACTCATAATAATATTCATTCAGCAAATCGACCAAAATGTACTTGCACCGAAAATACTCGGTGATGTAGTGGGACTAAACGGTTTCTGGGTCATTGTTTCCATAATATTCTGCGGAAGCCTGTTCGGTGTTGTGGGAATGGTAATAGGAATACCTATATTTGCAGTCCTTAAAATATTGATGGGACAATGGCTTATGGACAGAAAAGATGAAAACAAACCGCCTCTTCTTACAAGTAATAAGTAAATTCAAATATAATAAAATCCTTTATCATAGATGCGGGGCACTACGCCTGCTACGCAGATTCCGCGCCCCTTATCCTACACATCTCTACAATACAATAAAAAAGACCGCACACAGCAGTCTTTTTTTAGTTGGAATGTTATTATTTATTCTAAAGCGAGTTACCGCTTTCAATGCTTATTTCATTAAATCTTTCAAGTAAATCGTCTATCACAACATTATCTTTATCTTTTCCCGACTTATCTATTATCGCCTCTCCGTTATGCATCATAATTATCCTGTTCCCGTATTCGACCGCAAAACGAAGATTATGAGTTACCATAACGGTGGTTATGTTCTTCTCCCTTACGATTTCATCGGTAAGTTCCATTATTATTTCAGCCGTCTTAGGGTCCAGAGCTGCGGTATGTTCATCTAAAATCAAAAACTCTATATCCGCCATTGTAGTCATAAGTAGAGCCATAGCCTGTCTTTGCCCGCCCGATAACGAACCGACCTTACTTTCAAGCATATCTTCAAGCCCTAAATTAAGCCTCGACAATAATTCTTTATAATGACCTATCCTCTTTTTATTCGTTCCTAGCCCAAGTCCGTAAGAACTGCCTTTATTATCGGCTAAAGACATATTTTCCAAAATAGTCATACTTGGGCATGTACCCATGGAAGGGTCCTGATACACTCTGCCTATCTTTCTGCTCCTGACAAATTCTTTCTGCTTTGTTATATCTTCTCCCCCAAGGATTATCTTACCCTTCTCAGGGGATAAACTGCCGCAGATGAGATTGAGCATTGAAGTCTTTCCGGAACCGTTACTTCCTATTACGGAAATAAAATCCCCGTCGTTTATATCCAAATTAAAATCTTTGAAAAGGCAAACTTCGTTTATCGTACCTATATTATAATATTTATCTATATGTTCTAATCTTATCATTCTTTCACCTTCTTTTTACGGTCCATGCTGAACACCAATATTATAAAGAATAATAAAGCCGTAATGAGTTTTAAATCAGAAGCTTCCAGTCCGCACTCGATAGCGATAGCTACACACGCCTTATATATAACGGAACCGAATACTACAGCCGTAGTCGCCTTTATTTTATCCGTCTTAAATACATTCATACCGATTATAACACTGGCAAGACCTATAACGATAGTCCCCGTTCCCATTGTTATTTCAAAGAACCTCTGCTGCTGACACATCACGCTTCCCGCAAGTGCAACAAGTCCGTTTGCAATAGCTAAGCCTATTATCTTCGTTATCCCGCTGTCTTTTGCGAGAGAAGTAACGATTTTTTCATTGTCTCCTACAGCTCTTAGTAAATATCCGGACTTCGTCTTAAGATATAAATCCAAAAGCAGCTTAGATATTATAAGAACTATGAATATCACTATCATAGTCTTATAAGGTGCAAGGAATGAAGGAAAGATCCCATTTATAAAATCATTATCGAATATAGTCTTATAATTGAATATGGGTACATTTGCAATTCCCCCCGCTATACGAAGATTTATCGTATATAAAGCGGTCATCATGATGATACCTGAAAGTAAATCTCTGACTTTGAACTTAACGTGTATGATACCCGTAAGTACTCCCGATAAAGCCCCCAAACATGTTGCCGCAACGAGTGTCAAATAAGGGTTTACCCCAGCTATGATGAGCATTGCGGTCACCGCAGCTCCCAGAGGAAATGTCCCGTCAACGGACAAATCCGGGAAGTCCAATATTTTATATGTAATATATACGCCTATTGCCATGATAGCGTATATAAAGCCTTGTTCAAAAACGCCGATTATCAAATCCAACTTTTTATCTCCTTTTCTTATTTAAATAAATAAGTATATAGTCAAACTTTGATTTAACTATATATTTAATTACTTAATTATTTAATCCATACGTCAAAAGTCAAGCTCCGCTAAGTTTTACGAGAATACTATAAGTTTTATAATAAATTTAATAAGGGTTAGATAAATTTCTTTTTGAAATTTATGATTTTGGGAGCTCAACTTTTTTGACGTTTGAATACTTTATTTAAACCCCAAAGGGCTGTAAACTATATTATTTATTTTCTTTTGACTGTTCTATTTTATCGAAAGTCTGGCTTGCCTGTTCTTTGACACCGTTACTGATTTCGATACCAAGGTCATTTGCAACTTTAGTATTTATAACGATTTCTCCCGAGTCAAATGTTTCAAAAGGCATATCTTGCGCCTTAGCTTCACCTTTTAAAACTTTAGCCGCCATTTTACCCGTTTGATTTCCAAGCTTTACAAAATCGATACCTACACATCCGATACATCCTATTTTAACTTGTTCTATTTCTGAACCGAAAACAGGTTTTTTAGCTTTGTTTGCTTTATCCAAAATCGTAGGAAGATTACTTACTACGGTATTATCCGTTAAGTTTGTGATACAGTCTACTTTTTTCAGTAAGCTGTCTGTAGCCATAGGGATGTCAGCCGCACTGCTTGTTCCCTGAGTTACTATTTTTACTCCATATTTGCTTGCTGCTTTTTCGTAAGCTTCGATACCGGCTTTTGAATTTACTTCGCTTGTACTGTAAAGGATACCTACATTTTTTACTTTTGGCATCATATCAGTAATCAATTTTAATTGGTCATCTGCAAGTACCAAATCGGATGTTCCTGTGATTTCTCCCACGTTTTTATCATTATCGTCAACAAAACCCGCAAGTTTAGGAGATGTTACAGCCGTGTAAATTACAGGGATATTTTTATCTTTAGACGCATTATATGCACTTTGTGCACTAGGTGTAGCTATTGCACAAATCATATCCATATCTTTTGAAGCGAAGCTTGTTGCGATCTGATTGTCCGTTGCTGCATCAGAACCTGAATTCTTATATGTAACATTTAAATTTTTGCCTTCTTCGATACCTTCTTCTTTTAAACCTTGTAAAAATCCTTCTCTGCAATTATCAAGTGAACCGTGATTTGCAAACTGCAAGATACCGAGTTCGTATGTTTTATCTCCGCCGCTGCCGCTGTCACTGTTTCCGCAGCCTGCAAATAACCCTGCTGCACATACTAAACTAAGTCCGACCATCAATAATTTTTTTGTTCTTTTCATTTCTTTTTTCCTCACTTTATTAAAAATTTTTTATTTTTAATATAGAAAAAGCCCCAAGCAAATTGCTTTGCTTGAGGCGAAAATATCCGCGGTACCACTCAAATTGACATAAAAGTCCACTCTCATACACATACCATCATATGCGCCCGGTCTGATAACGGGTCGGGAACCCGATGACCCCTACTACAGTTCAAAGTCACCCTCAAAAGTCCATTCAACAAGGAAATCATGCTATAATCACACCGCCTATAGCTCTCTTTAAATCATTCTGATCTTGCCTACTACTCTTTCTCTACGGTTTTCTATATTAATGTTGTATAGAATAATACACTTTTTTTATTTTGATGTCAAGAGTTTTCCGTAAATTTCGAAAAATCAATCAAAACTGAAATTCTATTCCTCATCTTCTTCACTCATAAAAACAGGAGGTGTTATAACCGGGACCCTTCCGAATGAAGACAGCACTTGGGATATCAATAAAGACACCCCCGATATGGTAGAACTTAGAAAAAACTCTTCATTTTCGAGTATCTTATTTTCCAAATCACTGGTCTTTGACATAAGAACTATCGTATCGTTAAAATCCTCTTTAACGCTGAAATTAGCCGTTGCACTCACCTGCAAGAACGGTTCTACATCATCGTCATTTTCATATACAAGCGTTCTCGTAAAATCTATGATAAGCTCCTTATTGTTTGCTTCCAGTATCTCTATTTCATCGGCAACACCAAAATCCAAATTCCCCCGAAACTCGGGACTGACAAAACTAACCGACGTTAAATCACATACTTCATCTTCTTCAAAGTAATCAACAAAATTATGCATTTTTCGCTCCTTTAATACTTTATAAAAGTATTATATCAAAATTTATCGTAATAACTACATTTATTTTTCAAATCTGAAAAATACATCACAGTAAAAATTATTAATTATCAGATATACTACAATTTTTTTACAGTATCAAGTGTTTTTATGATAATACAAAAATTACCAAGGAGTAGTGATATTATGGATACATATATTAAAGCAACGATAGATGTAAGGAAAAATATCATATTTAAAAACTGCAATAATTACAAACTTATGAAGATTGCTGCAAATCTATTTGAAAGAATTTATAAGCTCGGCGAACAATGCAGAGACGTAAATGAATTTGAAAACAAATTTTTGGAAAGCTATTTAAGTGAAAAATATAAATATTTATTTGAAAAAGTGGAAGGAGACTTAAAATAAGTCTCCTTTTTTATTATACATAATCATTATTTGAAATGTTTCATTTTAATAATATATGTAATTATTAGCCTTACAGATAAAATCATATATAAAAGTAAATTAGCGAATTTTAGTGTAACTCTAAATCAATTAAATATGTAACTATATAATGACTTAATAAAATGCCGCCGCGATGATATGCAAACGTAGCTTTTGCATCCCTTTTAGCAACCGCTTTAGCCTCCGCGGCTTGAGCGGAGATTTTTTCGTTCTTTTTTATCTTTAAAAAAGAACAGCATTACCTTTCAATCCACGCACCCCTTGCGAGGTGCGACCCGGGATGAACTTATAGATATGATAGCTACACGCAGTTTCAATCCACGCATCCCGTATGGGATGCGACTTACCTCTAAATGTTCGACCGCTTTAAAAGCGTAGTTTCAATCCACGCATCCCGCATGGGATGCGACTCGGGATTTAACACCTCAAGTAATGTATATTTAAGTTTCAATCCACGCATCCCGCATGGGATGCGACCCCATTTTCTGCGTACACCTTAGCCCTTGATAGAGTTTCAATCCACGCATCCCGCATGGGATGCGACGACGTATTTAACGGTTCTCTTACTTACCTTGAAAGTTTCAATCCACGCATCCCGCATGGGATGCGACTTAAAAGCGGAGGCTCTTTAGACAATGCGGTAAGTTTCAATCCACGCATCCCGCATGGGATGCGACTCTACAAAGCCCTTCAAATAGCCTATTACAGACACTTGATAAAATATAATATTTTAAATTACTTTACTGAATCCCGCTATTTAAAAGGATTTAAAAATTATTAAAAAATGTGAGCTTGAGGTTCGCAGTAGTTCTCCTAAGGTATTATCTTTTATTTAATTATAGTATAACTCGGATACTCTTTCAATACAAAATATTTTTACTTCTAAATTATAAAAATTCATGTAGTCTGTTTATAAATAATATCATTTAAGTTCATAATTTTTCTAATCTAATGAATATTTTATACCCACTGGAAATACATTTTATTAAATACTATTGACAATCTATCAAATAATGCATATTATAGTATTAAATAATATATCCAGTGGATATAAGGAGTCATATATGAATAAAATCAAACATAAACCTCTATATAAATTGATAGAAGAAAAAATCAAAGAAGACTTTAAAGAACTTCCTTACTACAGTAATCTTCCGGGAGAGAGAGAACTTTGTATAAAATACGACGTCAGCAGACCAACGATCATATCTGCTTTGAACCTTTTGGAGGAAGAGGGACTTATTATCAGAAAAGAAAGAAAGGGTGCCTTTTACCTCGGAAACAGTCCTTATACCGACCATCAGCTTACTTCTATAGTCGGGTTTTTCAATGATGCCAAAATGCAGGGTAAGAAAGTAACAAATAAAATCCTCTCACAAAACATAGAAAAAGCGGATGAAAGGATAGCGGAAAAATTAAATATAAATATATCCGATGAGATATTTATTTTAAAAAGACTCAGATATATAGACGGAAGTCTGTTTTCTCTGTCTACGTCATATATACCAATAAAGTATACAGAGTATTTATTGCATGAAGATTTTACACAGAAGTCTCTATATGACATACTTTCAAGCAAGGGTATAATACCATACAAAGCCTGTCAAAAAGTATTTATAAAACCAAGCGATAAATACGAAGCACTATACTTGAAGATAGAAGAAAAAACACCTATATGTGTACTTAAATCTACCACTTTTACAAAAGAAAATGAACTCATAGAATACGTCGAAGTCAAATCCGAAGCATACAAAACCGAATACGAAATGGTCGTTTATAATAATTAAACTTTGGAGGAAATATGAAAAGTATATTAGAAATGAATATCAACGAGATGTCAAATTTGGACTTTGAATGTGAATGCGGGAGAAAACATAAACTCCCCATTAAGGAGATATGTATTAAAAATAATGCACTTGATGAACTCAGAAGAGTATTATCCCCTTTCAAAGATAAAAAAATATTTATGTTCAGCGATGAAAATACCTATAAAGCCGCGGGAGAAAAGACCTCTCGGATATTAAAAGATAATAATCACACATTTAAAAACTTTGTGATACCAAACAGCAAAGAAATACTTATACCAAACGAAAAAGTCCTCGGACGCCTTTTCATGGAACTTGAAAATGATACCGGACTTATAATTGCCGTAGGAAGCGGGACTATTAACGATCTCGGCAAATATTTATCCGTAAAAACAAATATACCCTACATCATAATATGCACAGCGCCCTCAATGGACGGTTATGCTTCCGACGGTTCGCCCCTAATATGTGACGGTTTTAAAATTTCATTTGATGCAACACTTCCTTACGCAATAATAGGAGATGTGAATATAATGAAGAATGCACCGGATGAACTGATACGAGCGGGATTTGGAGATATAGTCGGAAAAATAACGGCTTTGATGGATTGGAAACTGTCAAATATGATAACTGGAGAATATATTTGCGAAACCTGCGTTACACTCACTGAGAGAGCGATACAAAGAGTAATAGACAGCGCGGACAAACTAATGGACAGAGATGAAAAATCCGTTCAATATCTTCTTGAAGCTCTTACGTTCACAGGTGTGGCAATGGGGCTGGTTGGAGTATCAAGACCGGCTTCCGGTGCGGAGCATATGATATCACATTACTGGGAAATGGACTTTATAAAAAGAAACAAATATCCATATCTTCATGGAATAAAAGTCGGGATAGCCACTCCTATAGTATTGGAGCTTTTTGAACTTATGAAAGAAGAAATACCAAAAGAAGTATTTAAATATAAATACGATAAAGAAGATGTAATAAATTTATTAAAAACCGTAGGTGCACCAACACTTCCGAGTGAAATAGAAGTGGATAAAGACTTATTCCTCAAAAGCATTCTGGGTGCATATAAGGTGCGAAACAGATACAGTATATTTGAATATGCGGTGGAAAAAGGAAAGATTGAAGAATATTCTAAAATAATAACGGATGAGATATTTGATTAATAAATATATTTAATGTTTATTTACTAAATCTTAAGTAAATTATTGACATTTTTATCATGTTTAATTATAATAATAAAGCACGATAAATGGTCCGTTAGCTCAGCTGGTAGAGCACCTGACTCTTAATCAGGGTGTCCAGGGTTCGATCCCCTGACGGATCACCATGTTTGAAATTATACGTCTTTCAATAGAAAGACGTTTTTTTATGCAGTTAGCATAAAAAATGAGTGAAATGAATAATTTAATATGAGTAAAAATATCAATGTATTTTTTACGAATAGACCGTTTGTAAACTAGATATTTTAAATATAATATTAAAAACAATAATAAGCAAAATTTATATATTTAAATGAGTTAAATTAAAAAAGTTGCCAAAATAAATTTTATAATAACTTTTATATCATAAATAAAAATAATATATATTATAGATTTATTCTCATAAAATTCTTAATTCGTTAATAAAAAATAAATTAAATTATCAAATAAAACTTTATATAAAATGATTGTTGCAAATAATATCTTAAAAACATCATCAAAAATATAAACAAATCATTAATTTTACCGAATTAAACTGCATTTATTATTCATGATTTAATTAACTAAAACAAAAAAATACATTTATGAAAATTCATAAATGTATTTTTATATTACTCTTCTTCTTCTGATTGTAACTGTTTTGCTTTTTCTACAGCGTCATCTATTGTGCCTACAAGTAGGAATGCCGCTTCAGGTAAATCATCATGTTTACCTTGAAGTATTTCCTTAAAGCCTCTTAGCGTTTCGGAAATAGGAACATAAGCACCCTTTAGTCCCGTAAACTGTTCCGCAACGTGGAATGGCTGAGATAAAAATCTTTCTATCCTTCTTGCTCTTCCAACGATAAGTTTATCTTCTTCACTCAATTCTTCCATACCTAAGATTGCGATAATATCCTGAAGTTCTTTATATCTTTGTAATATTTCCTGAACTCCTCTGGCAATTTGGTAATGTTCTTCCCCTACGACTTTAGGGTCTAATATTCTACTGGTAGAACCGAGAGGATCTACGGCAGGATAAATACCTTTTTCACTTATTGACCTGTCGAGTACGGTAGTAGCATCCAAATGGGCAAAAGTAGTTGCGGGAGCAGGGTCGGTCAAGTCATCGGCAGGCACATAAACCGCTTGAACAGATGTGATAGAACCGCTCTTTGTGGAAGTGATCCTTTCCTGAAGCGCACCCATTTCAGTCGCAAGTGTAGGCTGATAACCTACCGCCGACGGCATCCTTCCGAGAAGTGCGGAAACTTCACTTCCGGCCTGCGTAAATCTGAATATGTTATCTATAAATAGAAGTACGTCTTGATTTTCTTCATCTCTGAAATGCTCTGCCATTGTAAGTCCCGTAAGAGCAACTCTCATTCTCGCTCCCGGCGGTTCATTCATCTGACCGAAGCATAATGAAGTCTTATCCAAAACTCCAGACTCTTTCATTTCATAGTATAAATCGTTACCTTCTCTTGTTCTTTCTCCGACGCCGGCAAAAACAGATAATCCGCCGTGTTCGGTAGCGATATTGCTTATAAGTTCCTGTATCAAAACAGTTTTACCTACTCCGGCACCGCCGAACAGACCGATCTTACCGCCTTTGGTGTAAGGACAAATTAGGTCTACGACTTTTATACCTGTTTCAAATATTTCAGGTACAGTCTGCATTTCTTCGAAAGATGGGGCTTCTCTGTGTATCGGAGAAAGTTTGACATCGCTTAAGTCCATTTCTTTGCCGTCTATAGGCTGACCTAAAACATTGACCATCCTGCCAAGTGTTTTATCCCCTACGGGAACCATTATCGGACTTCCCGTAGAAACAGCTTCCATCCCTCTTACAAGTCCGTCGGTCGTATCCATCGCAATACATCTGACCGTATTGTCCCCGATATGTTCACTTACTTCAATGATCAACTCTTCTCCATGATTATCTATTTTAATAGCTTCATTCAGTTTAGGTAAATCATTTTCAGTAAATTTAACATCTACGACAGGACCTACGACCTGGACAATTTTTCCTTTTCTATTTTCCATAGGATTTTGTCTCCTTTATTTGTTCTGACTAATATTTCTTATGTCTAGAAATACCTTCATACGTATTTGCTAAATCTATTCTTACTAAAGCTTTTCTCAACTTATGTTCGGCTTGAACGAATTCTCGCCTGTTATATTTGGTAGCGTGAAGTTTTTCTTCTGCTCTTCTCTTAGCTTCTTCCGCTCTTCTTATATCGATTTCTTCCGGCCATAATGCATCATCGGTAACGACCAATATCTTATTGTTTTCAACAAGGACGCTTCCTCCGAATAAAGTAGCTTCTCTTTTATTGCCCTTTAAATCCGTTATATGCATTATTCCAAGGTCGGCAAGCGTCATAATCGGAACGTGATTTTTCAGTATCGTCATCTCTCCGCTCGTCGCTTTAAAAGTAAACTTTTCTACTTCATCGTTATAGAAAGTCCTTGTCGGAGTCGCTATTTCTAAATGTAAATTTTGATCATTCATATCATATCTCCTCCTATTTTAAAGCTTCCGCACCCGATACTATCTCGATAAGTTCGTTTGTGATGCTTGATTGTCTGGCAGAATTATATCTTATTTCAAGTTCTTCCAAAAGCTCGTTTGCATTGTCCGTAGCCGCACTCATAGCCATCCTTCTCGAAGCTTCTTCACCTGCATGGTTTTCTATCATAGCTCCGTAAAGAAGACTTGTTATATACTGCGGTACCAATTCTTCAAGGAGTTCTTCCCCGCCCGGCTCTATAACAAGTTCGCTCGTAACGGGAGTCCCGTCACTGTTATCTGCTTTTCTCGAAATAGGAAGGACAGTTGCACTAAGTATTCCCTGAGATACTACGGAGTTGAATTTGGAATAAATGATTTTTACTTTCCTTATATCTTCGTCACTGGTATATAAATTTATAACAGTACCGATAATTTTCTTGGCAACTCCGTAATTAGGTTCATCGCTTATACCGATGTATTCTCCGACTACGTCATAATCATTTTTCTTAAAGTAATCCGCACCTTTTGCACCCAGTGCAAAAATTACGGCATTCTCTTTTTCATCTCCGATTTCGCTTACCGCCTGTTTTATAACATTGGTATTGAATCCGCCGGCAAGTCCCTTGTCACCGCTTAAAACTACATATATTGTCTTATTTGCATTTTCTCTGTCTTTAAAGTAAATGTTATTTATATATGAAGTATATTTTGCGACTCTTAGCATCAGCTGATAAGTCGCATCGGTATAGTGACTTCTGCAAATCGCTCTTTCTTTTGCTTTTCTGAGTTTAGAGCTCGCTACCAGTTCCATAGCTTTAGTTATCTGCTTTGTACTCGAGACACTTTTCATTCTTCTTTTAATGTCTGCCATATTTTCAGCCATAACTTAGCTCCTTATTCTCGACCACTTAAAAATATACTTTTGTAGTCGTTTATTAGTTTAGAGATTTCTTCGACAAGCTCGTCATCAAAGCCCTTGGCAGTCTTGATTTTATCAAGAGTGGAAGGTGAATTTGAATGTGCATGTTCAATAAGTCCCTTTTCAAATTCTTTCATTTCATCAACTTCGATTTCTTTTAGGAAGTTGTTTGTAACCGCATATATTACAAGAACCTGTTCTTCTACTTTCATAGGAGAATACTGCTCTTGTTTTAACATTTCCACGATTCTCTTACCTTTTTCAAGGCTCGCTTTTGTGGATTTATCCAAGTCAGAACCGAACTGTGCAAAGGATGCAAGTTCTCTGTACTGTGCATATTCTATTCTGAGAGGCCCTCCTACTTTTTTCATGGTACTTATCTGAGCGGAACCGCCGACTCTTGACACCGAAATACCAGGGTTAACGGCAGGACGAACACCTGCATTGAAAAGTTCCGTTTCAAGGAAGATCTGTCCGTCTGTAATGGAAATTACATTGGTTGGGATATATGCGGAGATATCTCCCGCTTGTGTTTCGATTATAGGAAGTGCGGTTATAGAACCGCCTTTTTCAAGCCTTGCAGCTCTTTCAAGAAGTCTTGAATGCAAATAGAATACATCTCCCGGATAAGCTTCTCTTCCCGGTGGTCTACGAAGAAGTAAAGTCATTGAACGATAAGCCACCGCATGTTTACTTAAATCATCATAAACTATAAGTACATCTTTTCCTTTATCCATAAAATACTCTGCTATAGCACATCCCGAATAAGGTGCAAGATATTGAAGAGGTGCCATTTCACTCGCAGTAGCACATACTACCGTAGTATAATCCATGGCTCCGTATTCTTCCAAAGTACCTACTATCTGAGCAACGGTACTTGCTTTTTGCCCTATTGCAACATATACGCAAAGTACATCTTCGCCTTTTTGATTTAAAATAGTATCAACCGCTAAAGCTGTTTTACCTGTTTGTCTGTCTCCAATGATAAGCTCTCTTTGACCTCTTCCAATAGGAATAAGAGAGTCAATAGCCTTATATCCGGTTTGTAATGGAACCGTAACGCTTTTTCTGTCTATAACACCGCTTGCTTTTACATCGGCTTTTCTGTATTCTTCGGCTACGATACTTCCTTTTCCGTCTATAGGTTCACCGAGAGCATTTACTACTCTTCCGATTACTCCGTCACCAACGGGAACACTCATTATCTTACCTGTACATTTTACAGTATCGCCTTCAACTATATCAGTATCATCACCCAAAAGAACACAACCTACGTTATCTTCTTCCAAGTTCAAAACCATTCCATAAACATCACCCGGGAACAAAATAAGCTCACCCATCATTGCACCGTCTAAACCATGAACCCTGGCAATACCGTCACCAACGCTTAAAATAGTTCCCACAGATGTAGTTTCTATTTTTTTATCATAGTTTTTAATCTGCTCTTTAATTATTCTACTGATTTCTTCGGGTTTTAAATTCATTTTTATTTCCCTTCTTTAAACTATCTTTGTTTCTTTCAACTGTCTTTTAATTATGTCCAGTTCATTCTTTACGGATAAATCTATCATTTTTCCGTTTATATATAGTATTATCCCGCCTATAATATTTTTATCGACGCTTCTAGACAATATAATCTTCTTATTAAATTTATCCGAAAGTTTATTTTTCAAACTGTCAAGCAGTTCTTCACTCAATTCATTGGCACTCTTAACTTCAACGTTTAATATGCCGCTATGTTCTAAGTATAAATTTTTAAAATCCAAATATATAAGCTTGATCTCGTCTATCCTGTTTTTATCAACCAACAAGAACAGGAAGTTCTTAAGCATTATATTATCGTCTTTATCAAAGACATTGTCTATTACTCTTTTTTTATCTTCTTTTTTGAAAGTCTCGTCAGATAACAGTGTATATAACTCTTCACTTTTATTAAGCAGTTCGTAAAAATCCGTGAACTCTTTATATACACATTCCATCGTGTTTTCTTCTGTGCATAATTCTGACAAAGAATATGCATATCTGTAAGAAGCACTACTCATAGCTTACCTCATCCAAACTTTCAATAGCCTTTTTGACTAAAGCTTCGTCTGCATTTTTATCAAGTTTAGTATCCAAGACCTTGCTTGTTATATCGAAAGATATATCGATAATGCTGTCTTTCATTTCTTTCATTGCAGTCTCTTTTGCATTTTCGATATCTTTCTTAGACTTAGCTTTTATCCTTCTTGCTTCTTCGTTAGCTTCCAAAATAATATTTTCTTTTATTTCTTTAGCTTCCTTAGTAGCATTATTAGTAATAGTTAAAGCCTCTTCATTTATACTCTTAACTTTTTCTTCATACTCTTCTCTAAGAGAATCAGCTTTAGCTTTTTCACCTTCAGCCTTGTCAAATTCCTCTGTAATCATTTCCTGTCTTTTATCGACGATTTCAATGACTTTTTCATAAAAGAATTTTTTAACCAAGATAAAGAATAGTAAAAAGATAGCGCCCTGAATTAACATTTGGTAAAGCATTTCCGTTGAAAAGTTTATCAATGATCCGGCTAACATAAAATCACCACCTTAATATTATTGTTCATTACTGTATCTTAGCTAAAAGGTTTAACAAATAATAAGATTAAAGCGATAACCAAACAGTAAATAGCTGATGTTTCCGCAACCGCACAACCAACAAGTAATGTTCTTAAAATTGTTCCTTCAGCTTCAGGTTGTCTGGCTACTGATTCACAAGCCTTACCTGTAGCATTACCTTGTCCTACACCGGTACCTAATGCACCTATCATCGCAAGACCTGCACCTAGTGCTGAGAATGCTAAAATTAAATCACTTCCTGAAATATTCATTATTATTTCCTCCTTGAATAAAGTGTGTGTTTTGTTTTTTATTTATTTTTATCCGGCTGAAAGTCGGGTAAAGACTGATTATTCATCCATTGCGGATGATATGAATACCATTGATAGCATACAGAATATGAATGTCTGTAAAATCCCCGCAAATAAGTCAAAGTATCCATGACAGAATGCTAAGAAGAACGATGGTATCAGTAATAAAATCGCAATGGTTTTTACAAATTTATTCTGCGTAAATTTATTTGGTTTACCAAATTTTATATATATACAAAGTATCAAAGTCGTAAAGAATGTAAACATCGCAGCAGTAGCCGAACCTAAAAAGATCGAATAAGCCAATGTCAAGATTATCATACCCCCGGTTATATTACCGAACAAACGAAATCCAAGTGAAACAGGATTTGCGATTTCTCCTATAATATTTATAGGAAGAAGGATAAATATCGGTTCAAAGAACGACTTTATATACTTCTTTATACCTTTGGATTTAATTGCAAAAAACTGAGTCAATATAAATGTAAGGAAACCCAGAGTAAGTGTCGTTGCCGCATCCGCAGTAGGAGGTCTTACTATATTTAAAAAGACGAACCCGCTTAGATTGGATATCAATAAGAATGCCGCAAGCGAAAAGAAATATGGTGCAAAACCAACATTTTTCTTACCCATGGTACCGCTCACAAAATCTCTCGTAGAAGTCACTAGAGTTTCCGCAATAACCTGCCTTTTTGTAGTCGGTCTTATCTCTAAATCCTTTTTTAAAAACATTAAAATAGCAAAGGTTAGAGCAAGAACAAAAACAGTCCAGATTATGGTATTGGATATGGGAATATTTCCGATTCTAAAAACTTCATTAACTGTGCTTATAGTTATACCCATTTTTTTCTTCTCCGTTTTTAAATTACTTGTTTTTTACAGTTCTAAGATTATATAAATACAGTACCACTCTAAGTGATAAAAGACCTATAATAAGCCCTACCGCATTTACTTTAATCCATTTGTTAGCAACAAGAAAAACTATTACTATAATAAGAAGCAATTTCCTTATTAAAGAGTGAATGTTGGCGTAGTTTACTGCCTGCTCCTTATCCAGCTTTATAGCGGTTTTAAGGTCCTGAAACAGCCATAAATGAAAGGCTATCGCAGTTATACATCCCGCCATTATTCCTAGGATTATACTCCTATCAAATTTAAAAAGCAATACTAAAACAACAAAAACTAAATTTAAAAAAAACGTATATTTACATATGTCGAGCTGCTCTTTATAAAGCTCTTCGACCGTTAAATTGTCATCTGTCTTATTTACCATTTTTAAACCTCATTTATGTATTTTTTATATTGCCTTTTATTTTCTTCCCGCCTAAAAAGGCGGGATATACTTATTGTTCTTATTTATCATTTATGAAGCTCTTAACTATATAATACATATTTCTAAGAGCCGCACATACACCAAGAAATAAAAATATCAAAGTCCATAAATTGTCTTTATGAAACTTATTATCCAGAAACTTACCGAAGAACAGACATAACAAAATCGTCACTACCATAGTAAGTCCCAGCTGTAATATTATCGATACCGCCTTTGCAATATCGGATATTTCATTATTTTTATCCCTCTGTGTCATATTTGATAACTTCTATTCCCGCTTCATTCAATAATTCTAAACTAAATTCATCGGGATAGCTTCCTTTATAAATAATTCTTTTGATACCCGCATTGATAAGCATTTTTGAACAGAGGATACATGGAGAATCGGTTATATAAATATCCGCTCCTTCGACACTAACTCCCATGGTTGCCGCCGAAATAATAGCATTTTGCTCGGCATGGGTAGCCCTGCAAAGTTCATGTCTTTCTCCGCTTTTTATATTATACTTAAGTCTTACACAAGTATCTTTTGTGCAGTGAGCAAGACCTTTCGGAGCGCCGTTGTAACCTGTAGAGATTATCTTATGGTCTTTTACGATTATCGCACCTACATGTCTTCTTATACAAGTAGAGCGAGTTTTAACGACTTCCAGCATTTCCATGAAATATTCATCCCATGAAGGTCTACTATCTACATTATTCATTATTTCTATTCCTTACTATTTATATACTTTTTCTTCGTATGCTTTTACTTTATTTACTCTGTTTTCGTGTCTTCCGCCTAAAAATTCTTTTTCATTTAGGTATGTTCTAAGGATTTCGGCAGCAAGTTCGGGACCTGTTATCCTTCCGCCAAGAACAATTACATTTGCATCATTGTGCTGTTTACACATCTTTGCAGAGAAACAATCTGTACAGTGTGCAGCTCTGATACCTTTAACTTTGTTTGCCGCGATACTTATACCGATACCTGTACCGCAAATCAAAATACCTCTGTCAAATTTACCTGCCGCAACATCTTCACATGTTTTTATAGCATAATCCGGATAATCAACACTTTCTTCGGAATTCGTACCGTAGTCTACGAAATCATATCCTTCTTTTTTAAATGTTTCGATTAAAAATTGTTTTAATTCATAACCACCGTGGTCACTAGCAATTACTATTTTCATTTTATTTACTCCTTTTTTTAGTGTATTTATATAAACTGCATAGCAGTTTTTAACATAATAACTATATGTCTTAATACCTTATCTTTATAAATTATATAAAGCCCACCCCAGGATTTAAATTCCTTTATTAAGGGAGGGGGTAATTGAGACTGTTTCAAAATTTATTTTGAAAATCCAGTCGAAATTTAGCCTTCGCGGCTTGAGCGAAGATTTTTTCGTTCTTTTTTATCTCTAAAAAAGGACTGGGGTTTAGGGCGAAGCCCTATAGGTATATAATATCCCCCGAAGCAGCCTTTAAAAGCCTGTTCATATATGCAAGACCTATACCCTTATTATCCATAGCCTGAACATAGATGATATCCAAATTTTCACTATCCATCTCCCTAAGCAAATAATAAAGATTTCTGCTTGCATCACTTATATCTTTGCCGAAAGATTTGACCTTGATTTTTTTATTGTCAATCTTATGAATGATATAATTAAGCCCTATAAATCCTATATCATCTACCTTTATATCGTCCAAATAACTTATTATATCATCATCATTCCCATTAAGCACGATAACTTTTGTCTTAGGTTTATAATGCTCATATTTCATTCCCGGAGACTTAGGTAAGAGTGCGTCTTCGCTGTTATATCCGTAAACTTTCTTGCCTATGACTTTTTCAATATCTTCCCCGCTTATTTTTCCCGGTCTCAAAAGTTTTATTTTATCACCGGAAACATCTAAAACCGTAGACTCAAGTCCTATCGTAGAATTCTTTGAACAAAGTATCATATCGACTTTACCCGATAATTCCTCTACAAGATATTTTTTGTTTGTAATACTTGGTCTTTTTGAAATATTTGCACTTGGCGCCGCAATGGGAACACCGCATGCTCTTATAAAAGCATTGGCTTCCTTATCACTTGGCATCCTTATACCAACAGTATCAAGTCCGTTAGATACGCTGTTTGGAACTTTGGAAGATTTTTTCATTATAAGTGTCAATGGTCCGGGAAAAAATTCCGACATCAATTTCCTTGCGTCATCACTTACATATGTAACCAACTCATCTATCATACTTAAATCGCTTATATGTACTATCAAAGGATTATCGCTTGGTCTGTTTTTAGCCTTGAATATTTTCTTTACCGCTTCATCATCATAAGCATTTGCACCAAGACCGTATACCGTTTCCGTCGGGAACACTACCGTACCACCCACATTTATAACACTTGCAGCATCGCTGAAAATCTCTGTTAAATTGTCCTCTTTCGTAAGATCGTATATTTTAGTTTCCATAGATAATTCCCTTAAACAATATATTGTTAATTATATCACTTATTTCGTTTTTTACCTACTTTTTATGAGCAAAAAAACAAAAATATAGTTTCAAATATAAAGAGAAATAATCACTAAAAAAAGACGTAAATCAAACCACAATTTACGCCCTTGTAAACTAATTAAAATAGTTTTTTTAATTGTAAAATATCGCACCTGCAAATATAAATAAGCAAGTGATTTGTTTAAAAATAAATATTATTTTTAAACTATTTTTATTATAGACCTTAACCTTAAAATAACCTTAAAATTTATAATTATCGTTTAATTATAAAATTCATTTTTAAGAAGTGAATAATATAACCTATCTTCGTATTCTCCATTATTATAAAAATACTGCCTTAAATTACCGTCATAATGAAGTCCGCATTTTAATATCACTTTTTTAGAAGCCTCGTTTTTCGGTTTATGACATATCTGTACCTTATTTAACTTGATTTCATCAAACCCATATTTTATTACCGACATGCAGGCTTCCGATGCATACCCTTTATTTTGATATTTCTTACCTATACAGTACTCTACTTCCGCAAAGTGATTATCGGTATCTACAAGAAAATAAGAGATTTGTCCTATACATTCATTGTTTTCTTTTAGAATAACAGCCCACCTATAATAATTTAAATCCTTATAACCATTTATGTATCTATTAAGAAGCTCATTTACTTCACCTAAATTTTTATAAACAGGTTCGCAGTATAAATTTTGAACTTCACTGTCTCCTGCCCAATTATCAAAAACTTTCTCACAGTCTTCGGTCTTAAACTTTCTAAGTATAAGCCTTTCAGTTTCGATTGACCTTGTACCTATGGATAACATTTTAAATCCTATTTAAGCATTTTAAGTATCAGCTTAGCTTCTTCCATAATATCCTTAAGTGAACGTTTATTGAGGATATTCACAACTTCAACGACATTCATAGGCTCGTGGATAACATAATCGGCGCCTGCCTTTATAAGAGATTCACCGCCTCTGAAGCCCCAGCCGCAGCCGATAGAAAAGGCTCTTGCATTTTTAGCGATTTGTATATCCACTTCACTGTCCCCTATAAACACTACTTCATCATGGTGAATATCAAGAGTCTGCATTAACTGATTGCATGAAGCGGGATTTGGTTTTAAAGGAAATCCGGAATCTGCTGCTATTATGTGTTTAAATTCGATATCAGAAAAAAATTCATTTAATAAAGGTATCAATAACCTTGAAGGCTTGTTGGTTATAACACATATATCTATATTATTTTTTCTGAGAGCCCTTATGGCATGTCTGATATTTTTATACGGTTTGCAGTTTTCATTATAATGTTTTGAGTAATGATATTGAACTTCCACGTCCATTTCATGCAAAAGCACAGGGTCGTTCATGGTTTTCGGAGTTACAAGATTTATCATGTCGTAACAGCTTCCTCCGAAAATATTCTTGTACTCGTCTATGGGAACCTCATCGAACCCATGATTTTTTAGTACATGATTGATACAAAGAGCTGTATCAACCAAAGTGTCCATTAATGTCCCGTCAAAATCAAAAACGGCTGCTTTTATCATAATATTTCTCCTTTGATTTTATATATTTTATTGTTCATTTAAATTATTTACTATATCGATTATTTCCTTCGGAGAGTTTACTATATATTTTGCTCCGGCTTCTTTTAATTCTTCTACGGGTCTGAACCCCCAGCTTACACCTATTATATTTTCTATATCCCCGTTTATGGCAGTTTTCATATCCACGTTGCTGTCACCTATGTATATGCATTCACTGCTTTTTACATCAAGTTCATTGATAACATGCATGATACATTCTCTGCTTGGCTTGACCGGATACTTATCGGTTTTTCCTAAAATCACGCTAAAAGGATAATCACCAAAGACTTTTTTTAACATAGGAACAGTAAATTCATGTCCTTTATTCGTAAGAACTGCGACCTTTATACCTTTTTCAATCAAATTATCAAGCATTTCTTCAATACCGTCATAAGCACATGTATTATCCATATAGTGCTTTGCGTAATAATCATTAAACTCATTAAAAATTTTTAAAATCCATTCTTCATCATTTTTTTTATCTTCGGGAAGAATTCTAATGCATAAATTCCTTATACCGCTCCCAACAAAAAATCTATATTTTTCAACATCATGAATAGGAAATCCGTTCTTTTTTAAAACAGAGTTTCCCGCATTTGCAAGGTCAGTTAAAGTATTGATTATAGTTCCGTCCAAATCAAAAATCGCAGCTTTGATATTTTCCATTTTTTACTCCTAATCTTAATAAAAAATTTAGTGAAATTATATTTAATTTGTCATTCTTTTGGTATAATAATAAAGTTATGAATGAAGATATAAATACATCAATGAATAAAAATTTAACAATCCTATTTTCTTTAATATATATATTAATGTTACTTGTAACTTTAAATATATCACCTGTTAATAATTATAGCAAAGCTAATGAAAATATACAAAACAAAAATGAAAATACTTTAGTATCATCTGACGATACAAAAGAACCTATTAAATATTCAAAAAATAAAGAGGATAATGCTTTAACAAAAACTGTCTGCAAGGTATATGATTCAAGAGGTAAACTAGCTGGATATATAGATGATAACAAAAAAATCAAAATCATAAAAACTAAGGGAAATAAAGATATTATCTCATATGCGAATACCAATAAATTCAGTGTTTCAGAATTATTATCCTCTATGACAAATATAAATAACGACTTGTTTACCATAGGAGAAGTAAACAAAAACGATATTAAATCAAGAAAACTGAAAAAAATATATCTCACTTTTGATGACGGACCAACACAGATGACTTATAAAGTATTAAAGGTTCTAAAGAAAAATAATATAAAAGCCACATTCTTCTTTAACGGTGCCAAAGATAATGATGGTAAAAAAGTTATAAAAGAAATCGTGAAAGAAGGGCATTTACTTGCACTTCATACTTATTCCCACGATTATAAAAAAGTATATAAGAGTCCAAAAGCTTTCCTTAAAGATTTAGAAAAAAACAGGATCAACTTTTTAAAAGCCACCGGATATGATTGCAGGATCTTCCGTTTCCCCGGAGGAACAAACAATACTATTTCCTTCTCATACGGAGGTAAAAAAGTAATAAAAAAAGCTATTAAATTAACAAAAGCCCATGGATACGATTATGTAGATTGGAACGCATTTCCCGATGATGTCGACGCAAAAATGCCTAAGAAACAATATAACAGGATTATAAAGCAGGCAAAATGGAATGACGAAGTAGTTGTACTTATGCACGTATTTGATAGAAATACAGCTTTGCCAAAAGGTCTTGACCATGTAATAAAAACGCTAAAAAAACAAGGATATACTTTTGACACTGTAGACAATTTAAATAGACCTGTGAAATTTGCTCCGGCTAAATAAAAAGAATAAATATAAAAAGCACCTAAAAAGGTGCTTTTTATATTCAAAAGATAATTAATTTTTGATAATACAGGTTTTATAAATATTCATTTTTAAATTACCAATTATCTAAATATTCATTTAAAATATATATCTTATTTTAAATACTTATTAAAAAATCCAATGCTTCATTAACATTATCAAATTCATATCTCTCCCCGGTAATATAATTTACCGCATCGTTCCATTCCTTTAAACTATAAATATTAGGATCAATACTTCTCAACTCGTGTTGTATATTATATAAATTTTCATTATATCTTAAATCGGATAAATACATACATCCGACTTTAAATGATAGATTTTCCAATAAACCCAAATAGCTTTTCTCCTTCATATCAATACTGCTCCTTAAGTTTCACTAAGTATTTATCATTTAAAATTGCCGAACGAATTAAATTAAGAAGCTCCAGTACACTTCTAAAAGCTACTTTTCTATGTCCTTTCCAAATAACTTCCCCCTGCCAGCTGCTATTACGTCTGTAAATAACATTTATATAAAAAACAATAATATCTTTTTTATTTGGTTTTAACGATTTAGGATCCCAATATTGAGTATAATTGTTTTTTTCTTTACCTTCACTTAACCATTTATCATAAAATTTTTTAGTATGCTTATATTCTTTATCAAAAAAAGTCCTAAGCTTAGTAAATGACTGAGGATTATTAAGTATGTCCATCATTTGATTTATCTTTAAAATCGCATCGTCAAAACCCAAAAAAGTATAAGGTTCAATAAAAAATAAATTATGTATAATCCCCTTTGGATATCCGTTATTTAAATCTTTTATTTTTAACATAAAAATCCTGCCGTTTGGGGGTATTTCTTCCGAATGGAAAGAATGTAAATTTGTTTTTTGAATTAAATATTTCTTATCCAAAAATATTCACTCCTTTATATTACTGAACTAAATTAATATCGATAAAGATAAAAAAAATTTACGTTTTAAAACAAAATGTTTACTTTTAGTTTATTAATCTTAATACCTTTAAATTTCAGATATTGATACATAATTTAATTAATTTGTGTCAATATTTATTTTTTTATTTCATTTTATATGTTTTTATCCTGCACTTTTTAAATATCATTTTTGTTACTAAAAGTAAACTTATAGTAACAAAATAACTTGCTCTGTCCCTTTTGCTAAGATTATTTCAAGTGAAGCCCGAAGGCTTTTTAAATAAAACTTTTTTGCAGGGCTATGCACTACCACCTCTTCGGGGCTTCACCCCGCTCCTCACCAAAACTTCTTACCAATATTATTGATTTCACAAAATATTTTATAAAATTTAAAAGATAAAAAACAATACCTATTTGCAAAGGTAACCATATAGGTTTATTAAATTTGTGATATAATATAATAAAAAAGGATTTATAATATGGAAACAAAGTTTGATTATGTATATAGAAATTTAAAAGAAAAAATAATAAGCGGTGTAATCCCAAAAGGCAATCATCTATCATCTTCAAGAAAACTATGTGATGAATTTCAAGTGAGTATTTATACGATAAATAATGTTCTCAGTAAGCTAAAAGAAGAAGGACTCATTGTTATAGAACCGAGAAAAACTCCAAAAGTTATTTATAATACTAATAAAAACAATACATTAACGAAAAAAATATTATCTCATCGTGATATCCTATTACAAATATATGAAACAATGTCTTTGATTTTACCGGCTATTCTTACATTTTCGGCAAAAGGATTGGACTCAATAAATCTATTACCAAATTATATTCAAATTGAAAAAATCAAAAAAAGAGCACTTCCACCTGAAGAATGGAGAATAATATCAAATATTTATCTGGATATTTTAAAACACAGCGGTAATCCTTTATTTTCAGATTTATATAATAACTTTGAACTTCACAGCTACCTAAGCTTTTTTGCAGAAGAACAAAAAACTTATACGGGGATATGTATTAGAGATAATATCCCTGATATAAAACATTTAGCTACCGCATTGAATTTAAGAGATTCATATAAACGAAATGAAGATTTCAAACAAATTTATAATGAGGTATATTCAATAATAAAATATAGTTTAAAAAAATTAGAACAGACAACAAATGATATGCCTGAACAAACAGGAAGTTTTTCATGGGATATAAGAAGAGGTAAGGATTTCAGATATAGACAAATAACACAAGATTTAATAGATAAAATCGGAAGGGGCATATATCCTCATAATACCTTTTTACCTTCCGAAGCAATTTTGGCAAAAGAGTATAATGCTTCTGTTTCTACGATACGTAAAGCTCTATTAGTACTAAACAAAATAAAATTTACTAAAACCATAAACGGAAAAGGAACTTTAGTATTAACACCTAATGAATTATACATCTAAGAAGCAAATAAAAACCCGGTAGAAAAAAGAAACTCATTATTATATTTATATGCACTTCAGTTAATGATATTGATAATTGGCGTTTCCTCAAAAAGAGCTGCAAAAATGTTCACCGATGAAGAAATCAATATACTGACAGATAAAGCAAAAGACGTAGATAACATATCATTTGATAACATATTGAATGAAATAATCAATAAAACTGATTTGAAACCACTTAAAGAAATACTTATACAAACAAATAAAGTAATCGAATGGGGATACTACTTATCTTTATACAATAATAAAACTCAAAGTATATGCAAGCTAAATAAAAAAAGTTTACAAGCTTGTTATTATTTAAAAAAGAAAGATTATGACAGCTTCGCATTCGAAATGGAAGATTGTTTCCGATTGATTTTAAAAGCTGTTCGTAAATATATGATAGAAATAAATAATATAAAAGAGGCTGAAGGTATTCTTATTCCATAATAACAATATTTTATTACACAAAAAAAGAGCATTAAAATGCTCTTTTTATTTTTCATTGTTTTCCAAAGCATGTTTTACAAATTCTCTGAACAAAGGATGTGCTCTGTTAGGTCTGCTTTTAAATTCAGGATGTGCCTGAGTAGCAACATACCAAGGATGATCTTTGATTTCAACCATTTCAACCAATACTCTGCTTGGTGATATACCGGAGATGATCATTCCCGCTTCTTCAAGCTTATCTCTGTATTCGTTGTTTACTTCATATCTATGACGATGTCTTTCGGAAATATGTTCTTCCCCGTATGCTTCGTATGCTTTTGTCCCTTCTTTTAAATCACAAGGATAAGCACCAAGTCTCATCGTTCCGCCTTTATTATCTATATCTTTTTGTTCCGGCATTAAGTCTATAACAGGATTTTTTGTGTTTTCATCAAATTCAGAACTGGTTGCGTCTTTTATTCCAAGAACATTTCTTGCAAATTCTATTACGGCAACCTGCATTCCAAGACAAAGTCCCAAGTAAGGAACTTTATTTTCTCTTGCATATTTAGCGGCAAGAAGTTTTCCTTCGACACCTCTTGTTCCGAACCCGCCGGGAACGATAATACCGTTTACGTCTTTTAATTTATCTTCAACGTTATCTTTAGTTATTTCTTCGGAATCGATCCAGTCTATCTCAACTTCGGCTTCATTTTCTATACCGCCGTGATACAATGCTTCCGCAACGGATAAATAAGCGTCTCTTAAAGAAACATATTTACCTACAAGGGCAATCTTAACTTTCTTGTTTATAGATTTAACCTTATCAACGACTTGCTCCCATTCGGAAAGATCAAGTTCTTTTGCTGGTATATTTAAACATTTGATGACATAATCGGCAAGACCTTCATCTTCAAGAGACATCGGTACTTCATATAAAGTTTCAGCATCATAGTTAGGGATTACGGCTTCCTTAGGAACGTCACAGAATAACGCTATCTTTTCTTTGATAGATTCCGATACAGGCAGTTCACTTCTCGGAACTATGATATTAGGCTGGATACCGATACTTCTAAGTTCTTTGACCGAATGCTGTGTAGGTTTTGTTTTAAGTTCCATTGCTTTTCCAAGGTAAGGAAGCAGTGTAACATGTATGTATAATACTCTGCCCGGACAGTCACCTTTCATCTGTCTTATAGCTTCAAGGAAAGGCTGGCTTTCTATATCCCCAACGGTCCCGCCTATCTCACTTATTACAACATCCGCCCCGGATTCTTCTCCTGCGGCTTTAATGAAATCTTTTATTTCATTGGTGATATGAGGTATTACCTGAACAGTCCCTCCGAGGAAATCACCTTTTCTTTCCTTAGATATGATAGACCAGTAAATCTTACCTGTCGTTATATTACTTTTATTCGAACAATTTATATCTATAAATCTTTCATAATGACCAAGGTCCAAGTCAGTCTCTGCACCATCTTCGGTCACAAAAACTTCCCCATGCTGGAATGGAGACATCGTTCCCGGGTCAAAATTTAAATATGGGTCTAATTTTTGAATGAATACATTAACCCCTCTTGCTTTAAGTAATCTTCCTAAACTTGCCGCAGTTATTCCTTTACCAAGTGATGAAACTACTCCGCCTGTTACGAAAATATAATATGGTTGCATAATTAACTCCTTACTCATCGATTACATCATCTTTTATTAATTTATTTCTAAATAGGTATACTACAAATAATATGATACCATAAAGTAAACTTATTGCAACTAACATTTTAAAATCCTTACCGATAAGCCCCGCACCTAAAAGACCGGGGTATAGTATCCCGGGTGTTCTCGCAAGCAATAAAAAAACAATAAATTCCTTATATGAAAGATTACTGCTTCCCGCTATCAAACATAAGGCATCATCGGGAAAAAACGGAAGTAAAAATGCTAAAAATAAACTCAGTTTACCTTTTTTACCGGACACTATTTTTAAATAATGGTCATAAGTTTCCTTTTCAACAAACTTAAGAGCGACCTTCTCACTGAAATGTTTACCAAGGGCAAACATGACCATACTTCCGAGATATATCGCAAGTCCGTTGAGTATAAGACTGTTTACAAAACCAAACAGCCCTCCTCCGACAACACCAAGAACGTTACCCGGTATCGGAGCAATAATAACCTGTAAAAACTGCAAACTAAAAAAAACTAAAGGAGCCCATACACCAAAACCGGAAATGAACGCCTTTAATCTTGTGGGGTTTGTAAAAAAATCAAACCCCACCTTGTTAATAACGAATGCAATCAATAATCCTATACTTATTACTAAGAGAGTTATTCCCGCAATTCGTTTTTTATTCATTATTTTCTTCCAACAGCTTTTTTAGCAGCTTCAATGATATCCGGAGTATCAATATGGTATTTAGCTAATAATGCATCGGGAGTACCGCTTTCACCGAATGTATCCTGAACAGCTACATATTCCATCGGAACAGGACATTCTTCACTAAGTGCCTGAGATACAACGCTTCCGAGACCACCATAAACAGAATGTTCTTCACAAGTAACGATAGCACCTGTTTCTTTTGCAGCTTTAACAACAGCAGCTTTGTCAAGAGGCTTGATTGTAGCCATGTTGATAACTCTCGCATTGATACCGTCTTTTTTAAGTTCTTCAGCTGCTTCGATAGCTTTTTGAACCATGATACCGCAAGCAATCAATGTTACATCGTCGCCTTCTTTGATTGTTGCAGCTTTACCAACTTCAAATTTATAATCATCACCGAAAACTACAGGTGTAGCAGCTCTTGCAAATCTCATAAATACAGGACCGTCGATTTCCGCAGCAGCTTTAACTACTTGTTTAGCTTCTGTATCATCGGCAGGAACGATAACTGTCATGTTAGGAAGAGCGTTCATAAGAGCGATATCTTCTAACATTTGGTGAGTAGCACCGTCTTCACCTACTGTAAGTCCGGCATGTGTCAAAGCAAGTTTAACATTTAATTTTGGATAACATACAGCGTTTCTTACTGCATCGTAAGCTCTTCCTGTACCAAATACAGCAAAAGTAGATACGAATGGGATTTTACCTGCAAGGGATAAACCGGCAGCTAAACATACCATGTCCATTTCAGCAATACCAGCATTAAAATGTCTTTCAGGGAATGCTTTTTTAAATACGCCTGATTTTGTAGCTCCGGCTAGATCGGCATCTAATACAACGATGTTAGAATTTTCTTTACCAAGTTCTGTTACGGCGTTTCCGTAAGATTCTCTAGTAGCAATATTACTCATTATTTCCAACCTCCTAATTCTTCAATAGCTTCTTTAGCTTGTTCTTCACTAGGAGCTTTTCCATGCCAACCAACTTGGTTTTCCATGAATGAAACACCTTTACCTTTTACTGTCTTACAAATAATTACACTAGGTTTTCCTTTACAAGCTTTAGCTTCTTCGTTAGCTTTTCTTAATTTGTCAAAGTCATGTCCGTCATCTACATTGATTACATTGAAACCGAATGCAGCGAATTTTTCATCGATTGGGTATGGAGACATAACGTCTGTTATAGGTCCGTCGATTTGTAGATTATTGTTATCTACATATACGATTAAGTTATCAAGTTTGTAATGACTTGCAGCCATTGCAGCTTCCCAGATAGTACCTTCTTGGATTTCACCGTCTCCAACCAAGGTATAAACAGTAGAATCTTTACCGTCTAATTTGTTACCTAAAGCAAGACCGGCAGCTACAGGGAAACCAAGTCCCAATGAACCCGCTGTCATATCAACGCCCGGGCATTTATTGATTGCAGGGTGACCTTGAAGTCTAGTATTGATTTTTCTGAATGTCTTAAGTTCATCTCTTTCAATAATTCCTTTTTCAGCAAGAGCAGCATATAAAACAGGTGATGCATGTCCTTTACTTAAAATAAATTTATCTCTGTTTGGATCGTCAAGATTGTCTTTATCGATATTCATAGCTTCAAAGTAAAGATATGTAACGATATCGGCACTTGATAAAGATCCGCCTGGATGTCCGCTTTGTGCAGCAGCTACTTCTGTAATAATGCCGACTCTGACATTATTAGCAATTGTTTTTAAATCCATAATTCTTCATTTCCTTTCAAAATATAATATTTTTTATGAAAAAATTGAGCTAATAGATTTACCGGTATGGATTATCTTTACTGCCTTAGCAAGTAAAGGCGCAACAGATAACACCGTAATCTTGTCAATTTTCTTATCAGCTGTTAATGGGATAGTATTTGTAGCTATCAATCTGTCAATAGCCGAGTTTTCAATTCTTTCTACCGCCGGACCCGATAATACAGGGTGAGTACAAGCACAAATTATCTTACTTGCACCGAGCTGTTCCAAAGCATTGGCCGCACCTACGATAGTACCTCCGGTATCTATCATATCGTCGATCATAATGACTTTCTTTCCTCTTACTTCCCCGATAACGTTCATTACTTCCGCAACATTATCCTTTGGTCTTCTCTTATCTATTATTGCTAAAGGAACATTTAAATATTCCGCTAACTTTCTTGAACGTTTAACGCTTCCTGCGTCAGGAGACACAACGACCACATTATCCATACTTTCATTTTCGGAAAGGATGTAATCGGCGATAATTGGTCTACCGTATAATCTGTCAAATGGTATGTTAAAGAACCCTTGAATTTGGTCTGCATGCAGGTCGATAGAAATAACTCTGTCAGCACCGGCAGTAGTCAGCATATCAGCAACCAATCTGGCTGTGATAGGAACTCTTCCCTTTTCCTTTCTATCTTGTCTTGCATAGCCGTAGTAAGGCATAACAACGTTAATCCTTCCGGCAGAAGCTCTCTTAAGCGCATCTATTATTATTAATAATTCCATTAAATTATCATTGACCGGATAACATAAAGATTGAATGACAAAAACGTCTCTTCCTCTAACTGATTCATTGATTGTTACATTGATTTCTCCGTCAGAGAATTTACCGATTTTTGCCGAACATAGAGGTAATGCTAAATTGTCTGCTATTTCTTGTGCCAAAGCCTTATTTGAATTACCTGCAAGTAAACAAATGTCTGAAAAAGATTCTATCATTTTCTACTCCCCATTATATTTTATATTTTATTAAAATAGTGACTAAACTATTTATAAACTTATTATAGCAAAATTTGATTTGTTTTTAAATTGTAATGTAATAACTTTTTATTTTTTTTTGTATCCTTTTTTTACTGTCTGTCTGCTCCTTGCAATTGCAAGAGAGTCTTTTTCAACGTCATCAGTAAGTGTGGAGCCTGCTGCAATATAAACATTATCATCTATATTTATAGGTGCAACAAGGTTTACATTACACCCTACAAAACAGTTATCCCCAACTTTTGTACGATATTTCTTTTTACCGTCATAGTTTACGAATACTACTCCGCACCCAACATTGGTATTCTCTCCTATATCGCCGTCTCCGATATATGTAAGATGACTTACCTTAGTGCCGTTTCCGATAGAAGAGTTTTTGACTTCCACGAAATTACCCAGTCTGGTATTGTCTTTTATATCCGCATTCGGTCTTAAATGAACATAAGGACCTATTTGATTGTTGTCATTTACTTTTGCGTCAACAATAACGCAGTTATCTATCTTGTTGTTATTTCCGATTATACTATTTTCAATTCTCGAAGAATAAATAATATTCTCTTTTCCTATAACACTGCCTTTTTTGATTATCGTATTGGGATAAATAACAGTGTCTGTTCCGACTTTAACGTTTCTGTCTATATATGTAGATTTAGGGTCGATAATCGTCACCCCGTCTAACATCAATTCTTTATTTATTTTTTCTCTGAACAATTCTTCACATTTGGATAATTCATACCTGTTGTTTGCAGCTTCGATAATATTACCTTCACTTGCGGCAAATGCATCTACATTATAATCATTATCTTTAAATATTTCAATCATATCAGTAATGTAGTATTCGTTTTGAGCATTATTTGTGGAAAGCTCATCCAAATGTTTTAAAAGTTTTTCTATATCAAATATGTAAGTCCCCGAATTTACTTCTTTTATTTCAGCTTCATTTTTATCAGCGTCTTTGAGTTCGACTATTTTTTCCAGCCTTCCGTTTTTTCTAACTATTCTGCCGTAACTCTTCGCATCGTCTAAAATAGCGGTAAGAACACCTAAATCCAGTTCGTTATCATAAGAATATTTAACGAAATCATTTATGATATCTTTATTTATCAAAGGAGCGTCACCGCATAAAACAAGTATCTTTCCTTTTTTTCCTTTAAGGAATTCCCTTGCCATCATAACTGCATGTCCGGTCCCGAGTTGCTCACTTTGAAGGAAGTAACTATACTTATCTCCCGTCATTTCCTTGACCATTTCGGCTTTATATCCGACTACAACTCCGATATCTTCAATACCCGCTTCTTCCACATTTAAAATAACATGTTTTAGAAGTGTTTCTCCGCATATTTCATGAAGTACTTTGGGTTTATCGGATTTCATTCTCGTACCAAGCCCTCCAGCAAGGATTAACGCCGATACGTATTCGTTTCTTTTCTCCATAATTTTCACCTACCAGCTAACATTATAATAAAGAAGTGAGAAAAAGTACATAAAAAATTTAAATTTATTCCTTTTATTTATTTATGTATGGTAAAATATTTGTAATATAGAAAGAAAGGAATGAAAAAAATGACAAAAGTAAAGATAGAAATGGAAGACGGCGATATTATGCTCGCTAAGCTTTACGAGGATATAGCACCAATAACATGTGACAATTTCATTAAACTTGCTAAAAAAGGATTTTATAACGGACTTATATTCCATAGAGTAATAAAAGGATTTATGATACAGGGCGGATGTCCCGACGGGAACGGAATGGGTGGTCCCGGACATACAATAAAAGGAGAGTTCTCTTCCAACGGGATTAAAAACGACTTAAAACACGAAAGAGGCGTTTTATCCATGGCAAGAAGTATGGATAAAAATTCCGCGGGAAGCCAGTTCTTTATCATGCACGAAAATGCTCCCCATTTAGACGGAGACTATGCGGCATTCGGAAAACTTATCGAAGGATATGACGTTTTAGATAAAATAGCGGAGACTCCGACAGATTATATGGACAAACCAAAAGAAGAAAGAAAAATAAAAGAAATCACTATTATTGAAGATTAAAATATAATTAATCATATGATTATGTAAAAAATAATTTAATACAAGTATATTATAATAAATCAATATTATTTTATTATGATATCAAATATGCTTTAAAAGCTGAAGTTTAATCCCAATAACATTTTATATTATTGGGATTTTTATTTGTTTTGCAAGTGAGTTTTAATTCTTATATTTTAAAATCACTTTAAATAAAAATATATAAATCAAATTTACCAAAACACCTTTAATATCATTTTAGGGTGTTTTTTTATTAAAATCATAACAAAACAAATATAAAGGTATATAATTATATCAATGAAAAGAGGGAAAGGTATGAAAAATAAAAATATATTATTTATTTTTACATTTATGATTTGCATAAGTATTTTATCTCCGGTAAGTGCCAAAACAAATCTATACGATTTGATAAGAGGAGATAAGTATTTTAAAACTAAATGTATAAATGTAATAGAAAATAAAAAAAGCGAAGCTGATATATCTAAAAAAAATGTAATATACGTTTCTTCTAAAAATGGAGATGATAACAATAAAGGTACAAAATCATCACCGTATAAGACCATAAAAAAAGGATTATCCAAAACAAAGGCAGGATACACCCTTGTTTTAAGAAGCGGTAATTACAAAGAAAAAATTGATATAAAGAAAAAAGGGAATAGAAACAAATATATTACAATAAGAAATTACAACAAAGAAAAAGTAGTCATAGACGGTTCCAACATAAAAAAACATAGCTCAATAATAGATTTAAATAATTCTTCATACATAAAAATAATAGGACTTACTATTAAAAATGCAAAAGGAAATGATATAGCAGGTATCAATCTATCAAGCGGAGCAAACCATATCATTTTAACAAATAATAGAATTACGAATATAAGAGTTAAAAATCCAAAGAAAGAAGAATATACAAACGGGATTTTGCTCCTTGGAGAAAGCGGAAAACATAAGATAAATAATATACTTATAAATAATAATAAATTATATGATATGGATACCGGATGGGGAGAATGTATTTCAGTATCCGCAAACAATGAAAATATAAATATCATAAAAAATAATTTTAATAAAACAGGGAATATCGGTATTGACCTAACAGGAAATTACGGATACTGCAAAACAAAAAAAGCAGATTTCCCAAGAAAATGTTTTGTGTATAAAAATATTATAAAAAACGAGAAGTCAAAATATGCGACAAGCTACGGTCTTTACGTAGACGGAGGACAAGATATCAGACTACAAAGCAATAAAATAACAAACTCCGGCGGAGGGATCGAAATCGGCTCGGAAAGAAAACCAATAAAGAAGTACAGCACAAAAAATATAAAAGTATATAACAATAAGGTATACGACTGCAGTGAAAATGGAATTACAGTGGGAGGATATAAAAAAAGTTTGGGGACGGTTTATAATGTAACTTTGTATAAAAATAAATGCATCAACAGCGGAAAAAAGGAAGCTATACTCACAATATCAAAAGCAAAGGGTATAAATGTAAAAAATAATATATTTTCAAATAAATATTCCAACTCTCCTATTGTTTATATCCCTTTTAATAAAAAATATAGCGATAATTTGAAATTTAATAAAAATATTTATTACAGCAAGGGAAAGGCTTCTAAATCAAAATATTACTACAAAGGAAAATATATCAAATCATTTAAAAAGTGGACTAAAGTGTCAAAAGACAAAGAAGGTAAATTTAAAAAAGTAAATTATTAAAAACACATATCATTTTATCATCGTCTCTTCACGGGGAACTACGCCTGCTTGCGCAGATTCCGCGCCCCTTACTTATCCATTAATACAAAAAAAGACCTTAGCATAAAAGGTCTTTTTTATTTTACTTATTAAATTATATTTAGATACCTATTAACTATTTCTTTTTATTAAATGCAGGGTCTGTAGGACAGTATCCCCTATCTCCCGAAACTCTTCTCGGATTAGGTCTTTTCGGTTTCTTAAGAGGTGCTTTTCTCGTAGTGGAAAATACCTTTACGGTAGAACCCGCACATCTGTCATATATCCATTTTGCATCCGCAACGGTAAGTCTGACACATCCGTGAGAAGCATTTCTTCCAAGCTTCTTATATTCAGAAACGCTTATAGATTTTTTATTTCCCCTTTGATAGTACCATGCAGAATGGAACAAATAATTACCGGAAATCTGTGTACAGTACTGACCGTAAACGCTGTTCATAAGTTCATGCCATTTACCTATCCTTCTAAGTTTAAAAGTCCCCCTTATAGTAGGTGAAGAAGCAACACCCGTAGAACAAACCATTGCCTTTACGGGGATTATATATCCGTACTTCTTATCTTTAGCATATACTATGACTGTATTTGTCTTAGTATTTACAGTTACCAAATATTTCTTTTGTTTTCCTATTAATTTATCGACATTCTGAGCTTGTTTACCCTTTGAATTAAAGTAAAGCTTATATCTTTTTCCGCCGATCTTAACATATTTCCAAACCTTTTTCTGCATTACCCCCGTCTTTGGATGGAAATAATATCTCGTACCCTTTATGCTTGCTACGCCGTAAACCAGAGTTCCGTTTTTCTTTGCATAATATTTCTTGCCGCTTTTTTTATACCAACCCGGCTTCTTACACAATGATACGACCTTACATTTAACTTTTTTACCGCTCCCGTCAAGAGCCTTACAGGTAATGGTTGCTTTGCCAGGACCGACAAAATGAAGTTTACCGGTTTTGGAATTAACTTTCACCACATTTTTATTACTTGTATAATACTTGACCTTTTTATTGTAAGCATTACTTGGATATAATTTAGCTTTTAACTGATATTTACTTCCTATTTTTTTCTTTACTGAAGTCTTATTTAGTTTTATCTTAGTGACCGCTCTAACAACTTTCACTTTACATGAAGCTTTCTTTCCGCTACCGTCAAGAGCAGTGGCATAAATATATGCGCTTCCGTAACTTTTCGCAGTAACTTTGCCTGAACTTGTTACAGTAGCAACTTTTGAATTGCTTGTAGTATATTTATATTTTCTGTCATTTGCATTGGAAGGATAAATACTTGCCTTTAAAACAAAACTCTTTTTAGGGAATAGACTTATGCCGGTTCTGTTCAGTTTTACGGAAGTAACCGGCTGGCTGACGGTGATACTGCAGGTATCACTAATATCCGCATCTTTTGCCTTACATGTAATGACCGCACTGCCTTTTGACTTTGCGGCAATATTTCCATTATTATCCACGCTTACTACATTTGGATTACTGGAGATAAATTCCACATCACTAAGACTTGACCCGTCAGGTAATATATTTACCTTTAAAGTATCTTTACTCCCCGCTTTATACGTAAGACTTTTCTTTTCAAAGCTCATACTGCTTACAGCTATTTTACTACCGTCTGTATCAGATACATCATTTGAAGCAAATACCCCCACAGGCATGAAGCTTAAAACCATCACCATGACGATAAACAACGAAATCAATCTTTTTTTCATTAACAATTCCCCCATTTTAAATTAGAACATTCCCGTATATAACGTTCTTTCTATTATATTTTCTATTACATAACAAAGAGGATCTTCGTTATTACTTTGAGTCAAAACGATATCGCTAGCATTTTTTAAATTCTCACTTGCATTTTTCACGCTGACTCCAAGTCTGGCATTTTCAATCATAGGAAGGTCGTTATCGCTGTCGCCAACGGCAAGTATTTCCTCTTCTTTTACATTTAATTTCTTTGCCACTTCCAGCAGAGTCTCATATTTATCCACCCCTTTTGGATAAAAATCAATAAGCACTTTAAATGATACACATCCGCTTATCTTTTCATATTCTCTATTTAATATATTATCTCTCTCTTCATCTGTTTCATAATAAGCACAAATCTTAAAAGGATTTGGTACATCTAAAATATCCTTCATCTTTATATAATGTGCTTCTCCGTTATTTGGGAGCATAGTTTCTACACATCTTCTGTCATCCGTTTCATACCACATTCCCGTTTCATTTGTGACGACAAAAGACTTGCAAGTCTTTCTTAAATGTTCTATAAGTACTTTGTATTCATCCTTATCGAATACTTTGATAAATTCAGCTTCACCCTTAGTATTGAAATAACATATCCCGTTATCCGCAACATGATAACTTTCACTAAGTCCCAAGGACTCTGCAATAGGAAGAACGCCTTTATAATATCTTCCGCTGGAAAGTATTACATATACTCCCATATCCGCACATTTCTTTATGGCTCTCCTGGTCTTTTCCGTGATTTTTTTATCATCTGTAAATAAAGTACCGTCTATATCCGTTGCCAAAATTTTATACATGATCTGTTACCCCTATTTTATTTTAAACTAAAATTTTGCATTATTTACCGTTCTTGGGAAAGGTATGACGTCTCTTATATTCTTCATACCCGATAAGTACATGATAAGTCTTTCAAAACCAAGCCCAAACCCTGCGTGTTTTACTCCTCCGTACTTTCTAAGATCTAAATACCAGTCCATGCTGTCACTGTTCATACCAAGCTCTTCCATTCTGGAAACCAAAACATCATATCTTTCTTCTCTTTGACTTCCGCCTATTATTTCTCCCACACCGGGAACAAGTAAATCCACTGCGGCAACAGTCTTATTATCCTCATTCATCCTCATATAAAAAGCTTTTATTTCCTTTGGATAATCCGTTACAAAAACAGGCGCACCAAAATGTTTCTCCGTCAAATATCTTTCATGTTCCGTTTGAAGGTCAAGTCCCCACTCTACGGGATATTCAAACTCTGCATCGGCTTTTTTTAGTATTTCTATGGCTTCGGTATAAGTGATCCTTTTAAATGTGGAATTTAATATCCCCTTAAGTCTTTCAACAAGCCCTTTATCCACAAATTTATTAAAGAATTCTATTTCATTTCCCGCTTTTTCAAGAGCATAATTTATCACGTATTTCATTAAATCTTCCGCAAGATCCATATCGTCGCTCAAATCGGCAAAAGCAATTTCCGGCTCCACCATCCAAAATTCCGCCGCATGACGGGGTGTATTTGAATTTTCCGCTCTGAAAGTAGGTCCGAATGTATAAACATTTTTAAAGGCAAGCGCATAAGCTTCCGCCTGAAGCTGACCTGAAACGGTAAGATAAGTCTCCGCACCGAAAAAGTCTTTTGTATAATCAATATTATCTTCTTCATTTAAAGGCGGATTTTTCATGTCCAGAGTTGTAACCCTAAACATCTCTCCCGCACCTTCGCAGTCACTTGCGGTTATAAGAGGAGTATTAACATAAACAAAATCTCTAGTTTGAAAAAATTCATGGATTGCAAAAGAAATCAAAGAACGAAGCCTGAAAACAGCATTGAAACTATTTCCCCTTGGTCTTAAATGTGCGATTTCTCTTAAATATTCAAAGGAATGTCTTTTCTTTTGAAGCGGATACGAACCGTCGCTGCCTGATAAAAGCCTTACTTTTGTAGCCTTGATTTCAAAATCCTGTTTCATATCCGGAGTTAAAACCAAGACCCCGTTTACTTCTATACCGCTGGAAGCGTGAAATTTCGTTACTTCTTCATAATTATCTATGCTGTCTTTTTCTACAACGACTTGTACATTTTTAAAATTTGTACCGTCATTTATTTCAATAAACCCGAATTGATTGGATGAACGTATGGTTTTTATCCATCCGTTTATAGTTATTTCTTTATTTTCATAGCTTTTAAAATTCTCAAATAAATGCTTTGTATTTATTTTCACGTCATTTCTCCTTAAATCCCTATACTCTTTTTACATTATATCATAGAATTTACTTATTCATAGATAAAAAATACTTATAAATTACTTATTTTAAAGGGATAAAAAAGAAAAATTTATATATAATAATATATATGTACAAGGTGAAAAAAACATTTTATCCAAATACAGATATGGTGCATAAATGTTTATAAAATAAAGGAATAAATAAGTCAAATATTAAATAAAAAAGATTTAAAAAGTATTGACAACTTACAAAATTTGGGGTATACTATTCTAGCATTTGTAAGTGCGGGTGTAGCTCAGTGGTAGAGCCCTGGCCTTCCAAGCCAGTCGCGAGGGTTCGATTCCCTTCACCCGCTCCATTATATTTTTAAACACTATGCGCCTGTAGCTCAGTTGGATAGAGCAACGGCCTTCTAAGCCGTGTGTCAGGGGTTCGAATCCCTTCAGGCGCGCCATAAAAATACTTTGAATGTTTGATGGTGATTGTAGCTCAGCTGGTTAGAGCGCTGGATTGTGGCTCCAGAGGCCGTGGGTTCGAATCCCATCTTTCACCCCAAAACACAGGGGTATAGCCAAGTCGGTAAGGCAACGGACTTTGACTCCGTGATCGTAGGTTCGAGTCCTGCTACCCCTGCCATATTAAAAAGCAAACTGTCATAATGACAGTTATTTTTTTGTCTGAAACCACTTTTCGATTATAATAATTTGTATAATAATTTCATAAAAAATGTTATATTTTATTTTCTATAAATATTAAAATATATAAATAAATCAATAGCATTTATTATCAATTTTTAATTTATAAAAAGTATAAGTATATAATATATAATAGGTAGTGTTAATATCGGCTATTAAATAATTATATAAATTATTTATCTTAAAAAAAATAAAAAAGGATAGTCATTAAAAAATGTTTATCCTTTTTTATAATTTAACATATTAAATCTATTCAAAATCTATTCAAAATTAACGATTGCACGAGGATCTTTTATCCTTAAAGTCACAGTTTCCAAAATCCTGAAATAATGATTAAAATCTTTAAGTTCCAAATACCCTACTCCAAAATCAGCACCAACCGCTAAATCTATATACTCGGGTTCTACGCATAATAATACCGCTTTATTGGTTCCAAATGCACCTGTAGTATAAACTCTTCCGTCTACAAGCTTTGATATACGTTCGAGTTCCAGCATATTTATCCCCGGCTGTACCCTCTGCAGATCCAAGTATACATCGGGAGAAAGAACCAAAGCATATCTGCCTAAAAAACAATTGCTTGAAAGATAAGCTATACCATGAGCAACATCTTTGAATGCATCTTCATTTTCTTTCCAGTTACCTCTTTTTATCCCAAAAGTCCCTTTTGCATTTAAAAGACCTTCCATACCTAAATCTTTGTTTCCAAAAAGAATTAAATCATCTTCTTTTTTTGCTGCCTTTTGAGCTGCTGAAGCAGCAGCAGATAGATCGAGCGGCCATCCGTTCTTTTCACTCTGCTCCATATCTCTCCATAATAAAGAAAAATCTTCATATAACTGAGGCATTTGAACTATTTTACGACCGGCAATTTCTCCGAAACCTTCTGATAATACTTCTGTTTTATCAACCGAATCGATTGGAATAAAACTTACTCCGGCACCGAGAGGACCAAACAAACTTAAAAAACGTCTGCAAACCAAATGTCTTTTAAAGGTATCCACTACGGTTTTGTCGATCTTATCCCATACTTCACTGCTAAAAGGTGCATCTTCTCTTGCTAAATATTTCATTAAATCATCACTCCTTTCTTAATCTTCTTTTAAACTACCAACTGTATGTTTAATAGTTTTTTCGCTTTCTGAATCGGACATCCCCAATTCCTCCAGCATTTCCTTTACTTCATTTTCACCATGAAAAAATGAGTCTGCTTCCTTAGGATCCAGATAACGCATTAATGTAATGAGTTCTCCCACATGGGCTTTTTCTTCGTCTCTTATATCACCCAGTACTTTTTTAGCTGCAGTATCATCGGTTGCAAGATAGTGTGCATCGTATAAAAAAATAGCTTCCAATTCCGCTGCAATATCTAACCTTAAAGCCTGCATTAACTCCGCATTTGACATCTTTTTTTCCACATTTCCCTGAAACGGGTTTGCAAAACTTGGCATAAAAAACTCCTTTCTTACGCATAAGCGTAAACAGATATTAATAACTTAGAAAAATATTATTAATACCAAACTAAATAATCCTACAATATCAACTTTATTATTTATCAAATCAGTAATATTAATTTTTTATTTTAATCTTATTACCGACTATAAATATAATTTTAGTATTTGTTTATTAAGTACATATAATACGACATTGTAATAATAATTATTATTTCTTTCTTTGGTTTTTTTATTACATTTGTAAAATATAATTTTTAATATTTTATATTTAAAAGTTAAAATATCAAGATACTAATAAGGTATCCCATCCATTATTTTCCTGTTAAATTCTTCAAATTATATATGCTAGAATTAATATGATAATTTCTTATTTCAAACTACCAAATAGGATTATTTGAATGTATTTTATTTATAAATAAAATTTCAATTTAAAATGAATTTTTAATAATATTTTATTTTGGCGTTAATAAAATCCTTGTATATAAAGAGGTTTATAAAATTATATATTAATATACTTTTTGCAATTTGTATTGAAATATCTTGAAATTTAATTAAATAAACATTTGTGCTTTAATGTTATTGAAGATAAATATATTTATTCAAAACACACAAATAATAGCTAAAATTCAACAATCGGAGAAATGCTATGAAAAGAGAAGTCGGAATACTTAAGTATTTACTGCAAAACAATGGATTTATTTCCATTGACTATCTATCCAAAAAATTTCTGGTTTCAACCAGGACAATAAGGGAAGATTTAAAAACAATCAAACAATCGCTTAATTCAAGCGGACTGAAATTTATTCAAGACAGAAATAAAGGAGTGCTGATAAACAAAGACAATGCTAATGACAATGACATTTATAAAGTCATAAAAAAACTCGGTAATGATGAAGATTTTTACACGGAAGAAGAAAGAGTAAACATTATATTAAACGAACTCTTAACTGCAAAAGAAGAAATCACTTACGATTATTTAATGACTAAAACCAACACAAGCAAAACGACGGTAATAAAAGATTTAAGAAAATGTGAAAATTGGCTTGGTGCCAGAGATATTAAGATTGTAAAAAAGCCGAGAAAAGGAACCAAGATAGAATACGAAGAAACTGTTTACAGAAATGTAGTTTTGGAATACATAGAATCCTACTTAAAAGAATTTGATTTTCAAAAGATTTATAACACATTCAAAAATAAAGAGTTCCTCGTATTCAACTTATCCGACAATAATCTTATAACTTATTTTACAAAAAATATAAATGTCGGGATAATAAATAATTTTATAAAGAAATATGAAACAGAGCAGCAAATAAAGTTCAGTGAAGATGCTTTTATAAAAATATTTTTTTATATACTGATATCGGTAAAAAGAGTTAAAAACGGTTATATATTAAATAACTTTGATTCTAAGGATATCACATTAAAAGAAACATTTAATGTTGAAGAATGGATAGACAAAAACTCAAAACTATTATACCAAAGTGCAGAAGTAAATCTAAACAGTACAGAAATGAAATATATACTTTGCTATATGCTTTCTCAAAACAAAAGATATCTCAAAAAAGACAAATATATAAATTTATATGACGAAAAGAAATTAGTTGATGAATTTATAAAAACAGTCCAGGAATTCCTATGTACCGACTTAATCGGAGATAAAACTTTATTTGATAACCTGCTTATGCATATAACTTCTACCATTCACAGAACACTTTTTAATATAAAAGTAAAAAATCCGCTCAAGAACGAAATCAAAAAAATGTATCCGGAGATATTTAAATCATGTCAGATTGGAAGTAATTATCTTGAAGAACGTTTGGGTAAAAAGCTGAGCGAAGATGAAGTAAGTTTCCTAACTATGCATATTGCAGCTTCTTTAGAAAAAATAAAAAGAGCAAACAATAAGTTAAATTTATTTAAAATCATAATCGTATGTTCAAGCGGTATCGGTACAAGCAATATGCTTAAGATGAGACTGATAAACGAGTTTCCGAACATCATGGTCGAAAAGACTTGTTCCGTTGAAGAATTCAACGATACAAACAAAGAAGGAATAGACTTGGTCATCTCGACCACTGCTTTATCATTCGGAAGCAAAGAATCTATCATATACGTCTCTCCCCTTCTAAGCGAAAAAGATATTCTAAACATAAAAAAACATATCAGCAAAATGGGTATAAAAAACAGGGACAACTACAGCTTCGTGGTCGAAGATTTAATGGATATAATATCCGAAAACTGCATTATAAACGACTATCAAAAACTTGAAAGACAAATTCAAAAATATTTTATCAAAGAAGAAAAGATCATAAATAATAATAAGCATTTATTAAGCGAATTTGCCACGAAAGAACATGTTATGTTAAATGCAGATGTAAAGGACTTTAAAGAAGCAATACTTTTAAGCGGAGAGTTAATGAACAAAAGCGGATGTGTCGATAAAAACTACGGAGCAAAAATGCTGGAAGCAAAAGAGATCTTAGGTTCCAACGTCGTTATTTCTGAAGGGCTTGCTCTTCCCCATGCAAAATCAACGGGAAATGTATATAAAACTTGCATGACTTTTATAACTTTAAAGAACCCCGTTGAATTCGGGAATAAAGACTATGACCCGGTAAGCATAGTGATTTCCCTTGCCGCTACAAAATCAAACAAACACTTTAAAGCATTATCTGAGTTAATAAAGCTAATAGACCAACAAGACATATTGGATAAACTCAAAAGCAGTAAATCTTATGAAGAATTCATGGAAGTCTTAACTGCATTTGAGACCGAATACATAATAAGCGAATAACAGAACTAAAAAAGGAGGTCGCAATGGATAAGGATATCAACAATATTTTAAGCCTTGAAACTATAGATGTAAGAGATTTACAAATAGAAAATAAAGACAACTTATTTAAAACAATGGCTGGAATGTTTTACGATGCAGGTTGTATAAAAAATGAAATAGCTTTCATCGAAGCGTTATATAAAAGAGAAAAATCCGGTTCCACATATATGGGGAACGGACTGGCGGTGCCTCACGGCAAATCGGATACCGTGGTAAAACCGTCGATAGCATTTATAAGATTCAAACCTTTTATATATGATAAAGAGGATAATGAAGAAGCCGAAATTGCATTGATGCTTGCAATCCCATCGTCTACAGAACAAAAAGAATATATAGGCATGCTTGCCAATATAACAAGGTTATTTCTAGATGAAGAGTTTTTAGTAAAGCTAAAGACAGAAAAAGATAAAAATATAATTTTAAATGAATTTAAAGACAGATATAAAAATATTTAGGAGGAAAGAAAATGAAAGTTGTAGGAATAAGTTCATGCCCATGCGGGATAGCTCATACATACATGGCTGCCGAAGCCATGAAAAGAGAAGGAAAAAAATATGGGATTGATGTACATATCGAATTACAAGGTCAGCTTGGTCCCGAAGACGAATTAAGCGAAAAAGAAATTGCTGAAGCAGACGCAATAGTACTTTGCTGCGGAGTTCTTCCAATGGGTGCGGAAAGGTTTGATGATTATAAAGATAAAATAGTAAATGTCGATTATGCAAATATTTTAAAACATCCTCAAATGATGATAGATGATTTAATTGAAGCAGGATTTTTAGATAAAGATATAAAGAAAAAATAATTTATTTAAGGGGATAGTAAAATGAAAGATAAACTAAGAACTTTAGGAAAAGAAATGTATGGTGCAATGATGACGGGTATATCATATATGATCCCTGTTGTTATCGCAGGCGCTATAATAATGGCACTGCCGAACTTTTGGACGGGAGGTGCTGCGGCAGATGCAAAAACAGGACTGGCTTATTATATGTATACATGGGGCAATCAATTATTCAAAATGATGTATTACATACTTGCTATGTTCGTAGCCTTTGGGTTAGCGGGAAGACCAGCGCTTACAAGCGGCCTTGTAGTAGGGCTGTTTGCAGCAAATGGTGAAAGCGGATTTTTAGGAGCGGTAGTAGGTGGTATCATTGCCGGATACGTAACAAAATATACTATCAAACACTTGAAGTTACCTCCTGTAATGAGTTCAGCTAAATCTATATTATTCATACCTATAATAACTTCATTTATTATGTTCATTGCAATGCAGTTCGCAGTTGATCCCGCATGCTCATTCTTAATGAAACTCATCTATAACTTCGGTGTTTGGGTTGAAGGTATAGGATATAAACCATTGCTTCTTGCGGTATTCGGTGCCTGCTTCTGTTTTGGTATGGGAGGTCCTTTCTGCTATGGAATGTTACCGTTAGCTTTGATATACATAAATGCAGGCGACAATGTAACGGCAGCGGCAACTATGGTTTCCGCAACATCAGGATGTCTTGGCACAGCAATAGCAGTTATGTTATTTAAAAAGAAATTTACACAAAATGAAAAAGCTAATGTTCCCGGATTATTTGCGGGGTGGATATGTCAGATAACGGAATTTCAAATACCATTCTTTATGGCTGACCTTAAAACATTTACTCCGGCATATATCCTGGCAGGTGCCACAGGCGGATTTTTAGTCGGACTACTTGGAGTAACGACCCCGGCATGGCACGGAGGAATGTTCACAGCTTTAATGGCAAGCTCCCTTCCTAAAATTGCACTTTGCATATTAGGTCAGGCAGCGGTAGTCGTTCTATGGGTATGGTTATTCAAAAAAGACTTGCCTAAAGAAGAACAACTTGAAGAGAATACCGAAATAAATTAAACATGATCCAAGGAGACATCTATGATATATTCAACAACAGTAAAAAACGAAACGGGTATACATGCAAGACCCGCAAAAGTATTGGTTCAGGAAGCAAGCAAATTCGTATCGGATATAAAAATAAAAGCAAATGATATAAGCGTAAACTGTAAAAGCATCATGTCAGTGCTTGCTCTCGGAGCCACAAAGGGAACAAATGTGGAAATCGATATAAGCGGAGAAGATGAAAAAGACGCTTATAATGCAATAAAATACCTATTTGAAAATAACTTAAATGAACCTAAATAAAAATAAGGAAGTGAAAAAATGAAAATATTAGTTGCGTGTGACTGTTATGTGACTCCGGAAATGATAGATAAAATCAAAGATTTGGAGAAATACGGCAACGAAGTAGTGGTATATGATAACAAATTGCTGGAAACAAAAGAAGCTTTTGCGGAATATATGCTAAAAACAGAACTTGAAGGAGCGGAAGCTGTTGAAGCGGGAGATGAATTTGTAAGACTTGCCGAAGATGCGGATATCCTTGCCGTACATTTAACTCCGGTAAACAAAAAAGTAATCGACAGTGCAAAAAAACTTAAACTCGTTGCGGTAATGAGAGGCGGTGTTGACAGCGTAAATGTAAACCTTTTGAATAAAAAAGGAATTATTGTTACAAATGCCCCATGGAGGAGTGCTTTTGCGGTTGCGGACTTTACTGTGGGGATGATGATAAGTGAAGTAAAAAACATTGCCAAAAGCCATCATCTATTAATGGAAGGAAAATGGGAAAAAGAATATCCTAACGATATAAATTACATAGACATGAGAAATCGTACGATAGGATTGATCGGGTTTGGATATATAGGTCAAAGAGTACAGCAAAATTTAAGCGGATTTGGAAGCAAAGTAATCGTACATGACCCATTTATGGATGACGAAAGGGTTAAGCAACTCGGAGGAAATCCTGTTTCACTGGATGAATTATTATCGACCTCGGATATCATCTCTCTTCATCTAAGATATTCAGAAAAAACAAAGAACTTTATAGGAAAAAAAGAATTCGCCAAAATGAACGAAAAAGCAACTCTTATAAACACTGCAAGAGCAGGGCTTGTGGATCAGGAAGCCATGATAGAAGCGCTTGAAAACAAGAAAATACTGGGAGCTGCCGTTGATGTGTACCACGAAGAACCGCTTCCTAAAGATAATCCTTATACTAAACTTGATAATATCACGCTTACACCTCACATCGCAGGTGTATCCAACGATACGATTGCAAATGCGGTAGAGATAATATCAGAAGATTTAAACCGTTACTTTAAAAACGAGGAAATGAAATGTGTTGTAAGATAGGAGCCTACAGATGTTAGTATCAATGAAAGAAATTTTAGAACATGCAAACAAAAATAGTTATGCCGTTGCAGCGCCTAATGTAGTCACAGAGTTGGATACAAGAGCATTTATAGAAGCAGCTGAAGAATTAAACGCACCTTTGATTCTAGACTTTGCTTACGGTATGCATCCAGATATACATTTTCTCGGGAAAATATGTACCATGTTAGCTGAACAGTCCTGTGTTCCCATTGCAGTAAACTTTGATCACGGAGCCGATAAAAAGTATATATTGGAAGCAATCCAATCCGGATTTACTTCCGTTATGGTAGATAGGTCTTCCCTGCCTTTTGAAGATAATGTAAGAGAAGTAAAAGAAATAGTGGATATTGCACATAGTATTGGAATAAGCGTAGAAGCTGAACTTGGGCATGTAGGTCAGGCAAATAATTACGAAAATGACAGAAATGCAGCTTTAACAAGTGTGGAAGAAGCGAAAGAATTCGTAGAAAGAACCGATGTTGACTGTCTTGCCGTTGCAATAGGAACGGCACACGGTGCATATCCGAAAGGTTTTAAACCGGAAATTGATTTTAAAAGGCTTTCCGAAATAAAGAAGGCTTTACCGGATTTGCCATTGGTTCTTCACGGTTCATCGGGAACGGATTTAGACTCATTAAGGAAAGTTTGCAGTATGGGAATAAATAAAGTAAATATTGCAAATGACGTTTGCAGGGGAGCCGTAGACGGATTAAAAAATGCAGACCTTGAAGGTTCCGGAGCTTATGATGTATACAGAGCTGCCAGAGAAGGGGCTAAAAAAGTACTGTTGGAAATGATAGAAGTATACGGAAGCGTAAATAAAGCCTTTGATGTTAAACCCAAAGGACTCAGCACAGGTATGACTTCAATGGAAGAAAAATAATAAATAAAACTATAAAATCATAAAAAGTGTCTGTATGTTTTTATAGCTTGAAATTCTCCTTTAATTTAAAAAAGACGTTAAATAACGTCTTTTTTATTTATATATTAAATCACATAAAAACTTATTTTTACTCTTGATATATATTTTTTTTGTATTATAATAATAAAGTACAATTAAATCAGAGGGGTATAGCCAAGCTGGTAAGGCAATAGATTCTGGCTCTATGACGCGCAGGTTCGAATCCTGCTACCCCCGCCATAAGATATTTAACCGACTATATAAATAGTCGGTTTTTTATTTTTGTCTTAGAATAATAGAATAGTCATTAATAAATTTTATTTTATAATAATATCCTCAATTTTGAGAAATATTTTAATTGTATTAAGCTCAACATTAGAATTCATTGACCTCTAATTATATCAATATATATTTGACATTTAGCTATTTTAAAAGTAAGATAAAATTATAAAGAACTATATCATAATTGAGGAAAGGAGAAATATAATTATGAAAAAGTTGTTGACGTTTTTGGGATGTTTTTTTATGGTATTTGGTTTAGCTATGGTAATCAATATTGGAAGTAGTGGGATTAACTTTAATTTAACCAGTGTAAAAGGTGCAACGATAACACCTGAAAGTAAGCCCTATAAGGATTATGGAGTTACAAGCAAAAATTATAACAAACAAAGAAAACACTCATATTTAATACAATCGTATTTAAAAGCCTTCGAAGACAATAAAAAAGGCGGTACACTGTATTTAACCAAAGGTTCTGGTAACGGTGTTTATACTCTTTCAAATGAAATGTGTATTCCTTCTAATGTAAAAATAGTTATAAAGGACGGAGTAACGGTAAAAAAGACGTACGATGCAGGAGTAAGTAAAGATAACAAAAAAATAAGTGCTTCTACATACATGTTCTCTTTCGTACCAATTTCTTTAAGAAGTTCAGGAGCTGTTAAGAGAGGAAGCGGAAATGCTACAGAAAATTCCAGCATTATAGGAGAAGGCAGTGCAACGATAGATGCAGGTGGTGCAACATCTTATAAAAATGGAGGACAACCATATTGCGGAACTATAGCTTTTGGAGACAATACAAATTGTAAGGTAAGCGGAATAACATTTAAAAATATGAATAAGACCTACGGACACTTTATGGAAGTCAACGGAACTGCAGATTGTATTATCGAAAATAATACTTTCATCGGAGGAACAACTGCTATAGATGAAAACGGAAATAAAGTAAATGCGGAAGCAATCAATATTGATACATTTGATAATGTTAAAAAAGGATTTTCAGGTAAATGGTTAGCACCTGACGGAACACGTAACATACGTTTAAAAATCAGAAATAATAAATTTTCCGATATGAACATTGCAATTGGTACTCATGGATATACTCATGATAATCCTCATAAACAAGTTGAAATAACAGGAAATACATTTACAAATATTTATTCAAAAGTTATACAGCCAATGAGGTGGAAAGAAACTGTCATTTCCGGTAATACATTTAACTGCTCTCCTGAAAATACAATAATATACTGTAGAAGTGCAAATGTAATGGATGTATACAACAACACTTTTAATGTAAACAATGCAAGTACAAGAATATATCATTTTAGATATGCATATCATCAAAGTGGAAGTACGGACAAGTTAAAAGTGGAGCCGGTAGCAAACAACATTACAGCTGAAAATAAAGAAAATATGCTTCATAACAATATCTATAATGGCACATATTTTAAAAATATTTATTTTAGAACAGCACCGGTTAAAGTAAACGGAGTATATACCGACCCTAAAGATGAAAATGGAAAATGGATATACGACGATATTTGGACATTGGATTAAATTTTACTATATTCATAATAAAATGTACTCAGCTTGATTTAAAACAAATACATAACATAAAAAATGATAATTAGAATAGTTAAATAAAACGTGTTCGACAAAAGAGCCTATCTTTAAATATTATGATGGGCTCTTTATTATTTATATATCAAATATTTAATCAATATTATTTTATTTCAAATAAATTTATTTAATTAAAACTCAGCAGAAATTAAAATATATTAGAATTCAAAACTATGTATAATTAATATGTACTAGTTATTGCATCGTCATAACATCATAAATCTATACTCTCCCCAATCCAAACAAAAGTTGAATATTAATTATTTTTATGCTATAAAGGTAGCATAGAATGCGATTATACACATTACAAATAATACACTTTTTATTAACTGATAATAGGGAGAAAAAGATGAAAAATAATAAAGCCCAACTCATATTAAACGAAGTAGAAAAACGAACATCCGGTTTATCAAAGGACGATTTTCTTAACAGTGAAGATTTTGATCAAAGTTATCATACTACCATTTCCATCGCAAATGATTTGAACATGCAAAGGACCAATGTCAGCAAGTGCCTTAATGATTTGGTCGAAGATGAAATATTAATTAAGGTAACAGGTAAACCTATATTATTTTTTCATAAAATAAAGCTGGAAGAAATTTTCAATAAGAGTTTAAATGAATGTGTATATGATAAAGAGTCAATATTAAGTGCTTTAAATGATAATATTAATATAATAAAGGAAAAAAATAAAAATGAAAAAGTGTATGATGTCTTTAAAAATATAGTGGGATTTAACGATACGCTTAAAAATCAGGTTTCATTGGCTAAAGCTGCTGTTACCTATCCTCCTCTGGGACTTAATACGATGCTCATAGGTTCGACAGGCTGCGGAAAAAGCACTTTTGCGGAGGCTATGTATAACTATGGAATGGCGATAGGGATGTTTTACGAAGACACAAAATTCGTTGTTTTTAACTGTGCGGATTACTCCGACAATCCTCAGCTGTTGGTTTCTCAGCTGTTCGGAAATATAAAAGGAGCCTATACAGGTGCAGATACAGAACGTACCGGATTAGTTGACAAAGCCAACGGCGGGATATTGTTCTTAGACGAAGTCCACAGACTTCCAAAAGAGGGACAGGAAATGCTGTTTACCCTAATGGATAAAGGGATATACAGAAGAGTCGGTGAAACGGATACTACAAGAAAAGCAAATTTAATGATAATTGCAGCAACTACCGAAAGAAAAAACTCTCAACTTCTCAATACTTTCATAAGGCGTATTCCTATAACCATAGAATTACCGGACATCAGTAAATACAATATGCAGGAAAGATTGGAATTGATATTTAAATTTTTTTATGTCGAATCGGCAAAAACAAAAAGAAAGATCAAAGTCAGTAAAAAGATTTTAAAAAGCTGTTTAAATTACGACTGCCCGTTAAATATAGGTGGTTTAAAAAGCGATATCCAGCTCATTTGTGCAAAGGGTTATTTCTCCTGCGTCACAAATTCACAAAGTGATATAAAAATAAAGTGGAACGATATCCCCAACAACATGAAGCTGGGGCTTATAAATACAGACCACGAAAGCAACAACTATGCAGAAATTGTCCTTGATGATACGATTATTTTCGATTACAGCGAAGTCAACGAAAGCAAGTATCTTTTAAGTCAAATGAATAAATTTGAACATGAAAATAAATACTACAGCAAAATCATCGAAGACTATTATGAATTATCACTTAAAAATGAAGAAAACGATCATGTCAGAAAAAAAGTCGAAGATGATTTAAAGAGTTATTTTTTATCCATGCAGGAAAAAATCAGAAGCAAGCAGCTCCCCGAATACGGAGAACTGCTTGCAAGAATAGTCGATGAAAGAATTATTGAAGCTGTCATTGACGCCATAGATTCCGTTAAAACCATATATAATAACCAGGAAAACAATAAAAGGATAGTATGTGCGTTATCCTTACATATAAATAATTTGATTGAAAGAATAAAAAGCGGTAAATACTCCGTAAACAATAATTTGATAAAGTCTGTAGAACAGCTCTACCCCATTGATTATTATGCAGCTCAAAAGATAATCGAAATACTTTCAAAAGAACTGGATATAGAAATTTCTTCAAATGAGATCATGTTTGTAACGATGCTTCTTCATACGATGAATGATATGGATATGGGAAACAGAATAGGAGTTTTGTGTGTAGCTCACGGAAGCAATGTTGCAAGTTCCATTGCAGAAGTGGTAAATACCCTTTTAGATATAGAAGGTCTTTATGCTTTGGATGTTCCTCTTAATGAAAAGGTGGAAAGTATATTGAATAAAGCAATCGATTTAGTAAGAGAAATAGATAAGGGAAAAGGAGTGATACTACTTACGGATATGGGTTCTTTATGCGACTTTGATACATTGATCACCGAAGAGACCGGAATACCTACAATAGCAATCCCAAACGTAACGACTCTTATGGCATTGGAAATTACGAGAAGAGCATACAGTTCCAATGTAAAATTAGCTGATTTTTATAATGAACTGATAGATGATGATGTAATATACAACAAAACAAATATCAATAAATATAATGATACATTAATGAACAGTGAAGAAAAAAAATTCATTAAAGTCCTTGATGAAATGTTGACTTTTATAAATCCAACTAAAATTTATAATTCTTTAAAATCCGTCCTACTTAATATATGGAATGATTTAGGACTTAGTGAAGATAAAATGTTTGAATATAAATTCATAATGCACTGTGCATTTATGGTGGAAAGAGCGATAAAAAAGGAACCAATGCCCGGTAAAAATCTAAACTATTATTATAATAACAGAAAAGAAACTCTAAATAAATTGGAAGAATATTTCAAACCTGTTTATCAGGAATTTGGATTTATTATGTATCCGAGTGAATATGAAGCGATAATAGAAATGTTTGATGTCCATTATAATTTAAAAATATAGAATTATACACATTACCAGGTAAAACAATTAAAATCTTAATGTGTATAAAAAATAGTCATCATCTGTATAATCATATAAAAAAACATACAACTTTAAAATAAGAGGCTAAATAAAAGGATTTGCCTCTTATTTTTTATTTATTTTTATACACATAAACTTGGCACGACATTTGCTTATATATTATATGAAGCATAAATTTTACAGAAAGGATGGTGTAATAATGATAGGAATTATACTCGCTTCGCACAGCAACTTAAGTAAAGGCGTTAAAGATGCAATGAACTGCATAATGGGAGAACAGGATAAAGTAAAAGCTCTGTCTTTAAATGTAACCGATGATATAAATGCATTTGCTCCTTTAATAGCTAAAACCGTTGATGAAATGGATAACGGAGACGGTGTGTTGATATTTGCAGACTTACTCGGAGGAAGTCCCTGTAATCAATCAGGAAAATTACTGACTTCAAAAAATGTAAAAATAGTCACGGGACTAAACCTTCCGATGTTATTTGCGGCAATAGAAGCAAGGTCACAGGGGCAGGATTTAAACAGTACGGCACAGTATGCTATAGAATCGGCAGTAAAAGGTATTCAAAATTTAGAAACCGTTGTAACAATGAACAAAAATCAAAAAGGAGGAAATTAAAATGGGAGAACTAGTTTTAGTAAGGGTCGATGAAAGATTGATACACGGAGTTATCTGCGTAACATGGGCACCAAACGTCAATGCGGATACCATAATAGCAGTCGACGATATTACCGCAAATGATGATTTTGTAAAAAGCATTATGAAATCAAGTGCAGCCGGTGCATCGGGATTAAATGCAGATATACTAACTATAGATAACGCGGTATCATCTTGGAAAGAAAAAGGTCTGGCGGAAGGACGGATACTCTTGATATTTAAATCCGTTGAGGATGCTTTTAAAGCTTATGAAAAAGGTCTTGATTATACGTCCCTTCAGCTTGGATGGACAAACCCCAAAAAAGGAAGAGAAAGGATAGACCAGTCTCTCTGCCTTAGCAAAGAAGATGTGGATTTAGTTAGAAAACTGGAAAAAGATTACAGCGTAAAAGTCAATATGCAGTATTCACCGCAATTTGAACCCGTTTCATTTGAAGATGGAATAAAAGGAAAATTTTAATAGAAAGGAAAACATAAAATGGAAATCACATTAATACAAGTAGTTTTGATATCTCTGATTTACGCATTGTTTCATGGTAACGGCGGACTTCCTCCTATTGGCATGATTACAACAATGGTCACTCCGTTTACTTTCTCATGGCTTATCGGAGCCGTGCTGGGTGATTGGAAACAGGGACTCATAATAGGTGCAACTATACAAACGATAAATATGACTCCTGTCATTATTGGAGGTATTACAACAGTAGATCTATGGTATTCCGCTACACTGGTAATCCCGTTAGTTATAAGCTACGGACTTGATATCACTGCAGCGGTAGCAATTGCAGCTCCGGTAGCGGTAATCGCAAACTTCCTGGGACAAATCAATATAATCGGTTTATTTGATCTCGTATATGTACCTTTGGGAGACAAAGCAGCAGCAGAAGGGAATTGGAAGAAACTGTTATATGTAAGTCATGTGCTGCCCGCAGTACTGAATACAGCTTTTAAATTCGTAGTCGCATTCATGGGAGTTTACGCGGGAACAGCTGCCACAAGTTTGATAATAAACAAAATCCCCGAAAGCGTCATGCTGGGATTCGGTGCAGCAGCCGGATTGATGCCTGCGGTAGGATTTGCTATGTTCCTTGCATTAATAGGTAAAATGAAATTCTTACCATATTTCTTCGTAGGATTTTATCTCGTAAAATTCGCAGGGCTATCGACTATTGTCATAGGTATCATAGGACTTATTTTAGGATTTATATACATGCTTAACAGAGAAGGCATGAACGATTCCGAAACTTTGATAGGAGGTAATTAAATATGTCAGAAAATAATAATATTGAAAGAAAAGCTCCGGATAAAATAACTAAATTTGACTTATTTATGGAGCAGCTCATATTTATGGACGGTATCGCCCACACACAGGGAAATACAAGAAAAGGCGGATTATCATTCTCTTCCGCAATGGGATATATACTACATAAGTTTTATAAAAATAAAGATGATTTGGCAGAAGCCTTGACCAGACATATGGATTTTTACATGACGGATTATGCATGGGGCGGATGTATAAACGGACTTATAATTTCAATGGAAGAACAAAGGGCAAATGACCTTTATGAAAACGGCGACTCAACTATTTCTCCAGACCTGATTAGGGCAGTCAAAACAGGCTTGATGGGACCGCTTGCTGGATTTGGAGATACTATAGTTCAAACTGTATTTTGGGTAATAACCATAGGATATGCACAGCCTCTTGCAATGGCGGGAAACTTCCTTGCCGTACCGATATCTTGGCTCGGGATAGGATTTTCCAGATATTTATTATCTTGGCTTACTTGTTTCTCGGGATATTATTCCGGTAGAGAAGCGGTATCAAAACTCACATCATCCAAGCTGGCACAAAAAGTACTCACCGTATCGGCTGTGGTTGCAATGTGCATAATGGGAGCATTGACTGCAGGAAATGTCAATTTTGTAACTGCAGTCACCATTGGAAAACAATCCCTTCACGAATTAGTCGATTCACTTCTTCCGGGCATTTCAGGTTTAGCCCCCGTATTTATAATATATTATCTTTTTAAGAAAAAGAAAATACATATTGCAAAAATAATGATAGGAATTATAGTTATTTGCATAATTCTCGGTGTTTTAGGATTATTCGGATAAAAAATAAACAAAGAAATGACAGAAAGGTCGATGATTTAAAATGGGAAAATATATAATACTTACTCTTATAAGCTTAATAGCAGGTTTTTCGCTTTGCATGTTAATAAGTACAAAGTTAAAAAGAAAATGGGATAAAGAATATGCAGATACTCTTGTTATGATATTACAGGAACAATTCGAATGCGCCGAAGAAAGCGGGGCTCAGTCAGGGATACATTATGTACTTGATAAAAAAGGTCTTGACTATACAATATATTATTTCGGCAAAGTATATACCCTTCTTCACTCGGTAAAGAACAAAAGCGAGAGTCAAAAGAATATAGAAGAGTCTCTAAAAACTTTTCTGTCAGGTGCTTTGGCAAAAGAAATTCTAGAATACAAAGAAAAAATGAAGACAAAAGAAAGCCGAATGGAAACACTAAAACAATCTTTAGAAAAAGAAAGAAAAGGATTTACCAAAGCAGAAAGGATATAGGATATGTTATACACAATGAAACCAATTTTGGATAGAGCCAGAGAAGAGCATTACGCAGTCGCTGCACCGAATGTACTGGATTACAAGACTATTGATATTGCAATCAGAACCGCAGAAAAGAAAAACTCGCCAATCATATTAAACGTTACTTTTGAGACTAATGATGATTTAACAACATTTGTAGGTTACGCAAACAAAAAAGCAAAACAATCAGAAGTCCCTGTAGCGATAAATCTCGATCACGGAGGAGAATATGAACAAATAATAAAATCGTTAAAGATGGATTTTACTTCCGTTATGGTCGACCGCTCAATGCTTAAGTTCGAAGATAATATAAAAGAAGTATCGGAAATAGTTAAAATCGCTCATACATTGGGATGTTCTGTAGAAGCCGAACTAGGGCATGTGGGAACCAATATAGGTTCGGATTCAGAAGGAATGCTCGGAAGTAATACAATCATCACCGAAGAAGATAAAAAAGCTACATTTACAAAGGTCGACGAAGCGGTAGAATACGTTGAAAGGACAAACGTAGACTGTCTGGCTGTAGCTATCGGTACAGTACATGGGCTATACCCCAAAGGTTTTGAACCTGGCATTGACTTTGAATTGTTAAAGGAACTTAGAAGAACCGTTAACGTCCCCCTAGTAATACACGGAGGAAGCGGTTCCGGAGATGATAATCTGGCTCGTGCATGCAAAGAAGGTATATGCAAAGTAAATATATGCAGTGACTTACTTAAAAAAGGGCGTGAATATATAAGTAAAGGATATCTAAAAGATTCTGATGATATGCTCACAAAACTCATGTATCCTCTGCCTGCATATTACGCAGGTTATTCGGATATGCTTGAATATTATATAGATTTGTTCGGCAGTACAAATAAAGCATAAAAATTATAAAAAGAAGGTATAAGAAAATGTTAAATTCAATAAGTGATAAAACTCTGATTTTGATAGTATTTTCAATAATCACTATTTTAAATATAATAGCTATTTATAGAAAAACTTATTACAGTAATAATAAGAAATCCGATAAAGCCATGGTTCATGTATTAAACAGCAAATATAAACTTTATAAAATAAAGGTAATAAATATTTCATTTATCAATATGGTCTACGGAGTGATGAACATAATCTTATCGGTAACAGCTCCATTTATAATATTATATTTAAATCCTACAATAGGCATTATTTATTATATATCAGGTATGATAATCGGAAATATTATAGTAAATCAATATATAATAAGTAAATACCTGAAATTCAAATAACATTTTCTTATAGCAGTAAAAATAACAACGGAGGTTAAAGAATAATGTTAAAAGCCTTATGGACAGGTGAATATGATGAAAAATGGGAAGAAATATTCTCACAAAATTTCAAACTCGAAAGAGCCAGTTTAAATACAGGTGCGGTATACCCCGACGGATTACTCAGAGGTATAAATCTAATAGAAGTTTTAAAGGATAAAGACATTTTCATCAATGGATACGATCCTGTCGATGAAGAGATAATAAAGAACTGTCCCGACCTAAAAATGATTTTAAGCGTAAGAGACGGTCCGGAAGAAAATATTGATATAGATGTATGTACAAAATACGGAATACCGGTTTTGTTTGCGGGAGGAAGATGTGTACATAGTGTTGCGGAATTAAACATGACTTTAATGTTTAATCTTGCATGCAATTTTGTAAGACTCACCAACCGAATGAGAAATGAAGGCTGGACCTCTACCAATATGACAGAAGACTTATTTTCACAAACAGAGCTATACAGAAAAACACTTTCAATTATCGGACTTGGAAGAAACGGAAGAGAGCTTGCAAAACTTGCTAACGGTATAGGTATGAATGTAGTTGCTTATGACCCATATGTGACAAAAAAACAAGCAGATGAATTAAATGTTACGATGATGTCTCTTAAAGACGCAATGAAAGCGGGAGATTATGTCACATTACTTGCGAGAGTAACGCCTGAGACGGAAGGTATGATAGGTAAAAAAGAAATAGAATTGATGAAACCTACCGCTTATCTTATAAACACAGGAAGATCGAAACTTGCGAATGAAGAAGCAATCTTTGATGCTTTGGACAACAATATAATTAAAGGTGCGGCTTTGGATGTATTTACATCAGAACCTTTGAATAAAGACAGCAGAGCATATAAAATACCTATGGATAAATTATTATTAACTCCTCATATGGCAGGGATTTCAATGGAAAGAGTTCCTCATCAATATGAGTATTTAATGGACAGTTTTAATAAATTTAAAAAGGGTGAAACAAAGGAACTCAGATTATATAATCCAAAAGTATTCGACTCACAGGAGTTTAACAATCGCGGCGGTATTATATTTGAATGCGAAAAATAAACTTACGGCGAAGATGTAATATACTCTTCGCTGTAAATAAAATTTAGGAGAATAAAATGGTAACCGATATTATCCTATACGTTATATTGACTTTTATAACGATATATGTAAGACAAAAACTTATAAATAAAAGTTTAAATTCCTATGGAGAATTGGAGTTTAAAATAAAGGAATTAAATAATAATACAAAGAAAGATTTATGGCTTATTCTATTAGCTCTTTTCGGAGGTCTCGCATGCGTATTTATAATCAGTTTCTATAATCATAATACACTTATCCCCTCCTGGCTTTTTTCTATTTTATGTTCTATTGTAAGCGGGATATATATAAGCTCAGTCTTACAAAATAGATATCTAAACATAGGATTATATGAAAATGGTATTATCTTAAAATCTCAAATCATAAAATACAAATGGATAAGCTGTTATTCTGTTTCCATGTCAGAGGATAATTTTAATATAGTATATTTACATGACAAAAATAATAAACAAATCAACATCAATGAACCGATAAAAATAAAAAGCACTGATTTAGAAAATATAACAGAAGTTTTTTTGAAACATGATATAAAAGACAATAACTAAAAACCGATCAAACAGATCGGTTTTAAATTTATTAATGTTTAATTACAATAAACTCTGCAACACGTCAATAAATTTCTCGGTAGCTTTTGAAAAGACCTGATACTTTTTCCAAACGATATAAAGATTTGCTTCCAACTTAGGTTTTAGGGGAATAAAACAAAAGTTACTTTTACCTGCAGTATTCACAAGCTTATCCAAAGTAAGAACGTACCCAAGTCCCTCATCCACCATCAATGAAGCATTATAAACTAAATTATAAGTCGCAACGATATTCAAATCCTCAAAATTATATCCGCTCCAGCCGGATAATTCATTGTTTTTCAGTGCTTGTATGGAAACTATCAAAGGAATACCTTTTAAATCCTCTGAACTTATTATATCTTTTTCTGCCAGCGGACTATCTTTTTTCATCAAAAGTCCCCAGGTATCCGTAACGGGAAGCTTGAGATAATCATATTTGTTTAAATTTGAAGAACCTATTAAAATACCGAAATCCAATAATCCTTTATCAAGTCGCTCGGTCACGTCCTGTGCATTTCCGCTGTAGAGATGATATTTGATACCCGGATAAATTTTCTGTAATTCTTTTGCGGTCTTAGCTACTATCCTCATAGCATCAGTCTCTCCCCCGCCTATATAAATATCTCCGCTTATCATTTCTTCATTTGACAAAAACTCCGACTGAGTTTTATCCGCAAGTTCAACTATCTCCTGAGCCCGTTTTCTAAGAAACATTCCCTCTTCAGTCAAAGTGATTTTTCTCTTCCCTCTTATAAATAATTGTTTACCGAGTTCATTTTCAAGATCCATAAGCTGCTTTGAAAGGGTCGGCTGAGTTATATGTAAGACCCCAGCCGCAGCAGTGATATTCTCTTCTCTGGCAACAGCCAAAAAATAACGAAGTACTCTCAATTCCATATTATCATCTCCTTATCCTTTTTAACATTTTATAGCCTATTACCATGCTTGTCAACTATGATAAGCCATTCAATATAAGTATTTGCTATTTTAAATCGCATGCATATAATTTAATTAAGAAGGAGGCATGATTATGAATAAAAAACTTGACATCATTCAAAATTTAAAAGACGCAGGCTGTGATGATGATTTCATAACAAAGTATTTAAGACTTGAAAAAAGTTATAACCGACAAGAACAACTTAAGCTTCTTTCTCTGCACAGGACTTCACTGATAAATCAAATACATGATAGTTACAATATGATCGATTGCCTAGACTATTTGATTTATAAGATGAAGAAACAAAAATATTAAAAAGAACATTTAGGAGATTTTATTATGAACATGAATTTTAATCTATTTACATCAACAAATTTATTATTCGGAGCGGGAACGCTAAACGAACTCGGGAAACAAAATTTACCAGGTAAAAAAGCTTTATTGCTTATATCAAACGGAAAATCGACAATAGAAAACGGAACGCTGGATAAGGTTCAGAAACAACTGAATAAAGCAGGTGTGGAATACACATTATGTGCGAATATCCACGAAAACCCATCCAAAGAAGTAGTTATGGAAGCGGCAAAAACAGCAAAAGAAAATAACTGTGATTTTATATTAGCTCTCGGAGGAGGAGCGGTACTAGACTCCTCCGTAGCAGTTGCGGCAATGGCTACAAATCCCGGGGATCTATGGGACTATGTCGTAGGAGGCACGGGAAAAGCCAAACCTCTTATAAATAAACCTCTACCAATCGTAACGATAGCAACCACATCCGGCACAGGCTCTGAAATAAACTGCTGGGGCGTCATAAGCAATAAGGAAACAAATGAGAAAATAGGTTTCGGAGGAGTACCGGAATTAAATCCTGTCCTTTCCATAGTTGACCCTACATTGATGCTTACAGTGCCTAAAAAATACACCGCATACCAGGGATTTGATGCACTGTTTCACAATACCGAAGTAATGATAAGCAAAGGAGTGAATATCCTAAGCGAAACAATAGCATTATCCGCTATCGAAAATATAGCTAAGTATCTTCCTTTGGCTGTAACAGACGGAAGCAATCTCGAAGCGAGAGAAAGAGTTGCTTACGCAAGCACAATGGCGGGAGTCACAATGCAGCTTACAAGCACTACGGCAAAACATTCAATGGAACATGCAATGAGTGCTTATCACAGTAATCTGCCTCATGGTGCGGGACTTATAATGATTTCAAACGAATTTTATAAATTCTTTATTGAAAAGCATACCTGCGATGATCAGTTCATTAAAATGGCAAAAGCAATGGGTATAAAAAACGCCGATAACCCCGAATATTTTCTTACCGCTTTATATGAACTGCAAAAGAAATGCGGTGTAGAAAACCTTAAAATGAGTAAATATGGATTTACAATAGATGAAGCTGATACGCTTGCTAAAAATGCGAGGGAAACCATGGGAGGATTGTTCCTTGCTAATCCATGCGAAATGACTCATGAAGACTGCGCAGAAATTTTCAGAAAATCATATCGTTAGATAATTAATCGGAGATAAAAATATGAATATAAATCAATTTCTGAAACACGTAAATGACGGACTGCCGATACCCAAAAATTCTAAAACACATGAATACATGGTAAAGCTTAGTAACGAAGCCATGAAAATAACAACAAAGCTGAACAATTCCTATAATAATCCTAAAGAAATATGCGAACTTTTTTCAAAGCTGACGGGAAAATCTATACACGATAGTTTTGGTTTGTTCCCTCCCTTCTATACCGACTGCGGTAAAAATATAACTATAGGTAAAAATGTATTTATAAACTCGGGGTGCTGTTTTCAGGATCAAGGAGGTATCACAATCGGTGACGGAGCTTTTATAGGTCATAATGTAGTAATAGCAACTCTGAACCACGATTTTGACCCAAAAGAAAGAAGCACCACCCATCCGTCTAAAGTAGTAATAGGGAAAAATGTATGGATAGGAGCAAATGCTACTGTAGTTCCGGGGGTAACAATAGGAGATAATTCGATAATAGCCGCAGGAGCGGTAGTCACAAAAGACGTACCTCCAAATGTTATAGCGGGAGGAGTTCCCGCAAAAGTCATTAAAAGTATAGATAGAAAGTAAAAAGGAGAATAAATATGAATAAAAAAGTTTTGATAATTTCAACTAGCCTCAGAAAAAACAGTAACTCAGAAATATTAGCAGAGAAATTTAAAAAAGGAGCTGTTGAAGCAGGAAATGAAGTTGAAATAATAAATTTAAAAGATAAAGAAATAAATTTTTGTATAGGCTGTTTATCATGTCAGAAAACTCAAAAATGTATATTCAATGATGATGTAAATGAAATAATAGATAAAATGCTAAATATAGATGTAATTGTTTTTGCAACACCGATATATTTTTATGAAATGGCAGGACAAATGAAAGTACTGCTCGACAGGACCAATCCTATGTTTCCGTCAGATTATTCATTCACAGATATATATCTTCTAGCTACTTCGGCTGATACAAATGAAAGTTCAATGGACGGTGCATTAAAAGGACTTAAAGGCTGGATAGACTGTTTTGATAAAGCTAAGTTAAAAGGCGTTATTAAAGGTACGGGGTCAGACGATGCCGCAAGTATAAAGGCTCAACCCGATATTCTAAAAGCCGCATATGATATGGGTAAAAATGTTTAATGGTACATATTATTATGGATAAAATTAAAAAATCAATCTCTTTATTGATTATAATATTAATATCTTTATCATTTACAGCTTGCAGAAGTTATGATTACAATCTAAACAAAGATAATACAATAAAAACATCTTCTTCTTTATCGAAAAACTTAGCAAAAGAGAATACTCCCGATTATAATGAAGAATTGATACCTGTTGATATCATTATAAGCAGTGACTCTTTTGCCGCAAAACTGTATACAAATAAAACAACATTAGAACTCATAAAACAATTCCCTATAACAATCAATATGAAGGATATGAACGACAACGAAAAATATTATTATATGTCTTCACATCTTACACAAAATAAAGAAGAAATAAACGATATAAAAAGCGGGGATATAATGCTTTATGGAAATGACTGCATTGTGATATTTTATGAAGATTTTGAGACATTTTATAAATATACGAGGCTTGGTTATATAGAGGATAAAGATAAGCTGATAAACTTATTGAGAAACAACAAAGATGTAAAAGTTACATTTGAATTAAATATTAAAATATAAAAATAAAAGTAAGTTGCTTTTTTATTACTTTTGTGATATACTGAATAAACATTTACGCGTATTGCAATTTATATAATAATATAAAATTAAACGAGGAGTGTACCTCGTTTTTTATTTGCAGGTAAGTGTACAGGAGGAAATAAATGAACAAAACTAAATTTTCTGATCTCGAAATAAACTTAGATATAAATCGAGTATTAGATGAAATGGGATTTGAAAATCCCACAGATATCCAAAATAAAGCAATACCCGCAATAAGAAGCGGCGTTGATGTTATAGGAAAATCACAGACAGGAACGGGAAAAACGATAGCTTTTGCAATTCCCGCAATCGAAAAAATAGACCTAGAGCAGGAAAAACCAACGGCACAGGTGTTGATAATTTGTCCTACAAGAGAACTTGCTCAGCAGGGATATGCAGAAATAAAGAAACTTATTAAATATATGCCCGATATAAAAGTAGTAGATATTTACGGCGGAGTATCAATGGAAAGACAGATTTCCAAACTAAAAAAAGCACATATCGTAATAGGTACTCCGGGCAGAATCAAAGATCATCTTAAAAGACGTACTTTAAAACTTCAAAACATAAAAATGGTCGTACTTGACGAAGCCGACGAAATGCTAAGTATGGGCTTTAAAGAAGATATAGATACGATTTTAAAAACAGCACCGGACACCAGACAGACAGTACTGTTCTCTGCAACAATGCCGCCGGCAATAATGAATATAATAGATACTTTCCTAAAAAAACCATTACTTATTCAAATCGATAAAGAACAAGTTACGGTAAACAAAATAGCTCAAAATTATATAGATGTACCTAAAGGTAAGAAAAAGGAAGTGTTAAACCTTCTTCTTCACTACTACGGTTCAAAATTAACAATAATTTTCTGTAACACGAAGCGTATGGTAGACGACCTTACAAAATTCCTTCGTAAAAACGGATTCAGTGCGGAATGTCTTCACGGAGATATAAGGCAAAACGAAAGAAGCAGAGTAATGACTAATTTTAAGAATGCAAAGACTCCTATACTGGTTGCAACAGACGTTGCCGCAAGAGGGATTGATGTAAAGGACGTTGAATATGTTATAAACTATGACATACCTCAGAATTCCGAATACTATATCCATAGGATAGGAAGGACTGCAAGAGGCGGCAAAAGCGGAACATCGATTACAATGACGAATAACAAAAAGCAAGTTACAGACCTTAAGATGATTTTAAAAGAGACGAACTCTAAAATAAAGAAATTAGATATACCGACAAAAAATGATATCAATTCAAAGAACTCAAAAGACAATATGTCGGTTATAATAAGCGCACTTAAAAGAGAAAATAATTCACATGATGAAATGATATTAGAATTAAAAAAATTAGGATATACAGAAAATCAAATTGCAAATGCTGCATTAAATTTATACTTCGGCAAAACAAAAGAAAACATCGTAAAAATCGAAGATATTACTATAAACAAAGAAACAAAAAGATATAATGACGGTAACAAAAACAATTCCAGAAGAAAAAAACAAAAGTCATATGGAAATAAATCTTTAAAAGACGATTTAATATTTTATGAAAATAACAGAAGAAATTCATCGAATAAGAATGCAAACAGAAACAAAAAAAGAACAAACGGAAATTATAAAAATAAAAGAGCAAATCAAAGTTATTAATGTTTAAAAGAAAGTCTAATGACTTTCTTTTTTATTTCCAACATATAAAGTATTGAAAACTATTAATAAAAGAATAGAATAAATAAATTTCAAACCATTAAGTCTTAAATCAATTCCATACCTTTCAATCCTTATATATTCATCACCTGAGTATTTATAACACAACTTACATATAAATGATAAACAATAAAAAACTTTAATACTTATAAAAATCGCAATAGAAAACAATAATAAAATAAATGCGAATTTAAATAATTAATCTTATTAAAAGATATTTATAGCGATAAAATATAATAATCTCCTACCTCCATTACTCAAAAGATAATATCATTTCAAAGATAATTAGTAATTTTAATTAATAACATTCAATGAAACTTTAACTTCTATTATATTAAAACTTAAATAAGTGTTATAATATATAAATAACATAAATAATAAATAAGTTTATATAAAGGAGAATAAATATGAAAGTTTGTATGATCATAACAGACGGCTTTGAAGAAATCGAAGCTATAGGAACATTTGCGATTTTAAGAAGAGGTAATGTAGATGTGGATGTTTATTCACTTCTCGATAAAGATGCAACCGGCAGATTTGGGATTACATGCACAAATTTAAAACCATTCTCAAAAATAAAAGAGGAAGACTATGAAGCATTGATACTTCCCGGAGGTCCGGAGTATGTAGCCATAGAAGCAAACACAAAAGTACAAGATTTAATCAAGTCCTTCAGTAAAAAAGATAAATATATATGTGCAATCTGTGCAGGTCCTACAATACTCGGAAGAGCGGGATACCTAAAAAACAAAAATTATACCTGTTTTACTTCAATGAACGAAGATTTTGGGGGAACTTATATAGATGAGTATGTGGTTACAGACGGAAAAATTATTACCGGAAGAAGTGCCGCCGCAACCATTGATTTCGGGTTTGCAATCTTAAAAGAGTTGATGGGCGAAAAAACAGAGAAAAAAACAAAAGAAGAAATATATTACTAAAAGAAAGTGTTTTCTCACTTTCTTTTTTATAGATATAAAGGAGGACATATGCATTATCAAGGAACAGTATACAGACCGCCCAGCGAAGCAAGAAGTTTGATTGTACAGGTAACATTGGGATGCAGTCAAAATGGTTGCACATTCTGTAGTATGTATAAAGATAAAAATTTTCATATCAGATATCTAGATGAAATTTTAGCAGATTTTAAAGAGGCAAGAGAGTTATATAAGAATATCGATAAAATATTTTTAGCTGACGGAGATGCACTCATATGCAAATATGATATGCTCGCTACAATATTAGATTTTATAAAAAAGTATTTTCCTGAATGTAAAAGAGTTACATGTTATGCGTCGGCAAAAAGTATACTCTTAAAATCAGAAGAAGAATTAATAAACCTTAGAAAAAAAGGATTAACAATGGTTTATCTAGGTCTTGAATCGGGAAGTGATAAAATACTTAAAAGAGTTAAAAAAGGCGTCACATCAAAAGAAATGATCGAAGCGTCGAATAAAATTCATAATGCGAATATAAACCTTTCTGTAACGGCTATTTCAGGTCTCGGAGGAAATGAATTATGGGAAGAACACGCGGTAGAAACAGGAAAAACTTTATCAAGAATGAACCCCGAATATATCGGTCTACTTACACTTATGATAGAACAGGGCGTACCTTTAGAGGAAGAAATAAAAAAAGGTACATTTAAATTAATGGATCCCTATGATATTTTAAAAGAAACAAAATTGCTCATTGAAAATTTAAACTGTGACAATGCCGTATTCAGAGCAAACCATGCTTCTAATTATTTAAATTTAAAAGGAACTTTAAATCAGGATAAAAAAGAACTTATTGATAAATTGAATAATGCACTTAAAGGAAAAGAATATATCAAAGAAGAATATATGAGAGGATTATAAAATCATAATATATGATTTTACGCTATTATTATAAATATTTATGTCTTATAACAATTAAAATCAGAACATATTATATTAAAATTGCTTTTATATCGCACACTTAATAAGATATTATGCTATACTTATCATATATAATATAGAAATTACAAATTATTTGGATTAAAGTGAGGAAATATGAAAAAAACAATATCATTTATCTTATCATTGATGTTTATTATTAGTATAACAATTACTCCCGTTGCTGCAAAAGAAAATAATACTGATAATAGTACAAAAACAGTAAAAACAGCAGTCGATGACCCCGAACAATTCAGGGCTAAAGGCGATATTTCAAGCGATTTTTACGGCGGTGGTTCTATGAAAAGTACAATGAGCACGAAAACTAAAAGTAAGTTCACAGGTAAAACCTACACTCATAACAGCAAGTTCGACGGCAGTGTTATTGCAAATGGTATCGATGTATCTGTTTGGAATAACAATATAAACTGGACCAAAGTAAAAAATGCAGGTATAAAGTACGTATTTATAAGAGTTGCGGCAAGAGGTTACGGTAAAAGCGGAACTATTTTTGATGACAGCATGTTTGTAAAATATATAAACGGTGCAAAAGCAGCCGGTCTCAAAGTAGGTGTTTACTTCTTCTCACAAGCCATAACAAAAGCAGAAGCAAGGCAGGAGGCAAATTATACTTTAAAGAAAATAAAAGGATATAAAATGGATCTTCCCGTAGTAATGGATTACGAATACTCAGGAGGTTCTTCCGGCAGACTTACCAAAGCAAAACTATCCAAGACCGCTGCAACAAACATATGCATGGAATTTTTAAATACAATAAAAGCTGCAGGATATACCCCTATGTTATATGCTAACTACAGCATGTTAAACAATAGTCTAAACAAAAACACAATAGACGCAAAATATCCTGTATGGCTTGCACATTACAATACGAGTACATCTTATGACGGAGATTATAACTTTTGGCAGTACTCTTCTGACGGAAAAGTAAGCGGTATATCAGGAAGAGTGGATATGAACTTTTGGTATTCCTCACTAAAATTAAATCATGTAAGCAGTAATGATAGTAGTATCAAGATATCATGGAATAAAACAGTTAATGAAGATGGTTATATAATTTACAGATATAATTCAGCTTCAAAAAAATATACTCAGATAAAAGAAATAGATAATAATTCTACTACATCATTTACAGACTTGGGTTTAAAAGCTGGAACTTATTATTATTATAAAATAAAAAGTTATAAAATAGATGACGGCAAGTATATTTACGGCGAGCTTTCTCCACAATTAAAAGCGACAACCGCTCCAAAAAGAATATCTACATTTAAAGTAACTACTTCATCTACGTCAAGGATAAACCTTACTTGGTCTAAAATAACCGGAGCGAGCGGATATAGACTATACAAATATTCACCAAAGAAAAAGAGATATGTACATTATAAAACACTAAAAACCAATAAATATCAAGATAGAAAAGTATCTAAGAATAAAACCTATAAATATAAAGTCAGAGCTTACAGAACATTAAATGGAACTTTATATTTTGGAGGTTATTCACCTACATTGAAAGCCAAAGCAGTTAAAAAGACATTGGTATCAATGAAAGCTAATGGTATTATTAAAGTAAGAAAAACAGATATAAGAAAGAATGCAGGAACAAAATATAAAAAAATAACAAGAATTTTTAAAAATAAAAAAGTAAAAATAACCGGATATAAAAAAGATAAAAAGGGAAAGAAATGGTACAGGATTTCTTTTACTAAAGGAAAGAAAAAATACAGCGGCTATGTATACAGTAAATATATAAAAATAATAAAATAAAAAGCACATTTATGTGCTTTTTTTATTCGACTATAAAATCTTCACTTGAAAAATTCCTATAATAACGCCCCTTAAATGCTCTAAATCTTAAGACCGCATAATCTTCATCGGTAACACCTTTTGGATAATACATCTCATCTCCCTCACGCCATATCAGCTCTTTATTTTCCTTGTCTGTTAGTACTTCCATATTACCTACAAGTATAACTCCTCTATAAAATCTTTTATCATAAAAATAAATACTAGCCTTGTCATTACTCAGATATTGTCTGACTCTTATAGATGAAGTATTTGTAGTAAAATAAAAAGTTTTAATACCTTTTCTTATCCTCGGAACCAACATCGCTTTCATATTTGGAAAGCCATCTTCATCCACACTTGCAATAAATGCTACATTTGCTTTATCTATTAAATTACCTATTGTTTTCTCCTTATCCTTCATCATAATTTTAATAATTCCTTTTTATTTTATAATAACATATAAATATTTTTATCAAAGTAAAATTTATATTATTAAATATGGGTTATAATAAAGATAATAACGGAGGATAATATGAAAAAAATTTATTACGGCGAAAATATAGTTACAATGGAGGATGAATTATATACTCAGGCAGTATTAATAGATAATAATAAAATATCAGCGATAGGTAATTATAATGACATAATAAAATTAAAAGACGACGATACAAAGGTAATAGACTTAAAAGAGAAATGTCTTATGCCTTCTTTTATAGACTCCCACAGTCATATAACGGCTCTCGCACAGACTTTATTAACGGCAGACTTATCAAATGCTAAAAATTTTGATGATATTATAAATATATTAAAAGACTTTAAAGAAAAAAATAATTTAAACAGCAATAATTATTTAATAGGTTTTGGATATGACCATAATTTTTTAGAAGAAAGAAAACATCCTACAAAAGAAATATTAGATAAAGTAAGTAATGAAATCCCTGTTCTTATAACACATAAATCAGGACATATGGGTGTTACAAACTCTTTAGGACTAAAACTATTAAATATAGATGAAAACACAAAAGCCCCCGACGGAGGAAAAATCGGCAGAACCGATATTACAAATAAACCAAACGGATATTTGGAAGAAACGGCATTTACTAATAATTCAAAAAAATTTGATAACTTCTCTATGGATAAAATAATAGAAGCAATAAAAAAAGCAGAGAATATCTATTTAAGCTACGGAATTACCACCGCACAGGACGGAATTACCAAAGAAAAAGAATTTAGCATATTAAAAACAATGTCAGAAAATAACAACCTTGATATAGACATCGTCAGCTATATTGATATAAAAAACAACAAAAATATTTTAGAACAAAACAAAGATTACTTAAATTATATAAATCATTACAAAATAGGAGGATATAAATTATTTCTTGACGGTTCCCCTCAGGGAAAGACGGCTTGGTTAAGCAAACCTTATGAAGGTGATAAGGAATACAAGGGCTACCCAATTTATAAAGATGAAGAAGTTAAAAATTTTATCAAGACAGCTTTAAATGAAAATATCCAGATCATTACTCACTGCAACGGAGATGCAGCAGCCGAACAGTTTATAAAATCATTTGAAGCTTTAAATCCTAAGAAGAATATAAGACCTGTTATGATTCACGCTCAAACAGTAAGAGAAGATCAGATCAAGAGAATGAAAAAGATCAATATGATACCATCATTTTTTGTCGACCATGTATATTACTGGGGAGATATTCATTTGAAAAATTTAGGTGAAAGAGCTTATAAAATTTCTCCGATAAAAACAGCAATCAAAAACGATTTAATTTATACTATCCATGAAGATACCCCTGTACTTTATCCTGACATTTTAGAAAGTATATGGACGGCTGCAACAAGAACGACTAAAAATGGAGTCCCGCTAAGCAGTGATGAGAAAATAACGATAGTGGAAGGATTAAAGGCAGTTACCATAAATGCAGCCTATTCCTATTTTGAAGAGGATACAAAGGGAAGTATAAAAGAAGGTAAGCTTGCGGATTTAGTTATTTTAGATAAAAACCCATTAAAATTAGATAATCCTGATGAGTTGAAGAAAATCAAGTTATTGGAAACGATAAAAGAAGGAAAAACTTTATATAAAAACAATTAAAAATTTTAAATCAAAACTGTGAAGTTTTTATTTATCATGATATAATGGTACATCAGGAGGAATGAAATGGAATTTAAGAAAAATATATCGGCATTTAACTTATTCGTATCTTCAATCGCTTTGGAAGCTCTCGGTTTTTATATATTTTTCAACACAGATATATTTTTAGAATGGTTCCCTATGATAGTAGGGACTATTTTGATTTATACGTCTCTATCTAAATTCTATTCTTTTTATAATAAAAAAAATAATAAAAATAATTTTGTTCTTCTCGGAGACTTTGTAATACTTATTCAGGGTATTCTTGCATTTATAAAACCTAACCTGATACTTATAATATTCCCTGCTTTTGTAGTATTCTACTCATTGTGCTTAGGGACTATATCAGCAATAGTTTTTTATCAATATAAAAAGGCTAAAGCACCTTTTTCAATTTTAATGATATTAAAATCAATTGCATTTTTTGTTATTGCTTTTCTCGTGATTACCGCAAATTTTTATGATAAAACATTTATAATCACAAAACTCACGGGGTTATATTTAATTTTTTACGGAATTACTATATTTACCGACTTTATAGATGAAGAAATACCTAAATCCTATGCAAATAAACTTATAAGGAAATTTTCAGTTAGACTTCCGGTTTTATTTACCACAAATATTTTAAAGAACACACTAAAAAAAGTTAATGATTTCATAAACCAAGTAGATACTAATAATGGAGAAATAAATTTAAGCGAAAACCAAATAGGTCTTGAACCTAACTTGGATATATTGATACATGTAAAAAAAGACGGTACGGGAGCATTTGGACACGTAGATTTTTTCTTTGACGGATATGTTATTTCTTACGGAAATTATGACTTTTCATCGTTAAAACTTTTCGGCTCTATGGGAGAAGGCGTTTTATTTTTTGCAAATAGCAAAGAAAACTATATAAAATTTTGTAATTGGTACGATGAAAAAACAATTTTTGATTTTGGTTTAAGGCTTACCGATTTACAGATCGAAAAAGTCAGAAACAAAATAAAAGAACATATGGCTAATTCTTATTATTGGCTTGCACCTATTGATTATTACAATAACAAGAATAAAGATTATGATGATTATGCAAGTGAACTATCAAAAGCAAATAACATAACTTTTAGAAAAATCAAACGAGGACGTTTTAAATATTATTTTACATTTTATACCAATTGTGTTAAATTTGCCGATTCGATACTCGGACAAGCAGGGATTGATATTTTAAATCTTAACGGAGTTATTTCCCCAGGTGCTTATTTCAACTATTTTGACAGGGAGTATAGAAGAAAAAACAGTATAGTGATTACTAAAACCGTTTATAATCCAAAAGGTATTGTAAAATAAACCAAGCATATTTTAACCCTTTTTACAGAAAATATTAATAAATAAACTGTAAGGAGGAACAATGAAAAAACTAATAAGTATTTGCCTAACACTTCTAATAATTCCGACCTTTTTTGCATGTTCTAATCCCGTAAAGGACTATGAAACAAATGAAAAGAGTAATTATATGACTGATGAAACTTTTAAAGGCGGAAAAGATACCGATGCTACATCAATTAGAAAAATTTGGATAAACGATTTGATTGGGGATACCAAAATAATTATGGATTTTGATGAAACCGATAAAATCCCAACTCATACGATAAGTTATTCAAAAAATGAAAAACAAATCAAAATATCGTTTGATAATGTAAATGTGGAAACAGCAAGGATTTCCGATTATAAAAATAATAAAATCATCAAAAAAATTGAAGCTAAAAATCAAGAAGGAAACAAAAGTGAAGTCATAGTAACTTTAAATAAAGCAATTAAATACAGAACCGATGAAACAATAGATTCAAGTCAATTAGTACTAAACCTCAGATAAGACTCCTCCCGAGTCTTATTTTCTTTTATTCTTTTATTCTTTTGTTCTTTTATTTTTTTCTCTTATTTCCTCTTCTTTTATCTTTCCATTATACAACAAAAAAAGAGCACTTCTTGTGCTCCTTTTTCTATTCTCTTATTTAATCTTCGACTATTCGATGATTTCTGTTACTACTCCGGATCCTACTGTTCTTCCGCCTTCTCTGATAGCAAATCTTAACTCTTGTTCAATCGC
>NZ_JANJZK010000007.1 GCF_024623185.1 Anaerofustis stercorihominis
CTGAAGCAGTTGCTAAAAGGGATGCAAAAGTTACACTCGCATATCATCGCGGCGGCATGTTATTGAGTCGTGAATAGTTACATATTTAATAGATACTGTTCATATTTGATTTTTAGTGTTTCAATAAAACTTTATGTGCAGAATGAATAAGTATAAAGTCGCATTAATATATTGTGTGTGGGTTGAAACGATTGTTTCACAATTCCCGATACATATGACAAAGTCGCACCTCTCAGGAGATGCATGGATAAAACTAAATTAGTAACACCTTTAAGGTGTTATTTTTATGTTTTGATGATATTGAATTATTTTGATATTTAAATCATTCGTTATCTTTATTTTTACAAACCGGATTAATTTGAATTTATCTTCATATTAAACTTTTATTCTCATAATATTTATTATGAAAAAAAATAAATCTTTAAAAATCATTATTATAATATTAAGTATTATTTTTATGGGGCTTCTTATATTTACATTTGTTTTTGATACGAATACTTTCAGCGTAGCCAATATAAGCGATAATCTTCCGCCGAATATAAATGAGCTATTAAAAAAGGACTATGGAAAGAGTAAATACCGCTTGTCGAAAGGGGGAGTGAGTATTGATATAGAAAGGGTATTGAATGAAAAGTATTTTATAACATACTCCTGGATGAGCGGAAATCAAAGTTCGTTTTATATAGTCTTTCTTGTTGAAAATGAAAATAAAAACCCTATAAGCAACCACAAGGTCAATAATTTAAAAGTCATCGACAACATGGGTATGGAATATAAGCCTACCGCATTTTTCTTCGACGACTATCCCGTCGATGAACCTTTAAAGTATAAGGAAACATTGAATGTAAAATTCCTGCCTTTCAACGATAATGTTAAAAGCATAACCGTTACTTTCAATTATGCGGGAAATGATTATAAGTTTAAAAATATCCCAATTTAAAAAGAGCCCTCAGGTTCTTTTTTTGTAAACTAAAAACACCTTTTAAAAAGGTGCTTTCAGTAAAATTAAAATAAACAAAATATAATATTTACAAGTATATTATATGCAAAATTACATCCCTCTATACTGTAAAGCTTCACTAATATGTGAAGAACTTATATTTTCACATCCATCCAAGTCCGCAATAGTCCTTGCGAGCTTGAGTATCCTATGATATCCTCTCGCCGATAAATTTAAATTATCGAAGGCCATTTTCATCAGTTTTTCCTCTTCTTCTCCTATCTTACACCATTTTTCTATCATGCTCGGTGTAAGCATTGAGTTGAAAAGTACGTTTGTTCCTTTATATCTTTCAAGCTGTATCTCTCTTGCTTTGTTTACTCTTTTCCTTATTTCTTTGCTGCTTTCGGATTTTTTGCTGTTTATCCTCAGCTTTTCATAATCCTGCCTTGGCACTTTTACTTGTATATCTATCCTGTCAAGAAGCGGTCCCGAAATCTTATTTTTATATTTTTCTTTTTGAAAATCCGAACAGGTACATTCTATTTTACTGTCCCCGAGATATCCGCACGGACATGGGTTCATGCTTGCGAGGAGCATAAAATCCGCAGGATAGGTAAGTGAAGCATATACCCTAGATATATTCACTATCCCGTCTTCAAGAGGCTGACGGAGAACTTCCAAAGCTTTTTTTTGAAACTCCGGAAATTCATCGAGGAACAATACTCCCAGATGAGCAAGACTCACTTCTCCGGGATTTGGTATCCTTCCGCCTCCTATTAAAGATACGTCGGAAATTGTGTGGTGTGGGCTTCTGAATGGTCTTGAAGCTATCAACGGCGTATCTTTTTTCAAAAGTCCGGATACCGAATATACCTTCGTTACCTCAAGACTTTCTTCCAGTGTCATTTTGGGTAAGATAGTCGCAAATCTTTTTGCAAGCATTGTTTTCCCGCTTCCCGGAGGACCGACCATAAGCATGTTATGTGCTCCCGCCGCCGCGATTTCCATTGCTCTTTTTACGCTTTCCTGTCCTTTTACATCAGAAAAATCCAAGTCACTTTCTATTTCATGATTTTTTAAAAAGTCGTCTTTATCTGTTGTTATATATTCTAAATCCTTTCTGCCGTTTACATGGTTTATCACTTCCATCAGTTTCTCGGCAGGATATATTTTCATCCCGTCTATAATAGAGGCTTCTTTTGCGTTCTCTTTGGGCAGTATTATATTGGTTATGCCGTTTTTCTTTGCTTCCATAACCATAGGGAGCACTCCGTCGACCCCGCGAAGGGTGCCGTCCAAAGAAAGTTCTCCGAGGAATAAATACTTATTTAAATCTATCTTTGAGAATATCTGAGTAGATGACATAAGTATCCCCACCGCCATCGGCAGATCGTAGTAGGTCCCTTCTTTTCTTATCCCCGCGGGAGCAAGATTTACTGTTATCTTTCCCATAGGGATTTGAAATGAATTGTTCTTTATTGCGGAAAATACTCTTTCCTTAGATTCTTTTACCGCTATATCCCCAAGTCCAACGACAGAGATAGACGGAAGTGCTTTGTTTAATATATCTATTTCTACGCTTACTATTATGCCGTCAATTCCTACGATACTTCCCGAAAATAATTTGCTGAACATTATCTTGACCTCTGTTTGTCCTTTTTTTATATAATAATAGAACATTCGTTCTTCGTCAAGGGTTTAGTCGAAAGTGGTCACTTTTTAGTCACAAACATAGAAAAATGTCGAAAAAAATAAGATAAAAACAAGTAAAAATCTTATAAAAAATAAAAACTCTTACTTAACAAGAGTTTTAAAGTATATTTATTTTATAGGTTTTTTCTATATGAATCGTATAATTATAGAATTTGATATTAGGTTTTATATAAGTATCATATTGAATTAATTGTTATCATGATTACACACTTATTTTGTATTAGTGATACCTTTCCTGTAAAAATAAATCTGAATTTGATTGTTATTTGAAAAGTAATATTTAGATAAAATAGATTTTGATTTGACTTTTATTAAAAAAAATATGAAAGTCATTCTTTATAGTGAAATGATTAAGACATATCATAAAACTTAACTTTTACATAAAGGGGAGATAGTTAATTATAGTTATGATATGAAAAATCCTTTTTATATAAAATAAAAAAGACACCGTTAGGTGTCTTAAATATATTCTAATTATTCAGCTACATCTACAACAGTTACGTCTTTATATGTTCCGCATGCTTTACATACTCTGTGTGGAGCCTTTACTTCTCCGCACTTAGGACATACGCTTGCTGTAGGCATTTCAAGTTTATAACTGTTAGCTCTTTTTTTATCTCTTCTTGCTTTTGAAATTTTTCTCTTTGGTACTGCCATGATTATTCACCTCCTAGTTTTCACCTTCGCCCTTTAATAGTTTTTCCAGTGCCGCAAATTTTGGATTTATCTGATTATCCTTACAATTACAGCTTTCTTTGTTTAGGTTTATACCACACTTTGGACAAAGGCCTAAACAATCATCTTTACATAAAACTTTATTTGGCATATTTAATAAAATTTGTTCTTTAACAGTTTCCTCAAGGTCTATACCTTCTTTGTCACTGCTCTCGATTTCTTTTATATCATACTGCTTGACTAAAGTAAACTCTTCTTCCTTTTTTATATCGATAAGACATCTGTCGCACTCCCCGGTATAGTAATAATTTACTTTAGCACCGAGTTTTAACATGTCTAAATCGATCAGCACATTTCCCTTAACTTTGATGGGGGAGAATGTAAAGTCATTATAATCAAATCCGTCAAGAGTTTCATCGATTATAATACTTCTATCTTTATCATCCAAGATTTTCTTAAGCCTTATAATCAACTTGATACCTCCTAGCGTCACAGTAAGAATTATTATACTTGTTTAAATAAAATTTGTCAAGATTTTATCTTTAATTCATCTCTAAATTTACTAGCTTAAAATCTCCATTGTTTCTTTGGCTATCATTAGTTCTTCGTTTGTAGGTATTACCATGCAAGTCGTTTTGGAACCTTCTTTTGTGATAATGGTATCTTTACCTCTTACATCGTTTGCTTTTTCGTCGAAATCAACACCGAAATATTCCATATCTTTAAGTATCGCTTCTCTTACCACAGTAGCGTTTTCACCGATTCCGCCTGTAAATGCGATAGCATCAACGCCGTTCATTGCCGCCGTATACGAACCGATAGTAGTCTTTACTCTGTATACGAATATATCGAATGCAAGCTTTGCTCTTTCGTTTCCGCTGTCTTTTGCGTCTGTGATATCTCTGAAATCGGAAGATACTCCCGATACACCGAGAAGTCCCGATTCTTTGTTTAGAATATCTTCAACTTCTTTTGGTGATTTATTTTCTTTTTCACAAAGGAAAGGTACTATGGAAGGGTCGATAGAACCGCTTCTCGTTCCCATTTCAAGTCCGTCAAGAGGCGTGAAGCCCATTGAGTTTTCGATACATTTACCGTTTTTAACAGCCGATACGCTTGCTCCATTTCCAAGGTGACAAACGATTATCTTCAAATCTTCGATATCTTTACCCAGCATTTTTGCCGCTTTAGCCGAAACATACTGATGCGAAATACCGTGGAAACCGTATTTTCTTATTCCGTACTTTTCATAATATTCATATGGTATAGGGTACATGTAAGCTTCTTTAGGTATAGTTCTATGGAATGATGTATCAAATACACAAACCATTTCTTTACCCGGGAATACTTCCTTACATCCGAGAAGCCCCATAACTTGTCCCGGTATATGAAGAGGAGCAAGTTCTGCACATGATTCAAGTCCTTTTATAACTTCATCGTCTGCTTTTATGGAAGTGTTGTATTTTTCACCTCCGGTAGTTATCCTGTGACCTATGGAAGCTATTTCGTCAAGGCTTTTTATCACTCCGTAATTTTCATCTATCAATGCTTTAACAAGGATTTGTAAAGCTTCTTTATGCGTAGGCATGTCTTCGTTAAATACTACATCGTCTTTTCCCGGTTGTTTATGAGTCAAAACACCTTCACTCATTCCTATTCTTTCAGCTACACCGTTTGCCAAAACATTTTCGTTCTCCATATCGATAAGCTGATATTTAAGAGACGAGCTTCCGCAGTTAATTACAAGAACTTTCATCTATATATTTTCCTCCTAAAATCTAGTTTTAATATTTGTTATTAAAAAAATAGTACACTTTATTTTATACCCTTTTATTTGTTTTGTAAATAAAATTTTATTAAGTATTCATCTATATTTCAAATATTTTCATTAAAATCACAAAAACACTAATTACTTTTAAGTTTATATGATAAAATATAATAAATAACGAAAACTCAAGAGAAAAAGGAGACAGAATATGAGTACAGTGTTAATAATTATTTTAGTGGTTGTGGCTTTACTTGTTATTTATCTGATAACATGCTATAACTCATTCGTAAAACTTAACAATAAAATCAAGGAAGCTTATGCGACGATGGATGTGTATCTTAAAAAGAGATATGACCTAATACCAAACCTCGTTGAAACCGTAAAAGGTTATGCAAAACATGAACAGGGGACTTTGGAAAAAGTTATCCAGGCCAGAAACATGGCTATGAATGCGGGAAGCGTAGATGAAAGAGTAGAAGGTGAAAATATTTTGAGCGGAACGCTTAAATCCTTGTTTGCTTTATCCGAAAGTTATCCCGACTTAAAGGCAAACGAGAACTTCGTTTCTCTTCAATCTGACCTAAATAGAATGGAAGAAGAAATCGCTTCTTCAAGAAAATACTACAATGCTATAGTAAATACTTTCAATACAAAAACCGAAGTATTCCCAAGCAACCTCATTGCAAATATGTTCGGCTTCAGTGTAAAACCACTGTTTGAAGTTGAAAACGAAAACGAAAGACAAAACGTAAAAGTAGAATTTTAATTATTTAAGGGATAAAGAGGGAAAATGAAAAAATTTGGCAAACTTGTATTTGCTTTGATACTTTCATTGTTCTTATTTGTTCCTTTTAGCAGTGTATCTGCAAGAGAATATTTTACTATCGATAACTATGATATCGATATGAAGGTAAACGAAGATAACAGCTATACTGTGAAGGAAACGATAAATGTGGATTTCGGAGAAAATGAAAGGCATGGTCTGTTTAGGACCATACCTACGATTTCTTCGGCTACGAGAACGATAGACGGTAAAGAAGTAAAAAAGACTCATGTGATAAAAGTTAAAGATATAAGCGTAAACAGTGATTATACCAAGGAAAGCGGTTTGGGAGACATATCTCTTCAAATAGGTAATGAAGATGAATATGTTACCGGTAAGCAGACTTATGTAATAGGATATACTTATGTCGTTGGAAATGACGGGATAAAGGATTTCGACGATGTGTATTACAATTTAATAGGTAATGAATGGGATACTACCATAGACAGGGTAGACTTTAAAATACATATGCCTAAGGATTTTGATACGAAGCTCATCAACTTTACATCCGGTCAGTATGGTAATAAAGGAAATAATGTAGAGTATAAAATCAAAGGGAATGTAGTAAGCGGATATACGACTTCTAAGCTATATAACAACGAAAGCCTTACAGTCAGGATAGAACTTCCGGAAGGTTACTTTACAGCCGCACCTTCAAACAATAAATTTTTTGATTTTGTTTTCTTGGGCATAGCGGGTATTATTTTATTATTATCTGTTTTTATATCCATGAAATTCGGAAGAGATGAAAAGATTATAAAGACTGTGGAATTTTATCCTCCGGATAATATGACTCCGGCTGAAGTCGGATATATTGCGGGTAATTCACTCAGTAAAAAAAATCTTACTTCTTTGATAGTTTACTTTGCTTCCAAAGGGTATTTGAAAATCAAAGAATTAGGCGAAGATGAACTTGAATTTATAAAGGTAAAAGATTTGCCGGAAGATGTTAAACCTTTTGAAAGAAGGATTTTCAGCGGTTTATTCAAAGGAGAAAAGGATAAGGTAAAATTATCCGAGCTTAAATACAAATTCAGTGAAACACTTTCAATAGCGAGTGATGACTTAAACTCCGAATTTTCAGGAAAAAAGAGATTAAGCGATAAAAAAGCGACAAAGTTCCAGGTAATACTTGGTATAATGATATCACTGGCGGCATTTATAAATGTATTCTATTTTTCATATCAGGCACTTTATTCCCTTATGGGAAGTCTGGTATTAGGTGCATTCGGACTTGTCGTTTTCGGACTGTTAAGTCTTTGGATAATAGGTGCTATAGAGGGGATGCATAAGGGGGCTACGAATGGCAGAAGGATGAGTATAATAGCCGCAACGGTCATTTTTATCCTTTTAAGTGCTATCTCTGCATTTTTGATTTCGAGATTATCCGACGGCGGGCTTATGTTCTTTATAGCAAATATATTCCTTCTTATCAGTTCTTATTTTGCGGGACTTACTTATAAAAGAAGCAAATATTTGGACAGCGTCATAGGAAAGATCTTAGGTTTTAAAGATTTTCTTATAGTAGCCGAGAAAGAAAAGTTCGAAGCTTTGGTAAATGAAAATCCTTCATATTTTTATGATGTCATGCCATATGCTTTTGTACTTAATATAAGTGATAAATGGATGGATAAATTCAAGGGTATCGAAATCGAAGCACCTGATTGGTATACTCCATACGGACATGATGTATTTTGGGATTATTATATGATGACTCATTTATATCATCATATGTATTTTATGAATGAAACTGCTTCGGCGGTAGAATTCGATAACGACAGCGGCGGCTTCGGCGGAGGTTTCTCCGGCGGGGGTGGATTTTCGGGAGGCGGCTTCGGCGGCGGTGGCGGCGGAAGCTGGTAGAGAAAGATGAATAAGAGAAAAGAAAAAATTCAAGAAAGCGTAATACTGTTAATACTCTTTATAGTTATCGGTGTAGTTTTTTATGTTACTCAGAAGATTTTCAGTAAAAAACTTCCGCCAAATATACTTAACCTGCTGTTACTCGTAACGGTAGGTCTTTTGGTACTGGATCTTGTTATATACTTTATCTGGGGAAAAGACAAAAGAGTCGAAAAAGAAATAACTTCTTATCCTCCGGAGGAAATGGATAGCTTTTTGATAGGTTATTTGAACTGCGGAGAAACGGTAAGCAATCATTTTTCTTCTCTTGTGATCGCTCTCGCAGTCAAAAAATTTATAAAAATAGAAAAGCTTGAAGACGAAACGATACTTTTAACCAAGCTTAAAGATTTGGATAATTCTCTTTCCAAGTATGAAAGACTCATGTACAAGGTCTTATTTAAAGGAGACAGGAACAAAGTAACTACAGAGGAAATATCTAATGATGACGGAAGGTATTTCAGGAAAATGGAAACAGTGGTAGCAAATGAGTTCTTGAGTGAGAAAAATATAGAAACCAAGATGTCCAGAAAGCTTAGAAGATATACCTCTTTTGCTTTTGCCGCTTTGGTAGTTGCGACGATGGTTATCTATTCAAGATTTGCTTATGATACGTCTTCTGCAAGGGTGATATTTACTATACTTCTTATTACTCTTGCGGGATTTATGTATGCACTGTTATCTTACCTTATAGTTGCTTTCCAAACGGGGAAGGAGACTTCTGTCAAATACGGAGCTTTAATAGCTTCAATATTCATACTTTGCGGAAATATCGTATTCCCATATTTTATAATACATTTCAGTAATGTCGGTATCATGTTCATGTGTCAGCTAAATCTGCTTCTTTTATGTGTTATAGTAAACGGATTTATTTTTAAAAGAAGTGATTATTTGAATTCCGTACTTGGAAAAGTCATGGGTTTCAGGCATACCATAGAGCAGTTTGACAAAGAAGGGATAAGTAAGCTTTATCAAAGGGATAACGATTATTTCTACGATATGCTTCCTTATATATATTCTTTGGATCTATCTATAGTTCTCTTTGACGGTAACGACGATAAATTCGATATACCTTATTTTTATGATACATGTGAGAGTAAGAAGTATATATCATTCAATGATTTTAACGGGGATATAGATATCCTTGATAATGCAATACTTAATTCATATTAAAATAAAAAGACGACTTCAAGCCGTCTTTTTTTATTCCCTTATTTTCGGGGCACTACGCCTGCCTTCGGCAGATTCCGCGCCCCGAAGCCTAAATCATTCAATAAATAAAAAAATATTTTTACCTATATGTACACCTAATCAAAAAGGTGTTTTTTTAGCGGATTTGATTTGTTATAATAAACAAAAGAATTTAATTCTTTAAAACTGTTCCCCCGATAATTCCAAATACTTTGATTGTATTTTGGAACTATCATTAATTTATAAGGTAAATTAAAACACCAAAAAAGATCCTTTTGAGGGTCTTTTTTGGTTTAAACGCGGTTTTTATATATTATATATTTTTGATTGCTTAAAATAATCGTTCATTATATTTCTTTCTTATTTGTTCACTATTTGTTTCCAAGTGTTTATTCGGGGCGCGAAATCTGCTTTAGCAGGCGTAGTGCCCCGAGTGATAAGATAGATGTTTATATTTTTATACTTTATTTAATTCTCCCGACCATTCAAATCCTTTTTTCGCTATTATCACCGCTATCACTTCATTTATTACTGCCGCTGCGGCAATGGTACCTTGGAGTATCTTGCATGACTCCGGTGCCGGAGAGGCAAGTGCGGAAGCTGCTATTCCCGTAAAGACAAGGGATACTCCGGAATGAGGAAGCAGTGTAAGTCCCAGGAATTTCTTTACACTGAGCGGAGCTTTCATAACAGATGAACCTAAGTATGCTCCGAAGTATTTTCCGACTGCTCTGGATATTATATATACTGCGGTAAACAGTCCCGCTCCCAATATCAAATGATAGTCAAGAGGATAGCCCAAATTAAGTATCACAGCTAAAATGCTGAAATTAAGTATTGGATTAAAATCTCTTGTGATTTCTTCCAGTCTTTCGCTTGGTACGATATTTGAATAAGCCGCCGAAAAAGCCATTCCTATAAGCATGAAATTAAGTACCGGTGAAGGCAGTACATGATTATTGAAAATAAAGCCTATGTATGATGATAACAAGATGAACGATATTAGGACGAACATAGTCTTTGATTTATCCATATTTTTTTTTAAGATGTATCCCGCGGCTATTCCTGTCACAGTACCGATGATAAGAGGCAGCAGTACTATGAGCATACTAAGCCAAATCGGCATTGCGTCTTTTGAAATATTAGATGATACGACCGATATTGTAGTAAAGAATACCACTACTCCTACCATATCATCTAACGCTGCCATTGGTATAAGGGTATTTGTCACGGGTCCCTTCGTTTTGAATTCTCTTACTATGGACAGCGCCGGTGCGGGAGCCGTTGCGAGGGCAATACTTCCAAATATGAATGCCAGATATATCGGTATGTTCATAATATAAAATACAATGGAAAATACTATGGATACAAATAAAAAAGTTCCCAGAGACTGAGTAATCGTAGTAAATACTATCGCTTTGCCCGACTTTTTTATTTTGTTCCATACAAGCTCCGTACCTATCATAAGTCCGACCGCACATTCCATTATATGCATCACATAATTATACCACTTAATATTTAAAATCTCATCGTTTATCAGTGATAATGCATGAGGTCCGAGTATCATCCCCGCAATCAGCCACCCCAGTATTTTGGGTAGTTTTATCTTGCTTATGAGTTCTCCCGCCCAATATCCCAGTATTATTGTCATTATCAGTCTTAATATTAATATAGTCATAATTATTTATTCCTTATCCGCAATCCCGTAAAGCATTAGATCTATTATTTTAGTAAGTTTTAGTTCATGTTCATCAATGAGTTCTTTAATGTCAGAGTTTAGCGGTATTTTTCTTTGAAAATAAATGTTAAATGTATTTCCTATAATATCGTAATATTCAAGAGCCTCATTAATACTTACGCCGTCTCTGAGTTTTAACCCTAAGACACATTTTTTATAAATTTCTTTATTCATATCATCGAATTCTTTTTTTATTTTTTCTATTTCTTTTAATAAATGATTGGGAGGATTTAAAAGTGCATCGAAAAATATATAGGAATACATTGGATTACTTTTAAAAAACTTTATCCTTATATCCATATAATCATTTAGATTTGTTTTTGTATATTTTTCTTCGATAAAACTTTTTATTTTAACGAAGACCATTTTTACGCAGGTAAGATATATCTCGTCTTTGTTTTTAAAGTTATGATATATAAGCCCCTTTGCAATTTTATTCTCATTGCAGATATTATTTATCGAAGCTTTTTCATACCCCTTTGTACCGAACTCCGTTACGGCAGCATTTATTATTTTTTCTTTCGTAAGCTTAGTCTTTTCTTCTTTTTTCAATATTATCACTCTCCGCTATTTATAGACCTTGTAGTCTATTATAGTAATTATAGACTATTGTGTCAATAATTATGAACTAAAAAAGACACTCTCTCAAGTGTCTTTTTTAGTTATTATTTTAGTTTCTTTGCATTTTCATTATTATATTTTTCTATTCTGTCGCAGAATTCTTTTCCCGCATTATAATTCATTTCGTTTACTCTGTAGTTCCTTGCGATAGTTTCTATTATTACCGCCATATTTCTTCCCGGTCTTACAGGGACCGTCAATTTGTCGAGTACGGTACCTAGTATTTCTTCCTTTTGATATTCGGTGCCGAGTCTTTCGTAATGTTCTTTATCGTTCCAGTGAACGAGCCTTACGACAAGCTCTACGTCTACATTGTCTTTGACCGCTCCCATTCCGAACAATGCCTTTACATCGATTATACCGACCCCTCTTATTTCCATGAAATACTGAAGTACTTCGGGGCATGAACCTTCCAGAGTAGTATCGTTTATCTTCTTTACTTCCACCAGATCGTCGCTTACGAGCCTGTGCCCTCTTTGTACCAGCTCAAGGGCTATCTCGCTTTTACCAATCCCGCTTTCTCCTTCAAGGAGTATACCTACACCCAAAACTTCAACGAGTACTCCGTGAAGCTGCATCTTTGGAGCAAAGAGTTCTTCCAAAAAAGCAACGCTTTTGTTTATGGTCAGGTTAGTATTAAAACAGCTTCTTATAAGTATAACGTGTTCTTCTCTCGCTATTTTAACAAAATCTTCGTATTCTTTTACTCCGTTGGTGAGCACGACACAGGGGATATCGTGCTTAAAAAGCGCTCTTATCCTGTTTTCTCTCACTTGAGGTGTAAGGTGCTTTAAATAAGCACTTTCCGTATTGCCTACTATTTGTACTCTGTCATTGTCAAAGTATTCGAAAAACCCGGTAAGCTGTATCCCCGGACGCGTTACATAAGGGGTATTTAACCTTATGTTTTTTCTGAAATCGCTGTACAGGATCTCTCCTTCCAGAAAACTGCAGAATTCTTCTAAAGATGCTCTCTTCATTATTCCTTACCTAACATAAATTTATTTATTACATATGCAACTCCGTCTTCATCATTGCTCGGAGCTATGTAGTCCGCCGCTTCCAACGTTTCTTTGTGTGAATTTTTCATCGCTACTCCAAGAGCCGCATATTCTATCATCGGTATATCATTGAGTCCGTCTCCTATACCTATGGTGTCCTTATGTTCTATATCAAAAGCCTTTGCAACGTGTTTTATCGCTTCAGCTTTATTTGCGTCTTTGTGGGTGAATTCAAGGAGGAAAGGCTGGCTTGTTGCACACATTGCATTGTTATCCACTGTTTTTAATAAATTCCTTGCATAAGCCACATGGTCATCCATATTTTCCACTTCATCCTGCCACAACACTTTCGTTATCCTCTCGTCGAATATTTCCATGTGTTCGGGGATTATTATAACGTCTTCCCTCGCTACATTTGCCATTGATAAATAGTGTTCGGTGAATTTATTGAATTCATTGAATGCAAGCTTATTGTCGAATGTCCATGCTATGACACCCACATTCCTCTTTACACCTTCGTTATATGCAAGTATTGCGTCCTCTTTATCTATTGCCTTTTCGTATAGTATCTCTCCGCTTTTCCCTTTTATGACAAGTGCTCCGTTAAAACATGCAAGAGGCAGGTCCAAATCTATTTCATTTGTAATATCCTGTAGAGGAAGAGGTCCTCTTCCCGAGCAAGGAAGTATAACACATCCTTTGTCGAAAGCTTCGTAAATAGCCTTTTTGGTAGTATCCGTAAGTTCTCTTTTTGAGTTTATAAGTGTTCCGTCGATATCTGTAGCAAGTAATTTATACATATGTTCTCTCTTTCTTTATTTATTTTATGTTTTTATTTTCGATATAATAAAGTATCATACAACCTATCAGGTAACATAATATATCTTTTATATCAAAATTGGTTCCTATAAGTATCCTAAAAAATTTAATATCACCAAGACCAAGTATATCTACAATATTTATTCCCTGAAGTATTTCTATTATCACAGATAATATGAATATATAAAAAGGAAGGTTTTTATTTTTCTTTGGAAATAACGTTTTATATAAAAAGTATAAAACGAACACCACCAGCATATCTCCTACGTATGGTCTTATAAAGTCATCATTAACGAAAACAGCTATAAAAACCTCTGCTGATATTATAATTATTGCTGAAATGAGATATTTTATTCTATCGCTTGTTTTATTCATTATAAAATACTTTCTTTCGTTTTCTATATTTTATATTATTTAAATTCTTTTTACAAGTGGGTTATTGTAAAGTTTAACTAAAGGATATTATCCTATGATTTTATGGTAGAATATTATATAAAGGAAGTGAGAATATGAATATAATTGATTTGACTAATGTTATCGAAACCGATATGACGGTTTATCCCTCAGACCCTGAGGTAAAAGTGGAAGAGGTACTTATCCACAGTAAAGACCATTGTCATGTGGATAAGCTAACAATGGGTACTCACACCGGAACTCATATAGATGTTCCTTTTCATTTTAATGAAAATGGTAAGACCGTAACCGATTATGGTGTGGAAAGTTTCATAGGCAGGGGAGCATTAATAGATGTAAGCTATAAAAAGAATAACGAAGTGATATTTATAGACGATTTGGAACCTTTCGGGGAAGCTATTTTAAAGAGCGACTTTGCTGTGATAAGGACAGGCTATGATAAGTATTTTAACAGTGAAGATTACATATCTCATCCTTATTTATCAAAAGAAGCGGCAGTGTATTTAAAAAGCATGGGGATAAAGCTTGTGGGTATAGATACTTTCAGTGTGGACTCTACATATAATAACGATAATTTCGACGCACATGATATATTTTTAAGTAATGATATATTGATCGTTGAAAACCTTGCAAATTTGGATAAGCTGGATATTAATAAAAATTATATATTCCACTTCGTTCCTTTAAAAATAAAGAACGGTGACGGTTCTCCCGTAAGAGCCTATGCCGCAGAGGTTTAAATATCCGATTATAAAATTATAATGACAATTATAAATGATATAAATATTTATGAAATATGTAATAAGAGTATAAAAATATATCGGGTATATTAATAATAGCGTGAAAAGATATATCCGATACATCATTTACATCATTATTCAATGACCGTCACTGATTTTTTATGATAACAGTAAGGATCAAATGCACTTATCCACAGTGAAGACAGGTGTATTGTGGATAAGCTGATAATGAGTACGTATGTGGGAACATATAGATATTCCTTTTCATTTTGAAAATCAGTACTTAATATAAATGTTTCTTTTGTTTTGATAAAAATGATTAATAAAAAAGCTATCAATGATTTGACTTTGATAAAGCATACGATGATAATAGAATAAAACTAGGGATAATATTAATTGATTTTTATAAAATATATTGAATTTATTATAAGTATGATATTAGTTTATATCTAACAAAATGTTTTTGGTGATATGGTAAATTGTTTGATTTAAGTATTTTTAGGAGTAAATAATGGAGATAATAAAAGCAGATATAAATGATTTTGGAAGAGTAAAAAATATAACTCATGATACTATAAAGGAAATTTATCCAAGGTATTATCCCAAAGGTGCGGTGGATTTTTTCCTTTCTCATCACAGTAAAGATAATATAACCGAGGATTTGAGTAATGGTAGGGTATATCTCATTAAAGAAAATGGTGAATATATCGCTACCGTTACGATAAACGACAATGAAATAAACAGATTTTTTGTGCTTCCTCATTTTCAGGGTATGGGTTACGGGAGCATGATTTTAGATTTTGTGGAAAGAAAAATATTAGAAAAATTTGACAGTGTACATATAGACGCTTCTTTTCCCGCTGTGAGCCTTTACTTAAAAAGAGGATATGAATATAAATCATATCATAAATTAAAGACCGAGAACGGGGATTACCTTTGCTACAGCGAAATGCAATTAAAAAACAATAATCGGGAACATAAAATTAGAAGAAAAGACAATGAAATAACCGATATAAATTTGATTGATGAAATAATATGTAAATGCGACTGCATAAGGATTGCTCTAAATGATAAAGATAGACCATATATCGTGCCTCTTAACTTTGGGTATGAAGTAAGAGACAGTAAAAGATATTTTTATTGTCACGGAGCAAAAGAGGGCAGGAAAATAGATTTGATAAAAGAGAATAAATATGCGGGATTTGAGCTGGATACCAATCACAAGCTTCATGAAAACAGTAGCCCCTGCGGGTATTCTTTCGGGTACCAAAGTATCATAGGTACGGGAAAGATTTCTATTATTGAAAATGATAAAGAAAAAATACATGGGCTTAAGATTATAATGAAACATAATTCGGGGAAAGAAGGCTGGGACTTTGATAAAAAAATGATAGAGGCGGTATCTGTCATTAAAATAATCGTTGAAGAGCTGTCCTGCAAAGAACATGAGTAAAGTATAGGTTTATTAAAATCATTATATAAAGGAGGATTTAATGGATTATAAGAGAGAATACGAAAAATGGCTAAACAGCAGTGTATTGGACGAAGCTTCAAAAGAAGAGCTTCTAAATATAAAAGATGACGAAGAGGAAAAAGAATATAGGTTTTCCAAGCTTATGGATTTTGGTACGGCGGGGCTTAGAGGGATAATGGGAGCCGGTGTAAATATGATGAATGGTTATACCATAAAGCACACGACTTATTCTCTCGGCAAAGTGATTTTGGATATGGGAGAGGATGCAATGAATAAAGGTGTTGTCATAAGTTTCGACCCCAGAAATCATTCAAGGGAATTTGCTCTTGCCGCCGCACTTACTCTATGTAATATGGGTATAAAAACATACCTCTTTGATGATATAAGACCAACTCCCGAGCTTTCATTTGCCATAAGAGAACTGAAAGCCATCTCAGGTATAAATATCACTGCTTCTCATAATACGAAGGAATACAACGGCTATAAGGTATACTGGGAAGACGGAGCTCAAATGCCTCCGGATATGGCGGATAAAGTGCATGAAAATATGAAGGATACAGATGTATTAAGTGATATCATTACCATGGATAAAGATATTGCCTTAAATAAAGGCTTACTTAATATCATCGGAAAAGAAATAGATAATGCTTATGTTGAAAGAGTATTAGGTGAAAGCGAATATACCAAATACACAAAAAAATACTCCGATGATTTTAAACTTGTATACACTCCGTTCCACGGCTGCGGTTATAAGCTCGTACCTTTGGTGTTAGAAAAAATCGGTCTTAAAAATCTTATCTTGGTGGAAAGTCAAATGGTCCTTGACGGAAATTTCCCTACGGTCAAATCTCCCAACCCGGAAAATGCGGAGGGCTTTTACGAAGCGATAAAAACGGCAAAGAAAAACGATGCGGATTTGATAATAGGTACGGACCCCGACTGCGACAGGGTAGGGGTAATGGCTAAGAATAAACATGGAGAGTATGAAACCATTACCGGAAATCAGGTGGGAGCATTGATACTTAGTTATATTATAAAAGCCAAAAAGGAAAAAGGCGAGTTTGAAGATAACTTTGCGGTCACAAAAAGTATAGTTACCACAAATATCGTAGATGAAATATGTAAAAAAAATAATGTAAAATTATACGATGTACTTACCGGATTTAAATTTGTCGGTAAGAAGATAAAAGAAATAGAACATGAAAACAAATATAAATTCTTATACGGATTTGAAGAAAGCATAGGGTATCTTAAAGGAAGCTATGCCAGAGATAAAGACGGGGTAGTCACTTCCATGATAATCGCTGAAATGGCGTGTTATTATTTGGATAAAGGAATGGATCTGCTCGACGCTTTAGAACTTATGTATAAAGAGTACGGATACTACGACGAACTTACCGAAAGCGTTTATATGCAGGGGCTTGACGGAGTAGAGCGGATGAAAGAGACCGGGGAACGTTTAAGAGAAGAACCGCCTTACGATTTTGCGGGGACGAAAGTCGTAAAGTTAAGAGATTATTTAAACCATACCGTAAAAGATATATTTACAGGGGAAGTTACTAAGCTTGATGAAGTTAGTTCGGACGTGTTATTTTATGAGCTTGAAGACGGCTGTGACGTTATTTACCGTCCCAGCGGTACGGAACCCAAGGTAAAGCTTTATATCTTATCCAATGGAAAAGATATGAAAGAAGCGAAAGAAAAATCAAAGAAATATATAAAGGCAATAAAAGCATTGATTTAAAACTCCCTAAAGGGAGTTTTTTATATTTATTTTAGATATTTATAAAAAGGTATTGACTCTCACGCTGCGTGATAATGTATTATATATCTAAAGATGATATATATGTCGACAGAAGATATTCTATCTTAATTAAGTAAAAGGAGGGAAGTCTTATATGAGGACGGTTAAAGAGGTCGCGGATTTAACGGGAGTAAGCGTTAGGACTCTTCAGTACTACGATGAAATAGGGGTGTTCAAACCGACCAAAGTCACTAAAGCGGGATATAGGCTATACGACGATGAAGCACTGAGTACTCTCTTAACAGACTTCTCGGTTTACTTGATAAACTTGAAAAAGGAGAAAAGGATATGAGTTTCGAAGAATTTGATTTAAGCGAATATATTGCTCTCTTGGAGAAATTCAAAAGTGAAAATAACGAAGAGGTAATCAAAAATTGGGGAAGCATAGAGAATTTCGATAAATTTATCGAAAAGGTTAGGGAAGATGAAATAAATGTAGCAAAAAATGCAGTTAAGTATTACGGGAGTACTAAAAAATATACTGAGGCTATAAAGAAGAATTTAGATAATTTTACCGAGAATATGGAGATGATAAAGGATAAGGGGTATGTAGAGGAAAACGAACGCCTTATGAATTTACTATTAAGTGATTTGACTTTGGACGTAAAATCATATGAAGTTCAAAATATCATCGAAGATATTTTAAAGCTAATGCCTGATATGGATATGGGAGAAAATTACTTTGATATAATGATAGACGGATATCTTAATAATCAAAATATCATAGAAGCGGTGGATAAAAAATACGGTGCCGGAGCTTCTAAATTTATGGGGGAAGCTTATAAATATTATTTTGATAACAGAGATAATAAAAGTTAATATGAATATTAGAAAATTTATTATTGTTTTTTATTAAAAACGGGTACTGTAATTTTATTAAAATAAAATAGTTTGTTATTTATATGGAAGACGTGTTTAAGGCGTCTTCTTTTTTTGTATCGGGGCGCGGAATCTGCGTCAGCAGGCGTAGTGCCCCGATAGTCAGACATTCGCTTTTAATAAAAGTATCATATTAATTTTTAAATATAGATAAATTTAATTAAGTTTTTTAATTCTTTGTCTATATGAAATAATCCCTTTTTAAATAATGATGCATGATGTATGTCATTCTAATTTCAATGTTATTGACTTTTTATAGGTTTTACATTTAAAAAAGGATTTAAAATCTATTTATTTTGTATATCAAATGTGTTTTTATTATTTATGTATATCTGATTTCATAAAATATCATATTTTTAATCATATTAATGAATACAAATACATAAAATTTATTTTAGTTTATTTTCTTTATAACAAAAAATGATAAATTGTACATGCTCTTTTAACTATAATTTTTTTAAGATAAAGGAGGCATATTATGTTTTTTAATATAAAAGTCGATGAAATCATAAAAATGTTACATAGTGATGATAAAAACGGACTTACCAGTGCAGAAGCAAAAAAACGTCTTGAGATGTACGGGGAGAATGTTCTCGCAGAGGAGAAAAGACATACTTTTCTTGAAATATTTTTAACTCAGTTTCAGGATTTTTTGATACTTGTTCTTCTCGTTGCCAGTGCGGTGTCTTTTTTTATCGGACAAGCCAGCGATGCGATAATGATATTATTCGTAGTTACTCTTAATGCTTTGATAGCATCTTTTCAGGAGTATCGTGCGGATAATGAACTGGAAGCTTTAAAGGAGCTTAGCGTAAATGAAGCAAAGGTGTATCGTGACGGTCAGGTCATGAAAGTTCCTTTTCCCGAAGTCGTTGTGGGGGATATAGTCTTTGCGGAAAGCGGAGATTTGATTGCCGCAGACGGAAGGATAATAGAATGTTCAAATCTTCAGGTGGACGAGTCTTCTCTTACCGGAGAAAGCGTATCGGTGGATAAAGACAGCTCTTTGATAGAAGATAAGGATGTACCTTTGGCGGACAGAAAAAATATGGTCTATTCTTCGGGTATAGTCACATACGGGAAATGTACATATATAGTTACGGCAAGCGGAATGGACAGCGAAATCGGTAAAGTTGCGAAGATGTTATCTACCGAAGAAGAAACTATGACTCCTTTGGCAGAAAAGACAAACGAAATAGGAAAAGTCCTTTCTATCGGCTGTCTAGTGATATGTGCTCTTATCTTTGTTTTAGGTTTTATGCATGGAAACAAAGCTCTGGATATGTTTATGACGAGCATATCTCTTGCCGTTGCGGCTATTCCCGAGGGGCTTCCTACGGTCATAACCATAGTTCTATCCATTGGTATAACCAGGTTAAGTAAAAAGGGTGCGATAGTAAGAAAGATGCACGCCGTTGAAACGCTGGGAAGTGCCAATGTGATTTGTTCTGATAAGACAGGTACTCTTACAATGAATAAAATGAGCGTGGAAAAGGTTTATATAACGAATAGGCTGATAAATAAAGATGAATTTTCCACCAATAAAAGTATCGCTTATAAAATGCTTGTAAATATAGCATATGACTGCAACGACTCGAATATAAGTTACGATAAGGACGGAAAAGAAGTAAGGATAGGGGATACGACGGAAGTAGCTTTGATAGAACTTGCAAAGAAGAGCGGCATAAACCGAAATAAAAAAGAGAGATTTATGGAGCTTCCTTTTGACTCTTCAAGAAAGATGATGAGCAGCGTATATAAAGAGGAGGGCAAGTATATCGTATACACCAAAGGTGCCAGCGATGTTTTGCTTGAAAAATGTTCTCATTATGTTTGTGAAGATAAAATAAAAAAACTAAGTGAGATGGATAAGATAGGTTTTTATAATCAAGTAAATGAGCTTTCTTCAAAGGCTTACAGAGTTTTGGCTTATGCTTATAAAGTCGTTGATAATATGCCGAGTGAAAATGAAATAGAAAATGATTTGATTTTTGTCGGTCTTACCGCAATGATAGACCCTCCGAGAGAAGAAGTATTGGATTCCATAAATGAATGTAAAAAAGCGGGTATAAAAACAGTTATGATAACCGGAGACCATAAACTCACCGCAGAGGCTATCGCAAAGGACCTCGGAATATTATCCGAAGGCGAAGAATGTATAACAGGACTTGAACTCGAAAAGCTGACGGACGAGGAACTTGCTGATAGGATAGGAAATATATCCGTCTATGCAAGGGTTTCTCCAAAGGATAAAGTTAGGATAGTAAAAGCCTTTCAAAATACAAATAATGTAGTTGCAATGAGCGGAGACGGCGTAAACGACGCTCCCGCACTCAAGAGAGCGGATATCGGGTGTGCAATGGGGATAACGGGTACTGACGTAGCCAAAAATGCTTCAGACATGATTTTATGCGACGATAATTTTTCTACCATTGTAATGGCTGTGAAAGAGGGGAGGAAGGTGTTTAGGAATATAAAGAAAGCCATGCATTTCCTTATTTCATGTAATATAGGAGAGATAATGACATTGTTCCTTGCAACACTATTAAACTTTCCTATGCCCCTCCTCCCGATACATTTACTTTGGGTGAACTTGGTCACAGACTCACTTCCAGCTCTTGCTCTCGGGGTGGATGAAAATAACATTGATGTCATGACTCAAAAACCCGCCAGTAAAAGCGAAAATATATTTACTTTCGGTTTTAGTGTGAGAGTGCTTTTTGAGGGTCTTTTGATCGGGGCTGTTACGTTAGTCGGTTTTTGGTACGGATGTACATATTATTCTCTCAGCGAAGGAAGGACATTTGCTTTTCTGATACTATGTTTATCTCAGCTTTTTCATACATTCAATGTAAGAGCCATGAAAGAAAGTATATTTGACGACAGTCCTCTTAAGAATAAGACTTTGATAATCGCCAATATAGTATCCGCAATGCTTGCCATATTTGTTGTTCTCATTCCCGTACTGAGAAATATATTTGTGCTTACACCTCTCGGAACATCTAAATGGGACTTTGTACTCACTCTATCTTTAGTTCCTCTTGTAAGCTCAGAAATAGTTAAGCTTGCTAAAGGTTTGTTTAGCAAAGATAACAGTTTACTTGCACAAGTAAAAAAATCAGCATGATACAAAAAAAGACGACTATTAGCCGTCTTTTTTATTTTCTTTATTCTCGGGGCACTACGCCTGCTCGCGCAGATTCCGCGCCCCTGATTGAAAGCAAACAGAATATTTATTTAAAATTTGTCAAAAAAAGTTTAAATATAGTAACATATGTAAATATTACAATTATATTATTATATGTAATAAAATATAGAAGTAATATATCAAAATTAGTAAAAATTATTTATATTTTAAATATATCATTATTGTTACAAATTGTAAGAATAAAGTAACAAAATAAAATATTTTAATAACGAGGAACCTTTATGAAATTTGATAATATGACTGATTCAGCAATAAAGATAATAATGTATTTATTAATTGAACGAGAAAACAAAACCTTTGAAGAGATACATAGAGTTATTCCAACAAGAAAGAGTTTTCTATTAAGTGTTATTAATATACTTGTTGAAGCAAAGGTACTGGGAAAAAATAATTTAATGTATTATCTTTTAAAAGATGCAGAGGAAATCAGTATATATGATTTAGTCATACTGTTTGAAGGAAGTATTAGTATTTTAAATAATTTTAATTATCCAAGAGAAGCTAAACAATTTATTTACAAGTGTTATATTGATAGATTTTATAATGAAATAGAAAAGTTTTTAAAAGTTAATATGCAAAATACAACTATTAAAGATATGATATCAAATAAGTAATAAAAAAGAACCTATTTAGGTTCTTTTTATAATTTCTTTAATGCGGATTTTCTTCTTGCACTTATTACAGAATAATATTTGTGCATATTATTTGCTACTTTTGTATCCCATGTAGAGCTTGAAGCATATCTTTTATTTACATCACTTATTGTCTTTCCGCTGTAAAGTCCCGAACCCGGTTTAAGATATCCATTTCCTATACCGTCTGCCACATCATATATATTCGCTTCCTTTGAAGGATATCCCTTAGAACCATAACCGAACATGTTATTTGGTTTAAAGCATATAGTTCCATTTGCACTTTCCAGCGATGCTATTGCTACTAAGAATAAAGCGTTGACTTTATATTTTTTTTCTGCATTTACAAATGCTTGTTCAAGTCCTACGAGTCCCTGACTTGTTACGAGTTTTAAATCAGCTGCGGTTACCCCGCTCGGTTTACTCATATCAAGCTTATGGATTTCGGATAATGAATAGCTTGGTATATTTTTTTGTTTTTTTACTTTTTTAGCAGTATGATTTCTAAGTGCATTTGCAACATTGACTTCTTTTGCTGTTTTTGCGATGTTAGCAATTTTTAAAGCTTCTTTCTCTTCTGCTTTGGCTTTTATTATATAATATCCTCCGGTTGAGGATATTATAGCGATAATAAGCACCGAACAAATTGCAATGATTATATTTCTTTTTTTTGTTTTTTTCTTTAGCTTAGGGATATCTTCTTTTAGTTCATTTTCTAATTCATTTAGTTCTTTTTTTATTTCATCAACGTCTGAAATAATTTCATCGTCTTCTTCAATTTCATTAATATTTTCTGATATTCCTTTTATTTTTATGTCATCTATAGTTTCATCTACCAAATGCTCCAATTTATCTATTTCTGTCAATGTCTTTTCCAAAGGATCAGCTTCTTTATTATCTTTAATATTATTGTTATTATTTGCTTCTTCAAGTTCCTGAAGCAATGATTCTAAAGGATTTTCTTCTGTCGTTTCAATTATATTGATTTCATCCTTTTTTAAGTTATTTTTAAGAGTTTTATTATCTTCAATTGTGTTTTCTACATTGCTTAAATTGATATCGTCATTAAAAATTTTATTTATATTAGAATTTTCTTGCTCTTTATATACATTATTTTCTTGTAAATTTGTTTTTTTCTTCTTTACTTTTAATGTTTTTTTTATTTTTATCTTTTTTTTAGTAGTTTTCATGATTACCTACCTTACAATCTTTTTTATTTTATTGTCGTATTTGATTTCAAGTAATTTATTTAATTGTACTTATTTTTGTGTAAAATGTCAAAATTTTATATAATATACTATATTAACTTGAAAGTATACCTAAATATATATAAAATATATATGAATATGAAAAGAGGAAAAAATAATGAAAAAATTATTATCTATATTATTAATAGGTTTGATGAGCATAAGTATATTTGGCTGCAGCTTTGTAAAGCCTGAAGATAAGGTATCTGAGTTTTTAAATGCCGTTAAGACTAAAAATGAAGATGTTTTAATAGGATATACAAATAATAAATACGTAAATTTGCTTCTTAACAGTACCGGAGATAAAAAAACACTTGACGGGATTTATAAGAATTTATTTAAAAACTTGTCTTTTAAATTAGTTTCTATTACGGAAAATGAAACCGGTGCAATTGTTAAAGCTGACATTACAAATGTTAGTTTTAAAAAGGTTTTTGATAATTATGAGGATAAATCTTACGATTACATGATATCAAATCTATATTCGGGAAAGCTCAATAAGAAAAAGTTAAATAAAAAATGTTTGGATATTTTAGCTAAAGAAATTTCTTCTGCAAGTAAAAGTAAGAAAAAGATCACTAAACGCATAAATATAAATTTGACTAAAAATGAAAATTACAGTTATAATTTAAAAGTAGATACGAAGTTAATGGATGCATTAATGGGAGGGCTTATTAGTGGGTATAAATAATCATCTGAACTTTTTAGAGATAAAAAGTTCCAAAAATCTCCGCTCATTCGCCGCGGAGGCTTTTCTCGACTGGATTTCAAGGAAAATGTTGCCCGCATTTTTTTTGAACAGTCTAGCCCACCCCAGATGCTTTATGAAACATAAAAAAAGAGTAACAAAAAGTTACTCTTTTTTATTTTAATTTATTTGCTTGAATGGGGTAGGGTAGCTTTTCTTTCATAAAACGCGGGCAGCGTTTTATAGAAAATCGAAAAGCGTTTGAAGCACCGCGCTTAGCGGGGTCGTTAAATCCAATTTTTGGACAAGCAAAAATTGGCGGGTTATAGGGCGGAGCCCTAGGCTTTACTCATCAATCCCCATTTGTTCAGACTGGTCTTGGACGATTAATGTATCAATAAATTCATCAATATCACCGTCAAGAACGTCATTTAATTTATATAGTGTAAGACCTACTCTATGGTCTGTAACTCTTCCTTGCGGGAAATTATAAGTTCTTATTCTTTCTGATCTATCACCGCTTCCTATCTGACTTTTCCTGTTGCTGGCGATAGCTTCCTGTTGTTTTCTCTGTTCGATTTCAAATAATCTGGCTTTTAATATTTTTAATGCTTTATCTTTATTTTTAAGCTGTGATTTTTCGTCCTGACATGCAACGACCAATCCCGAAGGTATATGTGTAATTCTAACCGCAGAGTCTGTAGTGTTTACACTTTGCCCCCCGTTACCGCTTGAACGATAAACATCAACCCTTAAATCGTTAGGGTCGATATTTACTTCGACATCTTCCGCTTCGGGGAGGACAGCTACCGTAATTGCTGACGTATGAATCCTTCCGCTTGATTCTGTATCTGGAATTCTTTGAACTCTATGTGTTCCGCTTTCGTATTTTAGCCTTGAATAAGCACCTTTACCCTGTATCGAGAATACTGCTTCTTTATATCCTCCGATACCGATTTCGTTTGTAGAAAGCATTTCCACTTTCCATCTGTTTCTTTCTGCATATCGGGTATACATTCTAAGTAAATCTCCCGCAAATAAAGCAGCTTCATCTCCGCCTACTCCCGCACGGATTTCAACTATAACGTTTTTATCATCATTAGGGTCTTTTGGTATAAGAAGTATTTTGATTTCCTGTTCCAATTCTTCTTTTTGTTCGTTCAATGATGAAATATCTTCAAGTATCATTTCCTTAAAGTCATCATCATCACTATCGTTTAGCATTTCTTTATTTGACTCAAGCTGTTCCATTACGTCTGCATATTTTTTATATGCGATTACGATTGGTTCAAGATGAGAATGTTCTTTTATAAGTTCGGTATATAATTCTTGATTATTTATAATATCCGGATTAGAGATATCTTCACTAACTTCATTAAATCTTTTTTCAATAGATTTTAATTTATCTAACATATTGCCCCTCCGTTTTTCTCTTATGGAATTATACACCAAAAATAAAGGATTTAAAAGTATTTTTTTGTTTTTAGAGGTAATTTGAACCATATTTATGTTAATTGTTATTAAGAAATTTTATTTAATATAAAATCTTTATTTTAAATGGTAAAAAAGGTAATACACTATTGATTTATCATCATATATTTAAAAGATAAAAATTTCATTTTAAATCGGAGATATAATTTATGGATAATTTAGATAAGCACATAAAAAAATTTAAAATTGTATTAAAGGTTGGGGATAGTTGTGATATTTTAAAAAAATTAAAAATCAATTTTGAAGAAAATAAAAAATGGGATATAGATGATCCTGAAATAATTAATTTAGATAATAAATATATGATTAGGGCTTTGAAAAAGGGTAGTACATATTTAAAGTTATTTACTATAAATAAAAAGATTTTTAATTATAGTATTAAGATAAATGTTTTAGATAAAGAAATTAATACAAATATAAATGATAAAAATCTTAACATTATAGATATATCCCATAATAAATATTCATATGAGATACTTGATAATGATATAAATAAACTTTGCAGTACATATAAAGATATTTTGAACTATGAAATTTTAGGCAAAAGTTATGATAATAGAAATATTTATTTATTGACCCTTGGAAATAAAAATGCTAAGTATACTTTATTTATTCAAGCTTCCATGCACGGAAGGGAATATATGACTTCAGTGCTTGTAATGAGACAAATTGAGTTGCTGTGTAAAAATTATTATACATCTAAATATATGGGAATTAGAGTTTGTGACGTATTAGATAACATAAAAATTTGTCTGGTTCCTATGGCTAATCCCGATGGGGTGGATATTTCAATTAATGGCGCAGAAATAATTAACGATAAAAATTTATATAATAGTATTTTAAAAGTCATTATGGAAAATAAAATAAATCATGAAATATGGAAGTCTAATGCGAGATGTGTTGACTTGAACAGGAACTTTGGCTATAAATGGGAAGATAATTATGATTTTAATGAAAAATCATTTATGGGATATAGAGGAGAGTATCCCGAAAGTGAATTGGAAACTAAGACTATTGCAGACTGGACAAGGAAAAACAGACCTTACATGTGTATAAGCTACCATGCAACGGGAAGTGAACTTTACTGGGATTACGGACAGGAAGGTTTACTGTTAAATAAAAGCATAAGGATTAGGGATCGAATAAAAGATTTAACACAATATGAATTAATGGATAGAAGTGTGGCATATAAAACAGGAGTACTTGGATATTCAGATTGGGTAAGTATGTATTTAAGTATCCCTGCATTTACTGTAGAAATAGGAAGTCCTTTTGTAAATGCTCCTTTAGATAGAGAACAATTTAATGATATATGGGAAGAAAATAAGTTTATTTCTATAGAGTTATGCAGATATATTTTTAATAATATGGATTAAATTTTTTTAAATTATATTTTATTATAAATACAAATAAACTTAATTAAGAAATATTATTAATACTGACATACAGTTGTCATATTTTGTTATATATAATTATATTAAAAAGGAGAAAAATATGATAGAGTCAAGATGTGGTATTAATTGCAGTCAGTGTGATTATAAGGAAGAAATAAATTGTAGAGGATGCATTTTTATTGATATACCTTTTTGGGGGGATTCTTGTCCTTTAAAAGACTGTTGTGAAAAAAAAAGATTATATGCACTGCGGTGAATGCAGTGAATTTCCATGTGAAGTATTGAATCAATTTGCATATGATAAGGAGCAAGGTGATAATGGGAAACGTATAGAGATGTGTAAAAAGTGGTGTTCGGAATAATATATTAAATTTATATTACTTAATATATTTAAAAAAGACGGCTGATTATATAATAATCAACTGTTTTTTTATTATCTAAGGTAAATATTAAAATATATTTCCTTTCTTTTTATTATTTATATCAAATATATAAAAATTTATTTATATGTGTTTAAAACATTATAGAGCGGTAATAATAGAAAATACTAAGAAAAGATAAAGGTCAAGAACTCAAAATAGGGGGTAATAAAGTGGATAATAATAAAAAGATTAAAAAGAAGATAGAAATGGGTAATAAAGAGCAAATTATTTCTAAGGTTTGTATTGTATTTAGTACACTTTTAATTGTGGGAGTATTATTTGCAAGTGTACTTAATAAAAGTAATGTAAATGTAGCTGATGTAAATAAGGATAGAATAAGTGATAAATCAGTTATGAGCGAAGAAGTTAAGCCTAAGGTTGCAGAAGATAATAATGATACAAAGAGTGAAAATGATACAAAAAATAATGAAGGTAAGGATGATATAACGAAAAGCAATGATGAAAATAAAACTAAATCAACATCTTCATCTAAAGCGGTATCAAATGTTACTTCTAAACCTGATATTTCAAATCCTAAAAAACCGGTAAAAAGCGGTGAAATAATAATGGATTATAGTTATAATACTACTCCTGTTTATTCAAAGACATTGAATGAATATTCATCTACTCACACAGGAATTGATTTAAAAGCGGATAATAATGAAAATGTTAAATGCATTTTAGACGGTGAAGTAAAGAGGGTTTACTTAGATGATAAACTCGGATATACCATTGTAATTGATCATGGCGGTGATTTTTATAGCATTTATTCTAACTTAAATAAAAAGATGAATGTTAAAAAAGGGCACAGAGTAAATAAAGGTGATGTTATTGGAAGTGTTGGGAAAAGTGCTGCATTTGAAATAGCCGATGATTATCATTTGCATTTTGAAATCAAGAATGGTAAATCCTATGTAAATCCAAATACATTATATAAATAAAGAAAATAATCCTTAAGCATTTAAAAGCGGTTAGTTCTAATGAATAACCGCTTTTATTATAATTTTATTAAAAGGTTTGACTTATATATTGCATATATTGTAATATAAAAAAGTAATTAAATTGAATATGAGGGATAAATATTTTGAATAGTTTTTTATATACATTACTAATATCTATGGTACCAATAATCGAACTAAGGGGAGGTCTTCCCGTTGGGATAGCCAGTGGATTAAGTTTCCCTGCTGCCTATATTGCTTCAGTTATCGGGAATTTAATTCCTGTTCCGTTTATAATATTATTTATTAGAAAAATATTTGTACTTATTAGGAAATATATGCCTAAACTAAGTAGTATGATAGATAAATTGGAAAACAAAGCACATTTAAAAGGGCAGAAAGTAAAAAAATATCAGAAGTTCGGATTGTTTCTATTTGTCGCAATCCCTCTTCCTGGGACAGGAGCTTGGACCGGTTCATTAGTAGCTGCGTTTTTGGATATAAGGCTAAAAGATGCAATACTTCCTATAGTTTTGGGGGTTCTAACCGCAGGTATACTTATAATGATGCTTACTTATGGCGTAACCGCAATTTTATAAATAAAAAAGACTCAAAAGAGTCTTTTTTATTTATATTTAAATTGTTTTGTTTTTATGGTCTTACTTCCATTTTCATTTTTTATGGTAACTTTAAAATAATACTTTGTTTTAGAACCTTTTTTATTTTTACCGTTTCTACCATTCCATTTAAATTTATATGTACCCGTTTTATAAGTTTTATTTTTAGCTATTGTTTTTATTAATTTATTCTTACGATTATATACTCTTACAGTGATTTTTCCGATAGTATTTGTTTTTACTTTTATCGTAGGATTATTTTTACGACCTCTTATTTTATAGCTTGATTTTAATTTATTTACTTTTATATTTGGTTTCTTTTTGATTAATGTAACATATGCTGATTTTTTAAAAGTATTTCTGCTATTTGAAGCATATATGACAATTTTATATTTACCTGGTGAAAAAAATTTATTTTTACTATTTTTTAAATTCCATTTTACATTATAACTGCCCTTTTTATATACTTTATTTACTATAGTATGCAGTGTTTTATTTTTAGTTGATGTAATTAAAACTTTGATCCTCGCATCTTCGTTTAGATAAAATCTTGTTGATGTATAGTATCCGCTGGCTCTTATAACTTTTGACGTACTTTTAAAACGAGATATGTTTACTTTGTTTGGATTAGTTACTTTAATATATTTTGTTACTTCAAATTTTCCTGATATATTATATCCCGAAATAATCACTTTATATGTTCCCGCAGGTACTAATTTATCTTTAGTATCTTTTAAATTCCAGTATTCTGTATTATTTCCTTTTCGGTTTCCCGAAATACTCTTAACGATTGTACCTTTTGAATTATAAATTTTTATCGAGGTTACACATTGATTATTGATAGTATATTTAATACTCGCTTTATTAAAATCATTTCTCTTTATTGATGATGTGACCGAAACTTTTGATATCGAAGCTTTTGCAGGTATTGTTATTTTTATATCTTTTGTGTATTCTTTTGTAGTATCACCATTTTTAACAGATATTTTAAATTTATATGTTCCGGATGGTATCAATTTATTATCATCATCCATATAATTCCAAGAAAAATTATGATTTCCTTTATTAACATTAGCATTATTATATATGGTTTTTATTACATTGCCATTTTCATCATACATTTTTGCAGTTAAATTACAATTTATATTTAGCTTAATAGTTGCAGATAACTTTGTATTTGGGAGCGGAGCATAAGAAGATTGCAGATTTAATACTTCTGCGGTTTTGTTTAATGTAAAATTATAAGATAACTTTGTTGTATCACTATTTTCGGTAAATACTGCGTTTATTTTATATGTTCCTGCATTTACGCTATTACCTTCATTGTCGGTATAATCCCATTTTATTGATGAATTTCTTGTAGAAATATTATTTAAATTAAATGTTTTTATTACTTTGTTTTTGTTATCCGTAATAGTTATTTCAGCATTTACGTTTTCTCCCGTGTACATTGATATTGAAAGAGGAGATGTTGAAAGGTCATAATCACTTCTTTTATTTAGGGATAATAAAGTAGATTTATGTAATGCCTGTAAAGGATTTATTTCTCCGTAACCGTAATAATCATCTCTTCCTTTTGCTCCTAAATCATTTGCTGTAGAGTTGATTATATCTACCACTTCTTTTGCCGATAAAGTTGGATTTGCTGACATTATGAGCCCTGCTACTCCGGAAACGAAAGGTGCTGCCATACTGGTACCTGAGTCTGTCTTTAATTCATTTTTTGATTTATTACTTAATGAATTAATATTACTGCCGGGAGCAGCTATATCTTTATATTTATTATAATCTGAATATTTTGCTCTTGTTGGATTTCCTTTAGAATCATATTGTAGAGCAACAACGGAGTAGCTATTAGGATAATCAGAAGGGTAGGAATAATCAGGATATCCATTTCTACCGTCTCCATTTCCCGCTGCACAAACTGTAAGAACACTGTTTGCTGATTTATTATAATTAGTATTTATTATATTTTCTAATGCTCTGTCTCCGTAAGTTGCGTCATTGTCATAACCATATCCTCCAAGGCTCATATTAATAACTCTGCATCCTTTATTTACAGCCCATTTATATCCGTTTATAATATCAGATGTATAGGCATCATTTCCTCTAAAAACTTTTACAATATATAGATTTGAATCATAAGCAACTCCAGCACCGAGTGTTTTATTATTTCCTTTTGCTGCTGTAATACCTGCTACGTGTGTTCCGTGTCCAATACTGTCGGTTACAGTTGTTGAACCATTTGTTGCATTATAGGTGCCTGCAACATTACTAAGGTCAGGATTTGAAATATAAGCGCCTGTATCTAAAATAGCTATTTTTACATTTTTACCTGTCGAATAGTTCCATGCTGTCGTATCATTTCCTGCTATATTTGTATATTTTAAATGCCATTGAAATTTTTCTAAAGATGAATTTATTACATTTGGATCGTTTGTAGTGGATAAAGCCTTATATTTAAAGTTAGGCTGTGCATATAATACTTCGCTTTTTTCATTAAGAGTTTTTAGTGTTTCTTCAACACTTGAGTCTTTAGGTACTTCAACTAATTCTATGTTTTCTTTTTTATCAACAGTTTCTTCAATGTTTAAATTTTCTTTAGATAACATTCTAGATTTTTTAGAATTTGAAATATTATCTCTAAAAACCACCAATACATTATTGGGATCATATTTTTCTTCTGTTTTATTTTGAGCATAAACGGTATTTGTAAATAATAGAATTAATAATATTGATAATAATGTGTATATTATTCTTTTGTTTTTCATTGATAATTCCCCTATAAATTTCTATTATTTATATTTTATCATATTTTATAGAAATTAAATAAATAAAATCATCAATATAGATAAATTTTAAATAAACTTATTGTATTTATATAAATAGAGTTATATAATGATTTTAAATAAATTAGAATGATTATAAATTATTTTAAAAATTTAGTAAAAAACTATTGACAAATTTGGAAAAGTTTATATAATTAAATTATAATCATTCTAATTTATAAAACGTAGAAAGGAGAAAGTCATGGAAAAATTAGATGTAAAAGAAATTATAAGATCTCATGGATTAAAAGCTACACCTAATAGGATTGCTGTTTATGAGTATATGTTAAACAGTAAAGAACATCCCAGTGCCGAGATGATAAAAGAACATCTAAACAGTCTAGGAAATAAATTCTCTCTTGCTACAGTATATAATATTATAGAGGCTTTTCTTGAAAAAGGCGTCATTATAAAAGTCAGGGATGATGAGAATAATATGATGAGATTTGATGCTAATACTGATTTTCATGTTCATATATATAATAGTCAAACAAATGAAATTACGGATTATGAAGACAGTGAGCATACAAAATTTCTAGAAAAGAAATTAAAAGAAATAAAAAAAGAGAATAATTTTGGCGACGAACATAAAATAGTAGCTGAAATGTAATTAAAACAGTTAATGATAGCAATTTGCTATTAAAATATAAAAAAAGATAAATAAATTTTAAATTGAAAAGGAGATAATTATTATGAAAAAATGGGTATGCACAGTATGCGGTTATGTACACGAAGGAGAAAATCCACCGGCAGAATGTCCACAATGTCACGTTCCTGCTGAGAAATTCCAAGAAATGGGCGGAGACAGAACTTGGGCAGCAGAACACGTTGTAGGTGTTGCAAAAGGTGTTAGTGAAGATATTATTGCAGATTTGAGAGCTAACTTTGAAGGAGAATGCTCAGAAGTTGGTATGTATCTTGCAATGGCAAGAGTAGCTCACAGAGAAGGTTATCCTGAAATAGGTCTTTACTGGGAAAAAGCTGCTTATGAAGAAGCCGAACATGCTGCAAAATTCGCTGAATTACTTGGTGAAGTTGTAACAGACAGTACAAAGAAAAACCTTGAAATGAGAGTAGAAGCTGAAAACGGCGCAACTGCAGGTAAATTTGACCTTGCTAAGAGAGCTAAAGAAGCTAACTTAGATGCAATTCATGATACAGTTCATGAAATGGCTAGAGACGAAGCTAGACATGGTAAAGCGTTTGAAGGATTACTTCAAAGATATTTTGGCTAAAATACATAAAAAACGAAATATAGTAAAAACTAAAAAAGCCTTTAAATAAAGGCTTTTTTTAGTTTTTACAGGTATATGAAATTTGACTTTTAATATTTTTTGTTGTATTATAATTTATCATGTGCTATTATGCTAATTATATTTTTTATATAATTGAAAAGGAGTTTTATTATGATAAGAGCTATCAAAAGCTTAATAGAATTAGTAAAATCAAACATTAAATATAAAACACAAACATGGAAGATGGCTAAGATGACACTTAAAAAAATGTATTCCGGTTCAGCTTTAGGTGTTGCCTGGTCTCTTGTAAGACCTATATTATTTATATTTGTTTATTGGTTTGGTATAGAAATAGGTATTAGAGGCGGCAAGCCCGTTGGAGGGCATATACCTTATATTTTTTGGTTAATGAGCGGAATCATTGCATGGTTCTTCATTAGTGATATTCTAAACGGTGGCGTTTCAGCTATCAGAAGAGACAACCATCTTGTTACAAAGACAGTTTTCCCTGTACAAACTATACCTGTATATTATACACTAGCACAGTTTATTTCGCATTTAATATTACTTGTTTTGGTAATCGTAGTTCTTGCCATTTTTGGGTATTTACCAACGATATATTATATACAGATACTGTATTATACTATTTTTATGTTTTTATTCTGCTGCATACTTTGTACTTTTTTATCAACCCTTGCTGTAATAAGCAGAGACTTTGAACAATTAGTTAAATCTACAAGTATGATATTCTTCTGGTTATCTCCTATTATTTGGGGTGCAGATAAAATGAACGATACGTCTTTATTAATGACAATACTTAAGCTAAATCCATTTTATTATTTTGTACAAGGGTATAGGGATACTCTTTTATTTCATACTTGGTTTTTTGAAAGACCTCACTATACGATATATATGATTGTATTTACTATTTTATTTGCCTTATTAACGTCATATTTATATAATAAACTTCATAGTGAGTTTGCGGATGTATTATAGGAGGTAGTCATGGCTAAAGCAAATTTTAATAATACAAAAAAAGTAAATGTAGATATGGCTCCTTACTATAAAATTGCTAAAGAAATCGAAAAAGCAAATGTTTGGAGTAATGATATCCCCGAAGATAATATTGCGATTAAAATTAAAGATTTATCTAAAATGTATAAAATATATGATAAGTCTTGGTATAGAGTTTTAAATGCATTTTCGTCTAAAGTTTCTTATAGAGAATTTTATGCTCTTAAAGATTTAAATATAAATATTCCCAAAGGTGAAACGATAGGTATACTTGGTACTAACGGATCAGGTAAATCAACCCTACTTAAAATGATAACTGGTGTGGTAAAACCTACTAATGGTATTATTGATGCACGAGGTAGAATTTCTGCCATGCTTGAACTTACTTCTGGTTTTGATAGTGAGCTTACAGGATTTGAAAATATATTTTTGAAGGCCACAATCCTTGGGATTTCAAATGAAGAAATCGAAAAGAAAGTTGAAAATATAGCTGAATTCGCCGATATTGGCGACTATTTATACCAACCGGTAAGAACATATTCTTCTGGAATGAAATCAAGACTTGGTTTTGCTATAAATGTTAATGTAGATCCTGACATATTGATTGTAGATGAAGTGTTAGCTGTCGGTGACGATACTTTTAAATTGAAGTGTTTATCAAAAATGGATGAATTTAGAAAACAGGGCAAAACTATTTTATTTGTAAGCCATGCTCTAGGAATGATTAAGGGTTTTTGTACAAAGTCAATGTGGATCAAAGATGGTGAGCTCGTTGTACAAGGTGAAACCCCTGCGGTAACTAAATTATACGAAGATTATCTAAAAGATATAAGAAAAAGAAAAAAAATACAAACTATTGAAGAAAAAGAAGAAGAAGAAATTGAGCTGATTCTATCTAGAAAAGATATTTTAGATTTTAGACATGTAAGGATTATAAATCCTGTAAATGCGCCTAATAATACAACTGATTTTAATTATAGAGATAATATTATATTTGAAGTGGAATATGATGTTAAGACTAATATTGAAAATGATATGGTTTGTTGCTTTTCAATAAGAGATGTTTCAGATAATGAAATTTTTTCTACGGATAAGCAAGATAAAAATAATATGATTGATATATCAAAAGGAAGACATGTATTTAGATTTGTTATACCTAATTCAAGATTGCTTCCGGGAGCATATAAAATAGCAGGTGAATTTTGGGATAATAGATCAGGTATGGATATAAAATTTGCTACTAAGAGGGATTTTACTATTATAAGTAATAAATTTGAAGGCGGAGGAGTTTATTCTATACCTTATATTTTTGAAAAAGATGACAAAACTTTAATTGAAAGAGTTAAGGAAGGCAGTGAAAAAGAAAGTTCCGCTTATAATTTTAATATAGAGATGGAATAATTAAAAAACTACTAAATGTTTAACATTTAGTAGTTTACTATTATATATTAAAGGAGCTTAGATATGAATATTAGAGAACTTTGTCCGGCTTTTCTTTTCCCGTTATTACAAAAATTAATGAGTATAAAGGACATAATTATTTATGATTATTATAAATTAACAACAAAGGTTGATGATAAATCTGTTTTTTTATTTTCAGTATCTAGAGAGAACTTGAGCGGCAATTTATTTTTTATTTATGATAAAATAAAAAACAGTGATTTTAATATTAATATTTGTTTAGAAAATGATTCTACCGGCAGATCGAAAATACTAAAAAATATAGCTAGTTCAAAATATACTATAATAGATGATTATACAAAAATGATATATCCTTTAAAACTTAGAAAAGGTACTAAACTCATCCAAGTATGGCATTCGACCGGTGCTTTTAAAAGAATGGGATTTAGTAGAATGGGAAAGAAGGGAAGTACAATTAAAACTTCTCTTACACATAAAAATTATACGGATGTTATTGTTAGCGGAAGCGGTGTCGTTAGAAATTTCGCAGAGGCTTTTGGAGTAACTGAAGATAAGATTCATCCAATAGGGGTTCCAAGAACAGATGTTTTTTTCGATAAAATTTATAAAGATAAAATCACAAGAAAATTAGAAAATAAATATCCGATCATAAAGGATAAAAAAGTTATATTATTTGCTCCGACTTTTAGAGGAGAAACTAGAAAAGATGCTTTTTATCCTAATGAATATTTAGATATAAGAAAACTATTAAATAAAATAGATGATAAATATATTTTTGGTATTAAATTACATCCTTTTATCAAACAAAGTATGCAAATACATGATGATTTAAAGAACAGAGTGATAGATTTTTCTTCGGAAAGAGAAATTAATGATTTATTGTTTATTACAGATATTTTAATAACCGACTACTCATCCGTCATATTTGAATATTCATTTTTTAAAAAAAATATAATTTATTATGCACCTGATCTAAAAGAATATATAGAAGATAGGGACTTTTTTTATGATTATGATGAATACATCTACGGTCCTATTGCAAGAAATATGGATGAGTTGATAAATTGTATAGGCAGTAGTCAAATCGATTATGATAAAATTAATAGTTTCTATGATCGGTTTTTAAACGGATGTGACGGGCATGCATCACAAAGATTTGTTGATTTAATTTTAAATAATAATAAATAAATATAAAAGTGTGGAGATATTATTTTGAGTATAATTATAAAATTAGGTATTTTATTTTTAAATATTATTTATTTGTTTTTAAAACCACTTCCAACTAAAAATAAAATAACTTTTATCAGCCGGCAAGCGAATAGTCCTTCAATCGATATTAAAATGTTATGTGATCAACTAAATAAAATAGATGATATAAGGGTTGTAGTATTATGTAAATGTCTGGAATCAGGGATAAAATCAAAAATATTATATATTTTTCATATGTTTAAACAAATGTACCATTTGTCTACTTCTAAAGTTATTGTTCTAGATTCGTATTGTATAGTAGCCAGTATATTAAAACATAAAAAAAATTTAAAAATTATTCAAATGTGGCACGGATTAGGTTCTATGAAGAAATTTGGATATAGTATATTAGATAGCGGTGAAGGAAGAAGTTCAAAAATTGCTAAGTTAATGAAAATGCATGAAAATTATAATTATGTATTTGTAAGTAGTAAAAATTGTATAGATTATTTATCTGAGGCTTACAAATGTGAGAAAGATATTATAAGGGTAATGCCTTTACCAAGGGTAGATTTGCTTTGTAATAGCGAATTATCAGAAAGTAAAAGGAATGATATAATTAAACATTATCCTATTTTAAAAGATAAAAAAAATATTTTATATGCACCTACCTTTAGAAAAAACGGTAATGATACTGATGCAATAACGGAACTGATTAATAATATCAATTTTGATAAATATAACTTTATCTTGAAGACACATCCACTTACAGAAGTAAATATAGAAAATATTTACAGTAAGAATATTATTAATGACAGAACTTTTGAAACGCTTGAAATGATTACTGTAGCTGATTATGTAATCACCGACTATTCTGCAATTATATATGAAGTAGCTTTAAATAAGAAACCTATTTACTTTTATACGTATGATTTAGATGATTACAAAGATAACAGAAATTTTTATATTAATTTTGAGAAAGAAGTTCCCGGTTTAATATCTTATAATGCATCTGATATCATCAAAGATATTGATAATAATATATATGATATGGAACGTATAAATATTTTTGCAGATAAATATGTAGACAATAAAATTAATTGTACAAAAAAAATTATAGATTTTATTTTAAAAATTATGAATTAAAATAAATTGGAGGTTTAAAATGAGTGATTGTTTATTTTGTAAGATTATAAATGGAGAAATCCCTTCTACAAAAGTGTATGAGGACGAGAAAGTATATGCTTTTAAAGATATTGAACCTATTGCTCCGTATCATGTACTTATAATTCCTAAAAAGCATTATTCATCAATATTAGATGTTGAAAAGAACGATGATATCGTTAGTTATGTTTTTAGTATTTGTGTTAGGCTTGCTAAAGACGAAGGATATGATGAAAAAGGGTTTAGGATAATAAACAACTGCGGAGATGAAGGTGGACAAAGTGTTCATCATTTACATTTTCATTTATTAGCAGGTAAAAAATTATCTTGGGAAGCATAAAAAAAGAGCATATCATATGCTCTTTTTTATTTATCATAATTATTGCATTTGCAGTGAGTACAGTTGCATCCCGAGGATTGATTATCGCAGACTTCATAGGTTCCGCCTTCGATTTTTAAACTTGTTCCCGTAGTTAAAAATTCTGCTACTTTTCTTCTGGCACTTGTGTATAAAAGCTGTATCGTTGGTCTTGATACATTCATTTGAACTGCACATTCTTCTTGTGTTAGTTTTTCTTTATCCATTAGTCTTATTACTTCATATTCTTCAACATCCATTATGATTGGCTCTAAGTTTTCATTTTTATTTCTGCCTTCAAAATATTTAATATCAGGTAATTTACAAACATTTTTACATTTTCTTGGTCTTGGCATTTTTAAACCGTCCTTAAAACATTATATTATAAATAATAATCATGATTGACTAGTTTGTCAATAAGGGATAAGTAATGAATTATTTAGTATGGAATATATAAATAAAAATAAAGCCGATTTATTAAGTAATCGGCTTTATAATTATGATTCCATATAAATATTATATCTTACAACTTTATAGTAATTAATCAACCTTATTGAATAAACTAATTGAATAAAGCCCTGCTAGACCTACAACTGCATAAACAATTCTGCTGATAATTGAAGTTTGACCTCCAAAAATTGCTGCAACTAAGTCAAATTGGAAAAATCCGATTAATCCCCAGTTGATAGCGCCGATTATTACTAATAATAAAACAAATTTATTCAAAATTTTTCACTCCTTTAAATTTATTTATATTATATTTTTACCAAAAAATAAAAAAATAAACATTGTGCATATTTTCTTTAATTTATAAGCACTTAGTTAAATTATAATTTTAATTTATTTAATATTAAAAAGGTAATTTTATGTTTAAGATAATTATTATTGGATAAGTTATATTGATTAAATGAGATATTTTGTTGACATATGTTTGTATAGTGAAAATATCGGGATATACATTTTTATATTATAAGCCTTAAGAGTTGATTTATTGAAATGAATTATTAATTACTATAAAAATAAAAAACTGATAAGATTATCAGTTTTTATTTTGCAACTTCTATTAAATTATCCGGAGTATTATTATATACCCTTGAATTTTTAGGAACGCTTGTTGTAAGCCATACATTACCTCCGATGATAGAGCCTTCACCAACGGTTGTATTTCCTCCGAGAATCGTAGCTCCGGAATATATTATTACGTTATCCTCTATGTTAGGATGTCTCTTCACTCCTTTTACAGGATTACCGTCGTCATCGAGTTCGAAGCTCTTGGCTCCAAGTGTCACTCCCTGATATAATTTTACATTATCTCCTATTACACATGTTTCACCTATAACAACACCTGTAGCATGGTCTATAAAGAAGTATTTTCCTATTTTAGCTCCCGGATGTATATCAATACCTGTTCTTGCATGTGCATATTCAGTCATGATCCTGGGAATTAAAGGGACTTCCAGCAAGAATAGTTCGTGTGCGAGTCTTTGAATTGTTATTGCTTCCAAGTATGGATAACTAAGGAGAATTTCTTCGATACTCATTGCAGCAGGGTCTCCGTTGTATGCTGCAACGATATCGGTAGAAAGTATTTCTCTTACTTTAGGTATACTTTCCATGAACTTTATAGTAGCTTCGTCTGCTTTTTTAGTGCATTTATCACAGTTTTTATCTTTTTCCAGTTTATCACACATATTTATAAATACTTCTCTTATTATGCCATTGAGTTCCATAGCTGCCATATTAAGTCTTTTTCTCACATAAATATTTATAAATTCTTTATTATCTAAATCTTTTTCATATATAGTCGGAAATAGACCAGCTTCTAAATTTTTGATTATATCCGTTACTCTTAATTTAGTTCCAAATCCGCTTATTCCTTCATCTGTTAGTTCTTTTTGATTGATATTCACAACTTGACTTGATATTTCTTTACTTCTGGTTTCAAGCCAGTTTTTCATATTTCCCATGTATGTATCTCCCTTTCGTTATTTTAATAAAGGTAAAATAATGGAAAATTCACTGCCTTCATTTTCTTTTGTCTTAACTCTGATCCTGCCCTTATGGTCGAGAACGATAGCTTTTGCAATGCTTAGACCCAGACCCATACCGCCGGTTTCTTTATTTCTTGATTTATCCGTTCGGTAAAATCTATCAAAAACGTTTCTTAAGTCTTCGTCTTTTATACCCATTCCATTATCTTTAATAGTTAGTATAGCATTATTTTCCTGTTTTTGTAAAATTATTTTTAATGTAATATCATCTTTATTTGAATATTTTATTCCATTGTCTACAAATATCCTTATAACTTCTATGATTCTGAATTCGTCTGCCATAATATATACATTATCATCTATAGTGTGCAGAATTGTTATATCCGGATGAGTAACGCTTAAATCTTTTATTACAATACCTATTGTTTCACTTAAATTGGTTTTCTCAAATTTATAGTTTAAATTCTTCTTATCATATTTAGCAAGGAACAGTAACCTGTTTACGAGGTTTTTCATATTCTCCGCTTCGAATATAATAGAATCAACGCTTTCGTTAAGTATTTCTTCATCTTCTTTTCCCCAGCGTTTCAGCATATTTCCATAACCTGAAATAACAGATATAGGTGTTCTTAATTCATGGGAAACGTCAGATACGAACCTTTCCTGTTTTTCATATGCCTCCTGAAAAGAGTCAATCATTTCATTTGTAGTTTTTGCAAGTTCCTGAAGTTCATATTCCGCGCCTGTAACGTCTAACCTTAAGTCTAAATTTTCAGTAGTTATTTTTCTTGTAGTCCTATTCATTTCATTTATAGGTGAGAGTATCTTACCGAGTTTCATTCTTCCCAGTATAAGCATCATAAACGCTCCTAAAAATAGAACGATACTTACCGGTGGAAGTACTGCCCCAAGTTTGTTTATAAAAGGCATGGCAGGATAAAAAATCAAAAGTTTATAAACTTCGTTATTTGCTTCAATATCTCTGCTACTGACCAAATAGCCTTTATCGAGAAGTGACGCCCTTGGTATTAACTCAAACCAAAAGTTATTTTTCAAACCTTTTATATAATTATCAATTTTTTCATTTTTATCGAGTAAGTAGTAATTCCCGTTTGAGTTGATTAAGGCTATAACGGAATCTGAATGTTTTTTCTCTATTTTAGATAAGTTGTTTTTTATATACTCTGTATCGTTAAAATTTCCGTTTTTAAGAGTACTTGTGATACTTTTATCTATCTTGCTGTTTTCTTTGTATACTTCTTTATATGTGCTTCTAAGTAGGGTGATACTTAATATTATAACTGAAATTATCGCAATTAAAAGATAAAGGTAAGTATACCAAAGAGCTGTCTTTTGTTTTATGCTCTTTGCTTTCTTTACCTTTTTTGCAGTTTGTATTTTATTGTCTTTAGTTTTTTTATTCTTCTTCGTCATCTTTAAACTGATAGCCTATTCCTCTAACGGTTCTAATATAATGTGTATCATATTTTTGATCTATTTTACTTCTTAAATATCTTATATATACATCAGTTACGTTTGTTTCTGATTCATAGTCGTATCCCCAAACATTGCTGACTATTTGTTCTCTTGTAAGTACTATATTTTTATTTATCATCAAGTACTCTAAAAGCTCAAACTCTTTTTTCGTAAGTGAAATTTCTTCATCCTCAAAGTGAGCTGTGTAGGTATTTTTATCGAGGGTAATTTTACCTGCCTTTATAACGGCTTCTCTTTCCTTTGTTTCGCTGATTACTGCCTGTCTTGATAAAATCTTTCTTATTCTTGCTAAAAGCTCTTCAATGGCAAATGGTTTTGTCATATAGTCGTCTGCACCTATATCAAGACCCATAACTTTATCGGAAACATCTGATTTTGCTGTCAGCATAATAATCGGAGTGGTAATCTTATTTGCTCTAAGCCTTCTGCATATCTCGATACCGCTTAAATTAGGGAGCATTAAATCAAGTATTATAAGGTCATATTTTTCATCCATTGCTTTGAGTAAGCCGTCTCTGCCTTCGGTAGCAACAGTTAGATTATATCCTTCATGAGTTAATTCAAGCTGCAAAAATCTTGCTATTTTGAGTTCATCTTCTACCAATAGTATTTCTTTCATATCATTCTCCTATGTTTATTTAATATCTATTATACTGTAGCCTTCACTATCTTTAATGATTTTGGCGTGATTTACAATAGTGGTGTTTTTTTTGTTATTTTTATTTGTCTTTTTCTTAAGTCTTTCTTTTCTCTTAAGGGGTATCGGAACGTCTTCGCTGTTTATAACATCAAGTGTTATGGATGAATTTGTTATCATAATGAGTATCATAAGAAGTCCGATAAAAACAGAAGGGACTGGGAGTATTATACAAATAGCTACAGGTATCAATAATGGTATGTCAATAATATTTTCATCCATACTGTTTATTTTGAAACGATAGCTTTTTTCTCCAAAAGTTATTGAAACAACGTGTTTATAAAGTCTTATAAAATATCTGTCATCGTAATTATCGATGTATATAAGTGCTTTATCGTAATCATTCCTGCATTTTAATAGTACTTTCTGACAAAATCCGTAATCTCTGCCCGTTTCCTCCCTAAGCATTTCAATTTTATCTTGATCTAATTTCATAATATTCCTCTTGTTTTCTAAGATACAATTTAATATTAACATAATAAACTAATTATATTAAAGAATTATTTATAAAATATTAAAAACAAATTATATTAACTTGTTTAAAAGTATAAAAAATTGTATAATTAAAACGATACAATAAAGAAAAAAGAGGTATTTTTTATGGCATTTAATAAAAAGAATGTAACCTTAGAATATATAGCCAATGCAGGCGTTTTACTTGAAAATAAGGGAAGAAAAGTATTGATAGATGCAGTGCATACTAAGCTCGTCCCTCCTTATTATAATACCGATGAGAAAGCTTTGAAATGTATGATAGAGGGTAGGGAACCTTATGATAAAATCGATGTAATGATATTTACTCATCATCATAGTGAACATTTTGATGCTTCTGCGGTTTGTGAGATACTTAAAAATAACAGACTTACTCAGTTAATTTGTACATATACAATAAGGGATATGTTAAAAGAGGCACCAAACTTTGACCCAATCATAGTTTCTCAGGTTCATGAGCTTGATATTCCTTATTCTAAGTCTATAGTTATAAGATTAAAAGATATCCCTTTTGAAGCTATATCAATGCAGCATGACGGAAAAAATTATGAAGATGTAGACAACTTTGCTTATTATTTTGAGTTTGGCGGAAAGACTTTCATGCATCTGGGTGACAGTGCACCTGTTATCGAGAACTTTGAAGAAGCGGGTATGTTTGAAAAAGAAATAGATGTTTTATTCGCACCTTTTCCTTATATAGGTCTTAAAGCAGGAAGAGAACTTATAAATAGATTAAACCCAAGAAGAGTTATCGTTGTACACCTACCTAATAAGGAGATGGATAAGGGAAACTGGCTATATAATACTTTTAGAGTGTTTAAAAAATATGAGAGAGAACTCCCTCCTACGGACTTCTTTACAAAACCGGGGGAAGAGATGACAATTAAATAAATTTGAAAAGAAGCTTATGCTTCTTTTTATATTATAAAGAGTATAGATTTCTAATTGGATATATCTATTAAAATTACAACTACATAATATAAATAATAAAAAAGACCATATTTAATGGTCTTTTAATTTACTTTACCGAATTTACTGAATGGTAGAAGCCTGTAAACTATTTTAGCTTTGAATTGATCTCTTGATATTAAGCCTATTCTGTCAGACCTGCTGTCTTCGGAATTAGGTCTGTTATCTCCCATTACAAAATATTTCCCTTCCGGTACTTTAGTCAAGGGATAATCTTCATATACCAAATCGTCACTTATATATGGTTCATCTATTTGTTCTCCGTTCACGTATACCTTTGAGTTCCTGATTTCAACGCTATCTCCCGGAAGTCCTATGACTCTTTTCACGTAGTCATTGTTTTCATCAATCTTAACGACTGCTATATCCTGAAATTTAGGTTCCCCTGTCAAATAAGATATTTTGCTTGCCAGTACTTTATCCGAATCGTTTAGGGTAGGGTACATACTGGTCTGTTTTACCATTACAGGTTCGCATATATATGTTCTTATAAGTAATGCCAATATTACAGCTATGGCAATTGTTATTATCCAACTTAATACTTCTTTTATGCCGCTTTTCATATTTATCTCCTAAAAATAAGTCTTTATATAATATACTGCCATATTTATAAATTGTAAAGTGTTTTTTAAATTATTCTAAAGAAAAATCGATAGGAGTTTGGCCCGTTTGTTCTAAAAAAGCATTTGCTTTTGAGAAAGGTTTACTTCCGAAAAATCCTCTGTTTGCGGATAGCGGGCTTGGATGAGGGCTTGTTAAAATTAAGTGATTGGGATTAGTTATAAGCTCTTTTTTCGAAATAGCAAAATTTCCCCAAAGTATAAATACCAATGGTTTCTCTCTCTCATTTAAAAGTTCTATTATCCTGTCTGTAAACTCTTCCCATCCGAGACTTCTGTGGCTCGCAGCACTGTTTGCTCTTACTGTAAGTACTGCATTTAATAATAGTACACCTTGTTTTGCCCAGGGTATAAGACATCCGGTCTTAGGCGGCTTTATTCCCAAATCATCTTCCATTTCTTTATATATATTAAGTAGGGAAGGGGGAGGCTGAACACCCTCTCTGACGGAAAATGAAAGCCCGTGAGCTTGTCCCTCACCGTGGTACGGATCCTGACCTATAATACATATTTTAGTATCTTCATAAGAAGTATAATGAAGTGCATTAAATAAATCATACATATCCGGATATATTTTATAATGTTTATATTCGTAAACCAGTTTTTTTCTCAGTTCCTTATAATAATCCTTTTGAAATTCATCTTTTAAAATTTCCTGCCAATCATTTTTAAATTCAACTGCCATAATCTTTCTCCTTAAATTTCTATTAAATCGTTTATTACTTTATAAGCCATATTAATACCACATACACTTGGTGCAAATATCATGCTGGAAGGCTCTTTATATCGTTTGTTTACTTCATTCTTAGAATAGCAGACCGTTAAATGTTTGATATTCCTCTTTCTTAGTTCTTTTCTGATTATTTTTGCCATAGGGCAGTACTTGGTTTTATATATATCATCTATTATTATGTTTTCGGGAGATAATCTGTTTCCCATACCCATGGAAGATATTATTTTAATGTCATTGTTATAACAATACTCTATCAAATCAATTTTACTGGTCATTGAGTCTATTGCATCTATTACATAATCAAAATCTTTTTCTATTATATCTTTTAAATTTTCACTATTGATAAATTCTTTTATTTTTATTACATTGCAGCTTGGATTTATATCTTTTATCCTATCATATAATACATCTACTTTATATTTACCTATATTTGACGATAAAGAGATTATTTGTCTGTTTAAATTGGTGATATCTATAATATCATTATCTGCTATTGTAATATTGAAGATTCCGCTTCTTGCTATTGCTTCGGCTGCAAATCCTCCGACTCCGCCACAGCCGATTATCAATACTTTTTTGTTTTTTAGTCTTTCTACATTGTCTTTTCCTATAAGAAGTTCGTTCTTATAAAATCTCATATTATGCTCCTTATAAAAATAACCACGGACCAGCCGTGGTTATACTTTTTATTGATTATCTTTTTTCCAGAACTTAATTTCCACATCTCCGATTTTCATTTCCACTTTTTCATATGGATTTGGAACTTCTCTTCCGCTTTCATCCAAAACAGGTTCTTTAGTCGTTCTTAAAACTTGTTCTTTAGGATAGTTGTAATTGTCTCTGTTTGTACTTACTGTTCTTCCGGTAGATGAGTCATTGACTATAGTCATACTAGGTTCTCTTTGTGGTTGAGTATTTATAACCGACTGAGAATACTTATCTCTTCTTGGTTTTTCATTTTGAGGTTCTACTCTTCTTGTGAAAGTCTCCTGTGGCTCCGGTCTGAATTGTTCAAATTCCTGTTTATCTTCTACTATTTCTTCTTTTGCTTTATCTATAAAGCTTGGTGTAGATGTTAGATTAGGTATATTAGATTTCCTTACCGGGATTTTCCTTGGAGTATCTTTTGGTATTTGGGGCTCTACTTTGTCTCCTTTTACCTTTGCAAGTCCTCCTCCGCTCATAACGTATATCCCGTTATCATCTATTTCAGGTGATGATAAAGCTTCTTCTCTTCTTGATGATGTACCTTTTTTAAATTTGTAATAAGGATTTTCAACAATTCTTCCGTCAGCAATAATGAAAGGACTGTCTACATCGACATCAGGCATAGGATTTACAGGATCGGATGTTTTTACTTTAGTTGTTCCGACTCTTCTAAGCATTTCTTTTGCATCTTTTATGTTTTCACTTGATGAAATACTAGGTTTGCTATCTAATAATTCTTCATCTTCTTTTGTAACAATATTAGAAGTATCTTCTTCTTCGTATTCCTCTATTTTATCATAATCTTCAGCTTCTACTGTTTCCACTTCACTTATATTATCTTCATCGTCTTTAAAGAAGTCATAATCAATACCGCTGTCTTCGTTATCTTCTTCAGCTAAAGCTAGTTCTTCTGTGTTATCAGCATCCAGTATGCTTTTAACATCATCATCTTCATTGGATAAGTTTCTAAGTTCATTTAGAAGTTCGTTGATATCTTCGTCGTCTTCATCGTCTCCAAGAGCTTCATTCAATAACTCTTCAAGGTCAGGTTCTTTTTCATCTTTTTTATTATCTGTCATAGCAAGTCCTGCTGCGGCAAGTCCCGCTGCACCGGCTATCGGTGCTATATCTTCGAATAAGTTATTATCATTGTCATTTATTTCTTCTATCGGCGATATATCTTCGGTTTCTTCTCCAAATGCATCATCTAATAATGAATCAAAGGAATCTTCTTCACTTTCGTTTTCAAATTCATCTTCTGAGAATGCATCATCCATTAGCTCGTCCAATGATGCGTCTTCATTAAATAACTCTTCTTCGTTTTCATTAAACTCATCTTCAAGTTCTTTTAATAAATCTTCATCTTCTAACTTAGAACCTTCTTCTTCAAGTTCTGACAGCTCTTCTTCGTTTATAGCTTCTTCAGCTTCTTCGCTCATATCCTGTTCATTTAAATCATCGAGTTCAAAATCTGCAAAGAAGTCATCGCCGAGTTCTTCGTTAGTACTTTGAAGTGCGTCATCTTTTAAATCGTCAAATGTATGGTCATCGTCGCTAGGTTCTAAAAGCTCTTTTGTTTCATCGCTTATGTTTGTGGTATAGTCAAGATCATCGTCTGATATATCATCTTTACCTTTAGCTTCTTTTTTTACTTCCAAAGCATCGTCAAGAAGCGGGATATCTTTTTTATCTTCACTGCTTAATTCACTCATGTATTTTTCATATTCGTCTTCATCCATATACTGAGTGGTCATAATGCTTTGTATAAACCCAAATGAAGCTATACCCATGACTATGGTTCCGGGAGTTAATACTTCTCCTAAAATCGAAGGTAGGGGAAGAGGAATGATCGCTCCCAAATATTTCCATAAGAATATCGTTGAGTCGGTTGCAACAGCCATGGTTGAACCAAATTTGGTCATATAAGATCCGACGGCGTTGCCAAGTCCAGCTGTAGCGAGTGCAGTTTCACTTACAGGCATTAGACCTCCGTTTAAAACGATTATAACGAAGTTCATTAAAGCTCCGATAAGCAGACCGTAAGCCCATATTCCTTCTAAATTTAAGAATAATCCCACAAATAATAATATGTATGCTGCTATTGTTATCCAGAAGGCATAATCATTTAATGCTGTGACACCTGCCAGAGCCAATACTTTCTGAGACATGAAAAGCACTATGGCTACAAGGAAAATGTACCAGCCTCTCAGTCCTCCGATAAAAAAGTTTTTTATACTTCCTTTTCGTATTAGTCCAACTATTATGGATATAATTGCGATTTCAAGTAAAAACATAATCAATTCCTTTCCTATACCGTAAAAAAGCTAAAGTATTATTAATCTATTCGTTCTAATAAAAATAAATATTTTATACAATTTTCTACCAAATATTGTTGTAGTGCCTATAGCTAAAACCATAGACACTACATTTTAACATTTTTCTGAATAAAAATTCAATACTTTTTAAGAATTTAGTCTAAAATTCTGGCTCAATTAAGCCATATTGACCATCTTTTCTCTTATATATTACATTTACTGCTTCATCATCCGCATTTAGGAATACAAAAAACATGTGTCCGAGTAGTTCCATTTGTAATGCAGCTTCTTCCGCAGACATTGGTTTGATTGCAAATTTTTTGCTTTTAACGATCTTTAAATCTTCTTGTTCTACATCTTCTTCGCTTTCATCATATCTGATAGAGTCGGTTAACTTTCTTTTAAGTTTTTCTTTGTTTTTCTTGATTTGAGCTTCCAATTTTTCTATTGCTTTGTCCGCTGCATTTCTAACATCTCTATCTGATACTTCTACTCTAAGAAATGTAGAGTCAACCGTAACAGTGATTTCAGTTGTAACAAGGCCTCTTATTTCGCTTATCATAATGTTTGCTTTAGGATCTTTTGGAAAATATTTATCTAGTTTAGATAATTTCTTTTCCAGTTCCTTTTCAAGTAAAGCATAGTCACCATTATAATTTTTGAATTTAATGTCAGTTCTCATGTTATTTACCTCGTTTCTTTAATAAATGGTTTTGTACTAGAATATGAATTTAGTCTTTTTAATATTCTAGTAATATCTCTCAACAAACTTATCATTATTAATCAAACATCATCAACTATTTTTTTAATATTATTTCTTTTGATGGTTTAATTACTTTTAGGTAAATTTGTCTTGGTCATATTTGATTTGTTTTCGAACTAATTATGTTTTGGTTTGTTTTTAAATATATTATGTATTTGTATTTATCATATCTACTATATGTAGATTTATTTTCAAGTTATAATATGTATATATAATTATTAATTTATTTATATTATAACACGTTTTCATAAATTTTCTACTTTTATAGTCTTTTAATTGATATTTTTTTTGGAAGTTATGGTTAAAAAGTATATTTTATTTGCATTATGCTCAAGAAGGACTTTACTTATCTCGTTTATAGTTGCACTTGTCGTTAAAACATCATCAACAATTAATATTGTTTTACCTTTTATATCATTATCATTCTTAACACTAAATGCTCCTTTTAAGTTTGCTTTTCTTTCCTTTTCGCTAAGACCGATTTGATCTTTTGTCGCTATTTCTTTAATCACTATATCTTCTCTTAAAGGTAAGGTTCTTTTGTCACAAAAGCCCTTAGCTATTAAATATGCTTGATTATATCCTCTTTTTATAAATCTTATTTTATCCGAAGGGGTAGGGATGACCATATCTACTTCGCTTAGGAAGTCTAAATTTATAGTGTTTTTATATAAAACTTCACCTAAATTCATTGCAAGTCTTTCATACCCTCCGTATTTAATTTTCTTTATAATTCTCTTGGAATATTTATCATAACTCCATAAACTATAACCTGCCGTGAAATAATTTTCATCCTTTTCACAGTTTTCACAAATATTTGAATATCCGTCGCTATCCATGGCTCTTCCGCAAATATCACATCTTCTGCTGTGTATCCATTCCATTTTATCATCGCATTTACTGCAGTAAATATCATCTTTATGGATTAAAATCCTATTGCAGACGCTGCATTTGGGATTTCTTGGAAACAATATTTTATTCATTACTTCTTTTATTACATTATTTTCCCTCATTTTTTTGTTTCCTTTATAAAAAGTCGTGCAGCCTTTTGGCAAGTGTAGTTTTTCTTTTATTCTTTTGAACACTTTTGATCATTGATTTAAGTCCGTTGACTTCTCCAATCAAAATGACCATTTCTTTGGCTCTTGTAACGGCAGTATATAATAGATTTCTGTTTAAAAATCCGGAATATCCGCTGAATATCGGTATTATAATGGCTTTAAATTCACTTCCTTGGCTCTTGTGTACGGTAATGGCATAAGAAAGATTTAATTCTTCCATTTGCTCTTTAGGGTATATAACTCTTTTTTCATCATCAAATATGATTTCAAGAGTTTGTTTTTCTTTATCTATTTTTTTGATTATTCCCATATCTCCATTGAAAACACCTTCACCTTTTTTAAGGGTATTTATATCTGTCCACTTGATTTGATAATTGTTTTTTATTTGCATTACCTTATCATTTTCTCTAAAGGTAGTCGAACCGTGCTGTATCTCATTTTTTGCATTATGTGCTGGATTTAATATATCCTGCACCGATTTATTTAGTTCGCTTACGCCTGCAAGTCCTTTTTTCAGCGGAGATATGATTTGAAAATCTTTTAGTAAATCATATTTTTTCAAAGGTGTATTTTTATAGTTGTAAACTATATTTAATATATTTCTTTTGATTTTTTCTTGAGTTATGGTATTTATAAAATAAAAATCGTCTGCTTCTTTTTTTAGTATCGGCATCTTACCTTTATTGATCCTATGTGCGTTTGTTATTATCAAGCTTTCTTTATCCTGACGATATATAGTATCGAGTTTTGTAACGGGAAATATTTCACTTGATATTAAATCTGAAAGGACATTTCCTGCGCCCACTGACGGAAGCTGATCTATATCTCCTACGAATAGTAACGAGGTTTTAGGTTTTACAGCCTTTAAAAATGCATCAAAAAGAGAAATATCGACCATACTCATTTCATCAATTATAATATATTCGCTGTCTATAGTGTTATCTTCATTTTTTCCAAAGGACAGAAAGTGGTCATCTTCCAATGTGTATTCATATTCAAGGAGCCTATGGATCGTTTTTGCTTCGCTTTTGGTGGACTCACTCATTCTTTTTGCAGCTCTTCCTGTAGGAGCCGTTAGGGTATATTTTTTACCTATACTTCCAAGGATATAAATAATAGCATTTATAATCGTGGTTTTACCTGTTCCGGGTCCCCCTGTAATTATAGATACTTTTGATTTTATTGCACTTATTACTGCCTCTTTCTGTGTTTTATCAAGGTTTATCTTGTTTATTTCTTCATACTTTTTAATGAGCTTATCAAAGTCAATTTCCTCATTGTCCTTTTCATTATAAGAAATTAAACTCATAAGGTTCTTGGCACTTTCGATCTCGCACTCATATAATTCTTTTAAAAAACATCTTTCTTCATCTTCCGTAACTTCGAGTATTACACTGTCATCTAAAAATAAGTTAGCTAAATTATGAGATATTATATCCTTGTTAACTCCAAGTATCTTAGCAACTTTGTCTTCGAGCTCATCCTTTAATATATAAGTATTTCCGTCTCTGTAACAACTGCTTAGAGTATATTTGATCCCGCTTATTATTCTGTAAGGACTTTCCATTTCTATTCCTACGCTCATGGCAATTTGGTCTGCCCTTTTAAAGCCTATCCCGTATACATCATCAATCAGCGCATATGGATTTGTTTGAATTATGTTTAAAGTGTCTCCCTTATATTCGTCGTATAATTTTTTTGCATAGTTAGGCTTGATATTATATTTAGAAAGTTTTAAGACAATATCTCTCATATTTCCTTGATTTTTATATTCCAGACCGACTAAAAGTGCAGTCTTTTTCCCTATACCTTTTACTTCTGAAAGTCTCATTGGATCTTTTTCTAAAATTTCCAGCGTTTTATCTCCGAAATGCTCTACTATTTCTTTTGCTTTTTTAGGTCCGATACCTCCGACCATTCCGCTTTTTAAATAGTTATAAATAGAATCGGTATCGGTAGGGATGACTATCTCAAGTTTTTCTACCTTGAATTGTTCTCCGTATTTTATATGATTGATATATTCACCTTCAGCTTCTATTTCTATTCCAGGTTTTAAATTTTCAAAATACCCAACAATGGTGATTAAAATATCGTTCACATCCACATCTGCAATTGTGTATAAGTTATCTGAATTGTGATATATTATCCTGTCTATCGTTCCCTTTATCGTTTCAACCATTTTTTTACCTCATTAATAAAAAAATTATATCATAATTAGTAAAAAAGTTATATAATCTATAGTTAAAAATTAAAAACTGTGATAATATAGGTAAAACGAAAGTTTTGAGAGGGAATTATGAAAAAGTTTTTATGTAGCATGCTTCTTATAATGTTGTCATGTGTATTTTTCTTTTCTTGTTCTTCTGTTAATAAGGCAGAACCAATAGGGGAGTACAGTGATGTACTGAAATCTTCTAATAAAATTGAAGTAATGGATAGAACTAATGATAAAGTTATAAAGGTAATAAGAGATAAAAAACGAATAGCAAAATTTGTGGATAATTTGCAGATAGATAAATGGAAAGCAAGCGATAAATCCAATTATAAACGTAGTGATAAAAGCTCATTTGATAAAGAATACTGCTATGAATACATATTAAGCGATGAAAAAGATACGAACAGCTTTGCTGTTTATAAGGATAAATCTGTCGTTAGATTCAAATCGATAGGTGCCAGATATGATTTTGCTGTACCCGATGATGTTGCAAATTATATGAGAAATGCAAATGAAATTTAAAACCTCACATAATATTTTATGTGAGGTTTATTTTTATAATTTATTTTAACTCCAAATGAAGGATAGGGATGTGATTTCCCTGTTCGTCGTATTCATCTATTTTAAAGATTTTAAAACCCTGATGTTCATAAAATTCCAATGTTTTAGGATTTTGTTCGTTTACATCAACATATTTTACATTCAAATTATTTATGACATATTCAATTAATTTTTTTTCGTAACCTGTGCCTCTGCTGTTTACTTCTACAAATAACATTTATATTTTATTATTTTCTATACCAATAAAACCTTTGATTTTATCATTATCTTTTATAATCAATAAATGTTGAATTTGCTTTAATGCTTCATTTACCATAGGATTTAAATTTTTAATATCATCTTCTTTTAAAAATATATGTGTAACTTTAACATTATCTTTCCATAAATTAACTAAACAATTTAATTCTTCTTCTTTAATTTTATTTATTTTTATTATATTTATTTACTTCTACTTAATTTAAGCAAAAATATTCATTACCAAGTCTGACTTTATTTTGCTTTTTATTTTTTAATAAAATCGTTGTTTCTTTCTTTTCTTTTGTAATAGGGTTTATTGCAAATTTATACAGACTTATTTTTTTATAAAGTTCCTTGTTTGAAAGTTCATTATATTCATTTAAGTATAATTCTCTGAAATCTTTGGATTTTAACATTTCAAAAACTTCTTCTTTGTTTAAAACTCCTATTTTTTCTATAAAATCTTTTTTTGGCTTTCTTATTTTGACATAACTTAAATAATCGAAGCTTAATAAATTATAGGCAATTTCTTCATCGTATGATTTTAGAAAATCATATAAGATTTCATATAAATCATCTTTACTTATACTTCTTTTAAATAATTCATTTTTTATAAAATAATCTTTTAGCATTTCGTAAAAATCAAAAGGTGTATTTGCTATCCTATTTACAAAATATTCCAGTGTATTATAAAAATTATTTGAGTTAAAATACCTGTCTACGAGGAATTCTATATTTTTCAAATTAGATATATCTTCATAACTTAACCATTTATTTGATAATATTTCATATGGTGTAAAATCATTATATTTTAAATCATAATCTTTCTTTTTCTTTTCCATCATTGTTCCGTGAAGGATCTTTAAAAACCCAAGCTGAAGCATATGGGGTTTCAAATTATAAGCAAAGTTAAAACTTTCTTTAAATGAATTTAAATCTTCATATGGAAGACCCGAAATAAGATCCAAGTGTATATGAACATTATCGTTCTTTAAGAGTTTTAGAACATTGATACCTATTTTTTCCGTATCCGTAGTTCTGTTTATTTCCTTAATAGTATATTCGTTTATAGACTGTAGTCCAATTTCCAGCTGGAACATATCGTTTGGAGCTCTTCCAAGCAGTTCGATTATTTCATCGTCAAGTAAATTTGCACAAACTTCAAAATGAAATTTTGTATTTCTGCTGTTTTTTAGTATAAATTTGATTATTTCTTTTGCTCGTTTATTGTCGGCATTGAATGTTCTGTCAATAAATTTGACCAAAGGTATATCATTATCTATAAAGAACATTATTTCTTCTTTTACTTTATCTAAATCTCTGAATCTCAGGCTTTTATCCAGCTCCGATAAACAGTAGCTGCAGTTATACGGGCATCCCCTTTGGCTTTCATAATATATGATTTTATTTTCAAATTCTTTCATATCTACATTTTTATAAGGAAATATGACTTTATTAAAGTCTATATGTTTTTTTATATAAGTGTAGTCTTTGGAATTTTTGTCAAATACATTTTCTATATTTATTTTTTCATTATTATTTAATCCGTCAAGCAGCTTATAAGTTATTTCTTCGCCTTCTCCCGCAGTTATATAATCTATAAAGTCGTAGTTATCAAAGTAATTCTTTGCATTGAAACTTACTTCACTTCCTCCAAGAACGATTTTTGCATTTGTCGTTTTCTTTAGTGACGAAGCAACTTTAAGAACGTACTCTATATTCCAAATATAAGAAGAAAATATGTAAACATCGCTTTTTTCATAGAATAGGTCTTCAATTACATTTTCCTCCAGCATATTTATATTATGTTGCTTTACATTTGCTTCAATTCCTTTTGGAATAGAGTTATTTAAAAGATAGTATACTGCTAAGTTTGTATGTGAATAGGCTGAGTTTATGCCTACTAAAGTTACTTTCATATTTTTCTCCCTAAGTAAAAAGTTATATTTAGAAGTATATCTTTTTAAATTAATAATTTAAAGGCTTTTATTGATTTTAATTAATTTTTAGGTATAAATTAATAAGATTACCATTATGTATATACTTGGTTTAAAGATTTGTATGGTATAATATCTCATAAAAGAGTATGATTATAAAGTTACATATTTTTTAATGAGAGGATTTTATATGAATAAGAAATTATATTATTTGTCACTGATACTATTACCTTTGTATTTGATTTTTGTTCTTCCTTACTTTGAAACAAAGTTGGATTATTATTATGATAGATTTTTAATGACAATGAAAGTAAGATATTGTATGGATATAATTGCCGGGATATTAGCTTCCATTTTTATTTTTATAATTGTTAAATATTATAATGATTATAAAACTGATAAAATAAATAAAATTATTTTGCTGTCGTATATTATATTATTATTAGTTTTATGGGGACTAAGTATATTTATGGTTATTCATTATTTTTTTAGTCCTTATACATTGTTTTTTATTGTTACTTTATATTTATTTATGCTGTTTATTAAAGATAATAAACAGGATAGTATTGAGTGATAAGTTGTATATGAAATTAAAAATTAGAAAAGTTAGGGGCGCGGAATCTGTGCAGCAGGCGTAGTGCCCCGAAGTGGTATAAAATAAAAAGAACCGATTTTTAAAGGTTCTTTTTTTGTTAAAATATTAAAGCGTATATTATAGGTATCAAAAGCCCGGGCAGCATATTAAGTACTTTTATTTCTTTTATCTTCATCAGATCCAGCCCTATACATACTACCATTGCATATCCCACCAAACATATATTGTTTACAAGTGCATCGGATAGATAAGGAGATAAATATATTCCAAGAAGAGTTATTGAACCCTGATAAACTCCCACACTTACACTGGAGAAAAACACCCCAAATCCCAGAGTGGCTGTAAATAAAATTGCAATTACTCCGTCAAGTATGGACTTTGTATATAAAATAGTAGGGTCATTAAGAAGTCCGTCATTTAGTGCTCCGACAATCGCCATAGCTCCCGTACAAAATAAAACAGAAGCGGGGATAAATCCGTCAGAAAATCCTCCAATGTCTAATTTTTTTTCAAAACTTTTTATCACTTTAGTTATTTTTGTATCGATATCTAAAAGTTCCCCGACCAGCGTACCTATTACAAGACTTATTACCAAGAGAAGTCCGCTGTTTGACTGAAGAGTACCATTTTTATTTATTGTTATACTGGAAGTAATAATTCCCAAAATCCCTACTATAATAGTAGAAAGCCCCAATACATTTTTTATACTGAGTTCAATTTTGTCATCAACTATTTTTTTACCTACCATGCCTATGCTGCTGCCTATCAGTATCGCTATTATATTTACAATCGTCCCCATATCATTCTCCTTAAAAATTACATATGTATATATTACTATTAATTAATGAAATTTTCAATAAAAGACTTTACCAGGGCTCACCAAAGAAGGTCATTTCACATATTATAATGTGAATAATAATTTTAGGAGGGATTATATATTGAAAAAACTTATAGCACTGGCTATCAGTGCGCTGATGTGTCTTACATGTTTTGTTGGCTGCGGAAAAAGTGAAGACCTTACAAAGGTCAAAGTGAGTGAAGTTGCTCGTTCTCTTTTCTACGCTCCGCAGTATGCGGCAATAAACAAAGGTTACTTCAAAGACGAAGGGCTCGACATCGAACTTACCACCGCTCAAGGTGCAGACAAAGTTACTGCGGCTGTTTTAAGCGGAGACAGCGATATCGGATTCTGCGGACCCGAAGCTACCATTTATGTTAAACAAGGCGGAGAAAAAGATTATCCTGTAAACTTTGCTCAAATAACAAAGAGAGACGGTTCTTTCTTGGTTGGAAGAAAAGATGATGCCAAATCATTCAAATATTCCGATTTAAAAGGAAAACATATCATAGCAGGCAGGGCAGGCGGTGTACCTGAAATGACTCTTGAATATGTTTTGAAGAAAAACGGTCTTGACCTCAAAAAAGATGTAAAAATGGATACTTCTATTCAGTTTGCTGCAATGGCAGGTACATTCGTCGGAGGTACGGGAGATTATGTAGCATTATTCGAACCTAGCGCAACGGAAGTTGAAGCTAATAAACAAGGTTATGTACTTAAATCAATCGGAGAAGAAAGCGGTGAAGTCCCATATACTGTTTACAACGCTAAAAAGAGTTTCATAAAGGATAACCCTGAGATTATCCAGAAATTTACAAATGCGGTTCAAAAAGGACTTGATTACGTTCAAACTGCAAGCAGCGAAGAAATAGCCGATCAAATCAAAGATTTCTTCCCTGATAACGATAAAGAAACACTGGTTAAAGTAATAGACAGATATAAAGACATAGATGCTTGGAAAGATACTCCGGTACTCACAAAAGATTCTTTTGACAGACTTCAGGAAATCATGAGCGAAGCGGGTCAATTGGATAAAAAAGCGGATTATAAAGATTTAGTAAACACTACATTTGCACAAAAAGCAAAATAGATTATAAGGAGTAGATATTATGAGAAAGCCTATAGTAGAAATTAATGATTTAGTTAAGAATTTTCATACTAAAAAAAGTGTAGTTACGGCAGTAGAAGGGTTTTCTCTAGATGTATATGAAGGTGAGTTTATCGCACTCGTAGGACCTAGCGGGTGCGGAAAAAGTACAATTCTATCAATGCTTTCAGGATTGATCGAACCAAGCGGGGGCTACTTTGAATATAAAAAAGAAGATCCCAGTATTGGATATATGCTTCAGCAAGACCAGCTTTTTTCCTTTAGGACTATATTAGACAATGCTCTTTTGGGGCTTGAAATAAGGGGTAAGGGAAAAATAGATGATGAAGACAGAGAATATGTTTTGGGGCTTTTAAAGATGTATGGGCTTGAAAGTTTTATGCATGCATACCCAAGGCAGCTATCCGGAGGGATGAGACAAAGAGTAGCTTTAATCAGAACACTTGCACTTAAACCAGATATACTATTATTAGATGAACCATTCTCGGCACTCGATTATCAGACAAGGCTTGCGGTAAGTGAGGATATAAGCCTCGCAATAAGAAAAAGCCATAAGACCGCTATCCTCGTCACTCATGATTTATCGGAGGCAATATCTTTGGCAGACAGGGTTATCGTTGTTTCTTCGAGACCCGCTAAAGTCAAAAATATATATGATATCAACCTTTCAATCGATTCTTTATCGCCCGTCGAAAGACGTAAGGCTAAAGAGTTTTCGGATTATTATGATAAGATTTGGAGGGATTTAGATGTGCATATATAATGAATTAAAAGAGAAAGAACATGAGCAGTTCCTAAGAAAACAGAAAAAGGAAAGGTTCATAGTTAGTTTTTCTAGGATAGGTATCCTGGTTTTATTTCTTGTTTTATGGGAAGCAGCAGCCAGACTTGGATGGATCAATCAATTTATTACTTCCTCTCCAAGCAGAGTATTTGAAACTATAGTGGATTTAATAAAGACCCACAGTCTATATAACCACTTATTCGTAACGACATTCGAAACCGTCGCCGGATTTACTCTCGGAACGGTGTTCGGGACCATAATAGCAATGATGCTATGGTGGAGCGAAAGGCTCGCAAAGATTTTGGATCCTTATTTGGTAGTGCTAAACGCACTTCCTAAAGTAGCTCTCGGTCCTGTTATAATCGTATGGGCAGGAGCAGGAATGGGTTCTATTTTGATTATGACCCTTGCAATTTCCATAGTTGCTACAATAATAGGAGTATATTCCGGATTTATGCAGGCAAGCGAAGAAAAGATAATTTTACTGAGGACATTCAATGCCAGTAAAATGCAGATTTTCACCAAAGCAGTTTTTCCTTCAAGCATAAAAAATATTATCAATGCTTTGAAGATAAATGTCGGTCTTTCATGGGTCGGCGTTATAATGGGTGAATTTCTTGTCAGCAAAGCGGGGCTCGGATATTTGATAGTATACGGTTCTCAGGTATTCAACCTTGACCTGGTAATGGCAGGAGTCGTTATATTATCTGTGGTTGCGGGACTTATGTATTTCCTAGTTTCATATTTGGAGAAAAAAGTTGTGAAATATGATTAAAAATATATTGAAAAATTTTCATGTTTCGTATATAATGTTAATAACTTAATACAAGTTTTGGAAGAGATTATAAGAGAAACCATAACACGAGCACATTGTAAATGTGTTATTATGTTATGGTTTTTTTATATAATATACAGTAATTATATAAAGAGAGGTACATATAATATGGCTAATGTTACAATACTTGGCGCCGGTGCAATGGGCAGTGCCCTAACCACACCGCTTAGAAAGAACGGACACGATGTAAATTTATGGGGGACTCATCTTGATACTAAAATCATAGACCAGCTGAAAAAAGACGGGACTCATATTAAGCACAAATGCAAACTTGCTCAGGGGATAAATTATTTCTATAATGAAGAACTTGAGGAGGCTATGAAAGATGCCAACCTTGTTATCATGGGGATAACCAGTGACGGGCTTGCAAGTGTATTTAAAAAAACTATACCTTATTTAAAAGAAGGTATGGTAGTGGGAAGTGTGGCAAAAGGGTTTGAATATGATTTAAAAGATAAGGATAAAGTAATAATCCTTCCGGATATATTGGAAGAGCTGCTTCCAAAAAATTTAGCAGGTAAAATTCCTTTCGTCTTTGTAGGGGGACCTTGTAAGGCTGTTGAAGTCGTTTGGGAATGTCCTAACTCAGTGGATTATGCAAGTAAGGACTTAGAAGCTGCAAAATATATGAGAAGCCTTCTGGTAACGGATAAATACAATGTAGGTATATCAAGTGATGTCATAGGACTTGAAATCTGTGCGGCAATGAAGAATGCTTATTCTATAGGACTGGGTATGGCGGAAGGCTTTAAAGAACTCGACGGCAAACTTAACAATAACTGCAAAGCGGCACTGTTTACTTTTGCGGTAGCTGAAATGGGTGTTCTTACAAAAGCAATGGGCGGAAGCTATTCTTCTGTTATCGGACAGCCGGGAGTAGGGGATTTGGAAATCACATGTGAAGCGGGAAGAAACAGGATACTCGGAGAAGTGTGCGGGGGCGGAATGCCGGGAACGAAAGCCATAAAGAAAATGCGAGACGAAGATATAACCGTTGAAGGTTACAATGCAATAAAATTTGCATGGCAGCTAATTCCTCAGCTGGAAGAAAAGGGTGTTTTGGACAGAAGTAAACTTCCGTTCCTACAGGCCCTTTATGAAATACTTTTTGAAGATAAAAACGCATATGACACAATAGTCAAAGTCATGAATAAATGTACCGGATTTGATTACGAATAAAAGGAGAGATTAGATGAAAAAAATAGCAGTAGGTGCCGACGCAGTCGGTTTACTTTTGAAAGATGAAATAGTATCTTATTTAAAAGATGAAGGATACGAAGTTACGGACCTTGGTGTAAAAGAAGAAAGCGACAAGACTTTCTATGCTAACGTTGCAGAAAAAGTCGCTTTGGCTGTAAGGGACGAAGATTACGACAGAGGTCTTTTGTTCTGCGGTACAGGGATTGGTATGAGTATTGCCGCAAATAAAGTTCCGGGAGTATTCGCTACTGTTTGCCATGACCCATATTCGGCGGAAAGGGCAAGCTTAAGCAACAATGCTAAAATTATTACTATGGGATACAGGGTAATAGGAAAAGAAACTGCAAAGGTTGTTTTGAAACACTGGCTTGATAATGACTTTGTAGAGGGATGTAAGAGTCAAAGTAATGTGGATGAAGTAACAAAGCTTGACGAAAAATATAAAGGCTGATTATTTCCAAATAATTATATATGTTTACCATTTTTCCATAAAAGGACCGCTTCAATATAAAGCGGTCCTTTTACATTTTTATATATCTTCGTATTCATTGAATATTGGGCTGTCAAAGAATTCTGATAATGGGATATTTAAGCCTAGACAAATATGATACACCGTTTTCAAACCCGGATTTTGACTCTTGCCTTTCTTTATACTGTAAATAGTTGATGGCGGCATACCACAAATATTTGCCATCGAATTGATAGTCATATGATTTTCCTCGCATAATTCTTTGATTCTGTCTGTTACTGCTTTCCTTAAATTCATGAATAAATCCTCCTTAAAAATAATATTGATATCGAAGTTTGTATGTACATTTCTGGGATTGGAGGATATAAAAATATATCTATAATAATAGTATTTTTTACGACAGAATGTGTGTGATATATCGCAAACTTAACAAATTATTACTATTTTTTTAAGAAAAATCAATTTATAATCTATTTTATTTCTAAATATTCGGTTAAATTTGTATTTTGGTTTCATTTACGGTATTATTAATGATATTTGAAAAAAATAAATATAGAGAGAAACAAAATGAAAAAGAAGTTGACCATTGGGATTATTTGTGCGGTAGTCTGTGAAACGATATTCGGACTCAGTTATTTATTTACGAAACATATAACGTTATCTTTTTCTCCTCTTGATGTTTTAAGCTGGAGATTTATGATTGCCTTTATCGGCATAAACCTATGCTTATTATTTAAGATAATAAAAGTAGATTTTAAGGGTAAAAATCTAAAACCTATATTAATGACCGCCTTGTTTTGTCCTATCCTTTATTTTACTTCTGAGACTTTCGGTATAGATCTTACTACCGCTTGTGAAAGCGGAACGATAATAGCGAGCATACCTATTGTTACCTTATTATGTTCAGCACTTATTTTAAAGGAAAAACCAAGTAAAAATCAGATAGTCGGTATAGGTATTACTTTCACCGGTGTCATCATTACCGTTATAGTAAAAGGTTTGGATGCTTCCTTTGACATTCTTGGTTACATAATGCTTTTTATAGCTGTTTTGTCTTACAGCCTATACTCTGTATTTTGCAAAAAAGCAGCTGATTTTACAAGTATCGAAAAGACTTACATAATGATAACCATGGGTTTTGTTTTCTTTGGTCTTATCAGCACGGGTGAGCATTTGTTAAAAGGTACTTTTAATGAATTCATGATGTTTCCTTTTTATAGTCGTGATTTTTTGATTACAGTATTATATTTGGGGTTTGGTGCTTCAATAATCGCATTTCTCCTTTCCAATACCGCTATCGAATTTCTCGGTACCAATAAGACTGCTTCTTTCGTCGGGCTTTCTACCGTCGTTTCTATTTTAAGCGGTATAGTTATACTCTCCGAAAGTTTTACATTTCTTCAGCTGTTCGGAAGCATTTTGGTCCTCTTAGGTGTATATGTTTCCAATATGAAACTAAAACAAAAAAAAGAGGCATAACGCCTCTTATTATTTTACCGCTTCTTTTTTACTGATAAAATCTTTTATTGTTTCTTTTGACGCTATTTCCAAAGAAAAATCCAAGTCTTTGTTTTTTACGTCAATACCTTTTTTATCGGCTATATCAATGATTATTTCCTGAGTCATCCAAGGGTTTTTAATGAATACCGGTCCCAAAGCATTTGTGTAAATAAGATTGTTTCTTATTGCTCCTTCTTTATGTTCGCTGTCATTTCCGTATCCGTAATTGACATTTCCGAAGGGAGTTATATCTGTATTAAATTTTATATTTATGGAATTTATCTGACAAGATATTATTTCCATTTCCTGTCCGTTTATGTCTGCATTGAATGTAAGATCATCTCCGTATATAGAGCTTCTTTCCTCTGCTGTCATATCGAAGATACCGAGACCTTCTTTTTTGTTTCCGTTTTCGAATACTATATCTTTTGCCAGTATCGCTCCCGTAGTCCCGATAGTAAATAAGTACTTATTATCTTCTATATACTTTTCAAGCTCATCTCTTTGTTTACTAAACGCATTTATGATAGTATCCATTACTTTCAGTTCGCCGGGAGATAAAAGGATTATATCAAATTTGTCGAAGTCTATTTTTTCACTGATACTGTCTACCCTTGTAGTTATTAGTTCGATACCCATTTCTCCTGCTATTTTATCAAAAGCAAGGACGTTCCCTCTGTCGCCGTGTAGGTTTAATATATCCGGATATAGGTAAGCTAAATTTATTTCTTTTCCCATTTTTCTCTCCTATAAATTGTTTTTCTTAACGTAGTTTTTGATGTCTATAAATGTTTCAAGCCATGTTATCAAGTATACATTTTTACATCCCGCTTTATCCACTTCTTCAAGTATCTTTTCAACATTATCCGTGTTTAAAACAGCTATATTTTCTTTATCAACACCTTCGTATACAAATCTGTTTGCCGTATCGTAGCATACGTATTTAGAAAAGGCGATGTATTTTTTTATATTTGAATTTACCAGTTCATGGAAGTTACAATCGTAAGCATAAAATGTATTTGTATAGTGAGGCGGTTCGTCTTTGATTATGCAAAGTCCCAAAATGAAAGTCTTTTCCTCTTTGTCATTTGACACCACGTCTATTGCAGACTGAAGAGTTTCGGGATTTTCCTGCTTTATCCTTATATATTTAAGCTCTTTATCTTTGTATTTTATAGTCTCTATTCTTCCGCCTATATTTATAAAGGTGTTGAAAGAATGCTGCATTTGTTCTTTTGTAAGCCCCAGTGTATCTCCGAGAGCGATAACAAGTGCATAGTTATACATCATGAAAGGAACGTTGTAAGGCATTTTGAATGTTGTCCCGTCGTACGTGAAAGTTGCGTTTTCGAAATCCACATCTTTCATTTGATATTTAGGTGAATTTTCACTTTTAAATCCGCAGTTTGTGCAGTTAAAATCACCTACGTTGTCTACGTTATAATAATTGAAATTGATTTTATGGTTGCATTTAGGACAAGGCATCGTGACCCCAAGTCTGTCTTCATCCACAACAGACCTTACATTTTTATCTACGCTGTAGTAGGTAACGGTATCGGCACTGTCTTCAAAAGATTTGCTTCTCGGTTCTTCGTTATTTAGGTATAAATGCATATCCTCTTTGACTACACCTTTTATCTTCCTTAAGATAAAGTCGGGGTCCGCATTCCTGTGTACCTGGTCTTTTTGAAGATTTGTTATCACCAAGTGTTTTGCAGGGATAACTCTGTGTATATTTTTAAGAGACCTTTCATCTATTTCAAATACGAAGTATTCGGGTTTAAGCTTTCCTGTTATTGTGGAATTTTTAATAAGTGTCGTCGTTATACCCGCAATCAGGTTTGCTCCTTCCAGGTTTGAAGCGACACTGAAATCATTTGATTTAAGTACGTGATGTATCAAATTCGTCGTGGTGGATTTTCCGTTGGTCCCCGTTACGAAAATCACCTTATCATAATCTATATTTTTAAATCCCAGCGGGAATTTTTTATTAAGTTTCAAAGCGATTTTTCCCGGTAAATCGGTTCCCCTGCTTTTATCAATAATGTTTATTAAGAATATTATTAATTTTGATATTATCATATCGATGTAAAACATATTACTTACCTCTTTTTTAATATTTATCATGGTAAAATATTGTATCATAACTGTAAAAAAAAGTATAGTCATAATTAATTTGTCTGAAAATTTTAATATTTACTGTTGAGTTACTGCGAATAAATGCTTACATTTAGTTTCGTGCTGAAAATAAAAATAAGTATTTTTACGTTTTAAAGCTTATTTTCTTTGACAAAAGAAACTTTATAAAGTATAATTACGGTATAGAAGACATTTTATATAAACTCAAAATAATAATTAAAAATAAAATTTTTATAAAATATTATTTACAGTAATTTTTTGATTATACATCTTAAAAGTAAAGTGTGAAATTTAAATACTCATTATAAATATTTGGACGGAAACAGTTCCGATAGGATAGCAGATTATATTATTAAAAACTTTATAGATAAAAAATAGTAAATAACTATTTGAAATAACTTTATTATGAGGAGGTAAAGTATGGCAACCGGTGTTATTATGCCCAGACAGGGGCAGTCAGTCGAAAGCTGTATCATCACAAAATGGAACGTGAAAAAAGGTGACAGCGTAAATGAAGGAGATGTTTTATTTGAATATGAAACGGATAAAGCTGCCTTTGAAGAAGAAGCTAAAGTGAGCGGTACGGTTTTGGAAATTTTAGCTGAAGAGGGGGACGACGTACCTTGTCTAGACACAGTATGTGTGATCGGAAATGAAGGAGAGGACATCAGTGAATTTTTAAGTGCTTCATCGGGAAGTGAAGAGGAAAACGAAGCGAATGAAGAAGTTAAGGAAGAAAAAGAAGAAGTAGCTTTAGTATCTACCGGCAGGGGAGATGAAGAAAAAATTTCTCCGAGAGCAAAGATGATGGCGGAAGAAAAAAATCTTGATTTGTCTAAAGCAGTACCTACAGGACCTGACGGCAGGATAATAGAACGAGATGTTTTAACTCTCGCTAAAAACGGATTTAAGATAGTAAAAGGTGAAGATAAAAAAGAGGTTTGTGACGCCGTCGATGTAAACGTTGCAAATAATGCAGAAATTGCTGAATATGAAGATATCAAACATTCCAACGTAAGAAAAGTTATCGCAAAATCAATGCATGCTTCGCTTACAAGTATGGCTCAGCTTACTTTCAACAGGTCCTTTGACGCAACGGCTATGATGTCTTACAGGAAGTCATTAAAGAAAAGCAGTGAAGCGATGGGGCTTGTGAATATAACTATCAACGATATCATAATGTATGCAGTTTCTAGGACTTTACTCGATCATAAGAGTTTCAACGCCCATTATGATGATGAAAAATTAAGAGTGTTTAATGATGTAAATTTAGGTATGGCTGTGGATACACCTAGGGGACTTCTCGTTCCGACTATATTTGGTGCAAACAATATGTCATTAAACGAGATATCTATAAGAGCCAAAGAACTCGGTTCTATGGCAGGAGAAGGAAAGATAAGTCCCGATTTGCTTACGGGAGCAAGCTTTACGGTAAGTAATCTCGGTTCGTTCGGTATAGAAAGTTTTACACCTATAGTAAATCCTCCGCAAACGGGTATACTCGGTGTATGCGGACTTACTGATAAGGTAAAAGTGGTGGATGGAAATATCGTTGCTTATAAATCCATGAACTTATCACTTACTTGTGACCACAGAGCCGTTGACGGAGCGGATGCTGCAAGGTTACTCAAAGACTTATGCGAAAACTTGGAAAACTTTAGTGCATTACTTGCAAAATAGGAGGAAATATTTTTATGTATGATGTAATCGTTATTGGTGCAGGTCCGGGCGGATACCTCGCTGCCGAAAGAGCGGCTGAGGGCGGAAAGAAAACTCTTTTGATAGAAAAGGAACATATCGGCGGGGTATGTCTAAACGAAGGATGTATACCCACAAAGACCTTATTATATTCAGCCAAGCTATATGACGGAGCTCTTCACGGGGAAAAGTACGGAGTCAAAGCTGAGAAGATAAGTATAGACCACGAAGCAGTGGTTAAAAGAAAAGATAAAGTGATAAAGACTTTGGTCGGTGGAGTATCAGCGGCTCTTAAATCCAAAAAAGTAGAAGTAGTAATGGGAAGTGCCGTAATAAAAGGCAAAAAGGACGGCAAAGTACAAGTCGAAGTAAACGGAGAAATAAAGGAAAGTACATATCTTATAATCGCCAGCGGTTCGGACAGTGTAAAACCTCCTATACCGGGAGTGGCAGAAGGGCTTGAAAGCGGATTTGTACTTACCAATAAGGAAGTTTTGAAGCTTGAAGTTCCTCCTAAAGAATTCGTAGTGATAGGCGGAGGAGTTATAGGTCTTGAAATGGCAAGTTATTTCAACAGTATCGGAAGTAAAGTAACCGTAGTTGAAATGCTCGATAAAATTGCGGGACCGATCGATTCTAAAGTTTCTGAAATCTTAAAGAAAGAATACGAAAAAAAAGGTATTACATTTAATTTAAGTTCAAGAGTGATTAAGCTTGATAAAGAATACGTATATTTTGAAAAAGACGGAAAAGAAGAAAAAGTAAAGGCGGATAAAGTACTTCTTTCAATAGGAAGAAGAGCAAATACCGCAGGTCTCGGACTTGAAAGTTTAAATATATATATAGAACGCGGATGTATAAAAGTAGACGAAAAACAGGAAACGAATGTGGCAAACGTTTATGCAGTGGGTGACTGTGTAGGCGGGATAATGCTTGCTCATACGGCTTACAGAGAAGCTGAAGTGGCGGTAAACAATATCCTCGGCAAAAAGGACAGGATGAAGTATAACGCAGTGCCGAGCGTAATATATACAAATCCCGAAATAGCCTCTGTGGGAGAGAGCGAAGAAAGCGCAAAAGAAAAAGGAATGGATGTAATTGTAAAAGAACTTCCTATGCAGTATTCGGGAAGATACGTTGCGGAAAACGAAGGCGGCAGCGGTATAATAAAAATCGTTGTGGATAAAAAATGGAATACTTTGGTAGGCGTACATATGATAGCAAATTATGCAAGCGAACTCATACTCGGCGCTGTGACTATGGTAGAAAGCCAGATGAGTATAGATGAAATCAAGAAGATAATATTCCCTCATCCAAGCGTAGGCGAAATTATAAGAGAAGCGATATTTACTTTATAAGGAGAGTTAAAAATGACTAAAAGCATATTTGTAGACCCTAATGAAATGAGAAAAAAGGGCGAAATAAAGTTTGAAAATATAAAAGTTAACGAGTATCAAAAGAAAGTTAAAGATGTTACAGATGAATTCTCTAAAGATGATTTTAAGAGGATTTACAGAGATATGTGGTACATAAGAGAGTTTGAAACGATGCTCAATCTGATAAAGACCACGAACAGCTACGAAGGTATGGAATATAATAACCCGGGACCGGCGCATCTTGCAATAGGGCAGGAAGCGGCTTATGTAGGTCAGGCTTACGACCTTACAATAGACGATTTTTCTTTCGGTTCTCACCGTGCCCACGGAGAAGTTTTGGCTAAAGGTCTTTCCGCAATAGAAAAATTAAGCGATGAAGAACTTATTAAAATCATGGAAGAATTCGATGAAGGAAAGATATATAAGATAATAAAAGAAAATACGGATACTGATGACGTAAAAGAAATAGCAAGAGACTTTTATCTCTATGGTTTCCTTGCTGAAATATTTGCAAAAGAAACGGGATTTTCAAAAGGTCTAGGCGGTTCGATGCATGCTTACTTCCTGCCTTTCGGACTTTATCCCAACAATGCCATAGTAGGAGGTTCCGCTCCTATAGCAACGGGTGCGGCACTATTTAAAAGAGCCAACAAGAAAAAAGGTATAGTAATTTCCAACTGCGGAGACGGAGCAATCGGCTGCGGTCCCGTATATGAATCAATGAACTTTGCGAGTATGGACCAGCTAAGAGGACTTTGGGAAGAGGGATATAACGGCGGACTTCCTATAATATACAATGTATTCAACAACAGCTACGGAATGGGTGGACAAACAAAAGGCGAAACCATGGCTTACGATATGGTGGCAAGACTTGGTGCGGGAGTGACTCCTAACCAAATGCACGCGGAAAGAGTAGACGGATACAATCCTCTTGCGGTAATAGACGCATACAGAAGAAAGAGAAAGATAGTGGAAGACGGCGAAGGTCCCGTTCTGCTTGAAGTGATTACATACAGGTTTACCGGACATTCTCCTTCAGACGCTTCTACATACAGGACAAAAGAAGAAGTTGCCGCTTGGGAAGCTCAGGATTCAATAATCGATTTCGGAAATCAAATGATTGAAGCAGGTATATGCGACGAAAAAGATTTAAAAGATATCGAACTAAAAGTAAGAGAAGATATCAAAAAAGCCGTTAAACTTTCCATAGACCCTGAAATCTCTCCTAGAATGGATTTGGATAATCATCCAGAACTTATGGAAAACATCATGTTCAGTGATGAAAAAATAGTAAACAGAGATGAAAGCAGGACTCCAGAGATAAACCTTGAAGATAATCCGAGAGTAAATGCCATATCAAGAAAAGTAAGGTCTGCTTATGATAAAGACGGAAAAGCAGTGTCCAAGAATAAGACATTCCAAATCAGAGACGGCTTATTTGAGGCTATACTGGAAGGATATAAAAATGACTCTACGTTAATAGCGTACGGCGAAGAATGTCGTGACTGGGGCGGAGCCTTCGCCGTATACAGAGGTCTTACGGAAGCACTTCCTTATCACAGACTATTTAACTCTCCTATTTCTGAAGCAGCCATAGCAGGTACCGCAGTAGGATATGCAATGGCGGGCGGAAGAGTCATAGCTGAACTTATGTATGCCGATTTCATCGGAAGATGCGGAGATGAAGTATTCAATCAAATGGCTAAATGGCACGCAATGAGTGCGGGAGTACTTAAGATACCCGTAATACTAAGACTTCCTGTGGGCAACAAATACGGTGCGCAGCATTCTCAGGACTGGAGCGGACTTTGTACACATATACCGGGACTTAAAGTAGTTTATCCTAATACTCCTTACGACGCAAAAGGTCTTATGAATTCTGCCCTAAGAGGAACCGACCCTGTAATATTCGTTGAAAGCCAAAAGATGTACGATAAAGGCGAAGAATTTGAAGCGGAAGTTCCCGAAGGGTATTACGAAGTGGAATTCGGTGAACCGAGCATAAAGAGAAAAGGAACCGATGTAACGATACTTACGATAGGACCTACATTATATACCGCAATAGAAGCTGCGGATAAACTCAGCGAATATGGTATAAGTGCGGAAGTAATCGACGCAAGGAGCCTTGTTCCTTTCAATTATGAAGTTGTTATTGAATCTGTTAAGAAAACCGGCAAGATAATCCTCGCATCGGATGCGGTAACCAGAGGTTCACATCTTCAGGATATGGCAAGTAACATAACAAGACTTGCATTCGATTATTTGGACGGACCTCCTGTAGTAGTGGGAGCTAAAAACTGGATAACACCTGCACATGAACTTGACCATACATTCTTCCCTCAGCCTGAGTGGATAGTAGACGCATTTCATGAAAATATAATGCCAATACCCGGATATTCACCATCTCATAACTTCACTGATACAGAACTTATCAGAGAAAGCAAACTAGGCGTATAATACTGAATAATTTTATTTATCCCTTCCTTTATAATATGAGGAGGGGATGTTCATATTTCGGGGCACTACGCCTGCTAACGCAGATTCCGCGCCCCTTACTTCTCTTTTAACATCGAATTTATATTTTATTCTTTATTTTACATAAAATTAAAAACCTAAAAACATTGAAAAAAATTGTGATTTATTGTAAAATTTAGCGTATTTCTTTTATTATAAAACACACTATGTGACACATGTTATATTAAAATTTATTTAAGAGAAATTGTCTGATTTATAACAGGATTTTATAGTTTTTTATATAAAAAAGTATAAAAAGACTAATTACTTTTTATAAAAATGTGGTATTATTAAATAATACATAAAAAGTTATAAAATTTTTAATATTATTACATGATTTGGAGTAAAAGATGATAAAAAGAGTATTTATAGGTAAAAAAGATGGATTTGACACTTCAGGTGCAAATTTGCTGTCAGACTTAAAAGTAAATCTTAATATATCGGGTTTAGTCAAACTCAGTATATTCAATCGTTATGACTTACTTGCGGACAGTGAGGAACATTTTGATAACCTTGTTAAAAATGTTCTAAGCGAAGTAAATGTAGATGATGTATTTATTGATGAACTACCTAGTTTTGACGGAGCTAAGATTTTCGGTGTTGAATATCTTCCCGGACAGTACGATCAAAGGGCAGATTCTGCAGAACAATGTGCAAATCTTATAATGTCCAATAAAGATTTAAAAATCAAAAATGCAAGGATATATGTACTTGAGGGAGATATAACGGATAAAGACTTAGATGAAATAAAGAATTATCTTATAAATCCAGTTGATTCAAGGGAAGTTGACGTAAACAGTAAGATAGATTTAAGCGAAGAAGAAGTAGAAGTTAAAAAGACTCCGATAATAGAAGGATTTACAGACGGAGATGAAGATTATTTAAATAACCTTTTGAATGAAATGGGTCTTGCCATGGATATAAATGACCTAAAACTCATTCAGGAATACTTCAAAAACGACGAAAAGAGAAATCCGACTTTGACGGAAATCAGAGTTCTTGATACATACTGGTCGGATCACTGCCGACATACTACTTTCTCAACTCATTTAAATGATATTCAAATCGAAGAAGGCGGAGTAAACGATGAAATAAGATCGGTTTATGATGAATACTTATCCCTTAGAGATAAATTATATGCGGGAAAAAACAAGCCTGTTACGCTAATGGATATGGCTGTGATAGGTACAAAAGAAATAAAGGACAGAGGACTTGTTCCCGACCTTGAAGAAAGCGACGAAATCAACGCATGCAGTATTAGAGCCAAAGTTGATGTTGACGGTAAAGACGAAAAATATCTAATCATGTTCAAGAACGAAACACATAATCACCCTACGGAAATAGAGCCTTTCGGGGGTGCCGCAACTTGTCTCGGCGGCGCTATCAGAGACCCGCTTTCCGGAAGAGCTTATGTTTACCAGTCTATGAGAGTAACGGGAAGTGCGGATCCTACCGTTCCTTACGATAAAACATTAAAGGGTAAACTTTCTCAAAGAAAGATAACTACAGGGGCATGCCACGGTTTTTCTTCTTACGGAAACCAAATAGGACTTCAAACAGGGCAGGTCAAAGAATATTATCATCCGAATTATGTAGCAAAGAGAATGGAAGTCGGGGCTGTTATAGCTGCGGCTAAAGAAGAAAACGTAAAAAGACTTACTTCCGACCCGGGAGACGTTATAATCCTCGTTGGAGGAAGAACGGGACGAGACGGTATCGGCGGCGCCAGCGGTTCATCAAAAGAGCACACCGAGAAATCAGTACTTACTGCCGGAAGTGAAGTTCAAAAGGGTAATCCTATAGAAGAAAGAAAACTTCAAAGACTGTTTAGGACAGATGAAGTTGCGAAGATGATAAAAAAATGTAACGACTTCGGAGCAGGCGGCGTAAGTGTTGCAGTAGGAGAGCTTGCAGACAGTTTGAATATAAATCTCGACAGTGTTCTTAAAAAATATGACGGACTGGACGCTACGGAAATCGCAATAAGCGAGTCTCAGGAAAGAATGGCTGTCGTAATCGCAAAAGAAGATAAAGATAAATTTATCGAAGCCGCTAAAAAGGAAAACCTTGAAGCGGTACAGGTCGCTACGGTTACGGACGACGGAAATATCGTAATGACAAAAGACGGCGAAGAAGTACTTAAAATCAAGAGAAGCTTTGTGGATACTAACGGAGCAAGCAAGAATGCTTCGATAAAAGTTGGAAAAACTTCCGATGAAATAACTTCTTTAGCTGATAAAAACAAATCTCATAAAGAAAACTTTATAAACATACTCACAAATCACAATGCTTGTTCTCAAAAGGGTCTTGTCGAATATTTTGACAACACTATCGGGGCAAACAATGTTTTGATGCCTTACGGCGGTAAATATATGTTAAGCGAAGTGGACGGAATGGTTTCAAAAGTTCCTCTTGAAAAGGGCGATACCACTACGGCTACGGTTATGACCAACGGTTTCGACCCTGAGCTTTTAAGTGAAAATCCATATATAGGTGCGGTTTATGCGGTGCTTTCTTCAGTATCGAAAGCTGTAAGCATTGGTGCCGATTATAAGAAACTCAGACTTTCATTCCAGGAATATTTTGAAAGACTAAGAAAAGACCCAACAAGATGGGCTAAACCTTTCATAGCACTTCTCGGTGCTTTAAAAGTTCAGCTTGAACTTAATACTCCCGCAATAGGCGGGAAAGACAGTATGTCGGGTTCATTCGAAGATATAGATGTCCCTCCTACACTTATTTCATTTGCGGTCGGTGTCGTGGATGCAAATAAAGTCGTAAGCAGTGACTTTAAAAATGCAGGTAATAATGTATATGTAATAAAAATAGATAAAACCGAAAACAATACTCCAAACTACGACAGCGTAAGAAGTGCTTTTGATTTGGTTCATAAGTTGATCGAAGAAGGAAAAGTAAAATCAAGTAAATCCATTACCGTAGGCGGAGTCGCAGAAGCGGTATCAAAAATGTGCTTCGGTAATAAAATAGGTTTTGAATTCACAGATAGTGATTATGATATTTATGCTAAAAACTACGGTGACATAATAATCGAAACAAGCGAAAAATTAAGTGACAAGAATGCTGTTTTACTGGGTAAAACAATAGAAGAAAGAATTATCAGGGTAGGAAATGAAGAATTAGACCTTGATAACTTGATAGAAAAATGGGAAAATCCTCTAACCGGTGTATTCCCAATCGACAGCGGTGTTGAAACAGAAGCTAAAGAAATCAAATATACAAAGGGAAGCATAATCACAAGAAAGACGAGTATTGCTTCTCCGAAAGTCCTCGTTCCCGTATTCCCGGGTAACAACTGCGAATATGATACGGCAAAAGCTTTTAATGAAGCAGGGGCTGAAAGCGATATATTCGTATTTAAAAATAAAACTCAAAATGATATCGAAGATTCCGTAAAAGAACTTGAAAGAAGAATAAAAAGCTCACAAATGATAGCTCTTCCGGGAGGTTTCTCTGCGGGAGACGAGCCCGACGGTTCGGCTAAATTCATTGTAAGCGTATTTAAAAACGAGAGAATAAAAGACGCTGTCATGGATCTTCTTAAAAAACGTGACGGTTTGATGCTCGGTATTTGCAACGGCTTCCAAGCACTTATAAAGACGGGTCTTGTTCCTTACGGAGAAATAAGGGATTTGGACGAAACCAGTCCTACGCTTACATTTAATTTAACAAACAGACATATTGCGAATATATCTTATATAAAAGTTGCTTCAAACTTATCGCCTTGGTTCAAAAACGTAAAGGTAGGAGATACTTTCATAAATCCTATCTCACACGGAGAAGGAAGGTTTGTATGTAACGATGAAGTGCTCTCTTCACTTATAGAAAACGGACAGGTCGCAACTCAGTACGTAGATGCAGACGGAAACTTATCCTCTTCTCCTAGAGTAAACCAAAACGGAAGTGTATGCGCCATAGAGGGTATAACATCTCCTGACGGAAGGATCTTGGGTAAAATGGGACATAGTGAAAGAAAAGGCACAAACCTATATAAGAATATCTATGGTGAAATGGAACAAAATATATTCCTTAGCGGTGTTGAATATTTTAAATAAAAGGAGAGAAAAATGGGTAAAGTAGCAGTTATAATGGGAAGCGACTCCGATTTAGGAGTTGTTGAAAAAGGTTTAAAAGTATTAAAGGATTTCGGTGTTGAATATGAAGCGAGAGTGATCTCCGCACACAGGACTCCGAAGCAGGCGGAAGACTTTGCGAGAAATGCAAAGGAAAACGGATTTGATGTTATCATTGCGGCGGCAGGTAAAGCTGCTCATTTAGGCGGAGTTTTGGCGGCTATGACTACTCTTCCCGTTATCGGTATACCGATAAAGACATCTTTGATGGGCGGTATGGATTCGCTTCTCAGCATAGTTCAAATGCCTAAAGGTATACCCGTTGCAACGGTAGCGGTTGACGGTGCGGAAAATGCGGCTCTTTTAGCTATTCAAATGATTGCCCTAAAAGATAAAGACTTGGAAAAGAAGCTTGAAGAATATAAAGTAACAATGGAAAAAGAAGTTGTTGAAAAAGATAGAAAGTTACAAGAAAGAATTTAAGGAGAGTATTTAAAATGGAAAAATTAGAAATGTTATACGAAGGAAAAGCAAAAAAAGTATTTAAGACCGACAAGAAAGATGAATATATCATCGAATATAAAGATGACGCGACAGCATTCAACGGAAAGAAAAAAGATACTATTTCAAATAAAGGTGTAGTAAATAATAAGATGACGAGCATTATCTTTGGTATGCTTGAAGAAAAAGGTGTTCCTACACATTTTATTAAAATGCTTGACGACACACATCAGCTTGTAAAAGCAGTTGAAATCGTGCCTGTTGAAGTAATCATCAGAAATGTTGCTGCGGGTTCTATTTGTAAAAACTTAGGTTTGGAAGAAGGAATGGAGCTTGATCCTACAGTATTCGAATTCTGTTATAAAGAAGATAAATACGACGATCCTTTGATCAATGACTACCATGTACTTGCAATGGGACTTGCTACAAAAGAAGAAATCGAAACTATAAAAGATTATACTTTTAAAATCAATGAACTTCTAAAAGAATTCTTTATGAAAAGCAATCTAAAACTTATCGATTTCAAAATCGAATTCGGAAGATATAACGGACAAATCGTTTTAGCTGATGAAATCTCTCCTGATACTTGCAGACTTTGGGATAAAGATACAAACAGAAAAATGGACAAAGACAGATTTAGAAGAGACCTTGGTGATGTTGAAGAAACATATAAAGAAGTTTTGGACAGAATAAGTAAATAATTGGTTTTAATCTTTAATACTTATAAAAAATAAGGAGAAATAACTTTGTATCAATCAGATAAATTTAAAGATGAATGCGGTGTAATGGGAGTACTTCAGGATACCCCCGAAAATACTGCGGCATATGTATATTTGGGACTTTACGCTCTTCAGCACAGAGGACAGGAAAGCTGCGGTATAGCAGTAAACAACGATACCGAAATCACTCAGCACAGAGGAATGGGGCTTGTTGGAGATGTATTCACATCCGAAGAGTTAAGGAAGCAAAAAGGCGATATTGCCATAGGACATGTAAGATATTCCACGGCAGGGGACAGCGATATCAAAAACGCTCAGCCTCTTACGGTAAACTGCAAAGACTGGCAGATAGCCCTTGCTCATAACGGCAACCTTGTAAATGCCGACGCAATAAAAAATATGCTTCAGGACGACGGTGTAATATTCATGACCAGTTCGGATACCGAAGTTATCGCAAACTTGATTGCGAGAAACTATAAATTCGGTATAGTAGAGGCTCTTAAAAGAGTAGGACAAATAGTTAAAGGTGCATATGCTCTCGTCCTTACTATGGGTGATATGCTTATCGGTGTAAGGGATCCTTACGGACTAAGACCCTTATGCTTAGGTCAGCTGGATAACGGCGGTTACGCTCTAGCCAGCGAATCTTGTGCGCTCGACGCTATAAACGCCAAGTTTGTAAGAGACGTTGAACCGGGAGAAATAATCGTTATAAGCGATAAGAATATAGAAAGCTACAAAATTGAAAGCTGGGCTAAACCGAGAAGATGTATATTCGAACTCGTATACTTTGCAAGACCCGATAGTTTGATTGACGGCGATGAAGTTCATGAATCCAGAGCCAGAGCTGGAAAACTCCTTGCAAAGGTAGACGAAGGCAAGATAAATGCGGATGTTGTAATGGCGGTTCCCGACAGCGGAGTTTCCGCTGCGATAGGATATGCGGAAGAGTCCGGTATTCCTTACGGTGTAGGTCTTATCAAAAACAGATATATCGGAAGGACTTTTATTCAGCCTACTCAGTCTATGCGTGAAGAAGGTGTCGATATAAAGCTAAATGTTTTAAGGTCAAACGTTGAAGGAAAAAGCGTAGTTTTGATAGACGACTCTATAGTCAGAGGTACTACTTCAAAGAGGATAGTCGATAAACTTAAAAAAGCCGGTGCTAAAGAAGTCCACTTCAGAGTTGCTTCTCCTCCGACATCTTATAGCTGTTTCTTCGGTATAGATACACCGAACAGAGATAAGCTCATTTCTTCCAAACTATCTATGGAAGAAATCAAAGATTTCATAGGTGCGGATTCTTTATATTATTTAACGATAGATGAACTTAAGCAAACGGTTGCCGATTTTGATAAAGGTTACTGTATGGCATGTTTCAACGGAGATTATCCTATGGAAGTGCCTTTTAAAGAAGAACAGGTAAGGAGCAGTAAATAAAGTGGAAAAATTAACATATAAAAACAGCGGTGTGGATAAAGAAGCCGGTTATGAAAGTGTTGAACTTATAAAAAAACACGTTAAGGAAACGTTCAGTGAATATGTACTTACCGGTCTTGGAAGCTTCGGAGGAGCGGTTGAGCTTCCCGAAGGATATAAAAAACCGGTACTTATAAGCGGTACCGACGGGGTAGGTACAAAACTCGTACTTGCTCATAAGCAGGATATTCACGATACTGTGGGTATCGACCTTGTCGCAATGTGTGTCAACGATATTTTATGTCACGGTGCAAGACCTTTATTCTTCCTTGATTATATAGCCTGCGGAAAAAACTTTCCCGAAAAAATCGAAGCTATAGTCAAAGGTGTAAGCGAAGGCTGCAAACAGGGTGAATGCGCATTGGTAGGCGGTGAAACCGCCGAAATGCCTGGAATGTATAAAGAAGAAGATTATGACCTTGCGGGTTTTTGCGTAGGTGTTGTGGACAAGGATAAATTTATCTCGGGCAAAAATATAAAAGCCGGTGATAAAATCATCGGGCTTCCTTCAAGCGGTCCTCACAGCAACGGATATTCTCTATTAAGAAAGCTCTTCTTTGATATAAAAGGCTATGAAGTGGATACTTACGTTGAAAGTCTTGGTACCACAATAGGAAAAGCACTTTTGACTCCTACAAAGATTTACGTAAAGAGTATCCTTCCTTTGCTTGATAAAGTAGATATCAAAGGTATGTGCCATATCACGGGCGGCGGATTTGTCGAAAATATCCCTCGTGTTATTCCTAAGGGACTTTGTGCTAAAATAGATACCAAAAAAGTAGATGTACTTCCTATATTTGATTTGATATCAAAAGAAGGCGAAATCGACAGAAAAGAAATGTTCTCCACTTTCAATATGGGTATCGGGTTTGCGGTTGTTGTTGATGACAAAGATGTGGATAAGACGGTCAAAGAGCTTGAAAGTTTAGGTGAAAAACCGGTTGTATTCGGAGAAGTAACCGAAGGCGAGGAGAAGATCGAATTATGTCTTTAAAGAAAATCGCTGTTTTGATAAGCGGAGGCGGAAGTAATCTTCAAGCCGTAATAGATAAAGTACATAAGAAAGACGGGATAATAGATGTTGTTATTTCCGATGAAGATGACGCGTACGGACTAACAAGAGCCAAAAATGCAGATATTGATACTTTGGTTATAAATAATAAAAGCTATCCAACCAGAGAAGAATTTGCGGATAAAATAAAAGAAGAACTGTTAAACAGAAATATCGACTTAATAGTTCTTGCAGGGTTTATGAAAATCCTTCCTCCTTCATTTGCCAAAACATTTAAAAATAAGATAATCAACGTACACCCTTCTTTGATACCTTCTTTCTGCGGTAAGGGGTATTACGGGATAAAGGTACACGAAGCTGTACTTAACTACGGTGCAAAGATAACCGGAGCTACCGTTCATTTTGCCGATGAAGGAGCAGATACCGGACCCATAATAATCCAGGGCACCGTCCCTGTATTTACCGAAGATACTCCCGAGATATTACAAAAGAGAGTTTTGGAAGTTGAACACATGATTTTGCCTAAGGCGGTAAGTTTATTCTGTTTGGATAAGCTTGTGGTAAAAGGCAGGATAGTATATATTAAAGAATAAATCAGATTTTATTAAGGAGATATACCAATGATTAAAAGAGCACTTATAAGCGTTTCTGATAAGACGGGCATAGTAGATGTAGCAAGAGAACTCGAAGAAATGGGAGTAGAAATAATTTCTACGGGCGGAACTAAAAAAACACTGGAAGAAGAAGGCATAAAAGTTATTTCCGTTGAAGATGTTACAGGTTTCCCCGAATGTTTGAACGGAAGAGTAAAGACTCTTCATCCCGGGGTTATGGCAGGTCTTCTCGCAAAAAGAGATAACGAAGAACATATGCAGCATTTATTTGATTTATCTATCGAACCTATAGATATGATAATTGTAAACTTATATCCTTTCAAGAATACAATTTTAAGAGAAGGCTGTACTTTTGAAGAAGCGATAGAAAATATAGATATCGGCGGACCTACGATGCTTAGAGCTGCCGCTAAAAATTTCCAAGATGTTGCTGTTGTGATAGACCCGAGTGATTACGATGTCGTTTTAGGTGAACTTAGAGAAAAAGGCGAAGTTTCTTACGATACAAAACTAAATTTAGCTAAAAAAGTATTTATGTCGACAAGTTATTATGATACATTAATAGCAAGTTATTTGAGAGAACAGGTAGGAGATGATTCTTATCCCGAAACTCTTACCCTTTGCTATGATAAAGCTCAGGACTTGAGATACGGAGAAAATCCTCATCAGGACGCTGTTTTTTATAAAGAAGTACGTCCTATGATAGGTTCTCTTCCTCTTTCAAAACAGCTTCACGGTAAAGAGCTTTCTTATAATAACATCAACGACACCAACGGTGCACTTGAGATATTAAAGGAATACAGCGATGAACCAACCATAGTAGCGGTAAAACACGCAAATCCTTGCGGGATAGCTTCAGATGCTTCTATCGCAGTTGCATTTAAAAAATGTTATGAAGCGGATCCTCAGTCCATATTTGGTGGTATAATCGCTTCAAATGAAGAAATAGACGAAGAAACAGCTCTTCAAATCAGCAATATTTTTATTGAAGTAGTCGTTGCTCCAAGCTATACTGATGAAGCCTTAAAGATACTTACAAAGAAGAAAAATATAAGAATATTGCAGCTTGATGATATAAAACACAATCAGGAAGGCAAAGATATTAAGAAAGTTATGGGCGGGCTTCTTATGCAGGCAAGAGATACCAAGCTTTTAAGCGATGAATTAAAAGTGGTTACTAAAAGACAGCCTACGAATAAAGAAATGCAGGATTTGATTTTCTCATGGAAAGCAGTTAAGCATACGAAGTCTAATGCTATTTCAATAGCAAAAGATAAGATACTCGTTGCCAACGGTCCCGGTCAGGTAAGCAGGATATGGGCACTTGAAAATGCCGTTAAACAAGGCGGAGAAAGCGTAAAGGGAGCGGTCCTCGCATCCGATGCATTCTTCCCATTTGACGACTGTGTAAAAGCTGCTTATGAAGCAGGCATAACCGCTATAATCCAGCCCGGCGGTTCGATAAGAGATGAAGATTCTATAAAAGCTTGTAATGAATATGGTATTGCCATGGTATTTACAGGAGTTAGACATTTTAAACATTCATAAAAGGAGAAATTGAAATGAAAGTTTTAGTAGTTGGTTCCGGTGGCAGGGAACACGCATTAGTTTACAAATTAAAGCAAAGTCCATTGGTCACGGAGGTATTCTGTGCACCCGGTAATGCGGGGATAGCGAATATCGCGGAATGCGTAGATATCAAAGTTGACGACATAGACTCTCTTAAAGAGTTTGCCAAGACAAATGAAATAGGTCTTACCGTAATAGGTCCCGAACTTCCATTGGTCATGGGTATTGTGGATGAATTTGAAAAAGAAGGTCTTAAAGTTTTCGGTCCCAATAAGAAGTGCGCGGCTTTTGAAGGAAGCAAAGGGCTTACAAAGAGATTTTTGGAAAAATATAAAATACCTACAGCTAAATATTTGGAAGTCACCACATATGAAGAAGGTGTGAAAAACCTTGAAAACTTCGGTTTTCCTGTGGTTGTCAAAGCTGACGGGTTAGCTGCAGGCAAAGGCGTTATAATCTGCGAAAACAGGGAAATGGCTGTTAATGCTTTAAAAGACATTATGGTCGACAAAGTATTCGGAGATTCCGGAAACAGTGTCGTTATCGAAGAATTTTTAACGGGAACCGAACTTTCCACACTTTGTTTCGTTGACGGCAATAAAATAATCCCTATGGAAAGTGCAAGGGATTATAAGCCTGCCTACGATAATGATGAAGGTCTAAATACAGGTGGTATGGGCAACTATTCTCCAAACAAGATTTTTGACGATAAACTAAATGCAAAAGTCAGGACAAAGATCTTAGACCCTATCATAAAGGGATTTAAAAGTGAAGAACTGGACTATAAAGGAGTGCTTTTCATTGGTCTTATGGTTGAAAACGGAGAACCTAAAGTCCTTGAATTCAATGTTCGTTTCGGCGACCCGGAAACACAAGTCGTAATGTTAAGACTTGAAAGCGACCTTGCGAATATCATGCTCAATACCGCAGACGGTATCCTTGAAGAAGACGATATCGTATGGTCTGATGAATCTTCTGTCTGTGTGGTTATGGTTTCCGGAGGATATCCTGAAAGCTATGAAAACGGAAAAGTAATAAGCGGACTTGATAAAGTAAGCGAAGATGTTATAGTATTTCATGCAGGAACGAAAAGAGAAGGCGAAGATATCGTTACAAACGGAGGCAGAGTCCTTAACATTTGTGCAGTAGGTGAAACCTTGGATGAAGCGAGAGAAAAAGTATATAACGAAGTAAATAAGATTTCTTATGACGGAGCTTATTTCAGAAACGATATTGCAAGATAAAAAAGGTAACTAATGACTAAAACTAAAAAAATAATGATAATATTGCTGGCAGTAGTTTTAACTTTTATGACTGCTGCCTGCAGTTCTGATTTACAGGATTTATATTCTTTTGTAAGCGGGGATGATTACATATCAGAAATAGAAGACGGTTCGACCCTAGTTGAAGATATAGATGTAGGTCAGGGCGACAGCTATTTGATTTCTAATTCCGGTTTTGGGAATATACTAATAGATACCGGAGATACCGAGCATAAAGATATTTTGGTTTCTCATCTTAAAAAGAGAGGGATCAAGAAAATAGATTATGTTATTTTGACTCACCCTCATTCCGACCATATAGGGGGAATGACAGGTGTACTCGATAATTTTAAAGTAGAAAATATTTATATGCCTAAAATGACACATAATACCGCTACATTTAAAAAGATGATAAATAAAGTAAAAGAGAAAAATCTTTACTTTAAAGAAGCTAAAAGCGGTGTCAAGATAAGTCTCGGTAAGGGAAGCAGTATAAACTTTTTGTCTCCCACAAAGGATATGTCTTTGAAGGACTTGGATAATTCCGATGCGGTATGCATGTTAAAGACAAACGGAAGGAAAGTTTTGTTTACGGGAGATATATTTAAAGAAACAGAGCTTAAATTGATTCCGAGGATAGGTAAGATAGATATTTTAAAGGTTGCTCATCACGGAAGTCATAAAGCAACCAGCAAAGAATTATTGACATCTTCTAAGCCTGAATATGCAATGATAGGTGTGGGAGAAGACAATAAATATGACCATCCGTCTAAGTCCGCTTTAAACAGACTGGATAAATATAATGTTAAAGTCTACAGAACGGATCTTAACGGAAATATCGGATTTACAATAAACAATGATGGAAGTATTGAAGTAAACACTAGCAGGTAAGTTATGATAAAAGGTATAATAGATAGATTTGAAAACGATAAAGTCGTAATAGAATTTGAAGATTTGAAAATCGGAGTACTCCCTAAGAATATCTTTAAAAAAGGTATAGAAGAAGGGGATGAAGTGACTCTTGACATAGATACAAAACATACAAAAAATATTGATATTGATGAACTATTCAAATAGTCATATGAGGAGATATTTATGAGCGAATATTACATGAAAATGAAAGAATTGATTTCCAGGCTCAAAGCCGACGGATACAGCATTACGGGAAGGATGATAAAACACTATATCGATATAGGTATCCTTCAAAAACCGGAGTATAAATGCCCCAATCAGGCTTTATATGCAGACTTTCATTATATAAGACTTAAAAGGATTTTATCAAGTAAGAAATCAGGAAAAAGCATTGCCAAAATCAAAGATGAAATATTTAAAGAAAATGACGATTTACTTATTAAAATCAAAAAAGATGATTTAGACAGTTATGATATAAATGAAATTATCAAAAAATTGGGTATAGTCGAAAAAGAAGAAGCGGATCTAATAAAGAGCGAACTTAATGATAATAAGACTTATACAAAAGTCGATATATTGGAAAAGCTTGACAGTGACGGAAGTATACTCGATTTAGCCGTTGATACGGGAGTAATTTCAGATAAAGATACTTACAACAGTTATGAACTTTATATTTTGATTTGCATAAAGAATTTAATAAAAGTAAAAAAACAAAATAAAAATGCAAGCGGACAGCTTATAGAGAGAATAAGCGAGATTTCAAAGCTAAACAGTATTGCTAATGAAATTTCATATTTAATAAACAGTGATAAAGATAACTCTTGGCTTTACACTTATCTTTTAGAGTCAATCGTTTTAAGTAAAGTCGATAAGAAAATCATTAGAAAACCCATAACGGAAGATGATGATTATAAATATAAAAAAGCTTTGGAAGATTTGGAAAGCATGGAATTTGATAAAAACTATGAGGGATAGGAGGTAGATTATGAAGTTTATACATACAGCGGATTTACATCTCGGTTCTTCGTTTCTATCTTCTTCTTTTGATAAAAACACCGCAAAAGAAAGAAGAGAAGATTTATTTAAAGCATTCAATAAATTGATATTAGCCTGCAAAAAAAGAGAAGCGGATATTCTTTTGATTGCAGGTGATTTATTTGAAGATGAGTTGGTCAGAGCCAGTGATGTAAACAGGATAATAGACGGATTTAAAATGATTCCCGAAGTAAAAGTAGTAATAGCGGCGGGAAATCACGATTATATCCATGAAAAATCTTTTTATAAATTACTTTCTTTTCCGAAGAATGTAACTATATTCGATAGCGATACATTGGATAAGATAGAGTTTGAGGAAATAAATACTTGTGTTTACGGGCTTAGTTTCCTAAAAAAACATTATGAAGAAGATATTTTTGAAGTACCCGAACTTGATTTCAGTAAAAACAATATACTTCTCCTTCACTGTGATGCAATAAGTAAGACTAGTGATTATCTTCCTGTTAATAAGAATAAGCTTGCATCTTCGGGATTTGATTACTGTGCTTTGGGTCATATACATAAGTCTGTCAAATTATCGAATAATTCTGTATATCCGGGCAGTTTGGAGCCTTTGGACTTTTCCGAAACGGGGTATCACGGATATATATTCGGAGAAATAATAGATAAAAAAACCGGTGTCAAACTAATTAAAAGTAACATCAAGCAGTTTGTAAGTTTCGGTGTAAATATAACGGGTATAGAGTCTCTTGAAGAGGTCATAAACCTAATAAAAACCGAGGCTAAGATAGGATTGGACAAGTTCTTATTTAGAGTGAGCATTGAAGGTACTTTGAGTGACTTGGTTAAAATGGAAGATATAAAAACCAGGTTAAACGAAGAGTTTTATTATATAGAAGTAGTCGACAATACCGCAGTTGATTATAATATAGCTAAGATTTATGCGGAAAATAAGGATAATGTCATCGGTCATTATATAAAAGCATTAAAAGGCAAAGATGACGAAATAGATACGGAAGCATTGTATCTGGGTCTTGATGCACTTCTTAACGAGGGGGCTAAATAGATGAAGATAAAGAAATTAGGTATAAAGAGTTTCGGTAAATTTCAGGATAAGGAAATCGATTTTAAAAACGGACTTAATATAGTTTACGGTAATAACGAAGCCGGTAAATCTACTACACATAAGTTTATTCAAGGTATGTTTTTCGGTTTCTTTAAGCCTTACAGCAAAAATAAGCTCTACAGTGAAGAGTATAAAAGATATAAACCATGGAACAGCGATTTATATAAAGGAAGCCTTGAATTTACCATAGGTAAAAGCGAGTATAGGATAGAGAGAAACTTCGATAAGAAGAATGAAGATTTTAAACTCTTCGATAATATTACCGGAGAAGAATTAACGGACAAGCTTCCTTATGACGGTTCTACAAAGCAGCATATAATATCTCCTGTTATAAGACTAAACAGTGTTTTATTCAATAATACCATATCAATAGCACAGCTTGGTAATAAGACCGAGAAAGACTTCAAAAAGGAAATCAGCGAAACTCTTGCAAATTACGAAAAGGGCAATGATAATAAGATTTCCGTAAATAAAGCTATCTCGTATCTTGAAAAGCAAAAGGCAGAAATCGGAACGAGAAAACAGTCTAAATCAAACTACGGCAGTGCGGTAATAAAACTTGAAGAATTAAAAAAATCCAAAGAAAAAGCCGTTATTGCAATGGAAGAAAACAAGGATTATTACCTTCAGGTAAAAGCCTTGGAAGAAAAACTCAAGGAACTTAGAAAGAAAAAAAGAAAATTAGTTAAAGACTTAAATGATATAGCAAGGAACAGAGAAAAGCATATTTTCTTCAAATACAAAGCTGTCGAAGATGAAAATAATCAGATAAGAGAAAAAATAGAAGAATTAAAGAAGTATAAAGATATTAATAACGATATTTATACTCAGTTTTTAAACCTTTATACAGAAAACAAATCTTTGAACGAACAGCTTGAGGATTTAAAAAACAAGCAGGAATATGTCAATAATACTCTTTCGGACCTTGATGACGAAGCAAAAGAGGTAAATAAAGAAACAAAGGGAAAAGACTATAACAAAATAGTTAATGACATAGATATCCTTAAAGACAGACTTGGTAATATCGAAAGACTTAAAGGTAGATTATCGGAAAAGAAAGATGTTTCCGTTGAAAAAGATTATTCTTCCAAGAGCACTACAAATAAGGTCATCAATATTGTATGTATAGTAAGTGCTGTCATAACGATATTTATGCTTGCATTCAGCTTTACCATTTCAAAGAGTCTGATGCTTTATTTTTACATTGCTCTGGGTGCTACCGTAGTTCTTGGGATAATGAAGTTAGTCATAATGAGTGTATTTAAGGAAACGAGTAAGAAGTATGATAAATATGATACTTCGCTTATCAGGACTCAAAATATGATCGAACTCAATGAAGTTGAAATCAATAAACTCTTAATGGATTATGAAGAAGAAGATCCATATAAACTCATTGAGATACTTGAGGAGAAGAGTATCATTGCAAAAGAAGCTTCCGTAAATCAAAGCAAGCTTGAAAAATATAAGATGGACCTTGAAGATTTTGAAGGTACAACCAAAATTTTAGAAGAGAAAATAAGCGAAAATATCTATAAGATGAATGAAATACTTGTAAATAATAATATTTCAAGTATAGAAGAATTCAAAGATGCTCTCGAAAAGAGAGAAGAGTATGAAAAATCCATTGAAAGATATGAAAGCAACAATAAGCTTCTGTTAAATATCATAGACGGCAATGATATAGCCGAGCTCGAGAAAAAATTCGCAGGGGAAGAAATAGACCAGGCTACTTTGGATACCATAAAGTCAAATGACAGTGCATTCCTTACGAACAGTGTAGATGATTTAAATGATGAAATCACCGGAGTGTCTGCGGAGCTTTCAAGGATAAACGGTATATTGGAAGAATCCAATGCATTCAACGAAAATCTTTGTGTAATAAACGAAGAGATTTATAAATATGAAAATAAAATCAAAGAGTATGAACATAAACTGCTTGCTTTGGAAACCGCAATAGCAACAATAAATAACATCTCCAAAGAAATCCATACCAGCGTTGCACCCAGTCTCAACGAGACTTTGGGTACTATCATGACCAAGATAACCAAAGGTAAATATTCTACGGTCAAAGTAGACGATAACATGGATGTAATGGTTCTTGATGAACAAAGCGGTCAAATGGTGGACGCCGAAAGTTTAAGCAACGGTACTATAGACCAGATTTATTTGGCTTTAAGATTTAGTATCATAGATAATCTTTTAGCAAGTAATAAAATGCCTATCATTTTGGATGATTGTTTTGTTCAGTATGATGATTACAGACTTAAAGAAGTCCTCGAATATCTTCACAGCGTATGCGGTGAAAAACAGATCATCATGTTTACCTGTCATACCAGAGAAGCGAGAGCTCTTAATGAACTAGGGATAGATTATAATAAAATCGTTTTATAAAAGGAGGATTTAATTGAAGAAAGTTGTCATAGGAATGAGCGGCGGAGTAGACAGTACCGTAAGTGCTTATCTATTAAAAAAGCAGGGGTATGACGTCATAGGCTTATTCATGAAAAACTGGGATGAGACGGATGAAAACGGAGAATGTACCGCTGAAGAAGACTACGACGATGCGAGAGCCGTATGTCTGAAGCTCAATATCCCTTGTTACACCGTCAACTTCACAAAAGAATATTGGGATAATGTATTTACTTATTTTCTTGATGAATATAAAAAAGGAAGGACTCCAAACCCCGATGTTTTATGCAATAAAGAAATCAAATTCAAATGTTTCTTGGATTATGCCATAAATGTACTCAATGCGGATTATATAGCTACTGGACATTATGCGAAAGTCGAGCATACAAAAGAAGGTACTCGCCTTTTAAAAGCAAAAGACCAGCATAAAGACCAAACTTATTTTCTGTCTTTACTTAAAGAAGAACAGCTTGAAAGAGTTATTTTCCCCCTTGCGGATGTGGAAAAAGGTGAAGTAAGAGAAATCGCTGAAAGGGAAGGCTTCAGAAATGCCAAGAAAAAGGACTCAACGGGGATATGCTTTATCGGTGAGAGAAACTTCACTCAGTTCCTTCAAACTTATCTTCCAAATCAGCCGGGAGATATGATAGATATGGATACGGGAGAGAAAAAAGGTGAACATATTGGTCTTATGTATTACACTTTGGGACAGCGTAGAGGTCTTGGAGTCGGCGGATGCGGAAGTGGAGAAAGATGGTACGTAGCAGATAAAGACTTAGATAAAAATATTTTATATATAGTTCAGGGAGATAAAAATCCGAAACTTTATAAAAACGGATTTATAGCTACGGATGTAAATATGATTTCAGGTCATTATCCAAGCGATAAGTTCAAATGTGAAATGAGGTTCAGACATCTTCAGCCGCTTAAAAAAGTTACGGTGGAAGTAATAGACGAAAGCACCGCAAGAGTTATTTTCGATGAAGAGCAAAGCTGTGTGACTCCGGGGCAAATAGCTGTCTTTTATGACGGAGATGTATGTCTCGGCGGGGGAACAATAGATAAATTAATCAAATTTTAACATATTTTTTCTATATATTTAATTTTCTTTATGGTAAAATATATGTTGAATGAAAAGAGGTAATCAATTATGAAGAGAATGAAGCAAATACTTAGCATTTTAATTATTACTATATTTTTAGGGACTTTGTTCGGCTGCGGTACCGAACCGTCTGCACACAGCAAAGACTTTTCCGATGCAAAAAATAAATGGACACAGGACAGTATCTATATAGATGCACATGCAAAGAAACCGGTTAAGAATACAAAGACGGATATGGTGCTTGATGATTCATCTATGACTGTTACCGTTACATCTAAAAAAGGTTCCCCTAAGACTACTACATATACCGTAAGCGGGGCGAGTGACGGAAAGTTTACTGCTTCAGGAGATGGTGAAACAATAGAATATACTTTTAATTATGATCCGGGAGCAAACATTTTACATCTTTATAATACGGATTCTAAAGGCAGAGAAGTACATACGGTCTACAGAGAATATTCCGAAGCTCTTCCTTGGGATGACGGAAGTGCCAATAAAACCAATAACAACACTACAAAATAATTTTTGTAGTGTTTCTTATAATAGGAGACAAAAATGTTTAATACTTTAAAAGAAAAATATTTTGATGAAATAAAAAAATTAAGAAGAGACCTTCACAGGATTCCCGAAGAGGGGCTTAAGGAATTTAAGACCAGCAGGTATATAAAAGACTACCTTACCGACCTTGGGCTTGAATACGAAGAGACAGCGGGCACGGGGGTGCTTTGTTATATTGATATGGGAAGTGAAACGACATATGCTTTCAGGACCGATATGGACGGGCTCAGTATAGTAGAAAATAATGATATAGATTTTAAAAGTACTAACCCTGATATGATGCATGCCTGCGGTCACGACGGTCATATGTCTATACTCCTAATCTTCGCAAAATATTTAAGTGAGAATAAAGATAAACTTAAAGATAGTATTTTGCTTATATTCCAGCCCGCAGAGGAAGGACCGGGAGGAGCTAAGCTCATTATTAAAGAAGGCGTACTTAAGAAATATAATGTGAAGAATGTATTTGCTCTTCATTTAAGTCCCAATGTTCCAAAAGGCAAATATTCTTCAAAGCCTTACGGTTTTTATGCGGCTTCAACCGAATTCACCGTCTTTATAGACGGGAAGTCTTCTCACGGTGCTGCGCCTCATAACGGCGTCGATGCTATAGTTATTGCCTCACAGTATATAAATGGTATACAAAGCATAGTAAGCAGGAACATAAATCCCATAAGAGAAGGGCTTGTTACCATAGGTACTATTAACGGAGGCGACAGGATAAATATAATCGCCGAGCATGTTGAAATGGAAGGTACCATAAGGACTCTCGATAAAGATACGTACAAGATAATCGATAAAAGGATGCATACTCTCGCAGAAGGTTTAAGCGAAGCTTATGACTGTAAGATAACTTATGACTGGAGACCGTTCTACGGGATAACTTATAATGATAAAGAATTATATGAAAAAGTGGTTCCTGCATTTAAAGATGATTATATCCTCGGTGATGCGATATTGAGTGCGGAAGATTTTTCTTTTTACTCTGAAGAAGTACCTTGCTTTTTCTATGAGCTTGGTATAAGAGAAGAAGATAAAGGGTATGTTCATCCTCTTCATAACGCATGTTTCAACTTCGATGAAGAAAGTCTTTTATATGGCGTAATGGGCGATATCAATATATTAAAGACTTTAGGTGCAATTGAATAAATATCTATAAATTAAAAGCTTCCTTACGGGGAGCTTTTTTTGTGGATTAACTGTGGATAACTATCCTCTCATATCATTCCGATTAGTAGTATTAAAAGCTGATTTTTATATGCTAGAATTTAATAAAAATGTTGAAATACGGAAGATAGATATGAATATCAAAAGACCTGCTTTAATAATATTTCTATATATTTTATATGGACTTTTAATGTCTTATTTTAATGCGGAAAATATCATATTCTTTCCGTTACTTTTGATTTCATTTATTTTGCTGTTCATTTTATTTAGGGATATTTCTCTTAGGATAATCTTTATTATTTGTATCCTTCTCAGTACTTTTACTTTCTATCATACTTCTTACAGACTTGATTATATAAGCGAATTGGATAAATTCACCGATGATAATATAAGCATAACCGCTCAGGTAGTGAGCGCACCTTCTTATAAAGAGAAAACTACTTGGATTTATGTAAAAGACGTAAAGTATGAGTTGAATGGGAAGATACACACTTCAAAAGATAAACTGCAAATAGTTATTTATAATGATAACGGAAAATATAAAGTCGGAAGCTATTACAGATTTTACGGAAAAGTAAAACATCCCATTGCTTTTAAAGGCTTTAACTATAATTTATTTTTAAGGACTTTGAATGTTTATAACTACATGAATGTAAACTATAAAAATATCGATTTTGTAAGGGAAGACCACTTTCCCTTTTATTTGGATAAGGCATTTGTTTTAAGGGACAGATACAGAAGTAACTTGGAAAGAAATATGAAAAGTGAAGATAACGTCAATCTCCTAATGGGAATGCTTTTCTCCGAAAAGAATGTAGATGATGAAACTTATGCAAATTTTAAGATAACCGGTCTCAGCCATGTACTTGCGGTCTCCGGACTTCATGTCGGTCTTATTTATGCCGTGATAATTTATTTTCTTTCGATGTTTGATATAAAGAAACGCTACAGAGTATTTATAATCGCTCCGATTTTATTTGTGTATGTAATGCTTGCGGGGATGTCCTTTTCTGCCACCAGAGCCATGATGTTATGTCTGTTTAATGAAGTTTTATCCATGAAACACGAAGAAGACAACGATCCTTTCAACCATACTTTTATAATTGCCTCTATACTTCTTTTAATAAATCCGCTGAGTATCTTCCATGTAAGCTTTCAGCTTTCATTCGCAGCTGTCATGGGAATATTTCTTTTATCTCCGGTGATGAGAAATAAACTTCTCGATATATTCAATGAAGATAATAACATTGTGAAATATTTTATTGAGATGTTTTGTATAAGTACTTCTGCGTATTTATTTACTCTTCCGATAATTATAAATACTTTTGGTGCCATGTCTGTGATAAGTATATTATGCAATTTAATAATAGTTCCTTTTATTGCTCCCATTATCGTAATGGGACTGGTTGGCGGTATTTCCGGAAGATATGTGTTTGGATATATAGTGTTAAATCTTTTGGATTTGATATTGACCTTTATCAGAAGAGTTGTTAAATTACTGGCTTCCATACCCTTTGCTTCGGTAAAGGTCGGTCATTTGAATATTGTTTTTTTATTTTTATATTATATTTTGCTTCTTATATTCGCGGGATATATAACTATTCCAAAAAAGAAAAAAAGTAAATTTTAATTATTATATTTTTATGATACAATGTCCATATGGGAGACGGCTATGGATTACATTAAATTAAACGATAATATAAAGAAGAAGAATTTTAAAAATATATATCTATTCAACGTAGGGGAAAATTACATTGCGAAGATGATGCTGGACAGCCTCAAAAGTGCTCTTATATTAAAGGACTATGAAGATTTCAATTACTCTGTATTCGACGGTAAAAAACTTGATATAAATAAAATATATGAGCTTATGGAAACTCTGCCTATGCTCGATGAACATAGGCTTATACTTATAAAAAGCGAATACGCAAAAAATAAAGATTTCAGCAAGAAGCTTAACGAAATCATCAAAGACATACCTCCTTCAACAGTAATTATCATTTGGTCGGAGGGTAACTTTGATAAAAGGACGGCTCTTTTTAAAACAATAAAAAAAGAGGGGGATATCGTTGATTTTGAAAAGTTCAAGGAATTTAAGCTTGAAAACTGGATAAGGAATAAGGTAAAAAACAAAAATTTCATTTTATCAAAAGACGCAATAGGCTATTTCATAGAAGCCAGCGGATATTTGCTTGACGGCAGTGAGGTCGACCTTGGATACTTCGTAAGTGAAATAGATAAGCTTTCCAGTTTAGGAAAAAGAGAAATCGATTTAGAAGACGTAAAGAAAATAATAAGTGTCAATATAAAGGACGAGATATTCAAGCTTACCGATGCTCTCAGGGATAAAAATACCGACTACGCTTTTAGACTTCTCAGTAATTTGGAATACAACAATGTAAATTTCATGCAGATTTTGGCTGTTGTAATAAGAAATCTCGAAAACATGTATTTGTGTAAGGAATACATGAAAAAGAAAAAGAGTGAAAAAGATATAGTAAATGATTATTCTCTGCATCCCTATGCGGTTAAAATGGCGAATATTTCCGCAAAGAAATATTCCGATAAGGAGATACATGAAGCCTTGAATTTATGTCTGGACTTGGATTATAAAATCAAGATAGGCGAAATGAGGAACAGGGAAGCGGGAATAATACTCATAGAAAAAATTTCAAACAGGTAGGAGGTAACAATGTATAAAGTATCACTGCATAATCACACGACTTTGAGCGACGGGAAAACCGATATGGAAGAAATGGTATTGGCTGCAATTGAGAGAGGATTTACTCACTTTGGTATAACGGATCATGTTTGCACTTATAAATATGAAGACCACTCTTTAAAACCGGATAAATACGACGAATATGTCGATAAAGTTCATGAGCTTAGAGATAAATATAAAGATAAAATAGAGCTGTTCGCGGGTATAGAGAGCGAAAGATATGCAAATAAGGGGTATCTTGTAAGCGACTTAAGTAATATAAGACCGAGACTTGATTATATAGTAGGTTCCGTACATGTTACATATCCGGGCGAGATAATGGAGCCTGTGGATGAACTTTGTTCTAAATTCAGGAAGTCTTTGGAAAGAAGTTACGATAATGACGCAAGAAAATTTGTGACGGATTATTTTGAAAATTATTATAATAACTTGGCTGAACTGAAACCGGAGGTTGCGGGACATATAGATTTGATAAAGAAAAACAACATAGACGGGATTTTCTTTGACGAAACCGCATGTTGGTATAAGGATTTGGTTTCGGATGTGCTTGATAAAATAAAGGAAATAGACAGCGTGCTGGAGCTTAATACCGGTGGAGGTTATAAACATGGTGTTAGAAGTCTTTATCCCTCTGATGTAATAATAAAAATGGCAAAGGATAAAGGTATCAAATTCACCATGTCAAGCGACGCTCATAATATAGAAATGCTTGATGTTTTGTATGATCTCGGTGTCAACAGATTAAAGGCAGCGGGTATAAATAAGCTATATACTTATTCCAATAAGGAAAAGGGATTTATCTCATTTGATATTTAAAGGATATATTTTTATATCCTTTTTTATTTTTATGCAATAAAATTATCTTTTGAATTGTTATATTAGTGAAAGTTTTGAAGCCAAATTGATTTTATAGAAAAATATTGTTATACTTTGTAAAAATATAAAATGAGGATAAATTATGTTACTTTTTGCTGAAATCTTTGGAGGGGAAGATAGCGTAAATACTAATAAGGAAATACCTATAGACGATAATACGATAATCGAAATAGGTATGAGTTCCAAAGAAGCTTTTGAAAAGCTTTATTATGCGACCGATAAAGTTTTATATGCTTATATACTATCATTTTTGAAAAATCATGAAGATACTATGGACGTACTTCATGATACATATATAAAAATAAGATCGGCGGCACATCTTTATAAACCCATGAATAAACCCATGGCTTGGGTATTCACTATTGCGAGGAACCTTGCAAAGACTAAAATAACCCAAAACAAAAGAAATTTATATCGTGATAATACCGATATAGAGAATGATTTGAGCTTTTCTTATGTGACGGACGCAGAGGATAGAATGGTGCTTATTACCGTACTCAAAGAGCTGACGGAGGAAGAAAGAAGTATAATCCTGCTTCATGCGGTTTCTGGTCTTAAGCATAAAGAAATAGCGGAGGATTTAAAACTGCCGCTGTCAACGGTTTTGTCAAAGTATAACAGGGGACTGAAAAAACTTAAAAATAAACTTGAAAAGAAAGGAGTAAGATATGAATAAATATGAAGAAAAACTAAAGAATGCCATATATCAAGCTCCTTTACCGGAGCCGGACAAACTTTACGAAGAGGCTATCATAAAAATGGAAGAAGATGATGAAATAACGTCTGATAAGAAGAAATGTGATTTTAAGAAGTTTTTTGCTCCCGCAATCAGTGCCGTTACATGTTGCCTTATGATTTTTGTATTTTGGTATTCTCAAAACCTTATGCCTTATAATTCTATAGATATCGATGTTAACCCAAGCTTGGAAATAGTGACAAATAAGAAAAATAAAGTAATAGATATAAAATCATACAATAAGGGTGCTTACGAAGTAGTTGATGGAATAGATTATAAAAACAGAGATATTGATTTTGTAATAAAAAGAATACTTGACAATATGTTAAAAGAAGGTTACTTGATAGAAGGATATGATTTACTGATGCTTTCAACAAACGATAAGAATAAAGACTTATCAAAAAAAATATTAGATGATTTGGACAGTTATATAAAAGATTATTTATCGGCATTTAATGTTTCCTCCGTTGTATTAAAACAATATTATGATGACAGCAGTCATAAGAATATTGATATAAAGGGATGCTCATTGGGTAAATATAATCTGATTGAAGAAATTATCAGCTTAAATCCTTCATTAAATGAAGAAGAGCTTAAATTGTATTCCGTAAGAAAACTTGTAAGCATATATTATGAGCTTAGCAATAACGATGAAAAAAATCATTTGCATGCAAGTAATAAGGAAGATGTCATAAAGGCATGCGGACACTCCAATACAAAAAAAGAAATACATGACAAAGGACACGAGAAGAAAAAGGAACATAAAAAAGAAAGAGAAAAAAATCATCATTAAAAATAAAATTTTATGCAATAAATACTCTATGTGATTAGTTATATTAATATAACAATAAAAAGGAGATTTATATATGAAAAAGAAAAATTTAATTATTTGGGGAGTATCGTTGTGTTTTGTATTCGGAGTATTTTTGTTCAGTAATTATTCCGTGACAAATGCTGCGAGTGCTTCCGTTTCACAAAAAGTAAAAACCGTAAATTGTACAAATGAATGGTGTTTAAAAAACGATGAACATAAGAGTATCAATCATACAAAAGTTTGCGATAAGTCGAATTGTAAAAATAAAAATTGTGATGGAAAAAATCATGTGTACGAACATAAAAAAAGAAGCGAAAATCATAAAGCATATGTAAATAATAATCATGGTTTAGGTAATCATCATAACAATAAATCACATTATAATGGCGGACATCATCATTAATAGCATAATACAAATAAAAGCCCACAAGTATGTGAGCTTTTATTTGTTTATTTTTTTGTTTTTAGTTCTTCCCAGAATATAATCTGCCGAAACATTATAAAAGTCAGCAAGAGTTATAAGATGCCTAAGAGGCAGTTCATTTATGCCAAGTTCGTATCTTGAATATACTTGCTGAGTCGTCTTTATAATAGCTGCTACTTCGCCTTGCTTAAGGAAGTTATCTTCCCTCAGCTCTCTTAGGATTTCTGCATATTTTTCCATATACACCCCTCCAATAGAAATTATTATAATCAAGGTATGTTTTAATAATTGACTATACATCTTATGTGGTGTATAATGATTATTAAAAATATGTAAGGGGTAAAAATCGGTGATTTGTAAAGAAAATAAAAACTCGGATATTGAAATTTTAGAAAAGACGACTTCATATAAAAATCACGATAATAGCTGCTTTTATATAAAAGGAACTTTATATAATAAAAGTAATCAAAATTTCGGTTACGTTCAAATTACTTTTGATTGCTTTGACGAAAAAGGAAATTATATCGATTCAGCCATAGATGTAATAACAAATCTTATTTCAGGTAATAAGTTCGGGTTTAGTGCAGTATGTTCAAAAAATATTGAAATGATATACACTTATAAATTAAAAGAAATATATTACAATTAGTATAAACCGTTTATTTTAATTTAAACATAAAAAAGTCCTATAATATAGTTTATAGGACTTTTTATTATTCTTTTATTACCATAAGCGAAATGAGGACGTTTTCTTCTTTTTTCTCTTTTCCGATTTTCATCTTTGTAAGATAAGTCTTACTTCTCATTTCATTTACTTCAAAATATTCGTTAACCACCGACAATACATCTTTTTTTACCATTTCCAGCTTATCGTTTGAAATATTGGTCCTTTCTTTCATAAGTATGTTTTGAAGCCTTTCTTTTGCGACATCTTTGCTTTTGGTTTCATCTGTTTTATCTTTTAAAAAATCAAACATATCTCCTCCTAAAATCCAAGACTGTGAACGAGTCTTCTGACAAGATTTTCTTTCTTTACTATTTCCGTTATAGGTATCTCTTCTCCCGTTATCCTTCTTGCTATATCCATGTAAGCCTGTCCGGTTATAAGGTCATTTTTTCCAGCCACCGGTTCGCCTCTGTTGGAAGATATAACTATTTCTTTTTCATCGGGAACTATACCTATAAGCTCTATACCCAAAATATCCAGTATATCGTTTGTATCCATCATCTGACCTTTTTTCATCATATCTTCTTTGGCTCTGTTTATGATAAGTTTTGTATTTTCGATTTCATTTACATCCAGTAAAGATATAATCCTGTCTGCATCCCTTACCGCCGAAACTTCCGGAGTAGTAACGACTATCGCTTCTTCCGCTCCTGCAATGGCGTTTTGAAATCCCTGTTCTATTCCCGCAGGAGAATCGACTATTATGTAATCAAAAGTATTTTCGAGTTCTTTGCAAACTTTTTTCATCTGCGATGGGCGCACCGCACTTTTATCTTTGGTCTGAGAGGCTGGGAGCAGATATAAACCGTCGTATCGTTTGTCTCTTATCAAAGCTTGCTTTAGTCTGCATCTCTTTTCGACAATATCGACTATCGTATAAACGATCCTATTCTCAAGCCCTAATACTACATCTAAATTTCTAAGCCCTATATCAGCGTCGATAACAACTGTCTTTTTTCCTAATTTGCTGAGTGCCACTCCTATATTAGCGGTAGAGGTTGTCTTACCGACGCCGCCTTTACCCGATGTAACTACTAAAGTCTTTCCCATTTTCGCTTTCTTCCTCTTTTCTCTTTTCACTGTTTTTAGTAAATAATAGCAAGATAATGTAAAATTTTTTGTCTTTATTTGTTAACTAACATAAAATTTGAAATTAATTTTATTTATGTTAGAATATATTTAAAATTATAAGAGTATTTTGAAGGAAGTGTACATAATGAAAAAAGTTAAAATAACTGTACTTAAGACGACTTTAGATGAAGAACTTGCGAAAGAGTATGGGGCAGAGGGGCTTGATAAATGTCCTATGATGAGAGAAGGTCATGTTTTTTATGCTGATTATGCGAAACCTGAAGGATTTTGTGATGAAGCTTGGAAGGCGATTTATCAGTATGTGTTTGCTCTAGCCCATAACTATGGAGATGAACTGTTTTATTACGGAGACTGGATAAGAAAACCGGGTGTTGCGATATGCAGCTGCAATGACGGGCTCAGACCTGTTATATTTAAACTTGAAGCAACAAAAGAAGATGCTGAAATCAATTATACTCCCATTCGTTAAATTATATCATAGCAGAAAGGAATAGAATATGAAACTAAATATACTCGGATGCTACGGACCCATTTCATGCAGTGACGGTCCTACAAGTTCGTATTTAATGGAAGTAAATGATAAAAAAATATTGATGGATATGGGAGCGGGTTCTCTCATAAATCTTCAAAAAATATGTAAGATGGAAGATATAGATATGGTAATATTATCTCATCTTCATGCAGACCATATAAATGATTTGTTTATACTTAGATATTATTTGAAACTTATAGATAAAAAGATACCTCTTTATGCTCCGAATAGTCCAATCAGTGAATTTGACAGATTTAAAGATGAGGAATGTTTTGATGTCAAAGTATTAGAGGATAATATGGAAGTGAAGTTAGATGATATCAAGATATCATTTTTAAGTGCCGAACATCCCGTATCTGCTTTTATGACAAAGATTGAATATAATAACAAAACATTCGTTTACAGCGGGGACAGCATAGTAAATAATAATTTAAAGACATTTATAAAAGGTGTTGATTTCGCACTTTTGGACGGTGCGTTTTTAAGCAGTCAGAAATTGAATAGGAATACTCATATGAGTTCCTATGAGGCAGCAAAAACAGCTGTAGACATGAATGTTAAAAAGTTAATGATCACTCACCTTGCACCGTTTATAGACAGAAAAGAATATCTTTTTGATGCAAAAAAAGGTTCTGATGAGGAAATATTGCTTGCAGTACCGATGTTAAAAGTTAAAATTTAATTTGTATCATAAAAATATCAAGTGTTTTATTGCTTGGTATTTTTTATTTCGGGGCACTACGCCTGCTAAAGCAGATTTCGCGCCCCTTACTTTTCTTCATATATTCATTTAATCAAACACATAAAAACCACTTAAAACCTTTGTAAAAATCATTATATAATGACAACCATATAAATTATTTTAAATATGACAAAAGTATTATAAAGTACTTGCATAAATACTCTTTTCCCTCTATAATAAAGGAAGATTAAAATTAATAAGTAGTGTTAAGATAGAGGCGCGGATTTTATCAGTAAATTATTTGATGCAGGTAAATGCAGATAAGAATGATCGAAAGGAAAATCTGCCGAGGAAGTTTATATTTTACCGTTTAGATTTCCGGGCTTAATGTTAAGAGCATTAAGACTGTCATCGCTTAGATGGAGTGCTATTCACAAATACTAATTTTTTTGTGTATTAGAGTCGCTTTGTCGGCTTTTATTTTTTATAACACTATAAAAAATACACTTAGGAGGAATAATATGGGAAAATACAATGTAGCGATTGCGGGAGCAACCGGTGTTGTAGGACAAAAAATGATTGAAGTTTTAGAGGAGAGCAATATAGCCGTAGATAATTTCTACCCTATGGCGTCAAGCCGTTCGGCAGGTAAAAAAGTCGAGTTCAGAGGTAAGGAGTATACGGTTGAAGAATTGAATGAACATTCTTTTGATAAAGATATAGATTTTGCACTATTCTCTGCAGGAGGCGGAACAAGCAAGAAATTTGCTCCAATAGCCGCAAAAAACAATGTTGTCGTTATAGATAACTCATCACAGTGGAGAATGGATGAAGAAGTGCCGTTGGTAGTTCCGGAAGTAAATCCGAAGGATGCACTTAAGACCAAAGGTATCATAGCAAATCCTAACTGTTCTACGATACAGGCTATGGTTGTTTTAAAACCTCTTCACGATGCATATAAAATTAAGAGAGTGATCTATTCTACATATCAGGCTGTTGCAGGTTCGGGGATAAAAGGTATAAAGGATTTGGAAGAAGGAGTAAAAGGCGGTAAAAACGAATTTTATCCTGTACAGATAGCATACAACTGTCTTCCTCATATAGATGACTTTACGGAAAACGGGTATACGAAAGAAGAGCTTAAAATGGTAAATGAAACTCATAAGATACTCGGAGATTATGACATCAAAGTTACCGCTACTACGGTCAGAGTCCCTGTATTTGTGGGACACAGCGAAAGTATAAATCTTGAATTCGAAAAACCATTTGACGTAGATGAAGCCAGAGAACTTCTTAAAAATGCTCCGGGAGTAATAGTAAAAGACGATATCTCCGTTTTGGAATATCCTACGGTTTTGGACGCTGCGGGAAATGATGAAGTATATGTAGGCAGGATAAGAAGAGACTTCTCTGTCGAAAGCGGGATGAACCTATGGTGCGTGGGAGATAATATCAGAAAAGGTGCTGCTTCCAACACTGTACAGATCGCCGAGTATTTGATAAAAGAAAACTTCTTCGGAAAGGAAAACTAATATGTCAATTTTTAAAGGTGTTGCTACGGCTTTAGTTACGCCGTTTGATGAAAATAACAAGGTCGATTTGAATGTTCTGGAAACACTTATCAACGACCAGATAGAAAGCGGGATAAACGGTCTCGTTATATGCGGTACCACCGGAGAATCTCCAACGGTTACCGATAAAGAAAAAGATGAAATCTTCAGAGTAAGCAGTGAGGTCATAGGGGGAAGAGTTCCTTTTATTGCCGGTACCGGAACGAACAATACTCAGCATGTATTGGAGCTTACGGAACTTGCCGCAAAAAGAAATGCGGATGCGGTTTTAATAAATAACCCTTACTACAATAAATCAAGTGACGAGGGTATTTATAAAAGCTATGAATATATAAGCGACAGGGTAGATGTTCCTATTATCGTTTATAACGTACCTTCAAGAACGGGGAAAAATATTTCAGCTTCCCTTGCGATAGAACTTACAAAGATAAAAAATGTAAAAGCATTTAAAGAAGCAAGCGGAGATTTATCTCAGGTTGCTAGGATAATGAAAGACATTCCCGAAGATGTTGAGCTTTATTCCGGAAATGACGACCAAATCATGCCTGTACTTTCATTGGGCGGAGACGGAGTTATTTCAACTTGCTCAAATATAATCCCTAAGATTTGTGTAGAGCTTACCGACGCATTTTTCAGCGGCGACATCAAGACTGCAATTCAAAAACAGCTTGATATTTTACCTATGTGCGATGCACTGTTCTGTGAATGTAATCCTATCCCCGTTAAGACAGCTATGAAAATAATGGGGCTTAAAACCGGAGATATGAGACTTCCTCTCGTTGAACTAACGGGAGATAAGAGAGAATTCTTGGAAAAGACTTTAAAAGAATATTCTTTGATTTAAAGAGGATAAGAAATGATAAAAGTAATGATCAGCGGCTTTAACGGAGCCATGGGACAAAACGTTAAGAATATCGTAGAAGGATACGATGATATGAAAATCGTATGCGGTTTTGATAAATTATCAAAGGGCAAAGAAGAGTATCCGATATATTCTTCATTCGATGATATAAAAGAAGATATTGATGTTGTAATAGATTTTTCACACTTCAGCTTGGTAGATGATTTAATAGACTTCTGTGTAAAAACAAATACTGCGCTTGTATGTGCTACTACGGGGCTTGAAGACTGTACCAATGAACATCTGGAAGAAGCAAGTAAGACTATCCCTATTTTTAAGACAGGGAACTTCTCTTACGGCATAAGCGTAGTGAGCAAAATGCTTGAGCTGGGTGCAAAAATGTTATGTGAAGATTTCGATACGGAAATCATCGAAAAACATCACAACAGAAAAGTAGACGCTCCCAGCGGGACCGCATATATGCTTGCGGATGTTATAAAAGAAAATGCGGATAAAGAACTTGAATATAAGTTTTCAAGGTATGGTAAAGACGTAAAAAGAGAAAAGAGAGACCTTACCATTCACGCTGTCAGAGGCGGTACCATAGTAGGAGAACACGAAGTTATCTTCGCAGGAGAAGATGAAATAATAGAAGTAAAACATACTGCCTTATCGAGAAAGGTATTTGCCGTAGGAGCCGTAAAAGCAGGCAGATATATTTACGATAAAGGCAGAGGATACTTTGAAATGAATGATATAGTATAAGGAGAAAAGAATGGATAACAGTAAATTAAAAGAACAATTCGATTTAACAAACCCATATGAAATCGCAAAATATATTAAAGCGGCAGAAAAAAGTACGCCTATAAAATTATATGTTAAAGGTGATTTGGTGGAAAATTTACTTGCGGGACTTGAATATTACGGAAACAACGGTTCTTATATAGTATTCGGAGAAAAAGAAGAAGTATTTGATTTCGTTGAATGTAACAAAGACAGGATCGAAAGCTACAGAATGGAATATGACAGAAGAAATTCTGCGATACCTATGATGGATACAAATGACGTTGACGCAAGGATAGAACCCGGTGCAAACATCAGAGAAGGTGTTCAAATCGGTAAGAACGCTGTGATAATGATGGGTGCAACAATAAATATCGGTGCAGTCATAGGCGAAGAGTCTATGATAGACATGAACGCTGTTTTGGGTGCCAGAGCTACCGTGGGCAAAAGAAGTCACATCGGTGCGGGTTCTGTTTTGGCGGGCGTGCTTGAACCTCCTTCAGCGACTCCTGTCATCGTAGGGGATGACTGTATGATAGGCGGAAACGTAGTAGTACTCGAAGGTGTTCAGATAGGTAACGGCAGTGTAGTTGCCGCAGGAAGCGTTGTAACAGAAAACGTGCCGGAAGGTGTTGTGGTTGCGGGAGCGCCTGCAAAAATCGTTAAAAACAAAGACGATAAAACTGAGGAAAAGACTGAACTTCTTGATGATCTTAGGGGATAACACATTAGGGGCTTTGCCCCTAAAACCCCATAAATATTTTTCCAAAGCCAAAAATATTTAATAAAAGGCTTCCACTGCGTGGAGCTTATAACGCGATTAGATTTTCTAAAAATTTCTACCCGAAATTTTTGAAATAATCGCTACCCCAACCCAATGATTGGGGAGGGAGCAATATGAAAAGTACATTAAAGAGAACCAACCAAAGGTTTTCTTTTTTTATTGTAGTGATTTATAAGTATAGGTGGAAATTTACTTTTTTCGTTTATAAATTTCCCTATTTTGGTAAATAATATTATATAATAATTTATATTAAGGAGAGATTTATGAAAGAGATTTTTACGCCCATCGTTGATATAAGAAGAAAAGTATTTAAAGAAGTGGCACTGCTTGCTTATGAAAATAAGGAGCTTGAACTTGAAAAATTAGCTTCAAAAATAGTAGAGGATCAAGATAACAAGATAACCAACAAAAAAAGAGAAAAGGCTTTGATTTTGGAAAGAATAAGGCTTGCTCTCGGGCTTGATGTAAGCAGTAACGAAAATCCTTTTGATGAAGATAAGGATAGAGAAGATATAAAGGGAGAAAAAAATGTACTTAAATTACCTCTTGTAAATGTAGTTTCCAAGGCTTGTATGCAGTGTGAAGAGAATACTGTTTTTGTCACAAATAACTGTAGAGGCTGTTATGCTCATCCGTGCAGTGAAGTTTGCCCGGTCGATGCCGTTTACTTCGAGAACGGGAAAAGCGTAATAAATAAGGATAAATGCGTGAGGTGCGGAAGATGTGTGGAAGCTTGTCCTTATAATGCTATAGTCAAATACGACAGACCTTGCAAAGCAAGCTGCGGGGTCAACGCATATACCGAGGACGAAGAGGGGAATGCAAAGATAGATTATGAAAAATGCGTTTCCTGCGGACAGTGTATAGTTGCTTGTCCTTTTGGTGTGGTAAGTGATAAATCGGAAATTTATCAAACTATAAAGGCTATTCAAAATAATAATGAAGTGATTGCGGAAATCGCACCTGCATTCGTAGGTCAGTTCGGAAAAGGTGCCAGTCCCGAAAAGATAAAAGAAGCATTAATAAAACTGGGGTTCAGCGATGTTATCGAAGTTGCCCTCGGAGCCGATATGGGTGCTGTTTTCGAAGCAAAGCATTTCATCGAAAAGGTAAAGACAGGTGAAGAGCCTTTTCTTGCTACTTCATGCTGTCCGTCATGGGCTGTTATGGCAAAGAGAGATTATCCGGACATTGCACCATATGTTTCTCCGGCACTTACACCAATGGTAGCAACCGCAAGAGTAATAAAAGAAAATCATCCAAATTCAAAAATAGTTTTTATAGGACCGTGCTCCGCTAAGAAGCTTGAAGCGAACAGAAGAAGCGTAAAAAGCGATGTTGATTATGTCCTTACATTTGAAGAGGTCGCAGGAATGTTTGAAGCAAAAGGAATAGATGTAGACAGCTTTGAAGGTGAAAGACTTGATGATGCAACGGCTGCAGGAAGAGGCTACGGATATTCCGGAGGTGTTACAAAAGCTATTGTGGGTGCAATAAATAAACTCGATCCAGAACTTGAAGTTATGACAGACAGAGCCGACGGTCTTAAAGGATGTAAGAAGATCCTTACTCTTGCAAAATCAGGTAAAAGAAACGGATATCTTTTGGAAGGTATGGGCTGTCCGGGAGGTTGCGTAGGAGGAATGGGAACACTTATTTCTCAGGCTAAAGGAGAGAAAGAAATAAAAGGATTTGAAAATAAAGCAGATAAAAAAGAAGCTTACGAAAATAAATATGTAAAAGAAATAGATGAGGCAGGTATAGATGATGGAAAGATGTAAAATCGTTTTGGGAGATATCACAAATGAAGAGACCGACGCTATAGTCAATGCCGCTAACACCTCCTTGCTTGGAGGAGGAGGCGTTGACGGCGCCATACATAGAGCCGCAGGGAAAGAACTTCTCGAAGAATGCAGGACCCTTCATGGGTGTAAGACTGGGGAAGCTAAGATAACTAAGGGATATAGCTTAAAAGCTAAGTATGTTATCCATACCGTAGGACCGGTATACAGAGGCGGGAGAGATAATGAAGCTTTGCTTCTTAAAAATGCTTATAAAAATTCCCTTAAAGTTGCCAAAGAAAATGGGGTTAAGACCATCGCTTTTCCTTCTATAAGCACAGGGGTATATTCTTATCCTTTGAATGAAGCAAGTGAGATCGCCGTAAATACGATACTGGATTTTTTAAGTAAAGATGATACAATAGAAGAAGTAAAGATAGTTTGTTTTGATAAAAGGACTTATGATTATTATGTAAAATCATTAGAGAAATTCGGAGATAAAATATGATAAATATATTGTTTGTAGGATTAGGCGGTTTTATAGGGGCTTCACTCAGGTATTTGGCAGGGAATATTTTTTCTTTCACTTCTGACTTTCCCTTTGTGACATTGATGATAAATCTGGTCGGTGCTTTCTTGATAGGATTTATTTCTTCAGTTGCGGGAAGCAGCGGATACATAAGCAAAGATTTGCAGCTATTTTTACAAACCGGGATTTGCGGAGGATTTACTACTTTTTCGACATTCTCTTTGGAGACGGTAAATTTGATTGAATGCGGAAGATTAGTATTTGCGGGATTATATGTTTTATCAAGTGTAATCCTTTGTATAATAGGTGTCTTAATCGGAAAATACGTTGCGGGTTTGATTGTAAATTAAAAGCAGACTAAAATAGTCTGCTTTTTTGTTTTTATTCTTAATCTTTTTGATATTCCAAAATATCCCCCGGCTGACAACCCAGGACTTCACATATTGAATTTAGTGTAGAAAATCTTATTGCGCTTATTTTTCCTCTTTTTATATTTGATAGATTTACATTTGATATACCTACCTTATCGGCAAGTTCTCCAAGGGATATTTTCCTGTCCGCCATTACTCTGTCCAATCTTAATATAATTGCCATATTTACTCCTATAATGTTTCGTCTGCGTCTTTTTGAAGCACGGCTCCGTATGCAAATATTTCGGATAAGCAGTAAAATACTATTACGACCAAAATCATCGAAAAGTTAAAATTTATCGTTGCTGTCGTTCTAAATAATGTTGCTATGGAAATGGATAATACGGGAGGGACTATCACCAATATCTTCATTATGTTCGCTATTTTTTTTATGATATTGATATTTTTTATATCAAAAGGTGTATGACTGTTTTCTATGCTCTCAAATAGAATTAGAGTACTGTCCATTAGTATATATAAAATAATTCCGGAGATCAATGCGTTTATAAATTCCAATACTGCGTAAGGAACATTCAGTGTCCCGTTTATGATGTAATCTTCTGATAAAATATTTGATACGGAAGTCCAGATCCCTTCGGTTTGTCCTATCGACAATAATGTAACTCCTATTGCCATAGCTATAAGTATCATTGCTATGATTAAACATACTTTTGTTATTTTGCAAAATATACAAATAACCTTGCTTAAACTGTTTATTTTCTCTTTTTGTTCGTTCATTTTATTTCTCCTTAAATTTATCTTGATTTAAAGATATCATCTTTTAACTTGTTTGTCAATAAATATTTAATGATAAACGATAAATATTTTATATTTCACATAAAATACTATAGTAAAATTTAAATTTATTTTATTAAACTTATGTGTTAATATAACTGAGAGGTAATAAAATGAAACGTATCCCGAACATAATAACCGCATCAAGAATAATTTTTACAATGTTATTATTTTTTATATCCAATAATGATATTTTATTTATTTGTCTATATCTTTTATGCGGGTTAAGTGATGTGCTTGACGGATATATTGCCGGAAAGTATCATTTTGAAAGTAGTTTCGGAGCTATGTTTGATAGCTTTGCGGATTTTATTTTTGATATACTTATTCTTAAATTACTCTTTAAACTTATAGGTATTAAAATAATATATTTTATTTTAATAATTTTATTTATTAAGCTGATTACCTTTTTTGTAGGATACAAAAAATATAAAAAGCTTGCTTTTTTACATACGTGGTTAAATAAAGTATCCGGGATATTGCTCTTCATATTTCCCGTAATATATCTGAAATATAAATCCGATATTATTATTTATATTTTGTTTGTTTTTGCTTTTATATCTGCACTAGAAGAGCTTATTATAACTTTAAAATCCAAAGAACTTGATTTGGATATCAAGTGTATTTTTAAAATAAAATGAATTATTTGTCTCTTGGGATATACTTCCTTAAAAATTATAATATGATTAAAAAAGTTTTAATTTTACAAAAAAGATGTTATTATACAATATATTTAAAAACAATTTTATTTTATAAGGAGTAATTTATGAAAAAAATAATTGGATTGATTATGTCATTGATGATTTTAACCATTCCTCTGTCAAATGTTTTGGCAATAAATGCGGGACAGGAAATGGTAGCTATAGGTTCAAATTTGAGTGATGATCAAAGAAAGACAGTTTATGATTATTTCGGTAAAGAAGAAGGCGATGTCAATGAAGTTGACATTACGATAGATGATGAAAAGAAATATCTTGAAAACGTCGATCCTTCGAGGATAGGAAGTAAGAGTTTATCTTCTATATACATCTTAACAAGAGATAAAGGTGAAGGGCTTGATATTGAACTGCATAATATCGACTGGCTTACAAAAGATATTTATGAAAATGCTTTGACTACTGTAGGTATAACCGATGCTAAAATAGTTATAGCTTCACCTATAAATGTTTCGGGCACGGCGGCTCTTATGGGCGTATATAAAGCTTATGAACAGATGAGCGGTGAAACGGTTCCCGAAGAAACAAAAGAGGCTGCGACGGAAGAACTTGTCACAACAGGTGAATTATCCGATGATATAGGAAGCGAAGACGCTTCAAATCTCGTTAATGAATTAAAATTATCAATGGATGATATAAAGGATGCGGATGACAGTACTGTTAAAGAGAAAATTAACGAAATAGCTAATGAAAAAGATATTACATTGACAGATGAACAAGTTGAACAATTATTGAAGCTTGCAAGAAATCTTGAAAATGTAGATTTAAGCAGTGTTTCGGAACAATTACAAAATATATCCGATAAGTTTAATGATTCGGGACTTTGGGATAAGATAGTTAATTTTGTAAAAGATTTGTTTTAAGCTGGAATATTAAAATAGTAAAAACCTGTACAATATGTTGTACAGGTTTTATTTTGAATTCTAACGGTGTTTTTTAGCATAGATAAATCATTTAAGATTTTTATATTTGGGGTCTTATTTGATATTGTATGACATTTAGTATAAATGTATTGAATTATTATTTAAAATTATATTTGATAGAGAACCTTAATTATTAATCGATTTTGCATATATTTCAAAAAGCATAAATATTAAAAAACACCCTGAGGGTGTCTTTTTAATATTGTTCCGTTTTATAACATATTTTATTTTTAATAAGTATCTTTGCTATAGGTACGCCTATAACTATAGCTACCATATCCGAAATGAATTCTCCGGGCATTGAAGCCATCGGTGCAATCCAGTTTCCGTAAATCAGTGCTTCCGCAAGGTAATATCCGCCCATACCTATTATGGTGTATATGACCATAGCAAGGATAACTCCGGAAATTCCTTTTTTAAGAAGAAGCTTTGATACTACGATACCTTGAATGAGCCTTATCACGAATGTAAAAGGTGCCCATACCGCATAAGGGGAGAGCATATCAAACAGTCCCATACCTATTGCTCCGGCTAACCCTGCTTCCACAGGCATAAGTAAGAATGTTGCTATTACTAAAACCGATCCTCCGAGGTGGATAAGTCCTCCGTCCGTAAATGAAATCGGTAATCTTATATTAATGTATGTTGCAATAAATATAAGTGCCGCCATTACTCCCGTCAATACTACATTTAAAGTCTTTTTGTTTGCCATAATTTCCTCCTGTCAAATTGCTTTTTGTTATTATAGACTTAATCTTTTTATATTGCAAGGTCAAATTCAGTATATATGTGTATTTTTATGCAAAAGTTGACATATTTTTTACTTTGTATTTTTTATAGTTATATTGTAATAATTAGGAGGTAAATGAAATGAAACTGATTAAGATGGAACGAATAGGAACTATACTCATTGTGTTATTTACTTTAATACTCTCAAACTTATATTTATCTACGGATATGGGACTGTTCAGAGTGGTGGGAGCAAATAATGCCAGCGTTATGGAACAGATGAAAGTGATTTATTTTTCTTTGATATTCTTTATAATCATAGAAATGTTATTCAAGGTCCAGTATAATGATAATTTCTTTTATGCAAAAGCGATAAGTTCTTACATATTGGTATTCAGCGTACCTATGCTTTTTTATACATTTAAAAATATGTTCGGAGTTATGAATATGTTTATGTATATATTACTTATATTTTTAGCTGCTTTATTATGTCAAAGCTTCAGCTGCAAGATACTTCTCGATGAACAAATCGGTACTCTGAAAGGGAAACTCATAAGTATTTTGAGCATACTTCTGCTTGGTATCATCCTTGTTTATTTTTCTTATAATCCCCTTTCTACGCCTATATTTATGGCAGGTTAAATTTTTATTAATGTATCTAATATAATTGCAATAACTGAAAATAATGTTATAATTGTATTATTAATGATGAGTATAGAATTTTACTATTCGGAGGTAAATTTATGAGTAAGAATATAGAAGAAAATATCGGTATCAAAGAGACTTTGGAAAAAGGCGATGAACTAAATATAAGCGAAAACGTCATTACTTCCATCGTTGGGCTTGTAACTGCCGAAATAGACGGTATAAGCGGATTTTACGGCGGTCTTGATATAGGTGAACTGTTTGGTAAAAAGAACGTGGGAAAAGGTGTGAAGACTATTATAAGTGGAAAGAAACTTATAATCGATGTCTCTCTCATAATCAAGTACGGAGCGATTATCCCCGAGCTTACAAGTGAAGTAAAGAAAAAGGTAAAACAGGCAATAGAATCCATGACGGGATATAGTGTAATACAAGTAAATGTTTATGTTGAAGGGCTTGAATGCTAATAGCATTTAAAGGAGGATACTTTGAAACGAGACGTAGCAAGAGATTTAGTATATAAGATAATTTTTCAAATAAATTTTCACGACGATTTTGCTGAAAGATATGAACAAATGATTTTAGACAGCGGTATAAAAGGTACTCAGGGTGAGTATGCCAAGAAAACGGTAAAAGGTATTTTGGATAACCTTGAAGAAATAGATGATACCATAAAGGATAATTTAAAGGGGTGGAAATTCGAAAGACTATCTACTCATGTCATTGCGGTACTGAGACTTGGGGTGTTTGAAATAATGTATAACGAAGATATCCCTCCGTTAGTGGGACTGAATGAGGCTGTAAGCCTTGCTCACACATATTCTGATGAAAAAGAAGCGACCTTTGTAAACGGGCTTCTTAACAGTGTTTATAAAAAAGTTATTTAATAAATGTATTGACAATACCGTTAGTAAGTGATAACATAGTATTCAATACTAGATGATATGGTTTTAAATATAGGTGTTTAAATGATAGATAATGTAATTTTAACCGTCAGAGATGTTAACAAATATATAAAAACACTGCTTGATTACGATGAACTTTTATCAAATTTGAGAGTGGAAGGAGAAGTGTCTAATTATAAAAGGCACTCTTCGGGACATTTATACTTTTCGATAAAAGATAACAGCGGAAAAATCAACTGTGTCATGTTCAAATCGGACACATATTCTCTCGCCTTCGAACCAATGGATGGTATGAAGGTAATTATAGAGGGGTATGTGTCTGTTTTTGAAAGAAACGGTAATTATCAGCTTTATGTCAAAAGCATGAAGAAAAAGGGGATAGGAAGGCTATATGAAGAATATAACAGACTTCTTGAAGAGCTTAAGGCTCAGGGGTATTTCGACCAAGATAAAAAGAAGTCAATTCCTTCTTTTGTAGATACCGTTGCAGTTGTAACATCACCTACCGGGGCGGCGGTAAGAGATATAATAAGTGTAATAAAAAGAAGAAATAAGAATATAAAGATAATAGTATGTCCCGTAACGGTTCAGGGAGAGGGAAGCGGTGAAGAAGTCGCGCAGATGATATATGATATAAACAGGCTCAAGCTTGCTGATGTGATAATCACCGGCAGAGGCGGCGGAAGTATCGAAGAACTCTGGGCTTTTAACGAGAGAGTCGTTGCTCAGGCGGTTTTTGACAGTGCTATTCCCGTAGTTTCCGCGGTAGGACATGAAACCGACTTTACCATATGCGATTTTGTTGCGGATTTCAGAGCTCCGACACCTTCCGTTGCAGGGGAAGTCGTAAGCGAACCTTTGGATAATATAGTATATACCGTAGATGTTTATGAAAAGAAGATAAATAATTCTCTTAAAGGTCTTATCGACAAATATACTGAAAAATTAAATAATATAATAAACAAGCCAGTAATGAAAAGACCAAATGCTTATATAGAAAATATGGAACAGTATATCGATACTTTAAAGGATAATATTGATTTAAGTTTATATAATAAGATTAATCTTTTGAAGCATAAAGTAGATTCCAGCGAAAAGCTGATTCATTCTCTGTCGGCGGTAAGCGTTTTGGAAAGAGGTTTTGCTATTGTAGAAAGTAATAATAAAGTAATAACTTCGGTCAATGATGTAAATGTAAAAGATGAAATAAGTATAAGAATGAAAGACGGTAAGCTGAATTCTGTTATCAGTGAGATAGAAGGAGAGTAAAATGGGTGATAAAAAAACTTTTGAAGAGAAACTTCAAAGACTTGAAGAAATAAGTACATTGATGGAAGAATCAAAGATAACCTTGGATAAATCTGTAAAGCTTTATGATGAAGCCGATGTACTTATAAAAGAGCTTAAAGAAGAACTTACAAAGGCAAGCGAAAAAGTAAAAGTACTGGTAGATAAAAAAGACGATGAACCTATAGTCGAAGATTTTGAAGAGGAATAAAAATGGATATTAAAAAAGAATTAAAAGATAAACAATCATTCGTAGAAGATGTATTAAAAAAATATACCATAAAAGAAGGTAAACCCAAAAGTATTTTCGAAAGCTTCAATTATTCTCTCTTTGTGGGAGGAAAAAGGATAAGACCTATACTCTTGATGGAAAGCTGCAAATGTGTAGGAGGAGATACTAACGAAGCCCTTCCTTTAATGGCGGCTATGGAAATGATACATACTTATTCTCTAATTCACGATGACCTTCCTTGTATGGACGATGATGAGCTGAGAAGAGGAAAACCCACCAATCATACGGTTTACGGCGAAGCTACCGCTTTACTTGCGGGAGACAGTCTTTTAAATCTTGCTTATGAAACAATGTTGAAAGGTGCTAAGTCGTCAAAGGATATAAACAGATATGTAGAGGCTATGAATGTAATTGCCGACAGTGCGGGAGTAAAGGGAATGATAGCGGGGCAGGTAATGGATATGGAGAGCGAAGGGAAAGAGCCCGACGGTGAAACTCTTGACTTTATACATGACAATAAAACCGGAGCTATCTTGAGAGCAAGCGTTATAAGCGGTGCTGTCGTAGGCGGTGCCACAGATGATGAATTAAAAAACTTAAGTGAGTATGCAAGAGCTATCGGACTTATGTTCCAAGTCGTGGATGATATACTCGATGTGGTATCCGACGAGGAAACTTTGGGTAAAAAAGTAGGTATGGACAGCGAAAGAAATAAGATGACATATCCTTATGTTTACGGGCTTGAAAGATCTTACGAAAAGGTAGATGAACTATTGAATATATCTTTAAACAGTTTATCCGATTTTGGCAGTGAAGCCGATTTCCTAAGAGAGCTGGCTCTATATTTGGCAAAACGAAAAAATTAACTTAGAAAGAGGCGTTTATTATGAGTAGTGACGAAAAAGATTTGACAAAGAGATATACTCTTGGTGAAGAAATTTTTAACTCCGTTTCTCACGGAGTAGGTGTGTTTTTTGCTGTGGCAGGCTGTGCGGTGCTTATTGTACTCAGTGCGATATATGCTGACCACTGGGCAGTCATAAGCAGTGTTATTTACGGTATAAGTATGTTCTGCCTTTATTTGGCTTCTACTTTATATCATTCATTTCAAAATAAAAAGATAAAAGAGATACTTAGAGTCTTTGACCACTGTACCATATTCCTTCTCATTGCAGGAACATATACTCCTTTTACTCTTTTTACTTTGAGAGCAAGCGTAGGCTGGTTCCTTTTCGCGGTGATATGGATAAGTGCCATAGTAGGTATTATTTTGAATGCGATCAATCTTAAAAAATATGAAAAGATATCTTTATTGCTGTATTTGGTAATGGGATGGGCGGTAGTTTTTGCCGTAAAACCTTTGATTGCAGTAGTATCCATTTTAACATTGGTACTTTTAATTGCAGGAGGATTGATGTATACTTTTGGTGTGATATTTTACTGTATGACCAAATATAAATATATGCATTCTATTTGGCATTTATTTGTTCTTGCAGGCACGATTTTACATTATTTTGCAATTTTATTTAATATTATAGGTATGTAGGTAGAAACATGGGTGCAAACAAAAATAAAGAAGATAAAAAAATAATAGCAAAGAATAAAAAGGCTGCATTTGAATACCATATCATCGAAACTTATGAGGCAGGTCTCGAACTTAAGGGGACCGAAGTCAAGTCTATCAGAAACGGTAAGGTAAACCTTAAAGACAGCTATGCCAATATAAGTAAAAATAATGAGGTTTTCATAATCGGTATGCACGTAAGTCCTTATGAATTTGGGAATATAAACAATGTAGACCCTTTAAGAGAAAGAAAGCTTTTATTGAATAAAAGAGAAATCAGGAATATTAAGGATTATCTTACAAAAGATGGTTATACTTTAATTCCTTTAGATTTGCACTTTTCCAAAAGCTATGTTAAAATGAGTATCGCCGTATGTAAAGGTAAAAAACTTTATGATAAAAGAGAAGCCTTGAAAGAAAAAGCGGCAAAGAGAGACATTGACCGAAACTTCAAAGTAAGTTTCAGATAAAATGGGGGTGCAATGGTTTCGACAGGGTCAGTGCGGTCAGATAAGCGAGTAGATGAGCTTAGCATCTTTAAAATAAGCAAACTTAAAATTAAACGATAACAATAGATTATCTTTCGCTGCCTAGTTGCGGCGCGGTCGTGTATCTCTGACCTGCAAGGGATATAACGATTGTCAAATTTTAGCAGGGACCTATACTTTGGGTGTCTTGACAAAGCATAGTATCAATTAAGGCTCGCGGGTTATAATTTTGTTCGTTTTATAATAGCTCGTTAAATTTTAAAACAAACTGCACTCGGAGAAAGTCTGGTTTACCCGGTTTTGGACGGGGGTTCGATTCCCCCCACCTCCACCAAAATATTTATATTTATATGATTATCTCACACGACAAAGGTCGTGTTTTTTTTATGTTTTTCTTTTTTATGATTATGTTTAATTGTAGATTTGAATTATGTTTGATAATATGCTATAGTCATGTATATATACTTAGATATGAAATCAATAAATAAAAGGTTTTCTTAATAAGTAAATAGGGGAGAATTATAATGAAACTTATTAATTATTTATATAATAAATACAATAAATGGTTTATTTATATCATTATTTTTATTCTTTCTTTACTTATACTTTCAAGCGGATATTTTTTATATAAAAAAAGTGTCGAACATGCGGTATACAACACCACTGTTTCATTTATGGAACAAATAACGGACCATGATATACAGAATATCGAAAATCAAATAGAGTCAAAATGGGAATATATCGAATCCCTTTCAGGAAGGATCAGAAATACCAGAGCAGAGAACGTTTCTGATTTATCATATATGCTGAGTATCGAAGCACGAAGCACGAAGCACATCTTTCAATAAATTGTATATTATAACGAACAAAGGAAGAGTTTATGATAATGCTCATCTAATAACTTCCATTGATAAGATGAACTGGAAAGATACATATAAAAGTTCTAAGGGTAAGTTTATTAAAAAATTTCAGTATAATGCCAGGGAGTGGTGGCAGGACAGTATTCTCTTCGGAATTCGATTTGAGGAGGGGTTTAAATATAAAAATGAAGTTATAGAAGGGATTGTCGGGCTTGTTCCAGTCGAAGATTTCAGAGATAGGATAAAACTTGAAAGTTTCGATGGTAAAGGTGTTGTCCTAGTAATGGATGACGTAGGTGATATAGTAACTTCAAGTAAATATTATGATACCAAAACAAATCAGAACTATTTTAATGAACTTGAAGTTTCCGAAATAGATGGCAGTAATACTCTGAGTACTTATAAAAACGATATAAAAAACGGAAAAGATGTATTTATAAAGTATAAATATAATGACCATAATTACTATTCCATGATGAAGACAATTAAGGATAATGGTTGGTATATAGTAGTAAAAGTTTCCGATTCCGTAACCGGTGAGCAAACCAAAATACTTCTTTTAAGATCCTTATTTTTCTTCTTCCTTATAGGTATAGTAATAATAGTTGTATCTATATTTATTTATAGAACTATAATGAATGCAAAAATTGCACGGGAGGCAGAACAGGCAAAATCTTCTTTCTTGGCAAATATGAGTCATGAAATTCGCACCCCTCTTAACGGAATAGCCGGGCTTCATTATTTGATCAGACAGAATATAGATGATAAAGATAAAATCATGGAATATCTTTCCAAAGCGGATGTTTCTGCCGAGTATTTAAAAAGCGTGATTTCCGATGTTTTGGATATGTCAAAGATCGAGAGCGGACAAGTAGATATATATAACGACAATGTTGATTTGAATAAATTTATAGCTGATATCGATATATTAATAGGTACTCAGGCAAGTGAGCGAAATCTAATATTCAATATAGATGTTGATAATGTGATCGAGCCTTATATAATAGGGGATGAAGTGAGACTTAAACAAATCGTAGTTAACCTTTTGGGCAATGCTCTTAAGTTTACTCCCGCTAACGGTACCATAAGTTTAAAAATAGAACAATTTGAAGAGGGAAATATTTTAAATACGACTTTTGTTATTTCGGATACCGGATGTGGTATGACTCCCGAATTTCTTGAAAAAATTTGGAATCCATTCGAACAGGAAAGGCGTTTTAATTCACAGAACGGCACAGGGCTCGGAACCACGTTAAGCAAAGTTTTCGTAGAAAAAATGGGCGGTACCATAGATGTCAAAAGTAAATTAAATGAAGGCACTACGTTTACCATTGCTATCCCGTTTGAAAAAGCAGAATATAAAAATAATATAAATAAAAACCAAAATGACAAAAATACTGTATCTCTTGAAGGATTTAATATTTTATTAGCGGAAGATAATGATATCAACAGAGAAATAGTTACGGAAATCTTAACGTCACAAGGATGTAGTATTACTGAGGCTACAAACGGAGAAGAAGCTGTAAGGGAGTTTGAAAAAAGTGAAATAAATTATTTTGATGTTATTTTAATGGATATACAAATGCCTGTTATGAACGGATATGAGGCAACTGAAAAAATCAGGAAAGCAAACAGGGATGACCATGATGTTATAATATTTGCATTAAGTGCAAATGCTTTTAGAGATGATTACGATAGGGCTATGGAAAGCGGTATGGATGATTTGGTAACAAAACCTCTTGATGTGGGAGCATTTATCGAAAAACTAAAATCAGTAAGAAGGAAGGGGAATTAAATAATGAAAAAAAAGTTTATATCGTCGGTATTTATACTACTTTTATTAGCCGCACCTTTCGGATGTGGTAAAGAACCTAAGAAAGTTACAATAAATATAAAATGTCCTCCCGTTACAATGGCCTACGATAAAGATCATGCTAATGCGGAAATTTATGATTTATTTACTGAAGCCTCTGAAAAGTTTAAAAGCACATATAAAGATTATGATGTTGAATTTAACATCACAAAATATAAATATACTGATGAAAAAGAGCAGATACCCGATAAATTCGGTACGGATGAGGCGTGTGATTTGACTTATCCGGGGTCTTTTAATAATCCGACTTATATTCTCAGCGGTCGCCTCGCTTCTTTAGATGATATTATAGATGAAGAATTGAAAAATGATATAGATCCGAAAATTTGGGAGCAATGCAGTGTCGATGGAAAAATATATATGTTGCCTTTTAATCAGCTTCAAAATACTTTATTGGTAAATGAAGATATGATGAAGAAAGCCGGACTTAACAGATATGTACCTGAAAAAGGACAGATCGCTCATTGGTCAACCGAGGAATTCAATATTATATTGAAGGGATTAAAATCTTCTTTTAAAGGAGATAATAAATATCCGCTTGCCATGTTTGCTTTGGATAATCAGGGAGATACACATATAATGACGCTTTTAAGAGCTTATGGCAGTGACATATTCGATAAAAACGGATATTTTAATATAAATACTCCTGAAGGAATAAAGGCTTTGAAATGGATATCTCAATTAAATAAAGATAAATTGATACCATATGGTTCTGAAAATCTAGACTTTTTATCTAATTATGATTTGTTTTTTAATAATCAACTTGCGATATGTTATGGTAACAATGTAAACTTAAATGACGCAAAGGATAAATATGGACTAAACGTTTTTTTAGCAAATTTTCCAAATATGCAGGGAAACGGTAATGCAACAAACTATTTAAACGGATTTATAGTTTTCGATAATAATAATGAAGACAAATTGAAAGTCTCTAAAGACTTTGTTAAATTTATTTATGATAATGAAGAATACTGGAAATATTCATTGAGTGCTACCCCGGTAATGAATTCCTATGTCAAAAAACACAAAGATAAAGTGGAATATATGGATGTTTATAGTAAAAATTCTAAAAATATAGTTGATGCAAGGCACAATAATCCAAACTGGGAAGGCGTCAGAGATGTTTTTCATGTATGTATTCAGGATTTACTCAGAGGAGATAAGTCTGCCAAAGAAGTGGCAAAAGACATAGATGAAAAATGTAATGCAGCGATCAAAAAAGGTATAGAAGATGCTAAGAAATAAATATTTTATCGAAAATAAAAAGATAGGATAAAAAATCCTGTCTTTTTATATTTATATAGTAACCATAATTATCATATATATTTAATATTTTAAAATGTCTTTTTTATTCTAAAATGTTTCAATAAATGATATAAAAATGTATTTCTTGCTGTTTTTTTAATATATGATATAATTATATTTATATAAAATGGAATTTGAAATTAGTCCTTTTTCTGAAAAGTCTGATTTATATCAAGGGGAAAACAATGAAACACGGAAAATATAGCAAAGTATTTAATATAATCGTTCCCATCCTTTTATTTTTATCATTTACTTGTATTAGCATAACATCTCTTAATTCCATCAACAATATGCAGGGTAATGCTCGTGTAATAAATTATTCGGGGATAGTAAGAGGAGCCACTCAGCGTCTTATTAAACAGGAAATGCATAATAATAAAAATGATGAACTGATTAGTAAATTAGATAAAATATTAAAAGGACTTTCAAGAGGAAGCGAAGAATTCGATTTAATTATTTTAAGTGATAAAACTTTTCAAAAAGATATCGCCAACATGCAGGAAAAGTGGGAAGAAATAAAAAAAGAAATATATCTTGTACGTAACGGTAAAGATAGCAATAAACTTTATAGTTTAAGTGAAGAGTATTTTGACCTTGCAGATGAGGCGGTTTATGCAGCCGAAGTGTACTCCGAAAACAAAGTTCAGAATACTGTTACCGAATTGTCCCTTCTCAGTATATTATTTATAATATTTGTAATTGTATTTTTGTTCTTTCAAAAGAAACAAAAGAAACTGTCCATTGAACTTCAGGTGGCTGAGAATGCAAGTAAGGAAAAGAGCAATTTTTTGTCGAGGATGTCTCATGAAATAAGGACACCTATGAATGGTATAATAGGTATGACCGATATTGCGTGTATGAACTATGACAATCCGGAAAAAACGTTGGATTGTCTAAATAAAATAAAATTATCTTCAGAATATTTGTTATCACTCATAAACGATATTTTGGATATGTCCAGAATAGAAAACGGAAAGATAGAACTTTATAAACAGACTTTTGATTTATGCGGTTTCTGTGAAAGATTATATATAATGTTCTCTCAGCGTGCACAAGATGCATCGCTCGATTTTAACATAACTTCAAATATAACAAGACCTTATTTGATCGGTGATGAACTTAGATTAAATCAAGTAGTGGTAAATATAGTATCAAATGCATTAAAATTTACTCCTGCGAACGGAAGGATAGATGTTGATATAAATCAAAAAATTATAGATGATGAAGTATGTTCTCTTATAATAACCGTTAAAGATAGCGGGATAGGTATGAGCAAAGAATTTTTGTCTAAGATATTCGAACCTTTTGAACAGGAAGTAAACATGGCTTCTCATCAATTTGCCGGTACCGGTCTCGGACTTGCCATAAGTCATAATCTTGTAAAACTGATGGATGGCAATATCAATGTTTCGAGTGAACAAGGTAAAGGCTCCAAATTCGAGATTATTATTGAACTTCCTATTGCAGATAAAGCAGATTATATGAAAATTCATGATAGTGTTCATTCAATGGATAATGATAATAAAAATCTTATAGGATACAATATATTATTGGCTGAGGATAATGAAATAAATGCTGAAATAGCTATGTCATTGCTCGAAATGAAGGGGGCTAGTGTAAAGCATGTATGGAACGGTAAAGAAGCCGTCGACGAATTTTTACATTCGGGAACAATTGATTACGATGTGATTTTAATGGATGTTAAAATGCCTGAAATGGACGGGCTTGAAGCCTGTGAATATATAAGGAGTTCAAAGCATAAAAATGCAGACACTATCCCAATAATAGGTTTATCGGCTAATGCCTTTGTACAGGATATTGATAAGGCTAAGAGTATAGGGATGAATGATTATGTGTCTAAACCTTTTAACGTCGATGAGCTTATATATACCATTATAAAATTAAACAATAAAATATAAAAAAGCATCTTGTTTTTATAAGATGCTTTTTTATATTCATTTTTTTAACTTTTGTTTTATGTATTTTTTTATAAAATTTTCAAATTGCATTACTAATTTAGCTTCTTTGGGATCCGAATAAAAATTGTTTTCTATCTCTGCTTTTTCAAATTTTTTAAATCTTATATTACTGGCTTGTTTTGATAAAGCGCAAATTTCTGCTAATTCTTTCGCAGAGTCAAGTTTTATTTCATGAAGAACACACAAAGGCGCTAAAATCCTTATTGCAAACATGTTTGCTTCTGTTTCCATTGCTTTATATTCTTTATTGTTTTCGTTTGTATTATGTCCCAGCATTATATGACCCAGTTCATGTGCAATGGTAAATCTGTTTCTGTATTTGTTTTTAATAGCCTTATTATAGAAAATTATTTTATCGCTGTTATTTAATATTATAGAAAATCCATTCTTATAATTTTTAGCAAAATGATGATCATTATCATAACTGCGAACTTTAACATCTAGTTTAGCACATACTTCTATTATATTTACTGGTAGTTTATTTACCTTTGTTTCTCTTAAAATATACCATGCCAAATCTCTGATATTTTTATATTCTTCTTTAGTCATTTCTTTTTAGATTGTAAATTAGATTTTCTACATTAAATTAGTATCAGATGTAACCAAAAAAGTGTTTTTATTAAACTTTTTTAATTCTTCTTTACTCATATCCAGTGAGCTTAACCCGTCTTCTCTGGCTATCATTTTAATTTCGATTTTATGATTGTCGGTTCTTACACCAAAAGTTATTAAAATATCTTCTACGTTATAAATATCGCATAAAGTAAGAAATATATCCGGATAAGGCAATCGCATTCCGCTTTCCCAGCCATATATAGTTTTTGTTGCTACATTTATATCTCTTTCTTCGAGTAACTCTTTTACTTCTTCTATTGTTAATTTATTATTTCGGCGAAGCTCTTTAAGTTTTAAAGATATTTGTTTTTTATTCATATTCTCAGCTCCTTATAATTAAATGATAGTAAAAAGTCACTTTTTTGTCAACAATTTATTATGTATCCGAGATATTCTTCGTTTTGAAGAATATATATTGACAATATTTGACATGAAGATTATAATTATATTAGTAAAATTCTTCAAATTGAGGAAAAGGTCTGAATAATGTTCAATAAAAAATATAAAAAAGATTGTAATGTCAATGTTGGTGGAAAGTCCGGTGATAAAGCGACAAATAATTTATCTAAATATGTAACAGAAAATAATTTAGATTTAAATGATATTTGTAAAGAGACCGGTATTGAATATAATTGTTTAAATAAAAGTATCAATTTGGGTAATAGAAATCTAGAAACGGATGAGTTTTTAGAAATTTGTAATTACTTAAATAAGGATCCAAAAAATTTTAAATAGTTGGGGTGAGGGTGTTATTATGGGATGGTCTAAAGACGAGGTATATATATTATATAAAATAATTTTTGCATTAGATGAAGATTTAAAGTTAATAAATAGTATTTATGATTTGGAAGATATAGTATATTACAAAAATAATTTCCATAATAATATTCTTTGTTAAGTGTTCTTTCATAAATATAAAACTAAGGTATACAATAAAAAAGTTCATAAATAAATGCACATAGTAAACTATCCCACTAATACCTTAGTTTTATATTTTTTATTCTTGTAAGTCTGCTAGTTCATCTTGCTGTTTATTTGGGACTTCCATCTGATATAAGTCCTGATAAGATTCTAATTCTGCTTCGTCTCTCGGTATGTTTTGCATCAATCCCGTGCATTCTGTCTGTGAGGCCGTATGATTATTTTCCATGAAATCTGTTTCCGGCGGATTTAAATCGCTTTTTTTTATTTTCATAATATCCTCCTTTTAAATTATTTTTTTCCTTTTAAAATTAATTATTCAAAATATAATTTATTATTTTTATTTTCATTTTTTTAATAAATATTTTTAGTTGAAATATCTGACACATAATAAGATGCTTTCATAAAAGGTGTTTTTTGGTTCTTATTTGATACTAAAGACGTTTTATTTGTAGTAAATAAAAAACTTGTTATAAAATTATTGTAATTATTTTCGTGTAATTAATTGAAATATTAAATGAATCAATATTATATAAATAAAACATGAAAAAAAAACATGCAAGAGATTGCAAAATAGTATTTTTTAATTAAAGATAATAAATATTAAATAAAGAGAAGTCCATCTAAAGGACTTTTTTTAATGATAAGAAAGGGAGCAGGTTAGGAAATGGGAGATAATTATTTTAAATAAG
>NZ_JANJZK010000008.1 GCF_024623185.1 Anaerofustis stercorihominis
CTTAGGCACCGCGCCCAGCGGAAGCATTTAACTCAAAGTTTTTTTGCTTCGGAAAAAAGATGGTCGCCTTTAGGGCGAAATCTAAAAGATAGCAAGGCAAAGCCTTGCACAAAAAAGGTCTTAGGATTTTCCTAAGACCTTTGGGTTTTAGGTGCAAAGCCCCTGATATTTGTTTCTTTAAAAAGAAATTAGTGAAGCCTTTTACCCCCGAGCCTTGTGAAATCTCTGTAGAATTCTTTGTAGTAGTTTGGCATTGCGGAGGGTACTTTTGCTTTTATGGGGCTTAGTGCCTGCCTTGAAACCGCACACAGTGCAAATATGCTTTCGTGAAGCTTCAAGTCGTTTACAGTACCGCCCTTTAACATTTCCCTTCCTCTTATGATAAGGTCTCCTCCGAAGATGAAGCTGTCGCCTCCGACGGAGTTTATCGCGTGTACCAAGTCATTTGCTGCAAGGGTATCTTTTATGTAGATGTCCTCTACATTTTTAAGCTTGCTGGTGCCGTCGGCAACGCTCGCTATCACTGCAAGATACGGCATTAAATCGGGTACTTTGCTTATGTCTATATTAAAGGCGTTTATCCTGTTCGGTCTTGCTATTATATCTCCTTTGGGGCTTGCCAGTATGTCTATACCTATTACTTTTAAAATATCCAGAAGTTTTTTATTGTCCTGCCTGCTTTTTAGGTTCAAATCCTTAACCATTACCTTATGACCGAGAGCACTTGCTGTTATCCATACACTTGCCATGGTAAAGTCGTTTTCTATTGTTACATTACATGGTTCATATTTTGTATTTATGATATCGAACTCTTTAAAGTTTTTGTTTTTTACGTCTATTTCAAAGTCCTTTAATATTTGAATGGTTCTGTTTATATAAGCCTTATCTTTTATCTCTCCGAGGATAATCACTTTAGAGGCTCTGTAGGCTCTGGGAAGCATTGAGAGAAGTGTGGATAAACATTCCTTTTCGATGTCGGCTCTTATATAAAAAACGGATTTATCAATACTTGTCTTTATTTTTATGGGATATTCACCTTTTTCCATTTGGATTTTTGTAAATCCCTTTTCAAAAAAGAGGCTGTAGAATGAATTTAAAGGATTTTGTATGATAACATTCTTATATTTAAGATTGAATTTAGTCTTGGATATAAGTAAAATGGGCGCAAAAGTCCTAAGCAGATTTAAATTGTTCCTAAGGTCTATTTCTTTTAAATCTATATCAAAAGGATATGAACCTTTTATCCTTAAAGTCTTTCTTTTTCCCTGATATTCGTCTACGGTTATACGTGCCCCCAGCAGACTTAATATATCCAGTATCTCCTTAGTTTCTTTATCGAATAAAACATTGTTTATAATACTTGTTTCGCTCGTGAAAAGGGAACATATCAAATATCTTTTTAAGTCTTCCAAAACCGGTTTAGCGGTAACTTTTCCGTTTAAAATCCTGTTATCAAGTGTTATCTCCATTTTTACCCCATAATCCCATTTTAAGATTTTACTTAATTTTACTATTTTTAAATCAAAATATCAATTATTTAATATATTTTTAATATTTTCTCCATATCGTAATTACTTTATGTTATAATATTTTCGCAGAGTAGATAAGATGCGTTAAGTGTTAAAGGATGGGAAGTTGCCTTTAAACGAAAACGAAAGTTGCGGTATCTTGTCGCGTCCGCTGTATATTTCATTTAAATATGTCATGAATAGCGGAGCTTTGTCTAGTAATACTTAGGAGGTAAGAAGTATGAATAGAGCAAGCTCTAGTTTAGTTAGTACGAGAAAAATCGTTTTCGCGGGACTATTAATTGCAATGGGGATAGTACTGAAGATGTTTGAAATCAGTGTGACACCTAATTTCAGGATCGGATTTACTACCGTTCCAACGATTTTTTCGGGGATACTCCTTGGACCGATTTATGGTTTTGCCATAGGGTTTTTGTCTGATTTTATCCAATTCGTTATAAAGTCGGACGGAGGTGCGTTCCACCTCGGTTTTACCCTCACAAGCGCCCTATACGGACTCATTCCCGGACTTATTGCAATGATGGTAAAAAGGAAAAACATCGAACTTAGCTTAAAACATGTTGTACTTATAGTAGTACTGTGTGAAATAATATGTTCGATAATTTTAAATACCGCATTCCTGATTCAGATGTACGGTTACGCTACGATAGCTATGATACCACAAAGGTTGATAAAAGCCGTAGTCATGATTTTTCTAAACAGTGCAATAATTTATTTTCTATATAATAATACTAAGAACAAAATAAAGGTTTAAGGAGAAGGATTTAAAAATGGGTTACAAAAGTGATATTGAAATTGCTCAGGAAGCAAAGATGGAAGACATCAGAGAAGTGGCAAAGAGAATAGGTTTAAGCGAAGACGATATAGAACTTTACGGAAAATATAAAGCAAAGGTAGACTACAACGTTTTAAAGAGGACTGAAGACAAAAAAGGAAAACTTATCCTTACTACTGCTATCAACCCCACTCCTGCGGGAGAAGGGAAGACCACTACCACCATAGGTGTTGCAGACGCCATAAGAAGGTTGGGGTACAGCACTATAATGGCACTTAGAGAACCTTCTCTCGGACCGGTGTTCGGTATAAAAGGCGGAGCTGCCGGAGGCGGATATGCTCAGGTCGTTCCTATGGAAGACATCAATCTTCATTTTACCGGTGATTTACATGCTCTTACTGCGGCTAACAATCTCCTTGCGGCTATGATAGATAATCATATCCAGCAGGGCAACGAGCTTAATATCGACACGAGAAGGATAGTTTGGAGAAGAGCTATCGACATGAACGACAGACAGCTTAGGAATATCGTCTGCGGTTTAGGCGGAAAAGTAAACGGGACACCTCGTGAAGACGGATTTGATATAACCGTAGCAAGCGAAGTCATGGCTATATTCTGTCTTGCCAATAATATCACAGATTTGAAAGAAAGACTGGGTAACATAGTTGCCGCATATGATATGGAGGGTAAGCCCGTTACAGCGAGAGATCTAAAAGCCAACGGAGCTATGGCGACACTTCTAAAAGACGCTTTAAAACCTAATTTGGTACAGTCTTTGGAAGGAACTCCAGCTTTTATTCACGGAGGACCTTTTGCGAATATCGCTCACGGCTGTAACAGCGTTATCGCTACAAAAATGGCAAGGCATTTTTGTGATTATGTAGTAACGGAAGCAGGTTTCGGGGCAGACCTCGGGGCGGAAAAATTCCTTGATATAAAATGCAGGCTTGCAGACCTTAAACCCGACGCTGTAATAATAGTTGCGACGGTAAAAGCACTTAAATATAACGGTGGAGTAAGCAAGAACGACCTTGGCAAAGAGAACTTGGAAGCTCTCGAAAAGGGACTTCCTAATTTACTCAAACACGTTGATAACATAAAGAATGTGTTCGGACTTCCTTGTGTTGTTGCTATAAATAAATTCGTCAATGATACCGATGAAGAAGTAAAACTCATTGAAGACAAATGCAGTGAGCTCGGCGTAAACGTAGTATTAAGCGAAGTTTGGGAAAAAGGCGGTAAAGGCGGAGAAGACCTTGCAAAAGAAGTTATAAGGCTTTGCGATGAAGAAAATAACTTTAAATTCTCTTATGACACTGATTTAAGCATTAAAGAAAAAATTGAAACGATAGCAAAAAAAGTATACGGAGCAGAGGGCGTTGACTTCCTTCCAAAGGCTAAGAAAGAAATGGATAATTTTGAAAAATTAGGTTTTGGAAATATGCCTATCTGTATAGCTAAAACTCAGTATTCACTTTCAGACGACCCAACAAAACTCGGTAAACCGGAAGGTTTCAGAATAACCATCAAAGATATGACCGTTTCTGCGGGTGCGGGCTTTATAGTAGCACTTGCGGGGGACGTTATGAAAATGCCGGGGCTTGGAAAAGAACCCGCTGCATTTAAAATTGATGTCGACGAAAACGGAAAGATATCGGGATTATTTTAGAAGTATTGTTATAGAAAATAAAACTATATTTAAGACCGTGAAAGCGGTCTTTTTTGTTTATGATTTTAAATAATCGTGTAGTGATATTTAGAATTTAAAAATTCAAGGTTCAAAAAATTAAGCAGGTTTTGTGTTTGGATTTTATGAGAAGCAGAGTGGGATTATATGATTTATCATTAAAGGCTTTAAATATAAAAGGGGCTGAAATATTTAAATTTTAATGGGTAATATTTGATTAGAAAATTATGTTTTAAAGTAATATGGAGTATTATCGGAGGTTTGGGTAAGGTTGATTATTAAAATTGAGTTGATTGGGATTTTAACGTGAATATAGGTTGGTTAGGGGCGCGGAATCTGCCGAAGGCAGGCGTAGTGCCCCGTAAGGTAAATAAAAAAGCTCCCATATGGGAGCTTTTATTTTATCTTATCTGTCCGCTGCCGGTAATAACGTATTTTATTGTAGTAAGTTCATTAAGTCCCATAGGTCCTCTTGGAAGGGTCCTTTGAGTCGCTATACCTATTTCGCTTCCGAAACCGAATTCTTCACCGTCTGTAAATCTTGTTGAAACATTCACATAGACACATGCACTGTCTATTTTGGAAGTAAATAAATTCATGCTTTCGATATTGTTTGTAACTATGCATTCGGAGTGCTTTGTTGAATATTTATTGATATGATTTATCGCTTCCTCTATGTTTTCTACAATTTTTACTGCGATTATATAATCGTTGTATTCTGTCTTGTAATCTTCTTCGGTGGCTTTTTTTGCTTTGCTTCCGAGGATTTTTACAGTCCTTTCATCTCCTCTGAATTCCACATTATGTTCTTTGAGCTTACTATATATAAGAGGAAGGACTTCTTCTGCTTTCTTTTCATGAATTAGAAGTGTCTCCAATGAATTGCATACGCTTGGTCTTTGTGTTTTCCCATTGTCTGTCAAATCAACAGCCATATCGTTATCGGCAAATTCATCTATATATATATGACAGTTTCCCGCTCCCGTTTCGATGAATGGAACAGTTGCGATATCTTTTATAGACCTTATCAGTCCCGCACTTCCTCTTGGGATCAATACATCTATATATTCCGTAAGCTTAGCCATTTCGGATACATATTTTCTGTCCGTGTCGGAAACCAGCTGGATTACATCGTGATTGAGTCCTGCTTTTTTTACGGCACCCCTCATTACTTCTACAAGCCTTGTATTTGTATTTATCGCTTCTTTACCGCCTCTTAGGATACACGCATTACCGGATTTTAGGCATAAACATCCCGCGTCGACCGTAACGTTCGGACGTGATTCGAATATTATACCAACGACTCCGTAAGGGACTCTCTTTATTACTATCTCCATTCCGTTTGGTCTTTTGGACCCTCCGGAAATGATACCGACAGGGTCTTTTAAATTGATGACTTTGTCTATAGAATTTGCTATAGCTTTTATTCTGTCTTCGTCAAGAGTAAGCCTGTCTATCATGGACTCTTTCATCCCATTTGCTTTGGCATTTATAATATCTTCTTTGTTAGCTTTAATGATACTTTTCATGTTGCTTATGAGTTCATTTTTGATGCACTCAAGAGCTTCGTTCTTTTTGTTCGTATTCAAATCGCTTATGCTTCTGCCTGCTATCTTAGCTTTTTTGCCTAAACTGTTCATATTAAACATCTGTATTTCCTCACTTTCTTACTTTAAATAACGTTCCTTTGTTTTCTCCGTCAAAGAGACTGTATAAATCGTTAGGGTCTTTTGATGATAAAATTACCATATCAAAATTATTTTCAAAGGCTATTTGTCCCGCTTTGATCTTGGTTATCATTCCTCCGGTACCGAGGTTATTTACCGCGTCGGAACAGCAGTTTACTATATCGTCGGTTATTTCTTCAACGACTTCTATCCTCTTTGCATCTTTATTCTTACTTGGATTATCTGTGTAAAGTCCGTCTATATCCGTTAGGATAACTAATAGGTCTGCTTTTATGATTGAACTTACTATGGCAGATAATGTGTCGTTATCTCCGAATTCAAGTTCTTCCGTGCTTACCGTATCGTTTTCGTTTACTATCGGTATGACGTTGTATTTAAGCAGTTTATCAAATGTGCTGGTTATTTTAAGGATATCTTCCTTTTCTGAAATTACATCATTGGTAAGAAGGACCTGTGCTACGTTATGGTTGTATTCCGAAAATAATTTATCGTATAAATACATAAGTTCGCACTGTCCTATGGCTGCGAGAGCCTGCTTTTGAGATAAGTCCTTGGGTTTTCTGTCTATCCCGAGCTTACCCATTCCGACCCCTACCGCTCCCGAAGAAACAAGGATTATATCCCTTCCGGAATTTTTAAGGTCTGCAATTATTTTCACCAAATGCTCCACTCTTCTTATATTTATATTTCCCGTCTTATGAGTAAGAGTGGAAGTTCCTATTTTTATGACGATTTTTTTTGCTTTCACTACGTTTTTCATAATCTATCCTTAATTTTAGTTTATTTATTATTATATAATAAAACAAGCAGGATTGTAAAGAAAACTAATGTATAATAATTTAAATATAGATTAAAAAAGAAGTCTAGAAAACTAAACTTCTTTTTATTTATATTTAATTATATGTTATGTAGTTCTTTATCACATTCCCTTCATGATGGTTCATCAATGCTTCTTTTACATTTTCCAGCTTGTATTCGTTATAAAGGAAATCCTTCTCGTCTATGACTTTCATCTTTAATAGTTCAAATGCTTGATTTACATATAAAGGCGTCGTATGATAAAGTCCTTTTATTGTGATTTGAGAATAATGAAGCAGTTTTGTATCTACAGTAAGTTCTTCTCCCGCTTTTGTTCCTCCGTAAAGAAGTGCAAATCCTCCCGGACGGACCATGTTGATAGACATCTGCCATACTTTTACGCTTCCCGCTGCTTCTACGGCAGCGTCGACTCCTCTTTTTCCCGGGGTCAAATCTTTGACAGCCTGAACTTGGTCGTCGACTTCTTCTATATTTATTATATCATGAGCACCGAGCTTCTTAGCTGCTTCAAGTCTCACTTTGCTTTTGTCGCAGGCTATGACTCTTGCCCCTTTTAAATATAAAAGTCTTATAAACATAAGTCCCGACGGACCGCATCCGTTTACAGCTACGTAGTCTCCCTGTTCAACGGGTATCTCAGAAACTCCGTAAGCCGCACACGCAAAAGGTTCGAGAAGTGCCGCCTGTTTAAAGCTCATATCATCAGGGATATGGAACATATTTTGTTTTACTATTATTTCCGGTATGAGCTGATACTCGCTGAAACCTCCGTTTTTGAGCTGATTTGTAATGAGGTTTTCACACATGCAGTGTATTCCTTTTTTGCAGTAGTAACATTCGTTGCACGGAGCCGAATTATGAGCCACCACTCTGTCTCCGACTTTGAATTTAGTAACTCCTTCTCCCACTTCTGCGACTACACCGCTGCATTCGTGACCTATGTTATACGGAGGCGTATGTTTTGCATATCCTCTGATATAACTTTTTACATCTGAACCGCAGGTAAGAGAAACTTCATTTTTTATAAGTACTTCCCCTTTTCCCGCTTTCGGTCTTTCGCATTCTATGAGCCTTAAATCTCCCGGCTCGTATAACATTACCTTTCTCAATTTTTCTACCTCGCTTAATATTTTATTAAGTATAGTTTAGCACTATTTTATTTCTTTGTCATTATTTTATTTCATCATCGGGGCACTGCGCCTCACTTCGTGAGATTCCGCGCCCCGAAGCGAGGAGGATATGAATAATACTATTTTCACGTAATCAATACGATGTTTTGATTTACGGTTGTTTTATGAAATCAAAGAAAACACGGATTTCTTTAATATTGTAAAAAATTATAAAAAAACACATAAAATTGGTATAAATAACATTATATTAATATTATAAGTAAAAATGACTGTAAGGGTTTTAATTGATATTACCTGATTTATAAAAATAAAAGATATCAATGAAAAAATAAAAATATTTCACTTGAAATTTTAATTAGAAAAGAAATAAAGAATTTATTAAATATTATTTTACTTTGGATATCTGTCTGAAACATTAATTTAAAAGATGTATTATTTATGGTATATAAGATTTCTATTTGTGATTAGAATTAAGAAAATTTAAAATATTACTCCGATTTGATATAAATATATCCGAGAATAACAAATTAAACTTAAAAATAAAGACTTATACTATCAGAAAGGCATTATCTTTTGACTTAAATGATTATTCCGAAGAGCAAATGAAGATAGTATTTATCTGTATAATCGGCAGTTTAAGGAAACACCATTACGGAAATGAAATAATATTTCCGGTACATATAAAATATTTTGTCAGGCTTTTTATATTAGGGAATGATATTATGTTGTCAAGGAAGAGGACAGAAAATCAAGATTTGAAGATATACTTTTAGTATTTTTAAATCGGTTATAAAAAGAAAAAAGTTAAAGATATGTAAGATTTTGGGCGTACTAAAAAAATAAAAAAAAGTGAGATAGAAAAAATTTAAGATAAGAATACAGGAAGTAAATTTCAGGGAGTTTATAATAATAAACTTCTTTTTTTATTTTAATTACTTTGATACCTTTGTATAAAATAAAAATTTTTATTAATTATATTGTATTTCATGACATGATTTTTGTATTTTATGCAAAAAATGTAGGATAATATTGGTCTTCTGTTATATTAATGTCAGTAAAAGAAATGGTTTTATATTAAATAAAACATATAAAATTTTTTAGTGAAATAAAACAAAATCAAATTTAAGAAAGGGAGATAATTATGAAAAAAAGAATTACAGCGATGTTGGTTTCTGTTTTAATGTTGTCATCGTTAATTATATCGCCTGTTTGGGCTTCAAATATTGGTGAAGCAAAACAAGAAGTTAAAAATGAAAATGAAGCTGTAACAACTCAAACACAGCCTCAGATAAATGATAATCAAACAAAAACTGCTGAGAATGAAAAAAAGGCAGAGGATAGTATAACTAAATCTTCTGAAGATGTATATGCCAAATCGGTAGGGGATACTTTTACTGACGGAAATTTTGATTTTAAGATTTTAAAAGACGGCACAGTAAGTGTATCTAGACAATCCCGCAGTTTAGGCGGAGATATTGTTATTCCCGCAAATGTGGAGAATAATGGAATTAAATATACCGTTACCGTTATTGAAGAATATGGTTTTACAAAAAACATGTTAATGATGCAGATATAACTTCTGTTGTTATACCTGATACGGTAACAACGATTGGTTCTTTTTCATTTACATCCAGTAAAATAAAAACTATTTATATCCCTGAATCCGTAGTTTTAATGGGACAATATGTATTTTCAACTTCAAGTATTGAGACTGTTTATCACTGGTCTAAAAATTTAACGAGTATACCTAGAGAGACTTTTTCTTCCAGTAAGATAAATAATTTAGATTGGATACCGGATACGGTTACAAAGTTAGATTATGGTGCATTTGCTCGTTGTAATGAATTGAAGGGGAATATTATCATTCCCGAAAGTATAAATACATTAGGAAATTATGCTTTTGCATCATGTATTAATGCTACCTCTTTTACCGGTAATGGGGTTACCAGTGTACAAAACTGGGCTTTTGCACTGGAGTCGATAATTCCAAATGACAGTAGTTTGAAATTTGTGTCATTACCTAATTTGGAAAATATTCCTGATGAACTTATGGCTCCTAATGCTAATCGTTATATAAGTAATTTAATACTGGATAAAATAGAGTTGGCATGTAAAGTTAACGGAGAAACTGATTTGGATAACTATATACCAAATTATTTAAAGGTAATAACCTGTGACGGCAGCAAAGATGATACATATAAAAGTTTAGGTTTGTCTTTAGATGTTATCAAAACACATCTATACTCCGGATGGAAAGAAGTAAAATCTCCGATTATCGTTAAAGACGGAAATAAAAAAGTAAAAGAAGTAACTATGGAAAAAGTGTGTATCAGATGTAAAAAAAAGGAAACTAAAATCATTTATGAAAATATAAACGACAGCGAGGTTGCACCTGATAATGACAGCGGAAAGATAGATAAAAATGATTCAAACGGAGATAGCGGCAATGATAATAAAAATGCTGCAAAAACGAATAATGACGAAAATACCAAGCAAAACACCAAAACTCCGAACACCTCAGACGTCAGTAATTTACCTTTATACGGAGGAATGATCATTATAGCACTGGGCGGTATGGGATTTGTATTAAAGAGAAAATATATCTAAATAAAAATTTACTTTACGGTATAATTATATGCCTCTATTGATACTTTGATCAATAAAAGAATTATATTCTTATTTCCCCGATAAATAAATATGATGTTATCAAAAGTATCTTAGGATATAGAGAAAATCAATATTAAAAAGCTCCTGATTATAAGGGGCTTTTTAATATTGGGGAATTTTGTATATATGATATTTTGACGTTTATTTATCGAATATGATGCGGGGCGCGGTATATACGTGTATTAATATGGTCTTTAAAATAATTTACAGCCATCGACAATTTATCTAATATATACTAAATTTATATTAGATGTGGATATTAAATTAGATAGGATTAAAATCAAATAAAATTTTATAAGAGAAAAGGATGTAACATGTTTATAATGAGAATTTCTTTCATCGGTATGCTGATGTATGCAGTGTAAATGTTTTTAAGAAATAGGATATCTGACTTCCCCCCTGGGATTTATAGAAGGTATAGATATTGCTTTGATGATATTTGGAATTATACACATGATGATAAGTTTTATAAATAAAAGAAATCTATATAACGGAGAAAATATAATGCGTTGCTGAATTAAGATGTCTTTTTTAATTATCAAGAGTTGTAAAGTCTTGAATTAAAAGATATATGTAACATATGTTACGAAGTATTTAAAGGAAAAGCAGTATAATATAAACAGGAAATATATGTAAAAATAGAACTGAATAATTATTAGCTTTGATTTATAAATATAACGTGTTTTTTATAATAATACATAAAAAGTCTTTTAAAATGTCTGTAAATTTAGTATAATATTATGAATATTAAAATGGAACAAGGAGGCAGAAATGAAAAAATTTAAAAGAGTTTTAATCGCAAACCGTGGTGAAATAGCGATCAGAATTATCAGAGCCGTTCAGGAACTGGGCATGAAAGCTATTTGCATCTACTGCGAAGAAGATAAATTATCACTTTTCAGAAGCAAAGCAGACGAGGCGTATCTGATAAAAGGGATAAATTCACCTACGGATGCCTATTTGAATATAGAAGCAATAATCGAACTTGCAAAAGCCAAAAATATCGACGCTATTCATCCCGGATACGGATTTTTATCGGAAAATCCTATTTTCGCGGCTGAATGTGAAAAAGCGGGTATCAAATTTATAGGTCCCTCTTCCGATGTAATAGAACTGCTCGGAAACAAGGTAAATGCTAAGGAAGCAGCTATCGAAGCCGGGGTAAGTGTGCTTGACGGAGTAAAAGTAGAAACTCCCGAAGAAGCTAAAGAAATCAGCTCCAAAATCGGATATCCGGTAATCATAAAAGCCAGTGCAGGCGGCGGCGGCAGAGGTATGAGAGTATGCGAAAGAGAAGATGATTTAAGAAATCAATTCGAGTCTGCCGTGAGAGAAGCCAAGAAAGCCTTCAATAACGGAGAAGTATTTATCGAAAAATATGTAAGGGCTCCGAGACACGTTGAAGCTCAAATATTAGCCGATGAATACGGTCATATAGTGCATTTATTTGAAAGGGACTGTTCTATTCAAAGAAGACATCAAAAGATAATAGAATTCTCTCCTTCACAGTCTATAAGCGAAGAAACCAGAAGAGCTATCTGCGAAGAAAGCGTCAACCTTGCAAAACACGTTGGATATACGAATGCGGGTACTGTAGAATTCTTGGTCGATGAAAATGAAAAGCATTATTTCATGGAAGTAAATCCAAGGATACAAGTAGAGCATACGGTTACTGAACTTGTAACAAACGTTGACCTTGTACAGGCTCAGATACTTATTGCCGAAGGATATAAACTAACGGACGAAGAAATAAACATAAAATCTCAGGAAGATATCAAAATGAGCGGAGCTGCTATAGAGTGCAGGGTGACTACCGAAAACGTACTTAATAACTTCATGCCGGACACAGGTAAGATAGATGTTTACAAGACAGGTTCAGGTCCAGGGGTAAGACTCGACGGAGGAAACGGGTTTGTAGGTTCGGAAATAACTCCTTATTTTGATAGTCTGCTCGTTAAGACGACTACATACGCAAGAGATTTTGATAAGGCAAGAAAGAAGATGATAAGGACTTTAAAGGAACATGAAATAGAAGGTGTTTCTACAAATAAAGACTTCCTTATCAACGTTTTGGAACATGAAGACTTCAAGAAGGGGATATGTAATACGAACTTTATTGAAGATCATCCGGAACTGTTTGATATTTCCGATTTTGATAATCAAACACTTAAACTGCTTGAATATTTGGCTAAGACAACTCTTGCAAAGAATGACAGTTCAAGGGAAATGCTTCCTAAGATAGAAGTCCCTATTTATCAGGATATGCCTAAATTAAGCGGAACAAAGCAGATTTTGGACGAAAAGGGTCCTGACGGGCTTGTTCAGTGGATAAAAGACCAAAAACAGCTTTTATTCATGGATACGACCATGCGTGACGCTCAGCAGTCACTGTTTGCAACGAGAATGAGAACGAATGATTTCCTTAAGATAGCCGAAAGCGTAAGCAGATACGAAAAAGATATATATGCTTTGGAAATGTGGGGAGGAGCTACATTCGATACATCTTATCGTTTCTTAAAAGAATCTCCATGGTCAAGACTTGAACTTCTCAGAGAAATGATACCTAATATCTTATTCCAAATGCTTCTTAGAGGCTCCAATGCGGTTGGATATAAGAATTATCCGGACAATGTAATAAAAGCTTTCATCAAGCAAAGTGCCGAAAGCGGTATAGATGTATTCAGAGTATTCGACTCTCTAAACTGGTTAGACCAAATCAAGCCTTCAGTTGAAGAAGTATTGAAGCTCGGTAAGGTTGCTGAAGTAGCGATTTGTTACTCAGGAGATATCCTCGATAAGAACAAGACAAAATATACTCTTGATTATTATGTCAAGAAAGCTAAAGAAGTCGAAGCGATGGGAGCACATATCTTAGCGATAAAAGATATGTCGGGACTGCTTAAACCTGCCGCTGCAATGAGACTTGCAAAAGCACTTAAAGACGAAATAAGTATCCCTATCCATTTCCATACACACGATACTGCCGGAAACGGTGTATCAAGTATGCTGATGGCAAGTGCCGCGGGAGTTGATATCGTAGATGCAGCCGTTTCATCCATGAGCGGCACCACATCTCAGCCTTCTCTTGATTCCATAGTTGCTGCTATTGAACATACACCGAGAGAAAGCAACATCAATGTGGATGATATCCAAGTAATCAGCGATTACTACGAAAAAGCGAGAAGATATTATACCGGGTTTGAATCCGGGCTTAAGACGGGTACTACTCAGATTTACAAATACGAAGTACCGGGAGGTCAGTATTCCAATCTTAAATCTCAGGTAGAAAGTTTTGGGCTTGGTCACAGATTTACCGATGTTCTTGAAAAATATAAAGAAGCTAACGAACTTCTAAGAGACATTATAAAAGTAACGCCGACTTCAAAGGTAGTAGGTGACTTTGCTATATTCATGCTTCAAAATGATTTGGATAAAGAAAATATCTATGAAAAAGGAAAAGACTTGGCGTTCCCTGACAGCGTCGTGGATTTCTTCAAGGGTATGATAGGTCAGCCTGAATGGGGATTTGACGAAAAACTCAGAGAAGTAGTCCTTAAGGGGGCAGAGTTTGTGAATAAAAGACCGGGACTTCTTCTTCCCGATGAAGATTTTGATAAGATAAAAGCGGAATTCAAAGAAGAATTCAATATGGATCTAAATAACAAACAAGTATTATCCGCCGCTTTATATCCTAAAGTATACAAAGAATATTTAAGATTTAAAGATACTTACGGAGACCTTACTTACATGTCTTCCGACGCATTCTTCAGCGGACTTGCAAAAGGTGAAGAAACTGAAGTATTCTTCGGTGAAGGTAAGTCTCATGTTATCAAGTTGGTAAGGATAGGACGTACTCATGCCGACGGTAACAAACGTATGGTATTCGAAGTTGACGGTTTCAGACGTGCATTATACGTTGAAGACCCTAATGCGATACGTTCTCAGGTAATGAGTCAGGCTGTTGAAATGGCTGACAGCAATAATGATAAACATATCGGCTCTCCTATACCGGGTTCTGTTATCAAAGTAAACGTGGCAATAGGGGATAAAGTAGAGAAAAATCAAGCGGTCTGCGTCGTTGAAGCGATGAAGATGGAAACAGAAGTCGTTTCTCCCGTGGAAGGCGTCATAAAAGATGTTCTCGTACAGGAACTTGACAGCGTAAAAGCGGGACAGTTACTAATAGAACTTGAATAGTAAAAATATAATAGATTAATAAAAACAGCAGAGGATTTTCTTTGCTGTTTTTTAATATATTTGTATATTAATGTAATATTATATATTATTCTTGTATAAGATTAAAAAAAATAATATAATTAATATATACTTTTTAAGAGGGGAATTATATGAAAAATATAACAGAATATTTTCGTAATTCAATAATAGCAAGTTCACAAATTACCATTGATTATAAAAAAGAAAAGTTTTATAAAATTAACATAGATGAATTAAATGCCGGGAATCTTAACGAACAAGCTTCAAACTCTTTATGGTTAAAATATATAAATAATGATAAATTAAAAAAAGAAAAAGAATTTATAGATGTTATTATTGCTTTAAAAACAGTTAAAGCCAAATTTTTGGATTCTTGGAAATTAGAAAATAATATTGATGAGTTAACTTCTATTTTATTTTTGCCTGCAAGAATTGATAAATGCGGTACGTTAATGATTGCAGATGATGGGAAAATGCCTTGGATACCAAGAGAATTTTTAGAGCCAATGATAGAACCCCAATTATCCATAGGCAAGATTTCTACCTATGATTATTTTTTTGAAAGCACTACATTTGAAAGAAATAGTATTAAATCTTGGAAATCTTACTTTATATATGCTAAAAAATTATTTGAACATGTAACCCAAAGTGATTTTTCTTTAGATATAATTGAATATGGAGATAAACTGATAGAAACTGAGGGGAATGTATATATTTTTGAAGATACAACCGTTTCAGCTACTTTTCATATATTAAATTTATATAATCATTTACTTAAAAATAAAAAAGAAAATTTATTATATTCGAAATTAACAAATGGGAAAAGAGAAAGTAAAAAAGAACTGATAAAAAATACTGATATACAAAAAATGATAGAACATTTAGGGCAGATGGGAGGTGAATATGTTTTATCACCATCACAACGTGAGGCGGTCAATCATTTTAATAATATTGGCTACGGTGATATATTAGCAGTCAACGGTCCTCCAGGAACAGGGAAAACAACTCTCTTACAAAGTATTGTTGCAGATATGTATGTAAAAAAAGCAATTGCTGAAGAAAAAGCACCTATTATTGTTGCTTCATCAACAAATAATCAGGCTGTAACAAATATTATAGATTCCTTTGGAAAAATAAATAAACTTGGAATAAAAAATCTTGAAAAGAGATGGATAAAAGGTGTAAGCAGTTTTGCCACTTATTTCCCATCGTCATCAAAAATATCAGATGCAGAAAATAAGGGATATCAATATACAAACGTTAATGGTGAATTTTTTTTCGAAGAAGTAGAAAAAAAAGGTAATAAAGACGCATCATTAAATTTTTTCTTAAAGGAATTTAAGATATATTTTAATATTAATTCAAATCAAATAGATCTTGCATATTGTAAAAATACTATACTTAGAAAATTGAGAAAAATAAATTTAGAGCGAACACATTGCTTATCTTTAATGCGGAGAATTAAAAATATTATTAAAGATGAAAAATATTATGAGTATATAAATAATTTAACTAAAGAAATTTCTAATAATCAACAAGAAATAAATTTGCTTAATCAACAAATTTCTAATATAGATAAATTAACAAATAGATACTTAGAAAGATTATCAAGCTGGCAAAAGTCTTATAAAGAAATTTCCTGGTATATTAAGTTATTAAAATTCATTCCATATTTTAATAACAAGCTTATTTCTTGGACATACTCTTTTATTAATCGAGATGAATTGAGTTTTTTAAATCGTAAGATGTCAATAGACGAAATTGAATGTGCATATTATCAGAAAATTGATGAATTTGATATAAAATCTGTTGAATTAAAATCTAACTTAGATAAAATAAAAAAATATCAAGGTGATTTAACTAAACATAAATTATCATTGCAAAAGATAATGGAAGAATTTAAATATTCATTTGAAGAATTTAATATATATGGTATTGAAATACCTGACAATGAATTTTGGTATGATTTTGATATTTGTGAGATAAATAATTTATTAGATCGGATACGATATGTGGAATTTTGGATGTCGGTTCATTATTATGAATGCAGATGGCTACATGAAAAAAATGATATTACTGTTGGACAAAAACATACAACATTTGAGAATGTTTTAGATATTTTTTATCACAGACTTGCAATGATATCACCGTGTTTTGTCATGACTTTTTATATGCTTCCAAAGCAATTTTTCGCTTATGGTGGCAATAAGGATAATCATTATTATATGTATGACTACATAGATTTACTTATTATAGACGAATCTGGGCAAATATCTCCCGAAATAGCAGCTGCATCATTTTCATTAGCTAAAAAAGCATTGGTTGTCGGTGATGAAAAACAAATACCACCGGTTTGGAATACTACAAAAGCTTTAGATATTGCAATGGCAATTAATAAAAATGTAATTTCAAATAAACTTAAATTTAAATTATTAGAAGAAAATGGGCTTAACTGTTCCGAATCAAGTATTATGAAGGTTGCTGCTTTGTCGTGTGCTTATAATAAATATGATAACGGATTGTTTTTGTGTGAACATCGCAGGTGCTATAATGAAATAATTGAATACTGTAATAAGTTGGTTTATGGCGGGAATTTAGAGCCTTTAAGAGGAAGCTTTTTTGATATTGGTAATAATAATGTATTATATAATTTTCTTCCTCCGATGGGACATAAGCATATTGAAACAGAATTTTCACAAAGGGATGGTTGCAGCAGAAAAAATAATAAAGAAGCCTTATATATCATAGAATGGATAAGAGATAATTATTTAGGAATTATAGAAAAATATCAAAAGAATTATTCCGATCAAAATCTCGATCGTAAAAGTATTTTAGGTATTATTACACCATTTAAGAGTCAAAAAAAACTAATACTAAAATTAATGAAAAAAAAATTGCCTGACTATGAAAAATATATAGATGTAGGGACTGTTCATACTTTTCAAGGAGCAGAAAGAAAAATTATAATTTTTTCAAGTGTTTATGGTAGTAAAGACGGATGTTATTTTATAAATTATAATAAAAGTTTAATGAATGTTGCAGTATCTCGTGCAAAAGATTCTTTTCTTGTTTTTGGTGATAGAAACTGTCTAGTTGGTGATCTCTATTCTGCTGCATCATTGCTAAAAGAATTCACAAAACAAGAAATTTCTATATAATCCAGAGAAAATATATAATAATATAGACAATAAAAAAACCGCATTTCTGCGGTTTTCATTTTTATAACCAAAGAAGTATTATTCCGCCTTTGCCGGAATTTACGACCTTCGTAAGGGTCTTTTGGATTTTCATCTTATTATCATCTTCTATTGATATAAGTTTGTTTTGCATATTGTCGCTTATCATATTTTTCAAATTACGTCCGAAGAATTCACTTTCCCATATCTTATCCTGGTCATTTTTGTATTCATCTATAAGTTTATCATAGAACACTTGACATTCTTCTTCCGAGCCTATTGTAGGGCTTACCGCTGTTTCCACATCAGTGCATATGATATGAAGTGCCGGTGCGGAAGCTTTTATTTTCACTCCGTGACGAGATGACTTACTTATCATTTCCGGTTCTTCCAGCTTATAATCTTCAAATTCCGGCATAACTACTCCGTATCCGCTGCTTCTGGCTAAAGACAGTGCCGATGCGATTTTCTCGTATTCTCTCTTTATTTGCGTCAAATCCGATACGAGACCGAATAGGTCGGATTCTCCCTTTATTTCGATATCGTTCTTTTCGCTGAGCAGATTATAGAATGCGCTGTTTTCGACTTTTACATCTACGTCAACGATACCGCTGCTTAAATCTATATTTGTGACTTCCATATCAAACTCATCAAAGGAAGAATTTTTAACGCCGAAAATCACTTTGTTTAATGTATCGTTATCGTTACTGTTCGATTTAATGAAATCATAAATATCATTATTTATAGGATTTTCTTCTTCTACCAAATCAAGCCATAGAGGAAGAGAATAATTGACTTCTTTTATAGGGAATTCAAATAATACGTCTTTGAGAAGAGACTCTATATCGTCTAAGGTTATATTCATTACATCGAGTACGATGACCTTACACTCATACTTTTCTTCAAGTTCCTTCCCAAGGTCTCTTGTAGCTTTACTGTTAGGTGTAGTAGTATTTAAAATCGTAACAAAAGGTTTATTTATTTCTTTAAGTTCGTTTATCACCTTTTCTTCCGCTTCTATGTAGTTGTTTCTTTCGATACCGCTTATGCTCCCGTCGGTAGTCACAACTATACCTATTGTTGAATGTTTTTCAATTACTTTTTTGGTCCCGATTTCAGCCGCTTTTTTAAAAGGCATAGGACTGTCTGACCAAGGTGTCCTGATCATTCTCTCTTCGTTTTCGTCCATGTCGCCTACGGCGCCCGGGATAACATATCCCACGCAGTCTACGAGCCTTACATTTAAATTTACACCGCTGCCAAGGTTGATATTAGCTGCGGTGTTGGGTACGAACTTCGGTTCGCACGTCATGATCGTTTTGCCGGAGCCGCTTTGAGGTAGTTCATCCACTGCTCTTTCTTTTTTAAATTTATTTTCGATATTAGGTATTACTAAAACGTCCATAAATTTTTTGATAAAAGTGGATTTTCCACTTCTAACCGGTCCCACCACTCCTAGATATATATCACTTCCTGTTCTTTTTGATATATCTTCGTATATTCCTAAATTCATAAGAAAACCTCCAAACTCAAGTATCTTACTTATACTTATTCGCTTGGAGGTGAAAATATCATTAATTTTCTTGTTTTTTTCTATAAATTAATTTTATCGGGCTTCCGAGGAAGGTAAAAGCTTCCCTGATTTTATTTGTAAGGTATCTGGAATATGCGTCCTGTTCCAGTTCCGGTTCGTTTACGAATATTACGAAAGTAGGAGGTGCCGTTGAAACCTGTGAAGAATAAAATATCTTCATTCTCCTCGTTCCCTTTGACGGAGGATTATTCATCATCACCGCATCGCCCATTATTTCGTTTAAAAGTCCCGTCGTTATCCTCTTTCCGTACTCGGTAAGTACTTCTTCTATAAGAGGCATAAGCTTATGAGTCCTTTTCTTTTCCGTTGCACTGATAAATAATATAGGTGCGAAGTCAAGGAAATAAAGTGAACTCCTTACTTTCTTTTCCATGTCTTTCATGGTATTGGTTTCCTTTTCCACCAAGTCCCATTTGTTTATTACTATGATTACCGCTTTATATCTGTCTTTGATAAGTCCGGCTATCTTTACGTCCTGGTCGGTAACTCCTTCCATGGCGTCTATCATTAAAAGGCATATGTCCGCTCTTTCTATGGCACCTATGGCTCTTATGGTAGAATAATGCTCTATATCGTCGTATATCTTCGCTTTTCTTCTTATCCCCGCTGTATCTATAAGGGTATAATTCTTCCCTTCATAATTGAATATGGTATCTATGGCGTCTCTTGTCGTTCCGGAAATATTACTTACTATAACTCTGTTTTCCCCGAGAAGTGTATTGACCAGGCTGGATTTTCCCGCATTCGGTTTTCCCACAACTGCGATCTTTGTTCTCTCTTCTTCTTCGATACCTTTTTTGTTTTCGGGGAAATGTTTTACCACTTCATCCAGAAGATCTCCGAAACCCAGTGCATGCTCCGCACTTATCCCTATAGGCTCACCGAGGGCTAGGTCATAAAATTCGTATCTCAGATAATCTATATCGAAAGAATCGATTTTATTTACCGCAAGGACGCATGGTTTCCCGCTTTTTCTTATCATCGTTGCAACTTCTCTGTCGGAAGCGGTTACTCCCGCTCTTCCGTCCACTACAAGCACTATTACGTCCGCCATATCTATTGCAAGGTTTGCCTGTCTCTTCATTTGTTTTAATATAATATCGTCGCTTTTAGGCTCTATACCGCCGGTGTCTATTAGAAAGAAACTGTTTCCCGACCAAGACGTATCTGTTATTATCCTGTCTCTGGTCACTCCGGGAGTATCCTCTACTATAGAAATCCTTTTTCCGGATATTTTATTGAAAAGCGTTGATTTTCCCGTATTTGGTCTTCCTATTAATGCAACAAAAGGTTCTCTCATTTGTTTTCTCCTTAACTGCTTAGTTTATCTATCATTTTTATATCATTTTCACTCAGCGTTACTTCCACCGTTTCGTTGTTAGTGTATATCACTTTTCCTTCTTTCATCCCGCTGGGTTTCTTTACATATTTGATGTAAGCATAGTCCACGGGAACGTTTGAAGAGTTCTTGGCTTTTGAATAATATACACACAGTTTGCACGCCAGTTCCAATGCTTCATTTGAGTATGTTCCGTTATTTGTCCTTATTATAACATGAGAAGAGGGGATATCCTTGGTATGGACCCATAAATCCGTTTTAAAAGCGAATTTTCTCGTTAAATAATCGTTATCCAGTGAATTTCTTCCCACGTATATTTCATATCTGTCGCTTGTGGTAAATTTAAGCTTCTTAACCTTTTTAAGATTGTGCTTCTTCTTTTTCTTCTTTATATATCCAAGCTCTTCCATGACGCTTTTTATATCCTCTACTTCCGGATATGTCTTGGCTCTTTCCAGATAAAGAGATTGGGATTCGAGGAAATATACATTTTCTTCACCGTCTTTTATAAGTTTTTCAAGGTGTTTCTTTGAATTTTCAAGCTTTGTGTATTTCTTGAAATACTTATTTGCGTTTTCGCTGGGAGAAAGAGCGGGGTTTAGAGATATTGTAATATCTTCGTATGGTTCTTTGAAGAAGTTTTGCACGGTTATGCTTTTATCTCCTTTTTTTATAAGGTGAAGGTTAGAAAGAAGAAGCTGTCCTTTTATATTGTATTTCTCGCTTCCTTCGGCTTTTTCAAGGTCTTTTCTCCTAAGCTCCAGTTTATGCTGTTCTCTTGCAAGAGAACGGTTTATAAGGTTATAAACATCTTTATATACGACTTTTAACCTGTTTAGCCTGTCGATATCGTGATAGTACGTATCTATCATTCTTGACGGTGTATCAAAGGTCATCTTTTCCATGTCCTCGTATGAAGATATATCTATACAGACATAATCTTTATTGTTCCCGTCTTTTCTGTATAAGTTATATTTTAGTCTTTCGTCTAAACCGCTGAAATATTCTCTTATTCTCTTTATTATGTTTTCTATATCTTCTTTACTCAGTTCGTTTACTCCCGCATTATTATCTATATCGGGTACGGAAGTGATTTCGCTGAAGATTATAGGGCTTATGCCGTTGAATGTACTCATTAGCGCACTTTTTAAAGTCCTGTCGGAGTTACTTCTTATATTATCCATAGCGACGAATTCGTTGAAATCAAGAGGGTTCAGTCTGTCTTTTGTGGGATATTCATAGTCTATTTTAGGTATGACTTCTCTCATGAGTGGATTATCGGGTCTTATATGTTTTATTGAATCTATTATTTTCCCGCTTTCGTCGTCAATCAATATGAGGTTGGAATTCCTTCCCATGATTTCGGCTGTGAGCGTCAGGTTTTGATATTCTCCGAGAAGATTTATACTTTCAAAACGGATTTTTATTATCCTGTCGAATTCATATCCCTCTATATTTGTTATTACGGCTCCCGTAAGGTATTTTCTAAGCAGCATACAAAAACCGTAAGGTTCGTTCATGGAAGCGTTGTAATCTTCTATGAAGTGCACCCTGGGAGTAGAGGAACCTGCGTTTATAAGTAACATTTGTTTGTCGCCGTCGAAAGTATGCAGGACTACTTCATACTTTGTGGGCATATATATTTTACTGACTTTACTTCCTTTTAGCTTACTGTTCAATTCTTTTATGATTGCGTAAGTTGTGATAGAATCAAAAGGCATTGTTTTCTCCTTACTTTTAGCATAGTCTAAATTATATATTAAAATTAATTTTATAGCAAACTATATGAAGAAAATAATTGATAAATAATACCTTTTGTTTTATAATTGGAATACTTTGTTTAGGAGAGATTATGGGGATATTAGAATTATCATTGATTGGAATAGGGCTTGCTATGGACGCTTTCGCGGTATCCATATGCAAAGGTCTCAATATGAGAAAAATAAATTACGTTCACGGGCTTATAACTGCGATGTTTTTCGGAGTGTTTCAGGCTGTGATGCCTCTTATAGGCTTCTTCCTCGGAAGGCAATTCAGTACATATATAACCACCGTGGACCACTGGATAACTTTCATACTTCTCGCCTTTATCGGAGGCAAGATGATATACGAAGCACTCAGTGATAATGAAGAATGCGAAACTTGCTCCGCAGGGCTTGATATAAAGGAACTACTTCTTATGGCTGTCGCAACCAGTATAGACGCACTTGCCGTGGGTGTTACATTTGCATTTTTAGACGTATCCATATTTTCATCGGTTTTGATTATAGGCGTTATTACTTTCGTGATTTCTTTTATAGGCGTTATAATCGGGAATATATTCGGGAGCAAATACAAGGAAAAAGCGGAAGTGTTCGGAGGTGTCATACTTATACTAATAGGTCTTAAAATACTCTTGGAAGCTCTCTTTTTTTAGGGGAGCTTTTTTCTTGAAGAAAACCGGGTATTGATATATATCGGCAGTATAAAATCTTATTAATCGAAAGAGGGGAAATCATGAAGAAAAAGTTATTATTGTCGGTATTGGCATTGATGTTTTTACTTGTTTTTGTATCGGGCTGCGGTTCTTCGGATCAGGAAAAGCTTGCTAATGTTGAAAAATACATGAAAGAGGGTAACTATTCTGCTGCAAAGGCTGCAAAAGAAAGAAACTTTGATGATAAAGTCAATTATTATTTGGCGCAAAGTAAGTATTATATGGCACAGAATAAATATGGATATGCACTATATCAGCTTAATAAAGGAACGGAAGATACAAAGATAAAAAATGACGATGAAAAAGTCAAAAAACTGAAAGCGGAAATAAACAGTATTTTAAAAGAACATAAAAGTGAGATAGAAAAAATCAGAAAAGATGAAAGAGAATCCTATATAAAGCTAGTTAAAAAACTTGATAAAATACAAGAAAAAATAGATAAGGGGCTGGATGATTATTATAAGAGAGCTTCATCAAGAGCTAAGCTTTTAAGGCTATATAAAAACTTAAAATATGATATGCCGGGTCACTTCATCAAGTGTGAAGGATATACTGATGAGTATAGAGAAGCTGACAGATATTACAGTTATGTAAAGAAAGAACATAAGTATCTTGAAAAATTTTCTGAAAAGAATTCTTTTTTTGTGGAAGAAAAGCTTCTGAGATATCAGGAGTATGCAAAAGAACACAGAGAAAAATTTGAAGAACTAATAAAAGAAAGTCCGAAGTTATATTAAATACAAAGAACATATCATTTCCAAATAAAAGAAAGATATGTTCTTTTTGATTAGAAAAAATAACTAAATGAAGATTAATAATTGACAAGTAGTTTTAATTTTGTTACATTTATAAATGTAAAGGTTTATAAAGATTTTATTTTTTTAGTTGTGGAGGAAAATATGTACAAAGAACAAAGACAGGAAGCAATTTTGCAGTATGTATATGAAAAAAAGGAAGCAAGCGTAAAAGAATTGTCCGAAATGCTTGATGTTTCGAATGTGACCATAAGAAAAGATTTGATAGAGCTTGCAAAAATGGGAAAGGTCTTAAAGACTCACGGAGGGGCTACTTCCGTTGAAAGTATCCTTTCTACGGAAACTCCACATTATCAAAAAGACAAAACGTTCAGAGAAGAAAAAGAAAGAATAGGCAAAGCCGCAGCCAAACTCGTGGAAGAGGGGAATACCATAATAATAGACAGCGGCTCCACTCCTTATCATGTGGTTCCCAATATTTTGGATAAAGAAGTAATGGTCATCACAAACGATGTAAAAATCGCATACAAACTTGCCCTTGATTCAAAGGCAAAGGTTTTGGTCGCGGGAGGATATATTGAAAAATCGGTATTTTCACTTCTCGGTCCCACTTCGGAAAGCCTGTTTGAAAACACTCATGCCGACCTTGCTTTCATAGGTCTGGACGGAATGGATATAGAGTACGGAGCAAGCGTAAAGTCTTTTACTGAAATGCCGGTAAAACAAGCTATGATAAGGAACGCCGATAAAGTCGCGGCAGTCATGGACTCATCTAAGCTAAAGCAGAAAATGCTGGTTAAATTTGCGGAAGTAGAGGATTTTGACTACATAATAACAAATCAAATGGACGAAGAAGATAAGAAAGCCTATGAAGAAAAAGGCGTTGAGGTTATCATTGCTTAATAAAAGACCTAAAACTAGGTCTTTTTATTTATAATATTTATCGGTTAAATCCTCTAATTTATAAATAAACTTATCTATTGTTTTATTATTTCTATGGTTATACATTCTAAATTCAAGTATTTATTTCTCCGTAAAATCTTCAGTATCAGAGAAATTATAAGAAGGGCTATTTTTATATAACTGTGTCAATATAACAAAAGGTGGATTTAAAATATCTATGTTTCGGCTAATCTGTAAAAATGATTTTAATTTTAATAACTTAATAATTTTTTCAATTAAAGTACTTTTTTATAATAGTCAGTAATTTTATATCAATATTGTTTTAAAAACATTATTGATTTTATTTGATGGGTTTCTTCTTTAAATATTTATATCTTTAAGATTTTTATTTATTATATCCTAGGGGAAGCTTAAAAATAAATGTTATGTTTTACTATTTGATGAAATATCAATATCAAATTTATCATCTTAACTTTTGAGAAAATTTATAAGGTATGATATACTGATTAAAAAGGAGGTTTCTTTATGAAAAAATTTATCAATAAACCTGAGAACGTTGAAAACGAGATGTTAGACGGGATAGCGAAAATGCACCCGGAATATGTAAAGAGACTGGATGGTCTTGATGTGATAGTAAGGAGCGAAAAGAAAAAAGATAAAGTCGCTTTGATAAGTGGAGGAGGAAGCGGACATGAACCCGCACATGCGGGATATGTGGGGTATGGTATGCTCGACGGTGCGGTTGCGGGACCCGTATTCACTTCTCCTACTCCCGACCAAATCTATGAAGCGGTGAAAGCGGTGGATGACGGTAAGGGGACTTTGCTCGTAATAAAGAACTATACCGGAGATATAATGAATTTCGATATGGCGGCTGAAATGGCAGCTATGGAAGGCATAGAAGTGGAACAAGTAGTCGTAAACGACGATGTTGCCGTAAAGGACAGCCTTTATACGACAGGCAGAAGAGGAGTTGCGGGGACAGTATTCGTACATAAAATCGCGGGAGCTGCCGCAGAAGAAGGCAGAAGTTTAAAAGAAGTAAAAGAAGTTGCAGAAAAAGTTATCGCAAATGTAAGGACAATGGGCGTTGCAATCTCTCCTTGTACCGTTCCTGCGGCGGGCAAACCCGGCTTTGAAATAAACGATGATGAAATGGAAGTGGGTATAGGTATCCACGGAGAACCGGGGACACATAAAGAAAAACTTACCACTGCGGACGAAATCACAGCTCATTTGCTTGAGTGCATATTAAAGGATATAGACTTTGAAGGAAGCGAAGTGGCGGTGATGATAAACGATTCGGGAGCTACTCCTTTAATGGAACTATATATAGTAGGAAATAAAGTATCCGATATATTAAAGGAAAAGGGAATAAAGGTATATAAAAACTTTGTAGGACATTATATGACCTCCATAGAAATGGCGGGATTTTCAATAAGCTTACTAAAGCTTGATGATGAACTAAAACAATTATTGGACGCAAAAGCCGATACAGTAGGGTTCAAGACATTATAAGGAGGGTTTTATGACTAAAGAAAAACTAATTAAACTTATAAATGATATTGCGGATAAAATAGAAGAGAATAAAGATTATCTTACCGATTTGGACAGTGCCATAGCCGACGGCGACCATGGGATAAACATGGCGAGAGGATTTTCGGCGGTAAAGGAAAAACTTAGAACTGTTGAAGATAAAGACTGCGGTACTATCCTTAAAACTGTAGGTATGACGTTAGTTTCCACCGTAGGGGGAGCTGCGGGACCTTTATACGGTACGGCTTTCATGAAAGCGGGAATGGCAGTACAGGGAAAAGAAGAAATAAGCGGTGAAGATTTTATCAAGATGATGGAAGAAGCCATAAACGGAGTGAAGATGAGAGGAAAATCGGAAGCGGGAGAAAAGACTATGCTTGATTCTATGATACCTGCTTACGACGCCTTTAAGGAAGGACTTAACGGCGGAGCAAAATCGGCAATGGAAAAAGCTTTGAAAGCTTCAGCTGACGGAGTGGAATACACGAAGACCATAAAAGCCACGAAGGGAAGAGCTTCTTATATAGGAGATCGAAGCATCGGTCATCAGGACCCGGGGGCTACTTCTTTTACTTATATTATGGAATGCATAAATGATATTATTTAAAATGAGACCCCATAGTAAACTATGGGGTTATTTTTTTTGTTTTGGTATATTTTTATGTAAAATTTTATTTATAGCTTAGGTTGTTTTGATTTTTATTTATATATTTTTAATTCGGTAATTGTTCTTATTCTGATATTTGAATTGAAGAAAATAAATCAGATTTTTCTATTCTTAAAAGGATATGATTTCTATTTGGTCGATTTGTTTATAATTTTCATAGTAACGTTTTTTATAATAATAATGTGTTTATGGATATTAACGATTATTTTTATATGAGATTGAATATTATTATGTTTGGTAAGTATTTAACAATTAGGTATTTATGATATAATGATAAAAAATAATTTAGTAAACGGAGAAGAAGATATGTTAGGAATGGTAATAGTATCACACAGCGAAAAGATAGCTGAGGGAGTAAAGGAACTTGCACTTCAGATGGCAAAGGACGTAAATATAGTTCCTGCGGGGGGACTTGGTGACGGGAGTATCGGTACAGACCTTGAAAAGATAATGAATGGGATAAATGAAGCGGACAGCGGAGAGGGTGTTATCGTACTTATGGATCTCGGAAGTGCGGTGATGACGACGGAAATGGCGATAGATATGGTTGAAAATAAAGTAACTATGATAGACGGTCCCGTAGTTGAAGGTAGCATTGCCGCAGCAGTGACTATCATGAGCGGAGGAAGTATCGAAGATATAAAAAAGGCTGTGGATGAATGCAAGACTATAAGTAAGTTTTAGCTTTCTTTAATTTTTAATTTGGGATTTATATTATGATTTGTTATCAAAGACAGAGAAAAATAGAATAAAAAATATAAAGCTTAAAAAAGACCTTATGGTCTTTTTTTTATGTAATTATGCGGGGTAAAAAATAATAAATGCTGTATTGAATGATTAAGATAATGGAGTCTAAAAAGCAAATGTAAAAATTCGGGATTTGTGTCGTTCGTATTTTAATCGCGGTATTTGAGTTAGGGGCGCGGAATCTGCCGAAGGCAGGCGTAGTGCCCCGAGATAGCGGGAAGTATTGTTTTATATTTTTGTTTTAGCATATATGTTTTTTATTGTATATTATATCTAAATTTATAAAAGATGATAATTATATTATATATCGACAATTATCTTGCTTTTCTGTATACAGTATGTTAATATTTTAAAGTAAATTACAATGAAATAGACCTTATTTAGAGCGGTGGAGTGAATAGGCACTATGAAACCCGGCAACCGGCAAAGGTACGGTGCTAATACCTACGGGATTTTTCCGAATGATGAGTATTAAGATAATCTCATGGGAGAACCTATGAGAAATTTTTTTATTTAAGGTCATGGAAAGGATAGAGTAATGAATAAACATTTTTTTACGTCGGAGTCTGTAACAAAAGGACATCCGGACAAGATATGTGACCAAATAAGTGACAGCGTTTTAGACGCTATCATTGCACAGGACCCATATGCCAGGGTAGCCTGTGAGTGTGCGGTGAATACCGGGCTTGTGCTCGTAATGGGAGAGATAACCACAAGCGGTTATGTGGATATACCGAAGATAGTTCGTAAGACCATAAAGGATATCGGGTATACGAGGGCAAAATACGGATTTGACGGGAGTACCTGCGGGATAATAAGCTCCATAGACGAGCAGTCAAGCGATATAGCAATGGGAGTGAATAAGTCTTTGGACTGTGATGATAGTACCGAAGAAGAAAACGGAGCGGGAGACCAAGGGATAATGTTCGGTTTTGCATGTAACGAGACCGAAGAATACATGCCTCTACCGATATCTCTTGCAAACAAGCTTGCATTCAAGCTTACCGAAGTCAGAGAAGACGGCACTCTCGATTATTTGAGACCGGACGGTAAGACTCAGGTGACCGTTGAATACGACGGGGATAAGCCGGTAAGGGTGGATACCATAGTTATATCTACTCAGCATGATGAAAAAGTATCTCTCGATACCATAAAGGAAGATATGATAAAACATGTCGTTAAGGCCGTTATAGATGAAAGTCTCCTCGATGAAAATACAAAGTATTTTATAAATCCTACGGGAAGGTTTGTTATCGGCGGTCCTCAGGGGGACAGCGGACTTACGGGAAGAAAGATAATCGTTGATACATACGGAGGATATGCAAGACACGGCGGCGGAGCATTCTCGGGAAAAGATCCTACAAAGGTAGACAGGAGTGCTTCATATATGGCAAGGTATATCGCAAAGAACATAGTTGCAAGCGGTATATGCGATAAGATAGAAATAGAAGTCGCTTATGCCATAGGTGTGGCAAGACCGGTTTCCATATATGTAAATACGTACGGAACGAGTAAATTGAGCGACGAAAAAATAGTTGAAATAATAAACGAAAACTTTGATTTAAGACCTACAAGGATAATCGAACACCTCGATCTGAGAAGACCTATTTACAGAAAAACAGCAGCTTACGGACATTTTGGCAGGAGCGAATTTCCTTGGGAAAAACTGGATAAAGCCATAGAATTAAAAAAATATTTATAATTTAAAGTAAATGCCAAAAAAAGGTTTATTATTTTAAGCAAATGTAGTAATATGGTTTTAAGGTATCATCATATTACTACAGGAGTTCTTATTATGGATTTGATAGATAAAAAAATATTAGAGAGATTAAACGTTGACGGAAGAATAACCATGAAAAACCTTGCGACCGAGCTTAATCTATCGGCGCCTGCGGTTGCGGAGAGAGTTAAAAGGCTTGAGCAAAAAGGGATTATAACAGCTTACAAAGCTATCATAGACAGAGAAAAGCTGGGGCAGGGCATAACCGTATTTATAACTATAGATATGCCTGCGAGTAAATATGAAGAGTTTAAAGTGTTTGCAAACAAAGCAAGCGAGATAAGCGAATTCTATTATTTGACCGGTCAGTATTCTCTTATTATAAAAGCCTATGTGACAAGCACCACACACCTTGCGGAGCTTCTGGAAGGGGCTCAGCAGTTCGGTACGACGGAGACCTTCGTAGTCATGTATGCTCATGTAAAAGACAATATTTTTTAATGTAAATATATGTAAATCTATGTCAAAAAAAGTCGAAAATTGATGTTTTTCGCCTTTTTTTATTGCTATTTAAAATTTAAAGAATTATAATAAAGAATACTATTTTGGAGGATATAATGGAAACAATTAATAAACTTGGTATAGATATTGGCTCTACGACCGTTAAGGTTGCCATTATGGATACCGATGATAATATACTTTATTCAAAATATGAAAGGCATTTTGCAAACATTCAGGACACCCTTTTATCCATGATAAAGGAAGCCCTTGAAGTAATTGGGGACTGTAAGATATGCCCTGTTATCACAGGCTCGGGAGGCTTAAGTCTTTCATCGTATTTGGATATACCTTTCGTGCAGGAAGTGGTCGCCGTTTCAACTGTACTCAGAAAATTTCACCCCGATACCGACGTAGCTATTGAGATCGGCGGGGAAGATGCGAAGATAATATATTTTGAAGGAACGATAGAGCAGAGGATGAACGGTATCTGTGCGGGCGGTACGGGTTCGTTCATAGACCAAATGGCGTCATTACTAAAGACCGATGCCAACGGACTTAACGAGCTTGCAAATGGATATGAAAATATATATCCCATAGCGGCAAGGTGCGGAGTATTCGCAAAAAGCGATATCCAGCCTCTTATAAACGAAGGAGCCACTAGAGAAAACTTGGCGGCTTCCATATTTCAGGCTGTCGTTAATCAGACTATCAGCGGGCTTGCATGCGGTAAACCAATAAGAGGGAATGTAGCTTTTTTGGGCGGACCGCTTTATTTTATGAGCGAGCTTAAAGAGGCTTTTATAAGAACGCTTGGTTTAAAGGAAGAGAATGTCATCTCTCCGAAAAATCCGCATTTGTTTGCCGCCATAGGTGCTGCTTTAAGCAGTGAAGAAGAGGAAAATATAACTTTGGGTCAGCTTAAAAACAGGCTTGACAGCAAGATAAAATTAAACAGTGAAATAAAGAGGATGGAGCGTCTCTTTGAAGACAGCGAAGATTACAAGAAATTCTCTGAAGAACATGCGGTTCATACCGTTGAAAAGGATAGTTTAAAAGATTATAAGGGGAACTGTTATCTCGGGATAGACGCAGGTTCCACCACGACCAAGCTCGCTTTATGTTCCGAGGACGGGAAACTGTTATATTCTTTCTATTCAAACAACAACGGTTCCGTTTTGGAAACGACCGTAAAAGCATTGAAAGATATATATTCAAAGCTTCCAAAGGAAGCGAAGATAGTATATTCATGTTCCACGGGATATGGAGAAGATTTGGTAAAATCCGCATTTATGCTGGATGAAGGCGAAGTAGAAACCATAGCTCATTACTATGCGGCTTACTTCTTTGACCCTAAAGTCGATTGTATTTTAGATATCGGCGGTCAGGATATGAAATGCATCAAGATAAAAGACGGTTCCGTAGACAATGTACTTCTTAACGAAGCATGTTCTTCGGGGTGCGGATCATTCATAGAGACATTCGCAAAATCTCTCGGTTACAGCGTTGAGGACTTTGCAAAGGAAGCTTTGTTTGCGAAAAATCCTATAGACCTCGGGACGAGGTGTACTGTGTTTATGAACTCCAACGTAAAGCAGGCTCAGAAAGAAGGGGCTCCCGTAAGCGATATATCCGCAGGGCTTGCTTATTCCGTAATAAAGAATGCTTTATATAAGATAATAAAACTTACAAATCCAGATGACCTGGGCAGACACGTAGTCGTGCAGGGCGGAACTTTCTATAACGATGCGGTTCTTAGAGCATTTGAAAAGATTTCAGGACATTCTGCGGTAAGACCCGACATTGCGGGGATAATGGGTGCTTTCGGTGCCGCACTTATTGCCATGGAGAGGTACGAAGAAGGTAAAAAAAGTACTATGCTGGATTTGGAAGGCATAGAAAAACTTACTTATACCACAATGATGACCAGATGTAAGGGGTGTGCGAACAACTGCTATCTTACAATAAACAGTTTTGACGGCGGGAAAAGAAAATTCATAACCGGGAACAGATGTGAAAGAGGAGCGGGAATACATAAAGATAAGTCTCAGGATATAAACCTATTCGATTATAAGAATGAGATAACCTTCGGGTACGAGCCTTTAAGGGAAGAAGATGCGGTAAACGGAGTAATCGGTATACCGAGAGTCCTCAATATGTTTGAAAATTATCCTTTTTGGGCAGTTTTATTTAAAGAACTTAAATTCAGAGTGGAACTTTCACCTGTCTCCACGAGAAAGATATATGAGTACGGGATAGAGTCTATCCCCAGCGAATCGGAATGTTATCCCGCTAAGCTGACCCACGGTCATGTAACATACCTTATAAGGAAGGGGATAAAGACGATATTTTATCCTTGTATCCCTTATGAAAGGAATGAAACTCCCGATGCGGGAAATCACTATAACTGTCCGATAGTCACTTCTTATGCGGAAAACATCAAGAACAATGTGGAAGATATACATACAGAAGGTGTTAAATTCTTAAATCCTTTCCTTGCGTTTACGAATAAGGAAACCGCAAAAGAGGGTATCATAAGGGAATTTACAAAAGGCGGAGAAACCGGATTTGACTTGGATAAGAACGAAGTAGCAAAAGCCGTGGATAAAGCTTGGGATGAGCTTATTGATGTCAGACATAAGATAGCAAGAAAAGGTGAAGAAGTAGTTAAGTATCTCGACGAAACGGGTAAAAGAGGTATAGTCCTTGCGGGAAGACCTTATCATATAGACCCTGAAGTAAATCACGGTATAGATAAGATGATAAATTCATACGGGATAGCAGTCCTCACCGAAGACAGCGTATCTCACCTTGGTAAGGTTGAAAGACCTCTTATCGTAACGGACCAATGGATGTATCATTCAAGGCTTTATAAGGCGGCTAGCTTTGTAAAGACAAAGGATAATATAGATTTGGTACAGCTGAATTCCTTCGGCTGCGGGCTTGACGCGGTGACCGTAGACGGAGTAAGGGATATCTTAAATTCTGCGGGTAAGATACACACCGTCCTTAAGATAGACGAAGTAAACAATCTCGGAGCTGCCAGGATAAGGATACGTTCGCTCCTTGCGACGCTGAAGATAAGACATAGAAAGAAAATAAAGAGAAAAGTAAAAAATTCCGGTTATCAGAGAGTGGAATTTACAAAAGAGATGAAGAAGGATTATACGATTTTATCTCCTCAAATGTCTCCTATACATTTTTCTTTGTTTGAAGCAGCACTTAATTCCTGCGGTTATAAATACGAAGCACTTAAAGATGACAGCAAACATGCGGTGGATATAGGGCTTAAATATGTAAATAACGACGCTTGCTATCCTTCGCTCATAGTCGTGGGACAAATCATGGAGGCTCTCAACTCCGGTAAATACGATACCGACAAAGTAGCAATAATGATAACTCAAACAGGGGGAGGCTGCAGAGCGACTAATTACATAGGTTTTATAAGAAGGGCGCTTGAAAATGCTGGAATGGGACATATACCCGTGGTATCTCTTAATGCCAACGGTATTGAAACCAACGAAGGATTTAAGATAACTCCGAAACTTTTAAATAAAGCGCTTCAGGCCGTAGTGTACGGAGATTTGTTCATGAGGGTTTTATATAGAATGAGACCTTACGAAGTCGTTAAAGGCTCTGCGGATATGCTCCACAGAAAATGGGAAACAAAGTGTATAGCGGATCTATCAAGACCTAGGTCATCGAAGAAAGTATTTAACGATAATATCAGGAACATAATAAGGGAATTCGATGAACTTCCTATAACGAATGAGGTAAAACCAAAGGTAGGGATAGTCGGAGAGATACTCGTTAAATTTCTTCCGGGAGCAAACAATCACCTTGTTGATTTAATTGAAAAAGAAGGTGCGGAAGCCGTAATGCCGGATTTACTCGACTTCCTGTTATACTGCTTCTTCAACAACAACTTTAAATCCGAAAAGCTTGGAATGAAGAAGATGAGTGCGACCATATCAAATATAGGGATAAACTTTATAGAAACCTACAGAAAGGTATATAAAGATGAATGTCAAAAGAGCGTTCACTTTACTTCTCCAAATGAGATAAATAAACTTGCTTATTATGCAAGCGATGTCGTTTCCGTAGGCAATCAGACCGGAGAGGGCTGGTTCCTTACTGGAGAGATACTGGAACTTATCAAGACGGGAGTAAATAACATAGTATGTGCTCAGCCTTTCGGCTGTCTTCCGAACCACGTCGTGGGTAAGGGCGTAATAAAGAAGATAAGGGAGATGTATCCTATGAGCAACATCGTGGCTATAGACTACGACCCCGGAGCAAGTGAAGTAAATCAGCTCAACAGGATAAAGCTTATGCTTTCTCAGGCGAATATGAACTTGAAGGAAATCCCCGAACTTATGGAACCGGAAATGGTATAGATATAAGTAATAAAAAAGACACCTTACTTGGTGTCTTTTTTTGTATATATGATGTCAACTTTTTTATTCTTTAAATATTCTTTATTTATACTAATGAAGTATCCTCTGAATTTTAAATCCATGGTCATTTTTCCCGTTGGGATAGTTTCTTTTATATTTATGATTATTTCACTGTCATTTATAATAGGCTCTTCTATATCGTGCTTTATGGACGAGGAGGTAAACTTGAATGTTATAAAGAGTGTGTTATCTTTAAAATAATCCTCAGAGAACTTTTTAAGATAATAGTTATCTATATTATTGTTATTTACAAAATCTTTGAATTCATCGAAAGCCGTGAACTTTAGATATCCTCCGTTTTTATCCATTTGTTCCATTAATCCGTTGTCGTAATCGATAAAAGGGTCGGGGATATTCTGGACCGTTAATTTGTCATTCATATCGGTTTTCTCTTCTTTATTTGTACTGTTGCTGGAACAGCTTGAAAAAGCTGTAAGCATGATTACCACTAAGCATAATATTATATTTCTTTTCATTTCTACACCGCTATTACGAATGCCAGAGCATATTCGTCTTCGTGAGATATGGATATTTTAAAGTCTCTCAGTCCGAGAGTTTCCATGTAATCTCCGGCTTTCCCCGAAAGCTTAATATAAGGCTTGTTGTCTTTCGTTTTTAGTATGGTGATATCTCTGAAGCTGAGCTTATCCATGCCTTTGCCCAGTGTTTTCATGATAGCTTCTTTTGCTGCGAAGTATCCCGAAACGCTTTTGGGGTTATAATTATTATGCTCAAAATAAAGTATCTCTTCTTTATTGAATATTTTTCTTAAAAACAGATCTTTATGGGTACTGCCCAGTATTTTTTTTATTCTCTTTACTTTTACTATGTCCACTCCGTTGGAGAGTACTTTTTCATCTACCATATCAATATATTTCCTTTTTATACTACAAAAAGACCTTACCGGTTATAGGAAGGCCTTAAATAGTCTATATAATCATACTAACCTAAAGCATTTACTTTTTTAGCTAATTGTGCTTTTTTTCTGTCAGCAGCATTCTTATGAATGATACCTTTGCTTGCAGCCATGTCGAATTTCTTGCTTGCAACTTTGCATGCTTCCTGAGCTTTTTCTACGTCGTTAGATAAAATAGCTTGGTCGAATTCTTTTTGAGCTGTCTTTAAATTAGTCTTAATAGCTTTATTTCTAAGTCTGCTTTTTTCGTTTGTGATTGCTCTTTTCTTTGCAGATTTAATGTTTGCCACTTGCTACACCTCCACTTTAATAGTCTCGCGAATGATATTATATCATTTTAGTATATTAAATGCAAGCATTTTTTTCCTTTATTTTACGGTGTTTCGGCAAAATATATAAGAAAAATAAGTCCTGCTATACTGCGTATTGTTCTTTGTTTAAAACTACGCTGGGTTTTTTATTTAAGCTTACCGCTTTTTCCTCAGCCAATGCTTTTTGATATGCAATCAGTCCTTTATCCAAGATGTTTACCGCTTTTATAAGGTCTTCTTCTTTTAGTACATATGCTATCCTTACTTCATCAACTCCGAGTTCTTTTGTAGCGTAGAATTCGTTTGCGGGACAAAGCATTACTGTCTCGCCTTTATGGTCGTATTTTTCAAGGAGCCATTTTGAAAATTCATGTGCATTTTCAACCGGGAGTTTTACTATCATATAAAATGCTCCCGCAGGTTTCTTTACTTCTATGCCTTTTACTTTTTTAAGCCTGTTATAAATCGTGTCTCTTCTGTTTTTATATTCCTTTTTCACTGCGCTTATGTAGTCTTTGCTTGTGTTTTTGAGTACAGCGGCAGCTCCCACTTGGTCGAGGTATGGTGCACAAAGTCTTGCCTGAGCAAGCTTTAATACATGAGCCATGAATTCTTCGTTCTTTGAAGCGAGAAGTCCTATCCTTGCTCCGCATGCGGAAAATCTTTTTGAGATACTGTCTATTATTATAACTCTGTCTTCAATTCCTTTTACGCTTGAAAAGCTGATGAATTCTCCGTCGTATACGAATTCTCTGTATACTTCGTCCACTATTATGAATAGGTCATGTTCTTTGGCTATTTCGCAAAGTAAATCTATTTCGTCCCTTGTGTAAACTCTGCCCGTTGGGTTTGAAGGGTTTGTGATACAAAAAGCTCTCGTTTTATCGGTTATCTTAGCTTCGATTTCTTTCTTTTTAGGAAGTCTGAAGTTTTCTTCGGGTTTTGTCGTTATGGAAACCATGTTTACTCCCGCCTGAGTTGCAAAGATATTGTAGTTTGTATAGTAAGGTTCGAATGCTATTATCTCATCATTTTCGTTGCACAGAGTTAAAAATGCAAATGAAATAGCTTCGCTCCCGCCGTTTGTAACTATCATATCTTCTTTGGTTAAATCGGTACCGATTTCTTTATAATAATCTTCAAAAGCTTCCAAAAGAGAGGGTATACCTTTTGAATTGGTATAAGCAAGTATACTTTCATCGAAGTTATTTACCGCAGAAAAAAATTCCTTCGGGGTCACTATATCCGGCTGACCGATATTGAGCTGATAAACCTTCGTTCCTTCTTCTATTCTTTTTTCCTGAATCGGGGCAAATTCTCTGATTGGAGATTGTCCTATAGATGTTACTTTGTTTGAAAACATAACCTTCTCCTTGACTGTCTTTGATTTACTAGATATATACTATCATAAAATAAGGTATAATGCAAGTATTTATTTAGTAAATTAACTATAATTTATTACTTACATTATTATAATATGTAAAAATAAAAAATATGTTAATAAAATAAATAATAATAAAGTTATACCGATATATCCTTAAAATAATAAAGTAAATCATAAAAAAAATTTTATTTTAATCTGTTTATTGAAAAAGATTACAACAGATGATATACTATGTTAGTTAAAACTAACCTAAGTAAAATGTCTTAAATATTGAAATTTTGCTTTGATTGGTATAAAATAGTAATATTTTAAAAAGAAAGAAGGGTATATATGACAAACGTAGATATCATTTCAGGATTTTTGGGTGCAGGAAAGACGACCTTTATAAAAAAACTTATAAATGAAGTTTTTAAGGGTGAAAAAATCGTACTTATAGAAAATGAATTCGGAGAGATAGGCATAGACGGAGGTTTCCTAAAGGATGCTGGCATAGAGATAACGGAGATGAACTCCGGATGTATCTGCTGTTCTTTGGTAGGGGACTTCAGCAAGTCTTTAAAAGAAGTAATAGAGAAATTTTCTCCCGACAGGATAATCATAGAACCGTCGGGGGTAGGTAAATTATCCGACGTGGAAAAGGCTATTTTGGACGTGAAAGATGAGCTTGATATAGTCCTTGACAGCAAGATAACCGTAGTGGACGGAAAGAAAGCAAAGATGTATATGAAGAATTTCGGAGAGTTCTTCAACAATCAGGTTGAGAGTGCAAATGTCATAGTAATGAGCAGGACTCAGGATATAACGAAAGAAAAGATAGAGGAATGTCTTGAGCTGTTAAAGGAACATAATAAGGAAGCTAACATTATAACCACACCTTGGGACGAGCTTGAAAAGGACGCGGTATTAAATGCGGTGACAAAGTTTAACGAAGAAAACGAACTTTTGGAAGAAGTTTTAAAATCACAACATGAGCATGAACATCATCATAAGCATGAAGAAGAGTGTGATTGCGGACATGAATATCACCACGAACATGGGGAAAACTGCGAATGCGAACACGAACACCACCACGAACATCATCATGAACATGAAGAAGAATGTGAATGTGGACATCATCACGATGAACATCATAAACATAAACACGATGAAACCTGCGAGTGCGGACATCGCCACAATGATGAGCATAGAGAACATGAAAAACATGAACATCATCATCACCACGAGCATGAGTGTGAATTGGGACATCGCCACCATAAGCATGATAAAGAATGCGAATGCGGTCATGAACATTATCACGAAGAACATAAACACCCCCATGACCATGAACATCACCATGAACACGGTGAAGGGTGCAGCTGCGGGTGCGGGCACGACCACGGTCATGACCACGACGCAGACGAAGTATTTACAAGCTTCGGCATTGAGACGGTTCATAAATTCAATAAAAGAGATTTAGAAGAGGTACTTGAAATCTTATCCGACGGCAGTAAGTACGGAGCGGTACTTAGAGCCAAGGGTGTAGTCGAAGGAGAAGATGATAAATGGTACGAATTCGATTTGGTTCCCGGAGAATACGAAATAAGGGAAAGAAAAGCGGATTATACCGGAAAAGTTTGTGTCATAGGCACAGAACTTAAAAAAGATAAACTGGAAAAAATATTTAAATAAGAGGTGAGATGATGAAGACTCCTGTATTTGTTATATCGGGACTTTTGGAAAGCGGGAAGACCACACTGATAAAGAACATGTTTCTTTCTCCCGAATTTAAAGCGGGCGGACCTACTCTTTTGATACTCTGCGAAGAGGGTGAAGAAGAATACGAAAGAGAGTTTTTAATAAAGGCTAATATAACCAAAGTCGTGGTAGAGGGAAGAGAAAAATTCACTCCTTCTTTACTAAAGAATTACGAGGCATTATATCACCCAAGACAGGTAGTGATAGAGTATAACGGTACATGGGAGATGAGTGTGCTTTTAGATACCGAGCCTCCGTCTAACTGGGAACTTGCGAGTATTTATTCTCTCGTCAATTCAAAGACGGCAGAACTTTATTTGACGAATATGAGGTCTATGTTCATGGAGCAGATATCGCTCTCAAGCCTTATCATATTCAACAGGTGTGATGATAATGTGAACAGAGGAATGCTCAGAAGAAACATAAAGGCACTGAATATGGGTGCACAGATAGTCTTTGAAAGGGAAGACGGGAGCATTGTGGAAGAGACTATAGAAGACCTTCCTTTTGATGTAAGTAAGAATGTGATAGAGATATCCGACGAAGACTACGGCGTATGGTTCATAGATACTCTTGACAACCCGGAAAACTACTCGGGAAAGAAAGTTAAGTTCAAGGCTCAGGTATTTTTGGACCCAAATCTTCCGAAGAAGACTTTTGTTCCGGGAAGATTTGCAATGACTTGCTGTGCGGACGATATCCAGTTTCTGGGTCACGACTGCAGATATGAAATGAAGAAGCTTGGTTTTAAGACGAAAGACTGGGTGGACGTGGAAGCGAGGATAGAGTATGAATTCAGCGCGGAATACGGAGAGGACGTACCTATACTTTGCCTTGAAAACATTAAAAAGGCGATGAAAGCAAAGGACGAAATAGTATATTTTATGTAAAGATAAAGGTATATATAAGAAAATTATATGTCCTTTTTTAGTGATTTCCCTTGTCGAAATTATGATAAATTTCTTAAAAGAGGGTTAAAAATGTTGAGTTATTTCACAATACAAGATATAATTTAGTATATGTTAAAAGGAGAGGGCATATGGAGAAAAAGAAAAGAGCAGTAAAAGTAAAAAAGAGTATGAAAAAACCTACTATAAAAAAGACCAAAGTAAAGGAAGAAAAAAGCCCCAAAGATAATAAAATGAAGGTAAGGAACAATAAAAAGAAGAATTTGTTCATGATTATAGGAGGGGTAGTCGTTGTACTCATAGCGGGTATGATACTTACTTATAATATAATGCTGGGAGCCGTGGATAAGGCTAACGGACAGACGAAGGAATTTTTGATAGAAGAGGGATCTTCACTTAGCGGTATAACCGATGCACTTAAGGAAAATAACCTTATAAAGAACGAGACCGCATTTAAGATATATGTTAAACTGACAGGTAAATCAAACGATTTGAAGGCGGGATATTATTCCCTTTCTCAAAAGCTTCCCGCAAGTGAGATAGTTAAATCTCTCGTTAAGGGCGGGACCAGCAAGACTACCTCTATAACGATAAAAGAGGGTCTTGACCTTAACAGGATAGGAAACGAATTCGAGAAAAAGGGTATATTCACGAAAGTCGAATTTCTTAAGGAGATAAAGGACAATGCGGATTACTACAGAAAAAATTACGATTTCTTAAATAGTGTACCTAAGGACAGAGAGTATATCCTAGAGGGATATTTATTTGCGGATACATATAATGTATACGTAAAAGCGGTGCCAAGGGATATAATAACGAAGATGTTAGACAGGTTCGATCAGGAGTATACAGACGCGTACAAACAAAGGACAAAGGAAATGGGCAAGACCATTGATGAAATAGTCACAATGGCGTCTGTAGTGGAAAGGGAAGGCATTTTAGATTCGGAACTTCCTACCATTGCGGGAGTATTCTATAACAGACTTGATAAAGGTATGATGTTACAGTCATGTGCAACGCTTCAGTATATATATAAGGATTATCAGTTCTCTTTCACGGAGTCACAGAAGAACATAGATTCTCCTTATAATACTTATAAGTACACGGGACTTCCTGCGGGACCTATATCCAACTTCAGAGCTTCTGCTCTAAAGGCTGCGTTATATCCGGAAAAGACGAAATATATATACTTCTGTACAAAGAATGACGGAACGGGAGCCAGTGCATTTGCAGAGACTTTGGCTCAGCATGAAAAGAATATTCAAAAATACAGCGGGAACTGGGATTAAAAATGATAGACGAAATAACTAAAGAATATTTGAATGGTTTACTTCACTTAAAGGGTGAAGTAAGCCTTTTGTCAGGTTTCAGAAAAGAAGCAAAAGAAAACAGGATACCTATAATAACGGAAGATGTAGAGAGGCTCATTGAAATAATATTAAAATCTCACGGAGCGAAGAAGCTCTTTGAAGTCGGTGCGGCGGTTGGTTATTCCGCCTGTGTCTTTGCGGATATAATGGGTGAAGGAAGCTTCGTAAAGACTGTTGAAAGAGACGAGATAAGATATATAGAGGCAAAGAACAACATAAAGAAGTATGGTTACGATGATAATATAAAGCTTATCATGGACGATGCGGGGGAAGTATTAAAAAGAGAAGAATATATGTACGACGTGGTATTCCTTGACGGCAACAAAGGACATTATATCCATATGCTTGAAGACTGTAAGAGGATACTGAAACCCGGCGGGCTTTTGATATGCGATAACGTACTCTTCAGAGGCATGATAGATAAAAGTTCTCCTCTTATCAGGAGAAAGATAACCATAGTAAAAAGGCTTAGGATGTTTTTGGACGCAATAAGCGAAGACAGCGAACTTACTACCTCCGTTCTGCCTATAGGGGACGGGTTAAGCATAAGTATAAAAAAATAATATTTTATTAAAATTTTACTAGTAATTTATTAATCTTATGTTATAATTGAGTTAATATTGATAAAGATAAAAATTAGGAGGAACTATATAATGTATTCAAAAAATGTAACAATTACAAATCCTACAGGACTTCACGCAAGACCAGCATCTCAATTCGTTCAAACTGCTGCTAAATTCGCATCTGAAATTCTTTTAGTAAAGAACGGTAACGAAATCAACGCTAAATCAATAATGGGCGTTATGGCAGGCGGATTATCTCAAGGAACAGAAATCGAAATCAGAGCTAACGGTGCTGACGAACAAGAAGCTGTAGATACATTAGCTGCATTGATCGAAAACGGATTTGGTGAATAATTAAGTTTTACTTATATAAAAAAGACACATTAGTGTCTTTTTTTATTGTTTATTTACTGATATTTTTATAATGTTTGATGAAAATTTATATGACCGTAGCTTTTAATATAATAAAAGTATAATTAAATACATTATTATTTATTAACGAACATTCTGATTTGATTATTGCAGGTAATAAATATTTATATTTGGATTTATACCAAATGAAACAGCGATTTTTGTTTATTTTAAGTTTTAATGATTACACTTTTTTATTTATTCAAATACCTTTTTGTATACTGATTTTTTAATTTTTTTTATCATAGACTTTTAATTATCATTTAGAAGTCTATTGATACTATATACTTAAATTCAACGAGGAATGTCTGTACATTTGTTTTAAAAGGTTATCACATTAAAATAGGTATGCGTAAATATCCTTTTTTAATGTGCTGATATCAGAAAAAGAAATATCAGTATTTATATTCCTTTATATAGTGTTCAAGCTGTTCTATATATTTTTTCGCGGGGATACTAAGGCTCACATTCTTATGTTTTATATATCCCAGCCTTATCACTTCGTCACTTTCCAGAGGTATGGAAACCAGATTGCTCCCGTTCAGTTCGACGCTTAGTATACCCGTGGTTATGGTATAGCCGTGAAGTCCGATGAGTAAATTTGAAAGAGTAGCTCTGTCGCTTACAAGGAGATTTTTCTTATGAGATAGGGTACTGAGTATCTCTTCGGAAAAGTAAAAAGAGTTGTAAGTCCCCTGTTCAAAGGATACTCTCGGATATGGTTCCAAGTCTTCTATTTTGATAGATTTTTTCTTTGCAAGGGGATTATCTATACTCAAAAATATATGAGGTCTTGCATCGAAGAGATGAGTAAAAGTCAGTTCGTTGTCTTTTAGTATCTTGTTGATGACCTTTTCGTTAAAATCGTTGAGGTAGATTACCCCCACTTCACTCCTAAGGTTCTTGACGTCTTCAATGATTTCGTGGGTCTTCGTTTCTCTGAGGGCGAATTCGTACTCGTCCTGATCGAATTCTTTGACGAGATTTACAAAGGCATTTACTGAAAAGGCGTAGTGCTGAGTGGAAACGGAAAAGAGCCTTTTTGAAGGAGTCTTATTTAAGTATCTTTGTTCCAAAAGTTCCGACTGCTCGACTACCTGTCTCGCGTATCCGAGAAACTCCGCACCGTCTGCGCTGAGGGATATACCTCTGTTTGAACGTATGAATATTTCTATACCAAGTTCGTTTTCAAGCTCCTTTACGGATTTTGAAAGGCTGGGTTGAGTTATGAATAGCCTGCTTGCTGCTTCGTTTATGGAACCGCAGTTTACTATTTCTATTATGTATTTTAGCTGCTGAAGTGTCATGATTTCTTTACCTTTATTTTACGTATTTTTAATTTGTATCTAATAAGTTTATTTTATATTATAACATATTACTCAAAATTTGAAGATAAAATATATTTGGGAAATGTTTATAAATAGGGAGAAGATTATTGGAAGAAAGTTTGATAGGAATAATAAATGCGTACGGTTATCTGGGGATAATGTTTTTGATACTCATAGAAAATGTATTCCCGCCCATACCCTCGGAAGTCGTTTTGCTCTTTGGGGGATATTTGACTGCAAAGGCAGGCATGAACCTCATACTAGTGATACTCGCGGCTACGATAGGAGCAATGCTCGGTGCGGTGATCTTATATTCTTTGGGTTATATTTTAAAGAGAGAAAAGTTAAGGAGTCTGTTTTCGGGAAAGTTCGGCAGGGTAATGCATTTGAAACCTGAATATATAGATTTAAGCTATAAGTGGTTTTTAAGGTATGAAAAGAAAGCGGTTCTGATTTGCAGGTGTATACCCGTAGCAAGGAGCCTTATTTCAATACCTGCTGGGATATCTAAAATGAAGTTTTCTTCATTTATAGTACTGAGTATCATAGGTACTCTCGTATGGAACAGCCTGCTGGTAAGTCTTGGGAACATCATGGGGGAAGCATGGGAAGCCTGCCTTCCGTACTTAAAAGGTTACTCCGAGATTGTTATTATCGGAGGGATAATAATAGGTGCGGTATATGTGACGATGTATATGAGAAGGAGAAAAAGAAGAGAAAAAAAGGTCAGTGATACAAGTGTGCATAATGGGAATGAAGATGTAAATGATGAGTATGATGATGATATTTCTTTTATAGAAAAAATATAGAAGATACTGATATGGAGGATTGAAGAACAGAAATTTAAGATATTTAATTAAGGGGAAATATCATATATGTAAGAAATTTATTTTAAAATACTCATAAAAACATAAAAAAGCATTATTTAAATTGATTGAATATTCAGTAATCTTGACAAATTTCTCGATTTAATATAAAATATTTAAAAGGTACTATAAGTAGATATAGTACCTTGATTTTTATATGTAAGTATTTTAAGGAATTACATTTATATATTAAGGAGAAATTGTTATGGAAACCAATCAAATCGGCATTTTGCTGGTAATAATCATTTACCTCTTGGGAATGATCGTTATAGGCGCGATGTTTTCAAAGAAAAATGAAACTGCAAATGATTTTTATCTTGGGGGCAGAAGGCTCGGACCTTTTGTGACCGCAATGAGTGCGGAAGCTTCGGATATGAGCAGTTATTTACTTATGGGTATACCGGGTCTTGCTTATATTTCGGGTATCGCGGATGCGGGTTGGACGGCTATAGGTCTTGCTATAGGTACATATGTAAACTGGCTTTTGGTCGCTAAAAGGATAAGGATATACACGGCAGTGTGCAAGGATTCCTTTACTCTTCCTGCGTTCTTTTCAAACAGATACAGGGATAACAAGAATTTATTGATGCTTCTGGCTTCCTTGGTCATTATCATTTTCTTTATCCCTTATACAGGTTCGGGATTTGCCGCATGCGGAAAATTATTCTCCAGTCTTTTCGGAGTGGATTATACTTTGGCTATGGTGGTAAGTGCGGTGATAATCATTTTATATACGGCTCTGGGAGGTTTCCTCGCTGCCAGTACCACGGACTTTATTCAAAGTATAATAATGTCGATTGCGCTGATCGTTATATTTGTCTTCGGTATCGGTGCCGCAGGGGGTATGGATGCGGTAATAGACAATGCGAAAGCTCTTCAGGGTTATTTGAGCATGTCTGCCACACATGATATGGCAAGCGGAGCATCCTCGCCTTACGGATTTTTAAGTATCTTTTCTACTCTTGCTTGGGGGCTTGGATATTTCGGTATGCCTCATATACTCCTTCGTTTTATGGCTATCGAAGACGAACAAAAATTAAAAATATCGAGAAGGATAGCTTCGGTTTGGGTAGTTATATCAATGGGTATTGCGGTATTCATAGGTATAATCGGTTACGGTATGTCAAAAGCAGGAGTGATACCAATGCTTGAAGGGGCAAATTCAGAGACCGTCATCGTACAGATATCACATTATTTAAGTACGCACGGATTTATATTCGCTGTCCTTGCGGGGATAGTGCTCTCGGGTATCATCGCGTCGACCATGTCTACCGCTGATTCACAGCTCCTTGCTGCGTCTTCCAGCGTTTCCGAAAATATAATAGGCGGATTTTTTGGCAAAGAGCTTGATGATAAAAAGAGGATGATAGTTGCGAGAAGCTGTCTTGTTATAATTGCACTTATCGGTATGTTCATTGCAAGAGACCCTAACAGTTCCGTGTTCGGGATAGTATCCTTTGCCTGGGCAGGCTTCGGTGCGGCTTTCGGTCCTGTTGTACTGTTCGCACTTTTCTGGAGAAGAAGTAATAAGTACGGAGCCCTTGCTTCCATGTTATCAGGGGGAGTAATGGTATTTGTATGGAAATATTTGGTAAGACCTCTGGGCGGAGCATTCAATATTTATGAACTTCTTCCCGCTTTTATAGTGGCTTGTGTATTTATGGTAGTGGTAAGCCTCATTACCGAAAAGCCCGATAAAGAAATCACGGATGAGTTTGATGAAGTTCAGAGGCTTTTAAAATAACATAGTAAAATAAAAAAGACCCTTTAGGGTCTTTTTTTGTTGACGGGGCGCGGAATCTGCCGAAGGCAGGCGTAGTGCCCCGTGATGTTTATTATATGTAGTTGTTTTTTTATTTCTTTATGCCCGGACATTAAAATATTTATATTATGAGTGATATAAGCTTTTTTTATCTTAAACGGATATTGATTTCTACCGCTAGGGGCACTACGCCTGCCTTCGGCAGATTCCGCGCCCCTGTTTATTATTTAATACAATTATTAAATTTTGAATATCTTTCTTTATGTTTAAGCCAAAAGTCTCTTACTAAGAAAGTCTTTATCAGTTAAAATTTTTAAGAAATTGTCAAAAAAGGTATAATTTTTGTGACAAATGTGGTATATTAAAACTAATGCGGTATATTTAAGAAAAAAACAAGAAATATATCATAATAAATAATAATATGTATTAATTTATCTTATAATTAAATCTTTTTTTATTGTTACACAAGGTATAGTATTTGTTTATGATAAGGAAGAGGAAAATAATCCGATAAATCCAACTCCGGTAAATCCTACGAGACCAACTACACCTCAATCCACACCTCCTTCTTCAGGAACAACGACCACAAATACAACTACAGTTAATGGCGGAGGAACACCGATAGCAGCTCCTGCTGTTAATGCACCTGCAGCTAATAATCCTGCTACAACGATAGATGACGCTGTAACTCCTCTTGATAACGGAGGGACTGTAGATATTCCTGATGATAAAATTCCTTTGGCAGAAGGGAACTCAAGCTGGGCATTGATCAATCTGTTATGTACTATTTTCTCAGTGTTATCAGGATTAATGCTTCTAATATTTGCAAGAAAGAAAAAAGAAGAATACTACGCAGAAGAATATTATGAAGCAGAATATGCTGATGCAGACGAATATTTACAAGAAAATAAGAAGAGAAGATTCTTTACAAAGATACTTGCAGCGATTGACGGAGTGATAGCACTTATCGTATTTATCTTAACGGAAGATATGAGTTTGCCTATGGCTCTAATAGATAAGTGGACTATATTTATGGTTGTATTTGCATTGATATCTTCAGTGACATTATTAATGGGATATAAAAATGCAAATGACGAAGCGGAAGAAGAAACAGTCGAAGCTTAAGTGTAAATAATAAAGCATTGATAATAAAAAAAGACCTTGATTTTAAGGTCTTTTTTTATTAGAATTATAAATAACAAACAAAACTCTCCAATTGTAACTGGTGTGTAACTGAGTTATGATATTATACTAATATAAAAGAAGTAATTCTAAGAAAGAGGGTTTTTGATATGGCACTAACACCTACAAAATTTATTCCCAACGAAATGAAAACAAGCATTGTTAAAATATATGCTTATGATAATAATAATCTTATTGGAACTTTATATAATCCATATTTAAAGGTTGAAAAAAAGTTTTTGTCTACCTTTAACTTATTAAACCTTATAGAAGAAACTATGGATGATATGGATTATCCTCAAGCTATCAATGAATGCAGAACATTTGTAGATAATAAAGAAAACAAAGAAGAACTGTCTATAGAAGAGATTAAGGAAAAAGAAATTTTGGCTACATTTAATATAAAAGTTTTATTTAGACAAAATGCTACATGGCAAGGTTCTATTGTATGGGTCGAAGATAATACGGTGAGTCAGTTCAGAAGTGTTTTTGAACTATTGGTATTGATGGATAGTGTACTTAAATAATAAACTTAAATCAAAATTTTATAATTTTTAAAGAAAAAACCTATGAGGTATTTTACTTGATAGGTTTTTTCCTTATCGGGGAAGGAAATAAAATGGAGAATTCATTAAGCTTATTGCCTGTCGGCGTTTTAAAAGTTGCGATTTTAGATGAAAATACTATAAAATTTGAAGAAGGAAACGATAATTTTTATGATATTGTATCTATAAATAAAGAGGCAATAAATAATACAGAGATAAAAAATATTATATTTGAATTATGCGGAAAAGAAATATTTAATAAAGAAAAAGCTAATATTTTTAAGGCTCTCAAATTAAATCAAGAGTATTCCAGCGAATTTGAAGTCAAATTAAAAGTGAATAATGATAAATGGGTTTTAGTAAGACTAAAGCTGGCATATGAAGAAAGTGGTTCCAAGATTATTTTTGTTTTGGTAGATATAAATAAACAAAAGCAAGTAGTCAATAGACTTGTATCTAAAATAGAAACAGCAAAATTGATCGATTCTATTTCTAAAGATGTACAATTTGAATATGATTGTTTTTTTGATACTATTACTATTCCTTTTGATGAAGCCGGAGAAAAAGATATTCCTGCTGTTACTTCCGATTTCATAAAATATAATATAGATAGACATGTTCATCCCGATTATATACATAAATTCAAAGAAATTTTCGAAGGCAAAAGCAAAAATGATAAGGGAAGTTTTGAATATAGAGGAAGCAGATTAAATAGTTCTGAATTCTTTTGGCTGAAAATTAGTTATTTTTATTTAAGAGATAGTAATGGTAATTTAAACAAGATTATAGGTAGATTTTCGGTTATAGAAAGTGAAAAGCAAGCTAGGATAAAACTTGAAAAGCAATTAAGCCTTGATCCGCTAACAGGTTTACTAAATAAAGTTGCCAGTGAAGCAATTATCAAAGAACTTATTGAAAATTCAAGTGAAAAAGAAAATAAACATGGATTATTGGTTATAGATGTAGATGACTTTAAAAATATCAATGATTCTTACGGACATAAAAAAGGAGACAGCGTAATAACTCTGATTGCCAAAACACTTGATAATACTTTTCGTTCTACAGATATCATTGGAAGAATAGGCGGGGATGAGTTTATTGTTTTTTTGAAGAATGTAGATAACGATATTATAATAAGAAAAGGCAACGAATTAAAAGATAAATTATTGAACAATCCTTTCCCTGTAAGTGTCAGTATTGGAATAAGTATATATCCTGATGACGGCAAAGACTATATAGCTTTGTTTTCTAAAGCAGATATCGCAATGTATCAGGCTAAACTTAATAAAAATGAAAAGGTGATTTGTTATAGCGGAAATGAGCCTAAGAGAGAAGAAAATATAGAGAAAATAAAAAAAGAAATTAAAAAGAGAGAAAGTATCTTAATTGTTGATGACGAAGAGTTAAACAGAGAAATACTAAGAACTGCTCTCGAAGATGAATATAATATATTAATGGCTTCTAACGGAGAAGAGGCATTAAAAGTATTTGATAAGAATAAAAATAAAGTAGTTCTTATTTTACTTGACATAGTTATGCCAAAAATGGATGGCGTTCAATTTCTAACAATACTTCGTAATGAGCTCAATGAAAAAGATATCCCTGTTATCGTTATTTCAGCAGGTGTGTCGGAAAATATGAATGATATGATTTATCAAATAGGTGTTGAGGATATAATGAGAAAGCCTTTTGATAATTTTGAAGTCAAGAATAGAGCTAAGAATTTAATAGATTTATTTAAATATCGTAATCATTTGGTAAATTTAGTTGACGAGCAAAAAGAAAAAATAGATAGGCAGATGAAATCTCTTCAGGAAAGTCAGTCAAGGATATTATCCAATTTAAGTACTTTAATTGAATTTAGAAGTTTAAAGAGCGGCGGACATGTAAATAGAATAAAAAAATATGTTAATATTTTATTAAAAGCACTTGTAAAAATAAACAATTCAAAGTACGATATAAGTAAAGAAGAAATAGATGTAATAACAGAAGCTGCGGCACTTCATGATTTGGGCAAAATAGCAGTACCTGACAACATAATTAAAAAGGGTTCAATTTTAAATTATGAAGAAAATGAGATAATGAAGACACATACTATTCAAGGTGCTAAATTTTTATCTAAAATTTTAGAGATAAAAGATGAATATTATATAGCAAGCAGAGATATAGCTTTATATCATCATGAAAGATATGACGGCAAAGGTTACCCTTATGGTTTAAAAGGAGATAACATTCCTGTGTCTGCTCAAGTGGTTGGTTTGATAGATGTTTATGACGCACTTACTATGGGAACTCCTAACGGAAATCCTATTTCTCATTCGAAAGCTTCTGAACTGATAATAAACGGAGAATGCGGGGCTTTTTCTGATGATTTGATATCAGCATTCATTGCAGTATTGGAACAATTTGAAAAAGTAGACAAAAGTAAAAGTTAAGCGAGAGGATGTATAAGTTATGAATGGTGTTTTAAATGAATTGAATGAATATGGCGTAGATATAAAATCTGTAATTGAAAGATTTGCCGGAAATGAAGAACTATGTACAAAGTTTATTCTTAAATTTGTGGATGATAAGAGTTTTAATGAGGCAAAAGAAGCTTTAATAGAAAAGGATTTTGAGCAAGTATTGGTCGGTGTACATACATTAAAAGGTGTAAGTGCTAATTTAGGTATGACTGATTTATATAAAGAATGCGATAATGTTGTAATAAAAATCAGAGCAAACGATTATGAAATAGAGCCTGACATGCAAAAGATAGAAGATGAATATAACAGGATCGTAAATATAATAAAAAAATATAAATAAAAAAGACCATTAGGTCTTTTTTGTTTCGGGGCACTACGCCTCACTTCGTGAGATTCCGCGCCCCGAATATCCTAAGTATCTGCTTACTTATAATCACCATTTAATATTTCAATTGCTTTTTTATATCTTTCATTTCTTTTTATATCTTTATTTGTTATTTTTTCGAGTCTCGTTAAATCCATATTATGTTTTAAATCAAGTAACTTGATTTTTCGTGCAAGATCATTTTTCTTTACTTTGTAAATATAATCAAAATAATCGTCTTGCTTTTTTGTTAAAGTATCAATAGCTTCGATTATATCAGTACTGAACCCTTCATTCAGTAAATCTTCTTTTGTAAGATTGCTGTCCTCCAGTGTGTCGTGTAAAAGTGCGGTAATGATTTCATCCTCTTCATTTAGTTTACTTTCTATATAAAAAGGATGCATTATATATGCCATGCCGCCTTTATCTGTTTGTCCTTCATGTGCATTAAAAGCAAGATTAATAGCCTTTTTTATCATAGGTGAATTTATATCCATAGATTTTTCTTCCAATATAATTTTTTTTATTATATCATATTATTACTTTAAATCGTAATAAAGTATATATGTTGACAAGATCCTAACATTATATTTTTAATTGCATATAATAAACAGATGTGATAGACTTTTCTTTGGTTATCACATTATATTTTATAGCAAGTATCAAACTAGGAGGAATATTAATGAAATTTGCAAAAAGAATGGATATGTTCACAGAAGGGATTTTTTCTAAACTTGCTAATTTAAAAGAAGAAAAAATAAAAGAAGGGATACATGTAGTTGACTTGAGCGTGGGTACGCCCAATATACCTCCGGCAGCTCATATTATTGATGCTTTGACCAAACAAGCTAAGGATTTGAACAGCTATTTGTATCCGTTAAACGATAAAGAGGATTTAAAAGCGGCAGTGGCAATATGGTATAAAAATCGTTACGGCGTTGATTTAGACCCCGATACAGAAGTCCAGTCTTTGCTTGGGTCTCAGGAAGGGCTTGCTCATATAGCGCTTTCCGTCATTGATCCCGGGGATATCGTATTGGTTCCCGACCCTTGTTACCCTGTCTTTGCCGACGGTCCGAAACTTGCAGGGGCAGAACTTTATTATATGCCTCAAAGAGAAGAGAATGGTTATGTAATAGACCTTGATGAAATACCGGAAGATATAAGACAAAAAGCTAAATTTATGATAGTTTCCTATCCAAACAATCCTACAACAGCAATGGCACCAGACAGCTTTTACAAGGATTTGATAGACTTTGCCAAGAAATATGATATTATCGTACTTCACGATAATGCGTACAGCGATTTGGTATTTGACGGCAAAAAATGCGGAAGTTTTCTTAGGTTTGAAGGTGCTAAAGATGTCGGGGTAGAATTCAACTCCTTATCTAAGACTTACGGGCTGGCAGGTGCAAGAGTAGGTTTTTGTGTGGGAAATAAAGATGTGGTAAGTAATCTGAATAAATTAAAATCAAATATGGATTATGGTATGTTTCTTCCCGTTCAAAAAGCTGCCATAGCCGCCATAACAGGAGATCAGTCATGTGTCGAGGTTACGAGAAAGGCTTATGAAAAGAGAAGAAATATCCTTTGTGACGGACTTAACAGTATAGGCTGGGATATTAAAAGATGTTCATCAACAATGTTTGTTTGGGCAAAAATCCCTAAAAAGTATTCTTCTTCAGAGAAATTCTGCTTTGACCTTTTAGATAAAACCGGAGTATTGGTTACACCCGGAAGTGCTTTTGGTCCTTCGGGAGAAGGGCATGTAAGGATGGCGCTTGTTCAGGATGAAGAAGAAATATTAAAAGCTATTGATAGTATAGATAAATCAAATATTTTAAAATAAATAAGGCTCGGTTTTACCGAGCTTTTTTGATTTGAACAAATGCTTATTTATATTAAAAGAATATTAAATTATTTTAAAACCCGAGTTTTGGTGGTATAATAAAAAATATTTTATATGGAGGCATTATGTATAATAGCGGACTTATATTGGAAGGCGGCGGGATGAGAGGGATTTATACTGCCGGTGTACTTGATTTTTTTATTGATAAAGATATTTATTTTGAAAACAATTATGGCGTTTCGGCAGGGATATGTCATGCTTGTTCTTATATTTCAAAACAAAGAGACAGAGCTTACAGAGTGAATGTAGATTATCTTGATGATAAGAGATATGCAAGTTTTTATAGCTTAGTCACTACCGGGGATTATTTCGGTGCTGATATGTTATATAATAAAATTCCAAATGAATTATATCCTTTTGATTTTAAAACTTATGATGAATTTAAAGGAAATTTATATGCGGTCATTACCAATATAGAAACCGGAAAAGCAGAATACATTAAGCTTAATGATATGAATGAAGATATTATATATGTTAGAGCTTCCAGCTCACTTCCTCTTTTATCAAGGAATGTACTTATTAACAAAAAAGAATATCTTGACGGAGGCATTACCGACTCTATCCCGATTAGGAAATCTATTGAAGACGGTAATAAAAAAAATGTAGTAGTTCTTACGCAGCCTGAAGGCTATCAAAAAAGTAAAAATAAACTCCTTCCTATGATAAAAATAAAATATAGAAAGTATCCCGAATTTGTAAATGCTACTGCTAACAGACATATCAACTATAATGAATCCCTTAATGTTATAGATAAAGAAGTAAATAACGGCAACGCTTTTGTTATAAGACCCAGCAAAAATATGAATATAGGAAGGTTGGAGAAAGACAGGGATAAACTGAAAGCACTGTATGATTTGGGTTATAAAGACGCGAAAAACAGTTATGATGATTTGATTGGTTTCTTATCAAATTAGGTTATTTATCGAAATGAGCCGGTTAAAGGGACTTTTATTTATTTTAATAGATTGTTAATTATTATTAATACATAATTAAAAGCTGTTAATAAATAAAAAATTATTTTTAATATTATCTTAAACGGGGCTTCAAGATTAAATTGAATAAAAAATATATAATAATATCAAATTTAGTAGTTAATATTAAATTTGATATTTTTTTATAAATAAAATCTTTGCAAAGTATTTAATTTAGTTTTAAAAATAATTTTTAGGAAGTGATAAAATGAGAAAATCAGTATTGGTAATTTTCGGAGGTAATTCACCTGAGTACGATGTATCTCTTAAATCTGCATACTCTGTAATTAGATCTATAAATAAAGATTTATATGAAATTAAACTAATCGGGATTAGCCGAAGTGGGGATTTTTATTTATATGAAGGTGATATTGAAAAGATAAATAATGATACTTGGCATTTAGATGAGAATTGTTTTGATGCTATGATATCGGGAAATAAGTCAGAGCATGGTATTGTTGTTATTAAAAACGGTGAAGTAATAAAAATACATATAGATGCTGCTTTTCCTATATTACATGGGAAAAACGGAGAAGACGGGACTATACAAGGTCTGTTCGAGCTAGTAAGTATACCTATAATTGGCTGCGGGATATTGTCTTCGGCTTTATGTATGGATAAATACAGAGCTCATAAATTAGTTGAAAGCATGGGTATTAAAGTACCTAAATCTGTTTTGATTGATAAAAATATAAAGGATCTCAGTAAGCACATTAAATATTTAGGACTACCGATATTTGTAAAACCATTAAAAGCAGGTTCATCTTTTGGCATTACTAAAGTTGAAGATAAAAAAGACTTATTTAAAGCGGTCGATAAGGCTTTTGAATACGATGATAAAGTAATACTGGAAGAAAATATCGATGGATTTGAAGTCGGATGTGCGGTGATTGGTAATGACAACCCGATAATCGGCGAAGTAGATGAAATAGAACTTTCCAAGGGCTTTTTTGATTATATTGAAAAGTATAATTTAAAAACTTCTAAGATACACATGCCTGCAAGGATAACCAAAGAAGAATCAAACACTATAAAGGAAACCGCTGTAAAAATTTATAAGATTTTAAACTGCAAAGATTTTGCCAGAGTGGATATGTTTATAACTGAGAACAGAGAAATAGTATTCAATGAAGTAAATACTATACCGGGATTTACAGAGCACAGCAGATTTCCCAATATGCTTAAAGGTATAGGAATGGATTTTGAGGATATCGTAAATACATTGATTTCTTTGGCGGTGTAATCATGAAAAGATTGTGTTTAGATAAAAATCAGGTATATAGCGGGGAACTGATATTGGTAAATGGGGATAATCCTATTAAAAAAATGATATCTAATAAAAATATAAGTTTAGTAGATAAAAAAAGTAATGTTTATTTAAATAAAACTGTCGATTATATGTTAAAAGAATTGCTATTCGAAATTGGCAGCAGAGATGAGATCGTATATGTAAGCGGATATAGGACACTTGGGGAACAAATAAAAATATATAATGATTCTATTGTTAAAAATGGTGAGTTTTTTACTGATAAATATGTTGCTCTTCCAAATCATAGTGAACATCAAACCGGGTTAGCTATTGATTTGGCGAAAAATGATGTAAATATTGATTTTATCCGACCCGATTTTCCACTTGACGGAATATATAAAGAGTTCAGAGAAAAAGCTCCCCATTATGGTTTTATAGAAAGATACTTAAAAGATAAAGAAAATATAACAAAAATATCAGCGGAACCTTGGCACTTTAGATATGTAGGCTTTCCTCATTCTGAGATAATCTCCCGAAATAACTTTGTTTTGGAAGAATATATAGAATATATAAAGGATTTTAAATATAGCAAAAAGCCGCTTACTGTTAAAGATAAAAATTTAAATATTGAAATATCATATATATGCTGTGAAAATGAAAAAATTGGGTAGACATTCCGGATAATGCTCCATATGTTGTTTCAGGAAATAATGTAGACGGTTATATATTGACGTTATGGAGGACTTGACATGAAAGTCTTTAAATATAATGGTATAGATTATTTTAGAATGATAGCCGCATTTTTAATCATTGCCATACACATAGGACCTCTTAGCAGTATAAATATTACATTGGATTTTGGTTTTACATATGTTTTATGCAGGATAGCTGTTCCTTTCTTTTTGATGACTACGGGATACTTTGTTTTGTATCCCGTAGTCATCAATAATGATGATACCTTAAATTTATTTAAATTTTTGAAGAAGACATTATTTTTATATCTTATTGCCATAATAATATATCTTCCGATCAATATTTATGCGGGAGAATTTTATTCGAATATTGGTATTATAGGTATTATAAGAATAATATTTTTAGACGGTACATTTTATCATTTATGGTATCTTCCGGCTGTAATCGTGGGATGTATATTTGTATTTTTATTAAGTAAAAAGTTTAGTATCAAAAAGATATTCATTATTTCTTTATTGTTATATATATTTGGTTTAATGGGAGATAGTTATTACGGACTTATAAAGAATATTTATTTTATAAATGAATTTTATGATGTTATTTTTAAATTGACTTCTTTTACACGAAACGGTATTTTTTATGCTCCGATATTTTTGATTATGGGGGTACTTATTAGAAAAATATCATTCAAAGCTGAAGCAAAAGAAGATATGATTTATTTTGTTATTTCAATGGTATGTATGCTTATTGAAGGTTTGATACTTCATCATTTTGATATCCAAAGACATACCAGTATGTATATATTTTTACTGCCTTCAATGTTTTTCTTCTTTCAAATTCTTTTGAGTATTAAAGGGGAACAAAATAAAGGTTTTAGAAATATTTCAATGTATATTTATATAATCCACCCAATATTTATATTGGCTGTACGAATGGCTGTGAAAGTATTTGATTTTATGAGTATTTTTACTGAGAATTCTGTTTTAAATTATATAACTGTCAGTATTTTATCTTATACATGTGCAGTATTAATAAATATTTTCTTTATTAAATATAAGGAGAATAAAAATGTATGATAAAGGCAGGGCTTGGATAGAACTGGATATAGATAATTTGAAACATAATGTGAATGAGTTTAAAAGAGTACTGCCTAAGGGATGTGAATTAATGCCTGCAGTAAAAGCTAATGCTTACGGACATGGTGATGTAGAAATTGCGAAAGCTTTAAATGAAATGGGTGTTTTATATTTTTGTGTGGCAACGGTATTTGAAGGTATAAAGCTTAGAAAATCAGGGATAAGGGGAGAAATACTTATACTGGGGTACACTCATTTAAAAAATATATACTTAATCAAAGATTACGACTTGACTCAAACAATAATTAATTATGAGTATGCAAGTTTAATAAATGAATGTGGTTTAAATATAAAGGTTCATATAAAAATAGATACGGGAATGCATAGGCTGGGAGAACATTTTGAAAATATAACAAAAATAATAAGGATATTGAGTTTTAAAAATATAGATGTCAATGGGGTATTTAGTCATTTATGTGTAAGTGACAGTTTGGATAAAAATGATATAGAGTTTACAAAACTTCAAATAAATCATTTTAATAATATAGTAAAAGTACTAAAAGAAAACGGTTATTTAAATTTAAAATTTCATCTTCAGGGAAGTTATGGAGTTCTCAATTACCCCGATTTAAAATATGATTACGTTAGAGTAGGTATCGCACTTTATGGTGTATTAAGCAATAAAAATGATATAACTGTGCTTGATTTAACATTAAAACCCGTTTTGTCATTAAAGGCGAGGGTAGAGGTAGTAAGGACGCTTTTAAAAGATGAAGCTATAGGTTACGGACTGGATTTTAAAGCGAAGAAAAAAAGTAAGATAGCTGTTGTATCCATTGGGTATGCCGATGGTATTTCAAGAAGGCTATCAAATAAAAAGGGAAGTGTATTGATAAAAGGTATTAAAGTTCCCATAATCGCAAGGATATGTATGGACCAATTATTTATAGATGTCACAAACGTTGAAGATGTAAAAAGAGATGACGAAGTCATATTTATAGGAAAATCAGGGAATAGGGAAATCAGCGTAGCGGATATGGCTTGTAGCATTGATACTATAACCAATGAAGTACTAAGCAGGCTGGGTGAAAGGCTTGAGAGGGTATATAAATAATGATTATGGTTTATTTATTTCACTCAATTTGTACTAAAAATCAATATTAAATGTATAAAAATAAGCATAATGGTGCTATAATGTATAGAAAATGTATATTTTTATAATTAAAGAGGTATTGATATGAGTGAATGTTCACATGATTGTTCAACATGTTCTGCTAATTGTTCTTCAAGAGAACAAACGAAAGAAGACTTTTTAGTAAAACCACATAAAAAAAGTAATATAAAAAAAGTAATAGGAGTCGTAAGCGGTAAAGGGGGAGTAGGTAAATCTCTCGTTACTTCGCTTTTGGCTTCCAAGATGAAAAAGGAAGGTTATAATGTCGGTATTTTAGATGCCGATATAACCGGACCTTCCATACCAAAGATATTTGGAGTGAGCGGAAATGTATATGCGACTGAAGAGGGCGCTTATCCAAAAAGCAGTAAAGGCGGAGTAGATATAATGTCTATAAACCTTCTCTTGGATGATGATACAAAGCCTGTCGTATGGCGTGGTCCCGTTATTGCAGGAGCTGTAGGTCAGTTTTGGACAGATATTATTTGGGAAGATATAGATTATATGTTTGTGGATATGCCTCCCGGAACAGGTGATGTTCCTCTTACCGTTTTTCAAACGCTTCCTGTTGACGGGATAGTAATAGTTGCATCTCCTCAGGAGCTTGTTTCCATGATAGTGGAAAAGGCTGTTCATATGGCAAATATGATGAATGTAAAAGTTTTGGGTTTGGTTGAGAATATGAGCTATATTGAATGTCCGGACTGCGGTAAAAAGATAAATGTTTTCGGTGAGAGTCATGTAGATGAAATAGCTGAAAAGTATAATTTAGATGTTCTTGCAAATATTCCTATAGACCCGGAAATAGCTGAAAAATGCGACAAGGGCGAAATCGAAGATTTGAATAAAAATTATGTAGATAAAGCTGTAGAAAAGTTAAAGGAACTGTAGGAGGATATATATGATAAAACATATCGTTTGTTTTAAATTAAAAGACAATAGCGAGAAATCATGTAAGATGGCTAAGGAAACGCTGATGTCTATGAAAGGTCATGTGGATATGATCAAGGATATCAATGTGGGCATAGATTTCCTTCATTCCGACAGGTCTTATGATATTATTTTGGAAGTTGTTTTGGATAATGAAGAAGCTCTTGATGCTTATCAAAATGACCCATATCATGTTGATGTAGTAAAGACTTATATGCATAAAGTAAGAGAAACCAGTGTTTCGGTGGATTATGTAATAGATTAATATTAAAGGGACCTATAAAGGTTCCTTTTTTTATAATATAAATTTATATATTATTTTATAGATAAGTATGTGTATAATATAGAAAGGAGGAGCTTATGAACAAAACAGAAGAATTCCTGCAGCTTTATAAACGATTGGAGCAGACTGCTGTGGTTGAATATAATTTTCCTAAAGACGGGAAGAGTATAAGCAGGCTTATCAATTTAAAATGTTATAAACATATCAGAAGGGAGCTTGAATACTGTAAGGAAATAAGAAATATACTTCAGCATAATCCCAAAGTAAATGATGAATATGCAATTGAGCCCAGTAATTCCATGATAGAGCTTTTAATGAATGTCTTAAAGCAAATAGAAACTCCAAAGAAAGCTATAGAGTTTGCTGTTGGTTATAATGATATTATAAAAGCTTATATAGGAGATAATGTACTTGATTTTATGAATAAAATGGATAGTAAAAAAATCAGCCATATCCCTATAATGAATGAGAATGGGATAGTTAGAGGAGTATTTGGGGAAAACACGGTTTTTCAGTGTGTACTTGATGAGGGTATAGATGAAATAAATGATAAAACCAGATTTTTTCATATAAAAAGATATTTATCACTTGATAATCCAATACTCGAAAAGTTTCTTTTTGTACATAAAAATACTTTAATGATAGAAATAGAAGATATGCTATATAATGCATATAAGAGAAATGACAAAATAGGGGTAATTTTTATTACGGAAAATGGTAAAGAAAATGAAAGATTAATTGGTCTTATTACTCCGTATGATGTAATAGGATATAAATAAGGAGAATTATGAATTTTATTTTTACAGAACAGTTTATAAATATATGTGAAATTATTGGAATAATAGCTTTTGCAATATCGGGAGCAATGGTTGCTATAGAAAAGGATCTGGACGTATTCGGTGTTGTCGTTTTAGGTGTTACGACCGCACTTGGCGGAGGGATAATAAGGGACATAATACTCGGTATGTTGCCTCCTAATATGTTTACAAATGGGACATATGCGGCTCTTGCTGCCGTCTCGGCATTAGTTGTATTTATATTTTCTTATTATAATTATAAATTTATTGAAGATCATATAAGTTTATTTAATAATGCTCTTAATGTGTTTGATGCCATCGGGCTTGGTGTATTTGTGATACTGGGTATGAACTCGGCTATATTTGCCGGATTTACCTATAATAATTTTCTTCTTGTTTTTGTAGGTGTAATTACGGGGATCGGGGGAGGAATGCTTAGGGATATAATGGTTTCGGATATACCCTTTGTTCTCAGAAAAAGGATTTATGCTCTTGCCTGCATAGTAGGCGGAGGACTTTATTTGGTAATGCTTAAAAATAATGTGAATTCTGATATATCTGTTCTTATAGGTATTTTCTCTATTATATTTATAAGGCTTCTTTCAAGAAAATATAAATGGTCTCTTCCAAAGGTAAAAAAATAATGTGTATTAATTTTCATAAAAAAATGCAGTTAATTTAACTGCATTTTTTAATATATTATTTTTCTAATGTCCAGCCTGCTTTTTGTAAACTTTCTTTGGTTTTATCCAATGATAATTTCTTTACATCACCGCTTGAACCTGTTACAGGCAGTAATCCCTTTGATATTACTGTTTTTAATGTTTCTTCATCTGTTGGTATAATAATCGTTTCTACAATCTTATCTCCGTTTTCTTCTGCCTTATATGTAATACCCTTAATATTTTTATAAGTCTCTTTTGATTCTTCGACTACTTTTTTTAACTGTTTGATTTGGCTGCTACTGAAATTTTTTGTATTTATTGTAGATGTTTGAGTTAATTTTGTGATTGTATCACCTTCTGCATCTGCAACCATTTTTACTTCTACACCATTTGAATTTAAATTAAATGTTGCTGATTGTGGTTCTGCACCGCATCCGGTCATCATAAATACAAGACCTAATGCCAGTACTACTTTTAGAAATTTTTTCATTTTTTCGTTCTCCCTATTTTATTATTTCTTATTAATTAAATCGTAATATATAGTATGAAATTTGTCAATTTATTTTTTAATATGTTATTTTAAATTTCTATATATCTTTATGTAAACTTTATTTTGTTTGATTAAATAATCATTTTGTTATATTAACACTTGTGCCGGTAATTGGCAGTAATTTCGTCGATATTGCTTGCCTTATATTTCTTGATTAGTTAGGCTAGTAATTTTTTAACGTATTTAATTTACTTTTTTCTAATTTTTATTTTACACTTTTAATATTTTTATAAGTTTTTTTGATTACTTTATTTAGTTGATTAAGCTGATATGTAATATATTGCTTAGTGTTTACCTTAAAAGTATGAACGATTTTTGTTATTTAATCCTCTTCTGTTTCGATAAACAATTTTACATCCGCACCGTTTGAATTTAAAGTAAATGTTATAGATTGTAATTCTCCACCGCATCGAGTCGTAATAAATACAAGACCTGATACTTACATAATAATTTTATAAGTTTTTTATGATTTATTTCCTTATTTAATAATTTAATTGTAAGAATAATATATCAAATATTTTATACTTATTTATTTTGCTGTTATAAAAGATAAAAATAGTGTCATAAAATGTAATACATATTGAAATATTTATGTAAATACTTCTTAAAATAAGATAGTGATTTAAGATATTTATTTTAAAATAAGGTATGGAATTTGTTGATTTATACGGAAATTTATTAATAAAATAAAAATAAATCATTAAAGTAAACTATTAGTTGATTTTATTAACTGAAATTAACTTTAAATCCATTGTTTATATTTTCTTTACAAATATAATAATATTAAGAGGTGAATAAAATGAAAGAAATAAATATTTCAAATATATTGATTAGAAAACGGAGAGAAAAGAAGCTAACGCAGGAAGATGTTGCAAATTATATGGGAGTTTCCAAGGCTTCGGTTTCTAAATGGGAAACCGGAGGAAGCTATCCGGATATAGAATTCCTTCCCAAACTTGCTACATTTTATAACATTTCTTTGGATGAATTACTTGGCTATAATCCTAATCTCACAAAAGAAGAGATAAGAAAGATTTACCATAGTTTAGCTGAGGACTTTGCAAAAAATGATTTTAATACTGTCTTTAATAAATGTGATGAAATAATAAAAGAATACTATTCATGTTTTCCTTTACTGCTTCAAATGGTACTTTTATTAATAAATCATTATACATTAGCCGGCAGTGAAGAAAAATCTCAAAAAGTAATCAATACTATTTTAGATTTATTGAAAAGAATAAAAAGTGAATGTGAAGATATTTCTATAGTAAAACAAAGTGTTATTTTGGAAGCGAATATATATTTAATGACCGGAAAACCCGAACAAGTTATAGAACTTTTAGGAGAAGATATTGTTCCCACAGCTAACAGTGATTCCCTTATATCAAGAGCTTATGAGCTTATGGGAAATTATGATAAGGCAAAAGAAATCACACAAATAACAGTATTTCAAAATTTGATGGACTTGGTTGGGAATATGCTGGTATACCTTTCTTTAAATAATGATAATAAAGAAGTTTTCGAAGAAACATTAGAAAGGCTTGAAAAATTAAACGAGGCATATCATATAAATCGCTTAAATCCAAATTCTATGATACAAGTTTACTATGCTGCTGCAAAATTATATATGGGTTTTGATGACCCTGACAAAGCAATTAAAATAATCAGAAAATATAAAGATGTAGCTGTAAAAGATTTCTTCCCTTGTACGTTACATGGAGATGATTATTTTAACATGATTGACGCTTGGTTTAAAGATTTCGATTTGGGGGAAAATGCTCCGAGAAGTGAAAAAGCTATTAAAGACGATTTAGTAAATGTAATTGACATGGATTCTGATTTTGAAAGGCTAAAAGAAAAAAAAGAATTTCAAAATATAGTTAATGAACTAAAAATAAATTTAGGAGATAATTAAAATGAATACAATCAGTAATATAGGCGAATATTTACCATTTTTGATCCCGATTATAATTATAGAATTGGTTCTTATGATAACGGCATTGGTGCATGTACTTAGACATGATAACTATAAAATTTTAAACAGACCTGTTTGGGTTATTATAGTATTATTTATTCAAATAATAGGTCCTGTGGTTTACTTTGTTTTTGGAAGAAGTGACGAATAGATGAATAGTTTAATAATAGAAAATTTATCAAAGAGTTTTGGTTCCAATAAAATAATAGACAATATATCTTTTTCTGTGCAGGAAGGATCAATCTTTGGCTTTTTGGGGGAAAATGGAGCCGGAAAGACAACTACAATGAAGATGATTTTGGGTTTACTTAAAAAAGATGACGGGATAATCAAAGTTTGCGGAGAAGAAGTTTATTACGGAGAAACCAAAACGAATAAATACATCGGTTATTTGCCCGATGTCCCCGCTTTTTACGGATATATGAGACCTACGGAATACCTTAAATTATGCGGCGAAATAACGGGGATGGATAGTAAAATATTAAAGAATAGAATTGAGGAAATATTAAATCTCGTAGGACTGGAAAATAATAATAAAAAAATAGGTGGTTTTTCGAGGGGAATGAAACAGCGCCTCGGTATAGCTCAGGCACTATTAAATGAACCAAAGCTATTGATTTGCGATGAACCTACATCTGCACTTGATCCCGTGGGAAGAAAAGAGATATTAGATATTCTCTTAAAGATAAAAGGAAAAAGCACCGTTATCTTTTCAACACATATTTTATCCGATGTTGAAAAGATATGTGACAGTATAGCAATCCTTCATAAAGGCAATATCGCTCTTAGCGGTGAAGTTGAGAAATTAAAGCAAGGTAAACGAAAAGATGTTTTGTCCATAGAATTTATAGAAGAAACTGATTTAGATAAATTTATGATGTTTGAAAAGATACTTAATTATAAAGAGCATATCAATGTGGAAGGAAAAAATGTTTTAATTTCATCAAATAATATAAATAAAGTACAAAGGTATGTGCTTTATGAACTGGGGAAAGAAAATATACTTCCAGCTAAAATCGAAATATTAGAGCCTACTTTAGAAAATCTATTTATGGAGGTGGTAAAATGAAAAGTTTTATGGCCTTTACTAAAAAAGAATTTTTGGAGCTTTTTAGGACATATAAAATACTTATAATTGCGGCAGTATTCTTGGTATTTTCCATGATGAACCCTGTAATTGCTAAACTGACTCCGCTGCTTGTTGAAAATTTTATGCCTGAAGGAATGAATATGACGATACCGGAGCCGGGTGCGATTGATTCATGGATGCAGTTTTATAAAAATCTGCCTTTGTGTCTTATAGTTTTTGTAATTGTATTTTCCGGGATTTTGACTGTCGAGATAAGTAACGGTACTCTCATAAATATGCTGACTAAAGGTTTAAGCAGAACAAATGTTATAATTTCTAAATTATTAACTATGATAATAATGTGGACTTTTTCATATATACTATATTTTGTGGTTACTTATATTTATACGATTTATCTTTTTCCTGAAAGTATAAATAATATTATATATGCTGCTTTGATGTACTATATATTTGGAATATTTATAATATCTGTTATGATATTTGCAAGCAGTATGTTTAATGGCAATTATGGTGTATTGTTGTTTACCGGGGGAGTAACTGTGGTATTATTCCTTATTAATATAATTCCTAAGATACAAAGATATAATCCCTTGAAACTAATCAATGATAATATGTCACTACTGCAAAACAAATTATCGGTTGGAGATTTTAAATTTGCTTTAATAACATTAACTGTTATGTGCATTGTATTTATTATTTCGGCAGTACCTATATTTAATAAAAAACAAATATAAAAATAAGCCTTAAAAAGGCTTATTTTTTAATATTTTACTTGACATATCTGTTATAACTGTATATACTGTATATATACAGAAAACGAGGTGAGGATATTGGATATAATTATAAGTAATGTCGACGATAAACCAATATATGAACAAATTTATACACAAATCAAGAATTTGATTGTCTCGGGTAAAGTAAAGGAAGGAGATCCTCTTCCTTCTATCAGAAGTCTTGCTAAAGATTTAAGGATAAGTGTAATAACCACAAAAAGGGCTTATGATGAACTTGAAAAAGACGGATATATTTATACTTTAAAGGCCAAGGGCTCTTTTGTTAATAAGAAGAACACTAAACTTATCAAAGAAGAAAACCTTAAGAAAATAGAAGAATATATAAAAGAGATAATCATACTTTCAAAGGTGTGTGATCTTGATACTGAAGAATTATTTGAAATGTTTAAGCTTATGGCGGAGGAATAGAAATGAATGCTATTGAAATAAATAAATTGACTAAAGAATATAAAGATTTTAAATTGGATGATATAAGTCTTGCTTTACCAAGCGGATATATAATGGGGCTTATTGGTGAGAATGGTGCAGGGAAGAGTACGACGATAAAACTATTATTAAATGCTATAAATGCTGATAAAGGACAAATCAACATTTTAGGAAAAAGCAATAAGGATAACTTTAAAGCTACCAAAGAAGATATCGGTGTCGTTTTGGATGAAGCTCATTTTCCGGAAGGCGTCAATGCGAAGCAAGTCAATGTGATAATGCGAAATACTTATAAAAACTGGGACGAAAAAGTATTCTTTGAATATATAAATAAATTTTCATTACCTCTTAAAAAAAGTTTTAAGGATTTTTCCAGAGGTATGAAAATGAAACTTATGATCGCTGTTGCACTTTCCCATGACGCAAAGTTACTAATTTTAGATGAAGCTACGAGCGGACTTGACCCTATAGTAAGAGATGAAATACTGGATTTGTTTTACGATTTTACAAGAGACGAAAGTCACTCGATCTTAATTTCATCACATATCGTTTCCGACCTTGAAAAGTTATGTGATTACATAGCATTTCTTCATAAAGGAAAATTATTATTTGTGGAAGAAAAGGATATTCTTCTTGAAAATTATAGGATACTGAAATGCAGTAATGCAGAATTCGACGATGTTGATAGAGATGCAATAAAAGGTTTGAGAAGAACAGATTACGGAGTAGAGGCTTTGGTTATAAAGGATATGGTAAACCCTGCTTTTAAACTCGAAAAGCCGAATATTGAAGATATTATTGTATTTATGGCTAAGGAGGTTAAATAAATGAAAGGTCTGATTATTAAAGATTTATATGAGCTTATAAAACAATGCAGGTTTGTACTTTTATTGTGTTTGATTTATATGATAATATCCATAATGGGTGAAAGCTCGACATTTTTCTTGGCTTTTGCAATAGTATTTATCTCAATGCTTCCTATTACCGTTATGGCTTATGATGAAAAAAGCAAGTGGGATAGTTATGCTATCACGATGCCTTATACGAGAAAAGAAATGGTTTTAAGCAAGTATATATTATCTCTAATTGGTATATTTTCTATGAGTATATTATATTTAATACTCAGGGGAGGAACATTTTTGATTATTGACGGCAACTTATCTATGTTACCGGAAATGGTTACTTCTATGCTTCCTATGATATTGGTCGCGATACTATTCAATTCCGTAAATTTTCCGATTATATTCAAATTCGGAGCTGAAAAAGGAAGACTTGCAATGATAATCCTTTGTGCTTTGGTAGGAGGGATATTCGGAGCTACGGCTGCCGGTGCAGAAGAGAGCGGAGATATCTTTGTTAGGATATTTTCCAGTATACCAAATATAGTATATCCTATTGCAGCAGTGGTTTTACTTATGGTTTCATTTTTAATATCAGTAAAAGTATATGAAAAAAGAGAATTATAAAACTTTAAAGACATCTTTATAAGGTGTCTTTTTTATGGGGCACTACGCCTCACTGCGTGAGATTTCGCGCCCCGTAGTTATACTTATAATAAACATATGGATTTTAAAATAAAGTCGTGTTAGAATTTAAATATTATAAAAAAGGAGATATGATATGAAAATATATAATATAAACAAAAACAATAAAGATATTTCTGTTATCGAAAGTGAAGATATATTGATAAATGATGTAAATTCAGGGTTGGATTTTGCTATGGAAGTTTCAAATATGACGGGAATAAATAATATAATAGTAAATAAAGAAGCTGTAGATGATGTCCTTTTTGATTTGAAGAATAAAATACTTGGGGAATTACTTCAAAAATATATCAATTATAATATAAAGTTTGCTGTAATAGGAGATTTTTCAAAGTTCAAAAGTAAGGCTTTGAATGATTTTATATATGAAATCAACAATGGCAGAGATTTCTTTTTCGTAGAAGATATTGATACTGCCGTTGAAAAAATGACTAGTAATCTTTAATAGAAAAATATAGGTTATAAGAGATATATTGGTATAATTGTAACATAATATTTAAAAATCAAATATAATATTACAAAATAGTAAAAATATTAAATAAAATTAGCACTCTCCTCTTGACAGTGCTAAAGAAAAGTGGTATATTATATTTGAACAAAGAGGAGGACCTTTCAACAGAGATTCAAATCCAAGTAGTTCAAGATTTGGGAAACATTTAATATGATAGGAGGAATGACTTATGATGTTACCTAGAATTTTGTCAGAAAGCTTATTCGATGATTTAATGGACTTTCCTTTAGAAAAAGATTTCTTTGACGGTAAAAATCTATTGTACGGAAAACATGAAAAAAAACTTATGAAGACCGATGTCAGAGAAAAAGACAATAACTATGAAGTAGATATTGATTTACCGGGTTTTAAAAAAGACCAAATTTTAGCTGAATTAAAAGACGGATATCTAACAATCAGTGCCAGTAAAGACCTTGACAAGGAAGAAAAAGACAAAGAAGGAAAGTACATCAGAAGAGAACGATACAGCGGTTCCTGTGCCAGAAGCTTTTATGTGGGAAGTGATGTCAAGGAAGATGAAATCAGTGCTAAATTTGAAGACGGAATATTAAAAATAGTTATCCCTAAGAAAGATGTAAAAGAAATAGAAGGAAAACGAATGATTTCGATCGAGGGATAATATGCAAATAGAAAGGACTGTCCTTTGACAGTCCTTTTATTATTCTTTATTTATAAGAGTGATACCAATACATATCAGAGATAAACTTAGAAGTTTAATACTGTCTCCGGTATTCATTTTACCCATTACATTTAGTACAAATGTACCTACGGAGAGTGCAAATCCGACACATTTAAAAATAAGCATTATAGTATCTTTTATATTTGATTTTTTTATTTCATTTTGAGTATCGTTTCCTGAGTTACTTCCAAGCAATTTATTGGGGTCGATATCCAATATTTCCGATAATTTCGGTATCAATGATATATCGGGATAAGAAAGCCCTCTTTCCCATTTTGATACTGCTTTATCCGTTATATTTAATTTATTCGCAAGTTCCTGTTGAGTCATGTTTTTTTCTTTTCTCAGACTGCTTATAAGCCTGCCCATTTCGTTGTCCATTTTAATGCTCCTTTATCTTTGTTTAATTATATTATAAATTATCATTAAAATAAAGGATATCCATACAAAGTAGAAATTGGTAAACCTATGGTTTAGTTCCTATTTATAAAAAAGAAATCCTTATTTGTAAGGATTTCTTAAGGTCATTATTCAAAAATCTTATCTTGTTCTTGTCTTAATTTTACGACAAGAGAATCTTCATCGAGTATAACATCATCGTATGTTACTACTTCGCCTTTTTTAACATCTTTTGCCATAACCGTATTTGAATTTATAAGTCCAATGGGAAGAGCATTTAATTCTTTTGCGGTTTCTCTTTTATCGATTGTACCATAAGTAGAAAATCCGCCGATACCGTCGATTTTTTCACCTTTCTTAAGGTCTTTTTTAGCAACAGTTATCGTTTCGCATACCAAGCCTTTCATAGGAACTATTGTATTAGCTTTGTCCAGCACTGCTCTTGCTATTGTAAGAGGTGTTTCCATTCCGCATAAATGATAAGGTCTGTATAATACATAGTTCGGACCGTCACCTATTCTTAGATATTGAAGTTCGTGATGAACGAATTCAAGGTCTGTTGAGATTATGCAGAATACTCCGGGAGCGATTCCGTTTACCCATTCCACAACTCCGTAATTATTTAAAATACCACCTTCTTCTTTTAAAGATAATATTTTAACCAATTCTTTTATATCGCTCTTTGGTCCGTGACCTCCTCTTACATCCGGAACGAGCCCTGTAGAGTTTGCCATACAGCAAAGTTCAACCATATTTTTTGTGCCGTCCGAGAATGAACACTGCATTTTTGGACTAACGCCTCTGCTTATTGCGTAATCTCTTATACTGTCAGGTGTACATGAGTGATCTACTTCATTGTTTTTACCCTTTCCAATGACTTTGATATCGAATGCCAAAGCTTCGCAGAAATCAAACATTTCCTTTACCGCCCCCGGTTCGTCTCCGGCACTTCCTGTATAGATAACACCTGCTTTATCCGCTTTTTGTTTTAGTATAGGTCCCACTACCACGTCTGATTCAACGTCAAGCATTACGATATGCTTTCCGTTATTTATCGTATCTATAGCTATTTCTGCCCCGATATCCGTAAAACCCGTAGCGTCAACTACTGCGTCTGTGCCTTCTACGAATGAAGCTATGCTTTTATCCTCGCTGACAACGATTTTACCTTTATTGATAGCGTCGTTTGCTTGTGATAATTTGTTTGTTATTATGTAGTCATCTTTTGTGATATTTGATTTTGTGAATGCGTATAAAACTTTATCTACATCTATATCACAAATAACGGAAGGTGTCATTCCCTTCATTTTATAAAGCTGACTTATCAATCCTCTTCCCATTTGTCCTGCACCTACAATACCTACTCTTATAGGTTTATTATTTTCTTGCAGTTCTTTTAATCTGTAATTCATACCTAGCATAAATTTGTTTCCTCTTTCCTCTTAAACTTTTTACAAATCCCCTCAAATTTGTACATATTTAAGCAGGATAATTATAACACCATATTTTATAATTATACAAATTTTAATTAAATTCTAATTAATATGATATATGATAATGCTTTTAAAATAAGCAAAATTTCACTATCTATAAAAAATAAACTTTTGTAATAAATATTGATATTAAAGGGACATTGACATATAATATAATAGTTAAAAAATAGCATTTAAAGGAAACTTATTTATGGAAAATAATAAAAAGAATAAAAGTAAGATTATCGTCATTTCGATTGTAGCTGCTATCGTGATTGTAACAAATCTGCTTACTTTTTTAATAACATCTTCATGTAATCTTGCAATAGGGAATAAAGTTTTAATAAATACGCCTAGCATTACTAGTGCTAAGAATATCACAAAGTTGGTTTCTCTTGAAAAATTACTAAAGGAAGATTACTATACAAATTTAGACGAACAAAAATTATGGGATTATGCGTTTAAGGGGTTATATGCAGGGACGGGAGATCCGTACTCCACTTATTATACCGAAGAAGAATTTACTTCTTATACCGAAGGATTTGACAGTGATTATTCCGGTGTCGGTATACAAATAATGAATAATGAAAACAGTCAAGTAGTAGTCGATTCTGTATTTCAAGGCTCCCCCGCGGAAAAATCGGGTATGAAAGCAGGGGATATAATAATAAAAGTGGATGATATGGATACCACAAAAGCTTCAACTTCGGATGTTTCTAAAAAATTAAGAGGTAAAACACATACAAAGGTAACGGTTACCGTTCTTAGAGATAAAAAAGAAATAACTATGGAAATCACCAGAGACAATATTGATATGAAGAGGGTCTCAGGTAAAATGATAGGTGATTTGGGTTATATAAAAATAACTGAATTTACCGATAAAGTCGGAAAACAATTTACCAATTATTATAATGATTATACCAATAAGAATATGAAAGGTCTTATTATCGACTTGAGAGATAATCCCGGCGGACTTGTAAACGAAGCTACCGAAATAGCTAATTTATTATTAAAAGAAAACAGTACTATTATTTCTACGACGAACAAATCCGGAAAGACTCAGACTGTAAAAGATACGACGAGTGAATATGCTGAAGTTCCAATTGTTGTATTAATAAATGAAAATTCTGCCTCATCTTCGGAAATTTTATCTTGTGCATTACAGGATAATAAAATGGCTACGATAATGGGCGTTAAATCATACGGAAAAGGAATAATCCAAGAAGTGAAATCTCTTCTTGACGGTTCGGGCGTTACCATAACTTCCGATGAGTACGTTAGTCCTTCCGGACATAAAATTCATAAAAAAGGTATTACGCCTGATGAAACAGTAAAACTTGATAGTAAGAAATCATTAAATCAATTATCTGAAAAAGAAGATAATCAACTACAAAGCGCTATTAAATATTTAAAACAAAATATAAAATAATAAAAGGAGAAAGAATATGGGATACAAATATGTAATATTCGATCTGGACGGAACAATCGTTGATTCACAGCTTGGAAGCTGCAAGGGATTTCAAGGGGCACTTAAAGCGTACGGCGTGGAAGAAAGCTTGGAAAACATTAAAAAGTTGCTGGGACCTCCTCTTTCAAAGACTATCATCACAAAATACGGTTTTAGTGAAGAAGACGGAAAGGCAGCTATGAAACTTCATTTTGATTATTTGAAAACCAAAGGTATATTCGACGCTGAGTATTACGACGGAATGTTTGAAATGCTGGATAAGTTAAAGGAAAATGGTATAAAGATTGCGATAGCAACCAATAAACCCGAAGAAATATCCATCAAGCAATTAGAACATTTAAAACTAAAAGACTATTTTGATTTTATTGTCGGAAATAATGAAGCACAAAATAGAGGAACAAAAGCAGAATTTATTAAAATGGCAATGGACGCTATAGGTGTAGAGGATAAAAAAGAAGCAGTAATGGTAGGGGACAGATATAATGACCTTGAAGGCGGAGTTGAAAATGGGCTTGATACCATAGGTGTTACTTACGGATATGGATCAGTAGAGGAAATCGAAGGATGTAACCCTACTCATATCGCTAAAACTCCTTTGGATATTGCCGATATTGTATTAGGATAGGTAGATATTATGGGATATAAATATATAGTATTTGATTTAGACGGAACAATATTAGACTCACATGAAGGAATATGTATATGCTTTCAGCAAGCACTTAAATCAGCCGGTATTGATGAAAGTATTGATAATATAAGAAAACTTTTAGGACCTCCCCTTTCAAGAACCATTATTACAAAATATGGTTTAAGTGAAGAAGAAGGGGCTGCTGCAATGAAAATACATATGAAGAGACTCAAAGAAAAGGGAATATATGAATGTAAGATTTACGAAGGTATTCCAAAGCTTTTAAAGACTCTTAAAGAGAATGGTATCAAAATGGCGATAGCTACTAATAAGCCCGAAGAACCTTCTATTTTACAGCTTGAACATTTTGATTTAGCTCAGTATTTTGAAATCATTATCGGTAATGATTATACTCAAACGAGAGGTACAAAAGGCGACTTTATAAGAATGACACTTGAACATATGGGTGTAGAAGATAAAAAAGAAGCAGTAATGGTAGGGGACAGATATAATGACCTTGAAGGCGGAGTAGAAAACGGACTCGATACTATAGGTGTTACTTACGGATACGGCTCCAAAGATGAAATTGATAAGTGTAACCCTACTCATATTACGGATACGCCGCTTGGTATACTCGATATAGTTTTGTAAAAAAATAAAAAGACCGATTATCGGTCTTTTTTTATGCTTGTTATTTGCTGCATTGAGGGCAGACATAATGAATGTTTAAGTCATATGATGTTATGTTATCTACCGAGTGCTCTTCTATTATTTTATCAAAATCTTTTATAACGATATCTTTTAATTTACCGCATTCATCACAAATAAGATGGTCGTGATTATTTATATTTTTATCAAATCTGTCCGGAGCGTTATGTATTTCAACTTTTCTTATTTCGCCGTCTCTGACCATTAAATTTAAATTTCTATATATCGTTCCAATAGCGATATTGGGCATTTCTCTTTTTGCCGATTCATATATTTCTTCTGCTGATAAATGTTCTTTGGAATTTGTAATGATACTATAAATAAGCCTTCTTTGTTTAGTCATATTTATATACCTCACTATTTTTGTTTATATTATTATAACATATACAAACCTCTTCATACAATATATTTCTTAGCATTATTATAGGGAATAGATATAAAAATTATTTTTTATGTATTAATTATATTAAAATTTTATTAAAAAAAATAACATGACACAGATAAACAAAGTTTTTTATGGAAAAGCTTTATTATTCTATAAAAGGAAATAAGGTGACGAAGTGTTAAGTGGAATTTTTAAAAATAAAGCGTTTATTTTAGCGTGTTTACTTATATTTAATTTTTCTATTCCAATAAGTATAAAAAACCATATAGATGAAAAAACTAAAAATGCAGCTATATATAAAGATATTTTAAAACAAAGTGTTGCGGTGATGAATGATAATGCGGCAAAAAAAGAAAAAAAAGGAAGTTCTTATGGCTTTACAAAAAACATACTTGTATCTGCACTCCCTTTTTTACATTTAAATGAGACAGGCTATGAAGAAGTTAAAATAAAAAAGGATACGACAAACGATACAAAGGATGATACATCTAAATTGGTAGCAGCCAAGAAGAAGATGAATGACAGCACAGCTACCGACAATAAAGCGACAAATAAGCCGCTTGTTTTGATATATCACACCCATGCCACTGAATCTTTTAAAGATAAAACGAATAAAGGGACGTATCGTTCAAGGAATAATAATGAAAATATGGTTGCGGTCGGTAAGGAAATGGTTGACGTACTTAAAAATGAATATGGTATAGAAAGTATTCACGATACATCTCAGCATGATTACCCGAGTTATAACGCAGCTTATGATAATTCTTTGAAGAGTGCGGAGAAAATATTAAAAGATAATCCGAGTATAAAATACGTCTTTGATATACATAGAGATGGTCTTCCATCTTCAAATAATAATATGAAATATAAAGCAAAAGTAGGAAGCACAAATGTTGCTAAGGTGATGATAGTGTTAGGTATGGATCATAAAAATTCCGGCAAGAATTTAAAATTTGCCGATAAAGTAAATAATCAGTTTGACAAAATGTACCCTTCGATTTGTCTTGGGGTTACCAAAAGAGAACCTTATAGGTACAACCAGTGGTTAAGCAGCAATAGTATACTTTTTGAAGTAGGCAGTAATCTTAATAATCTGCAGGATTCGAAAAATACTGCTAAACTTATGGGACGAGTTATCGGTGAAGTAATAAAAAAAGATATGAAAGGTAAATAATGCATAGAAGAAGAAATATATCTTTACCTATTATGATTTGTTTACTGATTATGATAATCACTTTTGCCGGATATTTGGTGTATGATTTAACCGATATGTACTATGATACTTATGAAAATACAAATTCCAATTTGCTTGTAGAAAATAATAATGAAACGGATAAAGTTTTAAATGTTTTCGGATATGAATTTAAAGTTCCCGATTTAGAGGTTTTCACTAAATAATAACCTGTGAAAGCCTCTATTTTATTTCATTTTTTTACCATTTTTATTTTTAAAATAAAGTTTATTTTTGTTGACATAGTTTGAATAAATCAGTATAATTATACTGATAAAAAAATACTGATATATAAGAAGGGAGCCTATACATAAAATGAAAAAATACTCTATATCAAAACAGGCATTACAGAGATTACCTTCTTATTTAAACTATCTGAACTGGGCAAAAAGAGAAAATGTTAAAAATATATCTTCTCCGACTATTGCAAGCGATTTAAAGCTCAATGAAGTTCAGGTAAGAAAAGATTTGGCTGCAATAAGTTCGACCGGCGGTAAACCAAGACTTGGATATAATGTCGATACGCTTATTTCAGATATCAAAGTATTTCTCGGTTATGATGAAACCGATAAGGCAGTGTTGATCGGTGCGGGACAGCTGGGAAGAGCGCTTCTATCTTATAACGGTTATGAAGATTATGGGCTTGAAATCGTCGCGGCATTCGATGTTGATGATGCAGTGGTCGGTAAAAAATTTAAAGGGAAGCCTATATATCATATCGATATGCTTGATAGAGTATGTAAGAAAAATAATATACATATAGGGATTATAACCGTTTCGGCAGAAAACGCACAGGAGGCTTGTGATAAGCTCGTAGAATGCGGGATACTGGCTATTTGGAATTTTGCACCTTGTCATTTGGTGGCTCCTGATAATATCCTCGTCCAGCATGAGAATACTGCGGCTTCACTTGCATTTTTATCGATGCATCTTAGAGAAAAGATGAAAAATGAAAAAGAATAATAATCAATATTATTTTTAAATTGATTAATTATTAAATATTCATTGTAATGTTTTAGGTATTATTATATAATTATTATATATAATACCAAATAAAATCCTTTATTTATAAAGGGTTTGGTAATTTATTGTTTATAAAAGTTTGGTAATACACCGGCTTATATATATAAGTTCATAGCCTTGCCTTTGCTATGATAAAAAAAGGTTTTATTTTAGGAGGAAAAAATATGGCAAAAAAAGTAGTTTTAGCAGGCGCTTGCCGTACTGCAATTGGTACAATGGGTGGGACTTTAAGTACGACTCCTGCCAGAAAATTAGGTTCAATCGTAATCAAAGAAGCTCTAAAAAGAGCGAATGTACCGGCTGACCAAGTTGATCAAGTATATATGGGTTGCGTAATCCAAGCTGGTTTAGGTCAAAACGTAGCAAGACAAGCGTCTATTGATGCAGGTTTACCTATCGAAGTACCTGCTGTTACAATCAATGTAGTTTGCGGTTCAGGTCTTAACTGTGTAAACATGGCTGCTCAAATGATTAATGCAGGTGATGCTGATATCGTAGTAGCAGGTGGTATGGAAAACATGTCAATGGCTCCATATGCTGATATGAACGGTCGTTACGGACATAGAATGAATAATGCAACATTAGTTGATACAATGGTTAATGATGCGTTATGGGATGCATTCAACGGATATCACATGATTCAAACAGCAGATAATATTTGTGTTGATGAAAGATGGAATCTTTCAAGAGAAGAATTAGATGAATTTGCAGCAGCTAGTCAACAAAAAGCCGTTGCAGCACAAGAAGCGGGAAAATTCGATGATGAAATCGTTCCTGTAGAAGTTAAAAAGAGAAAAGAAACAATCATATTTAATAAAGATGAAGGACCTCGTCCTGGAACAACTCCTGAAACATTAGCTAAACTTAGACCAATCAATAAAGACGGAAAAGTTACAGCAGGTAACGCTTCAGGTATCAATGACGGAGCAGCTGCAATAGTTGTTATGAGCGAAGAAAAAGCTAAAGAATTAGGTGTAAAACCTATGGCTACATGGACTGCAGGTGCACTTGCAGGTGTTGACCCAACAATCATGGGTATCGGACCTGTTGCTGCAACAAAGAAAGTTTTAGCTAAAACCGGCATGAAAGTTGAAGACTTCGATTTAATCGAAGCTAACGAAGCTTTTGCTGCTCAATCAGTTGCTGTTGGTAAAGATTTAGGATTTGATTTATCTAAATTAAATGTTAACGGCGGAGCTATAGCTCTCGGTCATCCTGTTGGTGCTTCAGGTTGTCGTATCCTTGTAACATTATTACATGAAATGCAAAAACAAGATGCTAAAAAAGGTTTAGCTACACTTTGTATCGGTGGTGGTATGGGTTGTGCTACTATCGTTGAAAGAGACTAATTTAAATTAGTAATTAATTTTAAGGAGATATTAAATAATGGGTTTTGTTAAGTATGAACAAGAAGGTTTTGTAGGTATCGTTACTATTGATCGTCCAAAAGCTTTAAATGCTTTAAATGAAGAAGTATTAAAAGATTTGGAAGCTGCATTTGACGCTATTGATTTAGATACTACAAGAGCAGTAGTTGTAACAGGTGCAGGTAAATCATTTGTTGCAGGCGCTGATATTGGAGCTATGAGCACAATGACAGCGGAAGAAGGCGAAGCTTTCGGTAAATTCGGTAATGATATTTTTAGAAAGATTGAAACATTCCCACTTCCGGTTATTGCAGCAATCAACGGTTTTGCACTTGGCGGCGGAAATGAATTGGCAATGAGCTGCGATATAAGAATTTGCTCTGATAAAGCTGTATTCGGTCAGCCTGAAGTAGGTCTTGGTATCACACCGGGATTTGGCGGAACACAAAGACTCGGCAGAATAATCGGTATCGGTATGGCTAAAGAATTAGTATATGCGGGATATAACATCAAAGCTGATAAAGCTTTAGAAGTAGGTTTAGTAAACGCTGTTTACTCACCTGAAGAATTGATGCCTGCAGCTATGAAATTAGCAGGAAAGATCGCAAAACAAGCTCCTATTGCAGTAAGAAACTGTAAAAAGGCTATGAACGACGGTCTGCAAGTAGATATGGATCAAGCTATAGTAGTTGAAGAAAAATTATTCGGCGATTGCTTCAACAGTGAAGATCAAAAAGCCGGTATGAAAGCATTCCTTGAAAAAGGTAAAGCAGAATTCCAAAACAAATAGTTTATAAATAAGTAAAAATAGTCTAGGATCATTCCTAGACTATAAATAATAATTAATACGGAGGATAAGAATGAAAGTAGGTATTATTGGTGCTGGCGCAATGGGTTCAGGTATTGCTCAAGCATTCGCACAAACAGAAGGTTATGAAGTTTGCTTATGTGATATTAACGAAGAATTTGCAGCAAACGGTAAAAAAAGAATCGAAACAGGTTTAAACAAAAGAGTAGCAAGAGGCAAGATGGAACAAGCCAAAGCTGACGAAATCTTAGGAAAAATCACAACAGGTGTTAAAGATATTTGCGGTGACTGCGATTTGATCGTAGAAGCTGTACTTGAAGTTATGTCTATCAAACAAGACACATTCAAAGAATTAGATAAAATTTGTAAAGAAGATTGTATCTTCGCTACAAACACTTCATCACTTTCTGTTACAGAAATTGGAGCAGGTGTAAACAGACCAATCATCGGTATGCACTTCTTCAATCCAGCTCCTGTAATGAAATTGGTAGAAGTTATCGCAGGTTTAAATACTCCGGCTGAAACAGTGGATAAAATTAAGAAAATTTCTGAAGAAATCGGTAAAACTCCGGTAGAAGTTGCTGAAGCTCCTGGCTTTGTAGTAAACAGAATCTTAATTCCTATGATTAATGAAGCTATCGGTATTTACGCTGAAGGCGTTGCCAGTGTAGAAGGTATTGACGCGGCTATGAAACTTGGTGCTAACCATCCAATGGGACCTTTAGCATTAGGTGATATGATTGGTCTTGATATTTGCTTAGCAATTATGAATGTACTTTTCACTGAAACTGGTGACCCTAAATATCGTCCACACACATTACTTAAGAAAATGGTACGTGGCGGTCAATTAGGTCAAAAATCTGGCAAAGGATTTTATGATTATAAATAGGAGGATTCAAAACAAATGGATTTTACATTAAGTAAAGAGCATGAAATGGCGAGAACTCTTTTCAGAGAATTCGCTGAAACAGAAGTAAAACCTCTAGCTCAAGAGGTAGATGAAACAGAAGTTTTCCCTAGTGAAACTGTTGCAAAAATGCAAAAATTAGGATTCCTTGGAATTCCTATGCCTAAAGAATACGGCGGACAAGGCTGTGACTCTCTAACATATGCTATATGTGTTGAAGAATTATCAAGAGTATGCGGTACTACAGGTGTTATCGTTTCAGCACATACATCATTAGGTGCTGGTCCGATTGAAAAATTTGGTACACCGGAACAAAAAGAAAAATATTTAAGACCACTTATCAGTGGCGAAAAACTTGGTGCATTCGGTTTAACTGAACCAAACGCAGGTACAGACGCATCAGGGCAACAAACAAAAGCCGTTTTAGACGGAGATGAATATGTACTTAACGGATCAAAAATCTTTATCACAAACGGTAAAGAAGCTGATACATATGTAATATTTGCAATGACTGATAAGTCTAAAGGTACAAAAGGTATCTCTGCATTTATCGTAGAAAAGGGAACACCTGGTTTCACTTTTGGTACAAAAGAAAAGAAAATGGGTATCAGAGGTTCTTCTACATATGAATTAATCTTTACAGATTGCAGAATTCCTAAAGAAAACCTTCTTGGTCAAGAAGGTAGAGGATTTGGTATTGCTATGCAAACTCTTGATGGCGGTAGAATCGGTATTGCATGTCAGGCTCTTGGTTTAGCTCAAGGTGCTTTAGATGCTACAATCGAATTCGTTAAAGAAAGAAAACAATTCGGAAGACCTATCGCTAAATTCCAAAATACACAATTCCAAATTGCTGATATGGCAACACAAGTAGAAGCTGCTAGAATGTTAGTATACAAAGCTGCTATTGCTAAGGATACTCAAAAGAGATTCTCTGTTGAAGCTGCTATGGCTAAATTATATGCTGCTGAAGTTGCTATGGATGTTACTACTAAAGCTGTTCAACTTCACGGTGGATATGGTTACACAAGAGAATATGACGTTGAACGTATGATGAGAGACGCTAAGATTACTGAAATCTATGAAGGTACTTCAGAAGTACAAAGAATGGTAATCTCAGGAAGCTTATTATAATAAGAGGAAAAGGAGAGAAGTATAGTGAAAATTGTAGTTTGCGCTAAGCAAGTTCCAGATACAAATGAAGTTAGAATTGATCAAAAAACAGGTACTCTAATCAGAGAAGGCGTTCCTGCTATCATGAACCCAGACGATAAAGCCGGTCTTGAAGCTGCACTTCAAATCAAAGATAAAACTGGCGCAGAAGTAACTGTTATTACAATGGGTCTTCCTGCTGCAGAAGAAATCTTAAGAGAAGCTTTTGCTATGGGAGCTGATAAAGGTGTATTAGTAACAGACAGACCATTCGGTGGCGCTGATACTCTTGCAACATCAAATACATTAGCTGCTGCTATCAAAACATTGGATTACGATTTAATCATTGCCGGTAGACAAGCTATCGACGGTGATACAGCTCAGGTTGGACCACAAATTGCAGAACATTTAGATATCCCTAATATTTCTTATGTTCAAAAAGTTGTTGAAGTAACAGATGACAGCATCACAGTCGAAAGACAATACGATGACGGTTATCATGTAGAAAAAGCTCAAATGCCTTGCCTAATCACAGCTCTTGGCGATTTAAACAAAGCAAGATATATGACACCGGGCGGAATTTTTGATGCATTCAAGAAAGACATCCAAATCATTACAAGAAAAGATGTTGATATTGAAGATGAAAAAATCGGTAAAGCCGGTTCTCCTACAAACGTTGCTAAATCATTCCCTAAAGCTGTTAAAGCTGCAGGTGAAAAGGTTGAATTAGATGCTGATGCAGCTTCTGAATACCTTGTAGGAAAATTAAAGGAAAAACATATTATCTAATTAATTAGGAAAGGAAATTGAAATAATGAGTTTTGAAGAATATAAAGGCGTATTTGTCTTCGCGCAACAAGTTGATGGTGTAATCAACAATGTTGCTTTAGAATTAACAAGTGAAGCTACAAAGCTTGCTGCTGCTTTAAAAACAGACGTTACAGCTGTTCTTTTAGGTAAAGACGTAAAAGGATTAGCTGACGAATTAGCTAAATATGGTGCAGATAAAGTATTAGTAGTAGATGATCCTGCTTTAGAAACATATACAACTGAACCATATGCACACGCTATGGATGAAATAATTAAAAATTACAAACCTGACATCGTACTTTACGGTGCTACAGCAATCGGTAGAGATTTAGCTCCTAGAGTATCTGCAAGAGTTGCTACAGGCTTAACAGCTGACTGTACAGTTCTTGAAATCGATGAATTTAAAAATGCACTAGGTAACGTAAACAAAGGTTACGAAGGTAAACTTTTCTTAAACGCTACAAGACCTGCATTCGGCGGTAACTTAATGGCAACAATCGTTTGTCCTGATAACAAACCACAAATGGCTACAGTAAGACCCGGCGTTATGCAAAAAATCGAACCAAAAGATGTAAAAGCTAACGTAGAAGAAGTAAAAGTTGACTTTGCTAAAAACAACAAATGCGTAGAAGTATTAGAAGTTGTTAAAGCTGTAAAAGATAAAGTTGATATTTCTGAAGCTAAGATCTTAGTATCAGGCGGACGTGGTGTTGGCAGTGCTGAAAACTTCAAGTTATTGGAAGATTTAGCTGAAGCTATCGGCGGTGAAGTTTCTGCTTCAAGAGCTTGTGTTGACGCCGGTTGGGTAGCTAAAGATATCCAAGTAGGTCAAACAGGTAAAACAGTTAGACCTAACGTTTACTTTGCTATCGGTATTTCAGGTGCTATTCAACATGCTGCAGGTATGGAAGAATCTGATCTTATCATTGCGATAAATAAAGATGAATCTGCTCCTATTTTTAGCTTTGCTGATTATGGTGTAGTTGGCGATTTAAATAAAATAGTTCCATTATTAACAGAAGCTATTAAAAACGCTTAATATAATCATAAAATCACATAATGAAAAGTAGAAATACTTTTCAGGAAAAGAGGAGTATCTTAGGATGCTCCTTTTTCATAATGGAGGATATATGGATATAAAACAAGAACATAATATATCTCAGGTACAGGTATTATCTCAGGCTCAGGTAATGTCACTAAGTCTTTTAAGTATGGATAATTTGGAGTTGAGTGAATTTTTATATAAGGAATATCTTGAAAATCCTCTTCTTGAGACTAAAAGTGAGAATAATGATGATATCACTTTTGATATAAAAAATATGGATATCCCCAGTACCAGGCAGCATTCCAAAGAAAATATAAATTATCTGGAAACTGAAAACACTGATGAAATTGATATTAAACATTTGATATTATATCAATTGAACTTTAATGATTATTCTAAAAGAGAATTAAAAATTATGGAATTTTTAATCGATTGTCTTGATGATAACGGATATTTTAATTACGATTTAAAAGAGATAGCTGTAATTTCCGGATATAAAGTTGATGAAATAAATAAATGTTTTAATATTTTAAAAGAATTAGAGCCTTATGGAATATTTTCCAGGGATTTAAAAGAATGTTTACTTGTTCAGGTAAAGAAAAATAATATATATGACAAAAATATAGAAACAATTATTAGTAATTATTTGAATGAAGTGTCTGTGGATAATGTAAGTAAAATTTCCAAAGAACTAAAACTTAGCAGATTGGAAGTCAGAAAATATATTTATGCGATAAAGTGTTTAAATCCAAAACCGCTTATGAATATAAAACTTTCAAAACCTATTTATATAAATCCTGATATTATAATAACTTATGAAAATAATAATTGGAATATAGAATTAAACGATAACTGGATAAATAATTATTATATCAGTGATTATTATTTAAAGCTTATTGATATCAGTGAAGATAAAGAATTAAAAGAGTATTTTAAAGAAAAATTATCTAAATGCAGATTTATTTTAAATTGTATAGAGCAGAGAAGGAATACGATTTTAAATATTACAAAAGTCGTAATAAGCAGACAAGAAAAATATTTCCGAGGAAATGGGAAAATCATGTCGATGACTTTAAGTGAAATTGCGGATGAAATTGATATGAATGTTTCAACTGTGAGCAGAGCTGTGAAAAATAAGTATATAAGTACTCCTATTGGGATTGTAAACATGAGAAATTTGTTTTCTTCTTATAATTCTTATGGTGGGAATATTGACCTAACTTCAGAGGATGTAAAACAGAAGATAAAAGAGATAATAGAAGAAGAAAATAAAAAGAAACCTTATAGTGATGATGAGATCGTTAATATATTAAATAACAAAAATATAACTATTTCCAGAAGGACTGTAAGCAAATATAGGAAAGAATTAAATATCCCAACTTCATATAATAGGAGAGAATAAAAGGAAGTAAATTAATAAAATATTACTTCCTTTTTATATTTATATAATTTTTGTTACTATGTATCCTTCATCGGTTATAATTTTTTTTATAATTGGTTCGTCAATCTCTTCTTTCATTAAGATATCTATTGAATTATTATAAAGATTCGCCTTAGCCCATATACCATCCATTTCATTAAATTTATTTTCGAGTCTAATTGCATCATTTCTGCAAGATATACTTTTAATTTTAATAAGCCTTTCGTATTTATAATTATTTTTATTTTTATCTTTTACTTCTACTTTTTCTATCATCTCATACTTGTTATCAGTACATTCTGATGTAAGTTTTATTGCGTAATTTTTTATAAATACTATACCTGATAGTATTAAAATAACGAATATAATAAATCGTATCATTGATAATTACCTTACCTTTTTATCCATTTATTAATATAATATGGATAAATTATAATTTTTGTTATAGTTTTATATATACTTAAATATTATTATAGAAGTAAATAATATTTGGTATTATTAATGTAATTGAATTCCTTCCAATGTAATTTGTCAATAAAATAAAGCACCTACTTTACGTCGGTACTTTATTTTATATAATATTAGAAGTTTTCTTTAAATCTTTTTGCAAATTCAATTATTAATTCATCCCTAAAATTAGGGTCTGCGATATTTATAAGTCTTCTTGCTCTTTCTTTTAATGTTTGTCCTTTTAAATGTGCTATACCATGTTCTGTAACGATATAATCGACATCTGTTCTTGAGGTCGTTACCGCACTTCCTTCTGTAAGGAATGGAACTATTTTGGATATAGTCCCTTTTTTGGCAGTAGAAGGGAATGCCAGTATTGATTTCCCGCCTTTTGAAAAAGCTGCACCTCTTATGAAGTCTACTTGTCCGCCTATACCGCTGAATTGTTTAAGTCCCATTGCTTCCGCACAGACTTGTCCCATTAAATCTACTTGAAGAGCAGAGTTAACAGAAACCATATTATCATTTTGACCTATTACTATAGGATTATTTACATATTCGATATCCATCATGCTTATGGCCGGATTGTCATGGACAAATTCGTATAGTTTTTGTGTTCCCATTAAAAATGCAACGACCATTTTTCCTTTATGTAAATTTTTCTTTTTACAGTTTATTACTCCCATTTCATATAGTTCCATGACTCCGTCAGAAATCATTTCCGAATGAATTCCGAGGTCTTTTTTATGAGTAAGAAATTTTAGTACCGCATCCGGTATTGCCCCTATACCGAGCTGAAGTGTATCACCGTCATTTATAAGTTTCGCACAGTTCTCACCGATTTTCATTTCCACATCCGTAATTTTAGGATTTGGAAGTTCGGGAACTTGTTCATCGTGTTCGACTATTACATCAATGTCATTTATATGTATAAACCCGTCTCCAAGGGTTCTCGGCATTTTTTTATTTACTTGTGCAATTACAAGTTTAGCGGCTTCTGCTGCCGGTTTTGTATAGTCACATGAAGTTCCAAGACTGCAAAATCCGTTTTCATCGGGAGGGGATACCGTAACCAAGGCTACATCAATAGGTAAGCTTGTTCTAAATAACTGAGGTATTTGATAAAAGAAACATGGAGTAAAATCTCCTCTTCCTTCATATACTGCATCTCTTGTATTCCCCCCTAGAAAAAAAGCATTTAGTCTGAAGTGTTCTTTCATTTCTTCCTTTGCATATAGAGAATGTCCCATAGGAACCAGCTGAACGATCTCTACGTCTTTATAATCTTTGTGATGTTCAACCATTTTATCCACTACGTAAACAGGCTCTCCGACTGCATGGGCAATCACTACTCTATTTCCGGATTTTATAAATTTAACAGCTTCATCTCCGCTTTTGATTTTAGAGTTATATATTTGTTTTAAATCCATTTTTCTCTCCTTAATAAAAATATTGCACTGCTTTGATATAAGATATCGAGGTTAAATAAATCAAAGCAGTGCCCATTTAAAGAAAAGTTAGCTTTATTCCTTAATTCCTGCTATATCTTTTGCAAGTTCTTTTTTCATATTCATATTGCCCTGTCTTGCAATCATTATTCTCTGAGCTTGTGGTGAACCTGCACCATGAAGCGATTCTGTTCTGTATCCGACTGCTGCTGTACCTAATGTTAAGTTTTCGATTAATCTTAATATTCTTAGTCTGTTTTCTGTAGATACACTTGATACTCCCTTGAAATACTTTTCAACATATTTTCCTACTTCAGGAGATTTTAAATCTTTTTCTGAAGGCGCTGTAACCATGATACCTCCGGCAATATCTTCTGCAAGTCTTGCGATTTCGTAAGGAAATCTTGTTACATTTTGTTTACATACATTTGCAAGAAGTAAATCTATGATGTAATTCCCCGATTTAGTTTCCTGTCCTTCGGATGAGCAAGCAATACCGCAGCAATAAAGAGTTTCATTAAGATGAGTCATTTCTATTAATTTATCTTTGATGTGTGATGCTCTTGCGGCTCCGTTATAATCTGCTACAAGTGCAGATGCACCGATCAATACATCGCCAACACCAACTTTACATCCGCCGTAAGATTGTCTGTGATATCCTGCAAATCTTTCTACAAGCATTCCTGAAAAGTCATATTCACCGTTCATGAATATCCTGTCATTTGGAACAAATACATCATCAAATATTACAAGCGCTTCCATTCCGCCGTATTCTACATTACCGACATCTATATCTGAATCTTCCAATTTTCTTGTATCACAAGATTGTCTTCCTATTACCATTAAAATACCTTTTGTATCTGTAGGTACTGCGAAAGAAACCGCATAATCTTTATCATTTTCTCCCATACTGACTGTTGGCATTACAAGTACTTCATGCGAATTTATAATCCCTGTTTGATGTGCTTTTGCTCCTCTTACAACAATACCGTCTTCTCTTCTTTCTACTACTCTTAAATATAAATCAGGATCTTCCTGTGCTGAAGGTGCCAATCCTCTGTCTCCTTTAGGGTCTGTCATAGCTCCGTCAATTACGAGGTCTTCATCCTGACAATATTTCATAAACTTTTTAAAGTTTTCATGATAATGTGTTCCGTATGCTTCATCTGTTTCATAAGTCGTACTGTAGACAGCATTAAAAGCGTCCATTCCTACACATCTTTGAAAACAAGATGCAGTCTTTTGTCCGCATAGGCGCTGCATTTTAACCTTTTTAACTAGGTCATCGGCACTTCTATGTATATTTGTAAATCTGTTTATCTTTCTTCCGTCATCTAAAGTAACTGTCATTAAGTCTTCATATTCAGGCATTAATGCTAAATCATATGTAGCTCTTACAGAGTTAAGTGATGGTCTGAGTATTGGATTGTCTACCGGGTTTTCAACTTTTTTACCGAACATATAAACTTGTAAATTTAATTTCCTTATACTTTCTATATATTCTTTTCCTGTCATTAGTGGCATAATATTTACCTTCTTTCTTTTTTATTTGGGGTAGGTTGGTTTTATTTTTCTATAAATATATACAGCAAAACTCGTGCCAAGTAAACATTTAAGGTAAATAAAAGGTTTTGAAAAGTTTTAGTGTGGAAATATCTTGTTTTGTTGTCATATTTCATTGCAATAATGCAACAATCTGTTAAGGCTGTTTATAATTAATTTAAGTTATTGATTGTATTTTAAAAATATTTATGTTCAATTATATTAAATTCTGATTAATAACATATAGTCGCAGATGTAGAGGTGAATAAGGGAAATAAAGACAAGGTAAGCGTTGTAGCAAAAGACAGCATATCTACCCTGATGAATAAGAACGAAAATAAGGAATATAAATCCGATGTAAAGCTTGACAGTAAAAAGATAAACGCTCCCGTTAAAAAGGGAGATAAGCTAGGGACGGTCACTGTAAGCGACGGCGATAAAGTCATAGGCACTTCGGATTTGATTGCGAGCGAAGATATCCAAAGAGTCGGGGCATTTGACTTTATAGGAAATACTTTCAAGCAGTTTGTTATGATGAGATAAAGATATCAAAAGGTATCCTTTTTTATTATCTAATCCTACTTAATCTTGTATAATATTACTTTTGGATGTGTAATAAATATAAAGACAAAACTTATATTAAAGGGGAAATCAAGATGAAGAAGAAGTTGATTTTGTTGCTATTGATGATTTTTTCAATTTTATCAATAAGTACATTTGCCTTTGCGGCAGAGAGTGGAGAGGATGTAAGCAGTCCGGAGGACTTTACATACGTTGAAAATGATGATGGTACCGTAGGAATAAACGAGTATCATGGGACGTCATTGAATGTCGTTATACCCGATACTTATCACGGGAAAAATGTAACTATTGTTGCACAGGATACATTTTTAAATAAAAAGGATATAGAAAGCGTAGTATGGTCGAATAATGTTGACTGTGTCGATGGGTATATATTTAAGGATTGTAAAAAGTTAACAAAAGTCGTTTTGACTTCAAGTGTTAAGACTATTAATGTAGGAGCATTTCAAAATTGTACGAGCCTTACGGATATAACTATTCCGGAAGGGCTTACAGATATTGGGCAAAGAGCTTTTTATATGTGTAATAATCTTGATAATGTCATACTTCCAAATACTGTATCATCAATAGGGGACGAAGCTTTCACTGCATGCTGGGAACTCAAAAATATAACGCTGAGTTATAATTTGAAATTTATCGGTGAGAGTGCTTTTTCAAATTGCCGATCTATAAATAGTTTAACATTGCCTGATGGATTAGAAGAGCTTGGAAAGAAGGCTTTTTATAATAGTTCAAATTTAAGGGAAATAAATATACCGGTTCATCTGATAACTTTGGGTGAAAACGCATTTATGTATACCGATTTACAAAATTTAATTGTTCCCTCTGATTGTGCTAATTTCTCAAAAGACAATTCGATTTTATTCAGTAAGGATAAAACTAATCTTATTTTAGTTTTAAATGATGCACAATTAGGTGATTATCAAGTTCCGGAAAGTGTTAGGGTAATATCTCCGAGAGCATTTGCGGGAAATACTTCTCTTACGAGTATTAAAATCCCTCAAACCGTTACATCAATAGGTTTTTATTGCTTTACGGACTGTACAAATTTAGTAAGTGCGGATTTTCTTGGGGCATCTGTAGAAATACCTCAGGGAGCTTTTGATGGTTGTTCAAAGTTAACAGATATAAAATCATCTGAGGGGATTAGTTCGATCGGGATGAATGCTTTTACTGACTGTATCAGTTTGAAAGGTATTGATTTAGGGGATAATTTGAAAAAAATAGGTTTGAAAGCTTTTGAGAATTGTATCGGTATGGATGAATTTATAATTCCAAAAAATGTTACTTCTATTGAGCATAATATTTTTACAACTGTAAAAGAAGGCTTTAAATTATATAATAATTCATCAGAAAGTATGGTTCTTAATAATCCTATAGAATTATATTCATTATTTGATTTGACCGTTGATAATCCCGAAAATGGAGATTATGAAGTCAAAGGAAATATAATTGAGCATAATGGGAATAAGTATATTAAAAGTGCGGATGAAGTCACAGTTTCCGTAACTCCCAAAGCTTCTTTCATTCCGGTGATGAAATATAACAATACAAGAGTTGATTCTCCGTATACATTTGTTATGCCGAATAATGCCGTTTCATTATCTATAGCATTTAATGAATGCAGCGAACATGATTTTAATGATTTGGAAATCGTAAGGGAAGCGACATGTACCGAAGAGGGGGAGAAAAGAGTAATATGTAAAATTTGTGAAGGAACATTTAATATTGCTATTCCTGCACTTGGTCACGATTATTCCACCGAGTTTACAATAGATAAAGATCCTACTTGTACTGTTCCCGGTGAGAAATCAAAGCATTGTAAGAGATGTGACGCGAAGAGTGAAATTACAGAAGTATCTGTGATTGCCCATGATTATTCCTCAGAATTTATAGTAGATAAAGAACCTACATGCACAGACGAAGGAGAAAAATCAAAATACTGTACAAGATGTGATGAAAGAGGTGAAATAACTTCCGTCCCTGCACTTGGTCACGATTATTCCGCTGACTTCAAAATAGATAAAGAACCGACATGTACGTTAAAGGGAGAAAAATCGAAGTACTGTATAAGATGTGATGAAAGAAGTAAAATAACTCCCGTACCGGCTTTGGGACATGAATACTCCAAGGAATATACAACGGATAAAGAAGCTACATGTGTCGAAGAGGGGCTTAAATCGAGACACTGCATAAGATGTGATGCATTTACGGATCAAGTCAAGATAACCGCTACGGGAAATCATAAATATGACAGCGGAGTCATAACTACGCCTGCGACTTGTACGAAAAAAGGAGAAAAGACTTATACGTGTTCGGTATGCAAAAGGACGAAGACCGAAGAAATCGGTAAGACGCCTCATGATTATGCTAAATATAAAGTCATAAAACCAACCTGTACAAGCGAGGGATATACTCAGTATAAGTGTAAAGACTGCGGGGATATCAATTATGATGATTATACCGACATGATAGACCATGATTATATCTATCAAGGTATTTACGATTATCCGACTTGTACTATGGAAGGCAGCAATTTATTTGAATGTTCACAGTGCGGGAAATTAGGCTACACCGTTATAAAACCTCTGGGACATAAATACGTATTGTTTACCACAATCAAACCTACAATATATCAGGAAGGCTTCGGGACTTATATATGTGCCAACGATGCAAGACATAGATATGATTACGTGATACCTAAGTTAAAAGGGGTTTCCCTAGTGAGGCTGAATTCATCGGGTAAGACTATGGTAATGGGCGGAAGTTATTACCTTAAAGCAAGCGTTTATCCCGCAAATGCATCAAACAGAAGTGTAAGCTGGAAGAGTTCAAATACGAAGGTGGCGACTGTAAATGCTTCGGGAAAGGTGTACTTTAAATCTCCGGGCAAGGCTTATATTTATGCCACCGCAAAGGACGGCAGCAGGAAGTCTGCAAAAGCTACCGTAAAGGTTCTACCTAAGAAAGTTTCAAAAATAAAACTTAAAGCAGGTAAAAAGAAAGTCACGATATCCATTGCTAAAACGGGAGGAGCCAAACATTATGAAATCTACCGTTCCACGAAGAAGAACAAAGGATTTAAGAAAATTAAAAAGACCGCTTCCAGAAAATATGTAAATAAAAAGCTCAAGTCAAAGAAAGTTTATTATTATAAAGTAAGAGCAGTGTACGGAAGTTATAAAGGAAGCTACAGTAAAGTATATAAGGTAAAAGTAAAATAATAAAAAACACCCTTTGGGGTGTTTTTTATTTGTATGTTGTTTGAAAGTTTCATGGAGACTATCATGCTGTGGTGAGGTGGTTTTGGGGCGCGGAATCTCGCGAAGCGAGGCGTAGTGCCCCGAGGCGGGGAGTATCAAATTACAAATTCCTTGAATATTTATATATCCCTTCTATTGCCTGTTCATTATTATCCGTCTGCACACAGCCCAGCTTGTTTTTAGGCTTGAAACTTCCGTGGAAGTCGCTTCCGCAGGTATAGAATAGTCCGTTATCAACGGCGTATTTTCTGTACATTTCGCTTTGTTCTTCTGTGTGGGATGTATAGTAGGCTTCCACTCCTTTTATCCCATACTCTTTGAGTTCATCTAAGATATGTATTTCGTCTTTTATATCCACTCCCGGGTGAGCTATGACCGGAACTCCTCCCGCATTTATTATCACTTTTATAAGGTGTTCGCTTGAGGGCATATAGGTCGGAGCGTATAATTCTTTTCCCACTCCGAAGGCTTCTCTTGAAAGGGTGATGATACTGTCGATATCGTCTGTAAGACCGTGTACCAGTCTATGATTTCTGTTTTCTTCTTCAATGAGTATTGCATGTATATAAGCCGAAAGCAGAGGTATATCTCCCGTAGCGTAGTCGAATACTTCTTTTTCTTCTATTTTAAGTCCTTTGCTTCTTATTAGGTCTATTTGTTTTTTTACGCCTTCTTTTCTGCCTTTCCAAATCTTTGCTATTTCTTCATTCAGTGCTTCGTCTTTTATATCTATACCATACCCCAGCATATGAAGGAGTTTGCCCTTATGAGAGACGAATATTTCCGCTGCGGGTATGACCGTGATGTCTTTGTATTTTGCGTAGTCGAGAGCATTTTGTACGTTATCTATGCTTTCGTGGTCCGCAATGGCTATGTATTTAAGATCTTCTTTTATTGACATATCTATTATGTCACTTACACTTACTTCCCCGTCGGAGCTGGCATTTGAATGAATGTGCAAATCTACTTTCATATTATTTCACCCCTTAAATGTGTCGGTGTTTTTTCTGTTATTCTGACATCGACTATTTTATTGAATATATCTTTATCGCTTTTTACTTCCACATATATGTAGTTTTCGCTGTAGCCCTCGTACATATCATCATTGAGCTTCTTTTCTATAAGTACTTTTTCTCTTTTTCCTATCATATCATCAAGGAAGTCTTCTCTTTTGTTTTCCATTACTTCTTTAAGTTCTTTTGCCCTTTTGGACTTGACTTCTTTTGTGATTTGATTGTTCATTTCGCTTGCGGGCGTACCGTGCTTTGGAGAATAAGGGAAAATATGTACATACGAAAAGCCGACCTTATCGGTAAACTCTTTTGTTATTTCAAAATCTTCGTCTGTTTCGTTCGGGAAGCCCACTATTATATCCGTGGTTATCCCCGGATCATCGAAGTATTTTCTTACTCTCTGTACTATTTCCATATACTCTTCTGTTGTATATTTTCTGTTCATTTCCTTTAAAGTCTTATCACAGCCGCTTTGGAGGGATATATGAAAATGAGGGCAGAATGATTTAAGCTTACTGAGCCTATTTAGGAATGTATCCGTTAGCAGTTTAGGCTCCAAGGACCCCAGCCTTATTCTGTCTATTTTATTTTCTTTATCTATAAGTTCCAACAGGTCTATCAGGTTCTCTCCCGTATCCGCTTTATACGAAGCTACGTGTATTCCCGTTATCACTACTTCTCTGTACCCCTTTTTGCTTAAAGCGTCGATTTGCGACAGTACCTTTTCCACACTTGCATTTTTAAGGACACCTCTGGCATAGGGGATGATACAGTATGTGCAAAACATGTTGCAGCCGTCCTGTACCTTTATGAATGCTCTGCTTTTACCGTCGTATGTGGTGATACCGACTTTATCGAATTCTCTGCTGTCTTCTTCCAGATTATATACTTTACTTTGTTTTTCTTTGAACTGATTTATGTAGTCGATTATTTTTTCTCTTTTATGCGTACCGCAGACTATATCCGCACTGTCTACCTTCTTTGCTTCTTCGAAGTTACTCTCGGCGAAGCAGCCTGTCAGTACCGTTATGGCATTTTCGTTTTGTTTTTTAAGTCTTCTTACTATCTGCTTGCTTTTTCTTTCGCTTTCGTTTGTTACCGCACAGGTATTTATAATATAAACATCAGCCTTTTCATGGGCATCTACTATTTCGTATCCGTTTGTCTTAAATAATTCGATCATCGTTTGAGTGTCGTAGCTGTTTACTCTGCACCCAAGTGTATAAAACGCTGCTTTCAATTATTTTCTCCTTTAAAGTGATTTTATTTATTATATCATAAAATGACCTTGATTGTAATATATATTAATTGTCCATGTGTGACATTTGTAATATTTTTAAGTAAAATATTATTACAAAAGAGTAGAAATTTGTTGATTATTTTGATATTAGTGATATAATGAAATTAATCAATAAACGTATATGAAGGAGAAAAATGATGAGCAAAATGAAAAGAGCGGTTTTATACGACCCTGAAGACTTAAGAATCGAAGAAGCCGAAATCCCCGTACCGGGACCGGGTGATGTAGTTATCAAGAACGAAGTATCACTTACATGCGGAACTGACGTTAAGAGTTATAAGAGGGGTTATCCTCTAATGACACCTCCGTTCCCTTTGGGGCACGAAGCCAGCGGTACCGTTTATGCGGTAGGCGAAGGTGTGACCAAATTCAAAGTGGGAGACAGAGTAGTATCTCACAACTCTGCACCTTGTCATGAATGTTATTACTGTAAAAAAGGACTTCATTCAATGTGTGAAGATCTCATAATCAACAACAGTAAAAACGGTGCATATGCACAGTATCAGCTTATTCCATCAAGGATAGTAAAACAAAACATGTTCCATATCCCCGAAGATATGAGCTACAAACAAGCGGCACTCTTAGAACCATTCTCATGTGCGGTTTACGGTACTGCAAATGTTCCCGTGGAACAAGGGGATTATGTAGTAGTAAACGGCTGCGGTCCTATCGGACTTATGTTCATAAGACTTCTTTATTTAAAGGGAGCCAGAGTAATCGCATGTGATATGAGCGAAAAGAGACTTGAGACAGCTAAGAAGCTCGGTGCGTATGATTTGGTAGATATAAGCAAAGTAGATGACCAAATAGAAGCGGTAAAGGCTCTTACTCCCGAAGGAAGAGGCGTTGACGTTGCTGTGGAAGCTACGGGGCTTGCAAAAGTTTGGGAACTTACTACGCAAATGGCAAGACCGGGCGGATTTGTTCTTTGCTTCGGCGGAACAAAAGCAGGAGATACCGTTACTATAGATACAAAATTACTTCACTACAGTCAAATCACGATAAAAGGTGTTTTCCATACTACACCTCTATACGTAAACCAAGCATTTGAACTATTAAAAATGCATGCTATAGATGAAAAAGATTTTATTCAAAACGAATATAAACTTGATGATGTTGAAAAGGCTCTTATAGAGCATTCAAAAGGCGGAGTTATCAAAAACTTCATTACATATAATTAAAGCCTATTTGTTTCTTTTAAAAGACCTCGGTTATTTCCGAGGTCTTTTTTATTATATTTGTTTTTTATATGAGAACATCTTCTCCAGTTCCTTGAGTGATTTTTTATGATGAGTATAAACTGTTTGGTAAGTCATGGATAAATCCTCTGAAATTTTTGTCCATGACTCGTAGCTCAGATAATGTTTCTTCATTATCAGCTTATCGAGCTCGTTTTCGAGGCTGTCTATCAAATCGCAGACGTCCAGTTTATGTTTATACAATGTGTTTACTTCGTTTATAAGTCTGTCACGATATATAAATAGATTTATAAGCTGGTCCTTTTGTGTAAATCCTCTTAGGTTTTTATTTGTATTTTCGCTAAATAAAAGTGGGGAAAGCCTATCAATATACATCTCGCATTCTTCTAGTTGATTTCTGGTAAAACTGATTTTTTCATTCATTAGATAAGGTTTTGATAGTTCTTTCTTTATATTCATGGTTTTCCTCCTTAATTTGGTATGGGTATGTATAACTACAAATCAAATAAAAGGAACTTAGATTAAATCCTATTTAAACTTAAATAAGTCCCGGAAAATTTATGTAAAATTTTCTAGATTATGGTAGCATATTTGTAACCTAAAAATATATAAAGTTTAGAAAAAAAATGAATTTTGTCAATTTTTGTTTAATCTTATATTAAAAAAAGATTTGTTATTGTGAAATTATTTTTAAATAATTTATTCATTTTAAGTTTTTATTATGTTTGTGTGAGTTTTGAATTGAAAAGTTAAAAGGTTTTAATCTGTGCCGTAATAGAGAAAAGGATTTTTATTTGAATATTTGAACGAGTTAATCTTGAGAGTATTATAGGGCAGTGTCCGATATTTGACTTACTTAGCAAATGATGATAAGTACTATAGAGGAGTAGACAGCAGATATGGGAATACTTGGCACTTAAAAAAAATTAAAAGACGGAAGGCAGATGTGGACAGAAAGTAGAAGCGGAAAATTAAATGATGGTGGGATTAATAAATCTCCTCGAAATTGGGATCCTGAAACAGGTTATAAGAAAAATTTACCATTAAGAAAAAATAGAAAAAGAGGTAAGTAATAATGAATACTTTTGAAATATATACTCAGATGTTTTATGCACTAAATGATGAATGGCATCATAACCATAATGAAGCGTTGGAAAATTATTTGGGTTTATTAAATCCAGTTACAAGAGATGGAAATGACTCTTCCGATCCGTCACTATATTTTACATTTAAAATGGCATATAGGGATTATGGAAGCGATAAGGATTACGGATATTATTTTGTTAAGGAATTTTTAAAGAGATTAGGAAAATCATTTTTAATAAATGCGTTTAATAATATGGAAAAGGAAGATTGGATAGGGTTTTTCGAAGATTATTTGAATGAAGAACATAAAGGCAGTGATATCCCCGAGCATAGCATAAACAATATGCTAAAAAAAGAAAGTTAGATGAACAGTTTTGAAATGTTTGTTTTGATGTACTATTTTGTAGATTATATGACTATGGGAAGATACGACGATATCATTCTCGACTATTTGGGAGACTGTAATCCTTATTTGTTTTTGGATAACGGTTCTGCAGACCCTGCAGTCTACAGCGATTTTAAAAAAGCATATGAAGGATGTGAAGATAAGGGAAAGTTTGGGTATAATGTAATAATGTCATATGACGAGGATATAGAAGAATATTATCAAAATGATATAAAGCCTATAATAAAGAGTATAAAAAAAGAAGACTGGATATACTGGGCTATAGATTATCTTTCTTATCCGCATAAGGGGATGGATATTGAGAAGTAAGATATATATGACTAGGTTTTATAAAGAAGATTATCATGATTTAAATTCAAAGGAGATGTTTTTTGTCTCCTTTTTATGTAAAAATTTTAAAGAATGTTTTTTGTTACTTAACAGTTTTTGTATAAGATATGAGTTTTTTATGGTAGTGTTAATATTATCAGTATATTGGGTAAAAAAAGAAAAGTTTCTAAAGTTATTCATTTTGTTAAAATGAAAAATATAAAATGTTAAATGATTTTCAATAAAAAAGACCCGCCTAAAGGCGAGCCTTTTTATTTAGTTTACTAATAACTAAAATACTTTCTTTCTTGCTTTGTCTTCCTGAACAAGTCTTAGGACTTCGCCGAAACGCTGAAAATGAACTACTTCTCTTTCTCTTAAAAATCTTAGAGTATTTTTAAGAAGAGGATCGTCTGTCATTTTGATTAGGTTTTCGTAAGTTATCCTTGCTTTTTGTTCCGCGTCCATATCTTCGTACATATCGACTTCTGCGTCTCCCTTTGAGCCGATATATGCAGCCGTCCAAGGAACACCGTCCACATTTAAATAGAATGGGTTGCAGCCGTGTTCTATATTGTAACCTGCAAGACCGCTTTCGATAAGTTCGTCTTTTGTTGCACCTTCTACAAGCTTAGAGAATATGGTACCTATCATTTCAAGATGTCCCAGTTCTTCGCTTCCGATATCGGTTAGTATAGCCGTACCTTCTTTTAAAGGCATGTTAAATCTTTGAGTAAGATATCTCAGAGATGCACCTAGTTCTCCGTCCGGTCCGCCGTATTGAGTTAGGACGTTTTTAGCCATTTTTAAGTCTTTTCCCGATACTTCAACGGGATGCTGTAACATTTTTTTATAAACCCACATTATTTATCTTCCTCCCAATCCATATTTTGAGCGGCCCAAGGACCTTCTATATAGTGCCAAAATCCTGTTGATATACCTGTGTTATCGATAGGATTGTTGAATTTTTCATAAGCTTCGTTAGCTTCTTTTAGTTTCTTTGAATATTCGTTGTGTCTGTCTAAAACCACAGTATCGTTTGGATGAGTATCCAAGTATAATGCGGTATCCTGTGCTGCGAAAGTATACATCTTTATATCGTGATAAATTTCCTGCATTGTTTTATTGTTTACAGAGTTGTTGTTATCTTCAATAATGTCGTTGTCAGTTGGACCTGAACAACCGCATCCTAAATCTATTTGCATATTACGTCACTCCCTTTTACATTTCCTTCAAATGGTGAATATAAAGCTTCAAACATTGTTCCGTGTCTCATTAGTCCTTCATGTGCAGAGTACATATCCGTATTCATTTGAAACGGTACATATGCATTCGCTACCTTTGGAACTAAAGGCATGTATGGAACTAATGGTTTATAATTATTTGCCAATTAAATAAGCCTCCCTTGTTAGATTCTTTTCACTATTAATATATTCCAAAATCTAAAAAGGGTTACAAATAGGTGAAAAAGTATTAAAAAGGTAAAAATTAAAATTAAAGGCAGGATACTGTAGAATGATGATTTTTGATGTAAGTAAAAGAATAAAATATAGTTATTTATAGAGTTATTAAAGTGTTTATATCAAAGGTAAATTTTATTGATTATATTATAAATGTTTTGTTTGTTAGGTCTTTTAAAAGGCGCCGGTAAAAAAAGGTTTCGGTAAAAAAAGATAACAAACTTTTTCTTGTGGAAATCTTGTTTAAAAAGGGTATTTTCTTCTTGTTATTTAGGTCGGGAGAAGAAGGCTTCGGTAATATACCAAGACAAGGTTAGCGGTTTTATAGATATCTTATATCAAGTCAGAGGCTAACATACGAAAGGATTTTTGCCATGGAGGGTATCGGTAATTATAATTTTAAGTCTCTCTTTATCCTCGGCGTTTCGTTTATTATAATAAATGAAAAATAAAATAAGCTTTGCGGTAATCATATACTTATGAAATCATCATAAATAATAATGATTTAAAATAAATATATCCGATACATATTGTTTACTTATATAAGTAAAGGGGACATATGTACTTATAAATCCCTTTGTATAGATATATACTTCGTAATATACAGCATTGGTCGGGGCGTAGAAAAAAGAAAATCACATGGGTTTTAAATTTTTATCAAGTCTTTCTATCATCCATGATAATCTCTTCTCTTTTCCTTTAGCTGTTTTTGTATCGAGATATGCACGGGTGTAAGTTTTCTTTACCGATTCGGACATGTTCATAAAATTTGAATAAGCGGTTTCGTGGTCTTTCAAGAGATAAGAAAGGCAGTCTACCTGCTCCTTTGTAATTGGAGGTGCTTTTGGCACGTCCCACTGTCCGTTTTGCTTTGCTTCTTCTATTTTCTTTCTTCCGTATTCGGTCATAAGCCCCTTTTGTTCAAGCTTTGCGGTAAGTTTTTTGTTCTTTTCGGACCACTTGCTTTTATTTCTTCTTAAAGAAAAATATTTTTTATAAGTTTTATCGTCAATGCTTTTCATTTGTCCGTCTATCCACCCGAAGCAAAGAGCTTCTTCCAGTGCCTCAGAGGCTTTTATGGTCTGGGGACCGCCCGATTTACCAAATAACAGCCAAACTCCCATATCCGACATATGGTTTTCACTCAGCCATTTTCTAAATTCCTCTCTGTTTGCAAATGTAAGTATTTCGCTCATTGAAGTTTTCCTTTCTTTGATGTTATTAAAATAAATAGGGGATATGTGTTTTCTTTTATCTTAAAGGGCAGAGGATAAAATGTCAAATAGATATGGATTTTTAGGGGCTTTTTTAGATAACACAGTGCTGAATAAAGGGATATATTCCTTTATTTTTTAGTATATCCCAAAGCAGATATCCGTTTTGTTATATATACACTGATATGGGTGATTTTGTATTTATAATGCAATTTAAATCACAGAAGAAAAATTGAAATAAACTTCTTATTGTTTGGAGGTTTCAGTTTGCTTGGTGATTTCGTTTGGGCTGAATTCAGATAAAGGATATGATTTGAATAAGAAGAAAATAAACCCTGTTTCTCTGATTTCTGTTCGGGGTTTTGTATACTTGGGTATAAAAGATAATTTTATTTGATTTATCGTCTTATTTTTATCATGTTCTTTTAATGTGATTTAAGTATATTTATTCGATTTAATTACCGCTCAAAGGGATAAAAAAGGATATATGATAAATTAAATGTCGTCTGTTTGTATTTTGATTATTTATTTATAAAAAGTAAACATATGTAAAAAGAAAGGAAAGGACAAAGAATACATAAAAAAGGAAGATAAAGTCATAAAAGGTAATATATGGGGACATATAATATTTGCAAAAAATGTATAATGGTTATATAATTATGTATATAACAGCGTTTTAAAAAGAAAATGTAACTTTATTGTTAAGGGGGGCTAATCTATGAAAGGTATGAAGAAATCAATATCGTTATTTTTGTGTTTTTTTCTTGTGGTAGGATATACGACGCCTATTTTTGCGGGGGAAAACAGAGGTGAGGATATAAGCGATTTTAAAAATGATACCGAGGCGGTACAACAAGAAGATGTGACTTTGAAGAATGAGGAGCAGAAAGAAGAAAACAACGCCGATATCAAGGGCGAAGAAGAAAACAAAGAGGTCACAAATGAAAAGAGCGGTGAAGAAGAAAAAAACGTTACAAAAGAGAAGAGCGTAAAGAGTACGGCGGATGTATCACAGAGTGCGGAAGTCATAATAAAATACTGGTATGACGATGATAAAGCCGGTGCTTCTTCCATAAATATGCCGGGGGAACAGGGCTATTTCGACAAGGGACATTTAAATCTCGATACTTCAAAAAAAATTATAAACTTTGAAATAGAAAAATTTGCGGGGCTTAATTACAGCAATGAGATATGTGAAGTAAGTGATTTCTCTAATGTGGAAATAAGCTTTCAGAATGCCATGGGAGTATTCGTTGTTGAACATACAGGGGCTGTATTTTCCATACCTGTAGAGTATCTTAATCAAAACAGAGACTCTTACGATAATCTAAGGCTCGTTGATACAAAAAGTTTCAGCGGTTATACCATGACAGCGTCTATTGATTTGGGGGAAGAAACTTCCAAGCCTATGGATTATTCAAAATACGCGGGTACGTATAAGGACGATAAAGGCAACAAGATAGTTATAAATAATGACGGAAAAGCGGTTATTGACGGTACTCAGGCAAGCGATAGTCATATCGAGCTGGAATATCTCATAAAGGACAATACTCTAAGTATCACGAGCCTTAAAGTATATACATATACGGACAATATATTATTCGATTATGATGATACGAACAATACACTTAGCTACATAAAAGTGACGAGCAACAACGGAGTGGGGAAAAACGTTCCTCAGTTTGTTTACGACAGTGAAAACAAACCTCTTAAAAAAGCTCAGAGCATAAGGGTATCTTCACTAAGCAGAGATTTTTATACCATATCCGAAGCGGTAAGTGCGGCGAATAACGGTGACACCGTGAGCGTTCCTTCAGAAACTTACAGCGAGACGATCAGCATAGATAAAAGCATAACCATAAAAGGAAGCGGAGAAGAGCCTTCAAAAGTTATGGGGAGAGTGCTTATAAGCGAAAGTGTCACTTTGGATAATGTTGACTTTGAATATGCAAGTGCGGATAAGACGGACAGAAGCGTCATAGTTATTTCGGGTAATGACGACATTACGGTGAATATAAAAAACTGCGGTCTTACACAAAAGGCAGGGGATAAAGGAGTAGATACTATACTTGTGGGTGAAGCCAAAGGTATCACTTTAAATATGGAAAATTCCAAAGTACAAGGTATCGGAAACGGTTCTCAGGCAATCACTTTTAAGGCGGACCATTCGGCTTTGAATTTGAATAAGTGCAGTGTGACCGCCGATGATACTTCTTCCTACGGAATAGCGGTGGCAAAGGGATATAATACTATAAATATAAAGAATTCCGATATATCTTCAGAAAAATACCACGCCGTGAGGCTTTCGGATACGAACAATACACTTACCGTGGATAATTCAAATATCAAAGGCTACGGGGCTATTTCTCTCTCCGCTTCAAGCAGCGGGGGAAAAGTGGCGGCAAAGAACGCGGTGATAACCATAAAGAACGGCAGCGTCCTAACGGGTATAGAAAATCCAGACGGATATGATTTTGCTGTCATAAGTTCCGAGTACACTTTGGAAGCGGGAGACAGCGAAGCCGCCGACAACGTTAAATTAACGATAACCGACAGCACGGTAAAAGCGGTTGATTCAAAAACTCAGGACGCGGGAAAAGAACACCTTATAATGCTTAAAGGGAAGAATAACGAAGTATATATTTCAAATTCTTCCATGCTTGCGGGCGAGGGAAAATATATCATTGTAAGCGGGAGCATAAGAGATATGAACTCTCTTAAGTTAAGCGGTAATTACTGGGGAAGCGAAAGCCCCGACTTTGCGGATAAGATAGAAATAGCGAATGCAGAAAATATAGATGTGGGCGGATATTACACAGATGAAAATCTGAAGATAAGCTCAGCGGATATAAATTCTATAAAACTAAATAAGAATAAACTTAACCTAAAAGAAGGAAAAAGCGAAAAGCTTGAATACACAGTGGACGCAAATCAGGATGCGGATTATCAGGTCACCTTTGAAAGCTCCGACGAAAGCGTAGCTGCGGTGGACGGTACGGGAAATGTAACCGCCGTTAAAGAGGGCAGTGCAAAGATAACCGCATGTGCGGTAAATAATCTTGACAGTACAAACAACAAATACGCTTCATGCGAAGTGAGCGTGATAAAAGACGACGGGAAGCTCGTTCCCCAAATATCCGGAAGCGTCCTATACGCCAACGGCAGCGACATAGAAATAAGAAAAAAAGCCGGAAGCGACAGCGGGGTAAGCGTATATTACAGTAACGGAAGCGAAAGCATTACATACGACAGGGACAACCTTACCGTTTACGGAGACGATAAAAATCACAGCGTGAAGAAAGCGTCCGTAACCATGTACAGCGGTACGGTAAGCAAGATTGTGGGGCTTAACGCTACGGGCAATGAGGCAGATGTGAATATAAATATCTTGGGAGGTAAAGTATCTTCCGAGCTTAGAGGAGCATGGCTTCAGTACGGGGATAAAGACAGAGGACCTTTAAGCGTAGGGAATATAAATATAAAGGTAAGCGGAGGTCAGATAGGCTCCGTATACGGTATTCAGGGACAGGGAGAAAACAAAGAGATAACAGCCAAGAGCGTGAATGTGGACGTCAGGTATGCAGAGGTGCTTACCAACGGACAGTACGGTATATATAACGGCGGTATCGTCAAAGGAAATCTCGTTATGAATTACCTCAACTGTGCAATGAAACCTACCAATACGACGAAGATATATGGTATTTACAATGTCACAAATCACAATAATGCATCCCAATCCGTTGGAGGGAATTTATCCGTAACTGTAAACAACTGCTCGGGAATGGAAAACGGAGAAATTTACGGAGCAAGCGATTATGCGGATATAAACGATATGACAGTTAATGTTACAAATACCGATGTAAATAAGATCTACGGAGGGGTCAGATACGTAAACGTAAAAAACAACTCGGTGATAAACGTCACAAATACAAAGTCCTCTATGATGAACGTACAGGGAGAATGTATACTGGCAAACGGAGAGTACAACTTCTTTAATAACGGAAGCCTTAACTTAAAGGGAGATATAACCTTCGGAGGATATGTCTACGGAGGAGGACAGGGCGGAAGCTTAGACTATTATAACGGAATGAAAGAAGAAGGCGGAAAAGTATACTTCACTTCATCTTCCGGAAGTAAAGACGAAATATCCAAGATAGGTAATTTCGATAATATTAATATAGATATAGACGGACCGACCTTTAAAAACTTGGTGGTATTCGGAAGCGGAGGATACACCAGTGTGGGAAATATCAAGGGTACGGTAAGGAATGCAAACTTCGATACGGGAGTGAACATTGGCTCTCAAAACGGATATACGAAGAAAGTGGACGTGGACTTTACGGATAATGTTTACTGCGCTGAAGAAATAGCTTTCCTTTGGAGAGGTTTTTACGACGATGTAGATTTTGATATGTCAAAGACTTGTAACGCAAAGATATTATACGTAGGTTCAGACCCTTCTCCAAGCGGAGAGGCTGTTATAAGGAACAGCGTAAATGTAAATATCGAAGCGGGGGCAAATGTTTATGAGCCAATCCTCGGACCTAGTATTGACAGGACGAAGAACGTAAATATAAATGCTGAGGGGATTGTATTTTCTCTAAAAGATATGCCTTTGAACGCAAGCGAGAACAAGACCGTTTATGAAATAAATAAGGAAAATGTTTGGAAGTTATATACGGGGCTTAAGATAGATGAAGGAGTAAGTCTAAACAGTAAGGGAAAAGTTTATATAGATGAAGAAGTAGACCTTGACGGTATATTGACAGCTTCAAAAGATGTGGTAAGCATAGAAGAAAGCGACGCAAATCTAAAGACCATATTCGATATTTCAGGTGACGGGATAGTCATGATAAAGAAGGCTGATTTAACGGGAATAAATAAAGACGGACTTGAACTAAACGATATGGGTACACTTCCTAACATGAGCGTTTCGACTGCCACTTATAACGGAAGCGTGTTCGGGTTAAATGAAAGAGAACTTCCGAAGGGTTACAGCGTCAAGTATTCCAACAAATCAAGCGTAAATCCTAAGGATTACTCTTTGGATATAATGAAGTTTCGAGATGTAGGGAAGCATAACGTTTATTATATGCTTATAAACGAAAACGGAGTGAGGGCTTTCAAAGTTTCGAGAGTTGATATCTTATCCGACATCGAAGAAGTTTCTCTAAGCGGAGGAAAAGTCACTTATCAGTATGACATATACACAGGGGACGTTACCGTAAAAGGAGTTAAGGGAAGTTTTACTTCAAAGGTGGAATTGCCTGAGAGCGTAAAAGTGGAATCCGTGGGAAGTAAGAAGATAACGAAGATAGGCAGAGAGGCATTTTATAAATGTCCGACCCTCAGCGGTGTTGTACTTCCGTCTACGGTCAGAGAAATAGAAGATTATGCATTCTTCGACTGCACGAAGCTCAGCGGTATATATATCCCTTCAAGCGTGAAAGAAGTCATAGGGGAAAATGTTTTCGGAACAAAATCTTCCGGCTTTACCATATATTCCACCAAAGGGTCTTATGCCGAAAGCTATGCAAAGGATAATGGATACAAATTCATAGAATGTACCAAACCTGTTATCACGACCAATGTAGTATCCAGCACTTATTACAAAAATCAGGCTGTTAAAGCTTTAAGCGTAAAGGCGAGCGGGGGAGATATAAAATATCAATGGTACAGCAATACCAAGAATTCCGTGAGCGGGGCAAAAGCCATAAAAGGAGCCATGACCGCTTCTTACAAGCCTTCCGCGAAAAAAGAAGGAACGACATATTACTTTGTAAAAGTACAAAATTACCTGGGAAATATTAACAGTAAAATAGCAAAAATAAGTGTAAAACCAAATATTGCGTCGGCAAAAATAAGCGGGATAAAGACAGCAGTGTATACCGGCAAGAAGATAGGTCAGAAACCCGTAATTAAAATAGGCAAGAAGACACTTAAGGTGAATAAAGACTATAAGCTTAGTTATCAGAATAACATCAAAGCGGGAAAAGCTTATGTCACGATTAGCGGGATAAACACTTACGCGGGAAGCGTAAAGAAAGGGTTTATAATTAAACCTAAAAAGGGAGCCATTTCAAAGGCTTCTTCCAAATCCAAATCCGTGACTCTTACTATAAAATCGCAGAAGAGTTCGGGAGTTACGAAATATCACGTGGCTTATAAGATAAAAGACAGCAATAAATACTACAAATATGTAACGACCAAGAATTTGAAATATACTATCAAAAAGCTTAAAAAGAATAAGATCTATTCATTAAGAGTAAGAGGAAGGATAGATGTGGGAAGCAAGGTTTATTACGGAGAGTGGAGCAAGATTAAGAATGTAAAGGTAAAATAAATAAAAGGACGCTTATGCGTCCTTTTTAGTTACATTTTTACAGCTGTTTCATACGATTTATCCTGTGTTACTTTATGGTCGGTTATCATCCATTTACCTTCTTTGAAACTGTATTTCATCTTTGCGATTTCCTTTGTTTTGAAAGTATCGTATACCAATTTCTTTCCTCCGATGCTTACATAATCTGTGAATTCTCTCTCGAAATAGCAATTTGCACCGATAAAGCTATGGATGACTTTAACATCGGATAATTTGAATTTTCTTTCTATATCCTTTGTTTTATTTTCTTTATTTCCCGCTGTTATCGGATTTGAAGAGTATTCTTCATTTGTTAACGATATATCGTAAGGATTTGTTTTGTCTTTGTTTATCTGTGAGGAATGTATAATGTCGGTAAGGGCAAGGGAGGGTATCATTGAGAAAAGAAAGTAAACAGCAATCATCAGACAAATCCCGCCTATCAAAATATTTTTTCTTTTCATTTTTCTATCTCCTTATTTATACTTCCTTTCTTACTATCATTATATTTTTTTACATTTTTTATACAATATACTTTGGTTAGTATTTACTAAAGTTTTACATCTTTTTTACAAAAGTGAGTTTAAGGGCTGTCCGCCCTTAAAAACCCGACGTTCTGCAAGGCTCCGCCTTACGATCCTAATAAGGGGCTCTGCCCCTTACACCCCGGCACCCTGCAAGGCTCCGCCTTACGATCCGCCCTTTTTTGTCCGAAGAAACAAAAAAGGGGTAAAAATTCTTTCACTCAAACGCCGTGATGGCTCTTAACGCGGTCGGATTTTGGGAAATTGTTA
>NZ_JANJZK010000009.1 GCF_024623185.1 Anaerofustis stercorihominis
ATTTCCTTATGTATTTTCCTTTGTTTTATTTTTATTATTTATGGCTTTTTTCTGACTCTTGGCTTTTTTTATTTTTACTTTTATAATGTTTCTCTTTTTGATAATTATTTTTATTTGCTTTTGTGGTATTTTTTCACTATTGCTTTTATTGTTGTTAAAATACTGTTACCAATTATTTACTTATTACTTATTGATTTTTGTTCTTTTTCTTGATTTTCTTGTATATATTATTATGTATAAGAATTTAGCTTTAATAGAATAAGAGATTTTACATATTTTATGATTACTTTTTGGCTTTTTAATTCTTTTACTTGTTTCATCTTTGTCGATTTATGGTATAATAAGTCGAATATCGTTAAAGTTCTATACTTAAATAATATTTAATCTATTTACAAGGTTTTATATATGAAAATTTTAAAAAAATATCGATTACTTTTTATTTTATCAATACTATTAATTGCTCTTATATCTTATATGTGTGTAAATAAAAATTATAATGTAAAAACTTTTCCCAATGGAACTAAAATCAATAATGTTGATTGTTCCGGTCTTACTGTAAATCAAGCAGAAAAGAAACTAACTAAAGAGTGGAATAAAAAGCATTTTACTATTTACGAGAGTGATGAAAAAGAAATAAAATCACTTCCTATGGTTTGGGATATAAAAGAAATTAAAAGTAATAGTGAGAAGTTATCTAAAGATTTATTAGAACATAATTTAACTAACAGTAAAGAACCAAAGGTACTGGGTGAATTATCTGATTTGGATATCTCTTATGATATTAAGGATAGGATTAACTCAGAGCTCAATCCAAGTCTACTTACATCTTTTTTAAGAAAAATACATATTGTTAGTAATAATATCAATATAAATATGGAAATCAAAAATGTTAATAAAACATTTAATGAACAATTTAAAGATTTGAATATTTTTAATAAAACAGATAATACGATAATTACCAAAGATGCTTATATTGATTTAAACAGTGATAATTTCGATATCGTTAAAGAAGTTTACGGAAACAACATAGATAAAGAATTAGTAAAAAGTACGATTTTAAATAATATATCCAAAGGCGAATTTAATATGTATTATTCTCAAAAGGAATTTTATGATAAACCTGAAGTTACTTCAACGAATAAATTACTTCTTGAGGAACAAGAATATTTGAGGAATTTAGACTTTCCTGAAATAACTTATAAAATATACGGCAATACTGTAAAAGTTAAAAAGCAGCAAATCTTGAAGATGTATGGTATTACACAAACGAGCTTAAGTAAAAAAATTAATATAAAGGACTTGAAAGTCAATAAAAAAGCTGTAAAAAAATATGTACATAAATTAGCTGAAAAATATGATACTGCATGGTCAGATCATGAATTTAATTCCACAAAGCAAGGTAAGATTACTGTGAGCGGCGGAGATTATGGGTATTTTATAGACGAAGATAAAGAAACCTCAAAACTGATTTCTATATTAAAGAAAAAGAAAAATGTTGTCAGAACGCCAATATATTCTCAAAAAGGATACAAAAATGCCAATGATATAGGAGATAGTTATGTTGAAATTGACTTGACATATCAGACGTTGTGGCTGTATAAAGGCGGAGAAATGGTTACCAGTACTCCGATTGTTACCGGAAGTGTTGCTTCCGGGTTTGCGACACCTCCGGGAGTATATATTTTAAAGTATAAAACTATGCATACCACTTTAAAAGGTAAAAATGCCGACGGTTCAGACTATGAAAGTCCGGTTACTTACTGGATGCCTTTTAATGGAGGTATAGGTATGCATGACGCTACATGGCGAGGTACATTTGGCGGAAATATATATTTAAGCGGAGGAAGTCACGGATGTGTTAATATGCCTTATGAAAAGGCGGGAATAGTTTATAGGAATATTTCTGCGGGATATCCTATTGTAGTTCATTATTAAATTAATTATAAACATTAAAATCGATATAAAATTAATTGATAATTTTATATCGATTTTTTATATATCTTTGTATCTTTTTATTTATTATTATAAGAAAACGAAAATAAAATAAGTTATTTTTATTTTTTTTAGTTACATATTAAAAATTTTAAATAAATTTATTATAAACCCTTGAAAACGTATAGCATTTTGCATATAATATAGACATAGAAAACGTTAACAAGTCGTGAAGGTCATGACAGCAACTATAAGTTATTTAAGATATAAAAGGTTGCATTTAATTTTATTTAAATATTCTGATACTGTAAAGAAAGTAAAAGGATAATGGTCAAATAGATTTATTTAATATTTGTCTATACTATTTAAAAAAGCACTTAGAAGTAATTAAGAGTAAAGATGTATAAGTTCATCGAAATTAAGAAAGGAAAAGTGGAGCTTTAGATATATAGAAAGTATTAAAACTATATTTATTCAGAGATATAGAAATCTACAAGACTTAAATAAATTAAATATTGTGTAACGTTTAGGCTGAAAATCCAAAATGTATGGAGAAGAAAAAATAAAATGTTGAAATAAACATTATAAAAAATCTTTTCAATATAAAGTACATTAAGGATTAATATAAGCGGATACAAGAGGAGGTAATATAAGGAAGCATCAATAATAAATAAGAGATTTATAACAGGGCGGTAAGTGCGGGAGGCACAAAATAATTAATTATATATATGGAGACGAGTAAATCTCCAAAGAAGGAAGATTAATAAATAGTTAATCAGAAGAATAGTTGGTTGTAAGAAAAATAAAACCTGTTGTAAAAGAAATTAAGATAGTAGTTAAATAAAGAAAAATACGATTGGGTAGTAAGTCAGAGGTGAAGATCGTAATAGTAGCCGAGGACCGAAGATATTGTAAGTAAATAAGTAAGATGTTGAAATTTAATTAAAAACTACTATAAATAATGCTAAATTATATTATGAAACTTGTTGAAACTTATGAACAAGTATTAAGTATAATCTTAATACAAATCGAAAGAGGAACCGGAATAAACCGGTTCTTCTTTTTTATTGACCCGCAAGTTACAAGTTACAAAATAATAGGTAATTTATTAAAAATATCTTTACAAATAACCAAATTGAGTATATAATTAATATACAATTAAATATGGGCAAAACTGTGGAAACACAGTGACGCAAAACTATAGGGCCTGTAAAATGGCAGCCAGTTGCATTCAGTTCTAATAGAATTGTCTTACTAATTGAATTAATTTTGAATGAGGTAAGAAAAAATGATTAGCAAGAATGACAAATATTTAAAAGGTAAAAAAAGTATTGCGTTACTTCTGATTTTATTATTAATAGGTTTTGGTGTTGTATATCCTAATTTTATTGCTGATAGAAATGTAAATGACAGTGTATCTATTACAGATAACAAGACCCCTTTAGCATCAGGTAAAGATAAAAGTAATAAAGCCGATGCTGTAAGTAGTTACTCATCTGTTATAAATGCAGCAAATAATGCGATAAATAGTAATACTGTAAGGACTAATACTATAAGCAGACTTTCTGCTGATAGTATAATGAGTAATCCTATAGTAAAACCTATACAAAATAATAATAGCGTATCTAATGTATCCGGTAAAGATATTATTACATCTTCTGATTCAAATAAAGAAGAAGTTAAACCTGAAGTACCTTCTGACTTGGAAAACGAAGTAGTAACTCCGGAACAACCTATTATACCTGACAATGAAGAAGAAACACAAATACCTGAAGAACCTTCTAAACCTGCTTTAACAGCAAAAGACGGAATTGAATGGTTAGAAAAACAACTTAGTGCTGAAGGATCTGATTTGTATAATTATTTCCATGGCGGCAAAGGTGATACATTTAATGGATCATTGGACTCAAATGGATATAACTTTGCACCTAATGTAAACGAAGCTTTATTAAAAGAGTTTGGTTTGGATAATATGGATAGTATTACATATAGGATCTGGAAGGACAAAGCAAGCGGTCAATACAATATTTTCTGGGCAGACTGTGGAATTAAAAATAATAATAACGGTGAAGCTATCGAAAGTACTGTAACTAAGTATAATACTAAAGATAAAGTATATATTGAAGGAACAGCTACTGTGAAAGCTAAAAATGACGGAAACAGCAATTTAAATATCATTGATGGTTCCAGCTTTAAAGAAACCGTTAAAGAGAAATCTGCTAATTCTATTAAGACTATCAAGATAGCGGAAGAAAAAGCTAGTGAAAATAGTTCTAAAGCAGACATTATTAAAGATGAAAAAAAATCTGATAATGAACAAGTTGTAGAGACTGCTGAAGCTTCAAATGAAGAAGCAGAAGCTATCAATGAAAATACAACAAACAAAGAAGAAGTTATTTCATCAGAAAATAATTGTGAAGAAGCTTTAGCCGAAGAACCTGCTATAAGTGAAGAGCAATCTGAACAAGCAGAAAATATTGCAGAAAATCAAAATGCTGATGTAGTTATTTCCGAAATGGAATAACCTAAAAAGAAGATCGGATAATATCCGGTCTTTTTTTATTATAAAATTTCGTGTGGGAAAATAAAATTATAAATTTAGATAATAATTGTGATACAATATAAATAATAAATTTTGCTTTTGGGAGGAAATAATGAAAGCACTTGTATTAGAAGATAAAGAAAAAGTTGTTTATAAGGATGTTCCCAAACCGGAATGTCCAAAAGATGGTATCCTTTTAAAGATCGATGTAGTAGGACTTTGCGGTTCTGATGTAAGGACATATTCTTCAGGGGTGAACGGACTTGATTTTCCGTTTATATTAGGTCATGAGAATATTGGTATAATCGAAGAAATCGGAGAAGATGTAGAAGGTTATAAAGTTGGGGAAAGAGTTATTGTAAATCCAGTAATTCCATGCGGAAATTGTTATTACTGCGAAAAAGGTATGCAGAACTTATGTAATACCAGACTTACATACGGTCATCACTTGCATGGTGGATTCGCCGAGTATATGTTGATTCCTGGAATAGGTGTTCAAAGAGGACAAATCCTTAAAATACCTGAAGGTGTAAAAAGTGAAGATATGGTCGTTGTTGAACTATTATCCAGCGTTGTAAATTCTCAGGAACTTGTTAATGTTACCCTTGGAGATACCGTTGTAATCATAGGTGCGGGGCCTTTAGGCTGTCTTCATAGTGAAATCGCAAGACTTAGAGGTGCTAAAAATATAATAATGGCTAACAGAAGCGAAGCCAGACTTGAAAAAAGTAAGCCTTTCAGCGGTACTCATTTTGTAAATACATCCAAAGAAGATTTAAAAGAAAAAGTAATGGAAATTACTGATGGCATGGGAGCGGATGTTGTTATAAACGCTACTCCGGCATCAAAAACAATAGAAGACGGCATACATTTATTAAGAAAACAAGGAAAGCTTCTTATATTCGGAGGACTTCCAAAAGATAATCCAACTGTTAATTTAGATGGGAACCTTCTTCATTACAGTGAAATACAAGTAATAGGCGGATTTTCCACTACTCCTGACAGCTTTAGAAAAGCATTTGAAGTCGTTGCTAAAGGTATGATCAATGCTAACCTTGTGTCTCATATCCTTCCTTTAAAGGATATGGAAAAGGGTGTGAAAATGCTTAAAAGCGGGGAAGCATTAAAAGTCGTATTAAAACCATAATAAAAAAGACCATATGGTCTTTTTTTATTTGTAAAAGTAAATTAAGTTCATTGCAGCACAGCCGAGCTTACGCAGTAAGGAGAATCACTTAATGCAATAAAAATAGAATTAGCAACGACTTTTGCCATTTCATAAATATTGTTTAGTCTAAGTGTGGTAAGAGAATTTATCGCGTCTTTTTCATTGTTGCTTACGACTAATGTAAGTGAAATATCGCCGCTTAGAGGCAATTTCTTTCCAAGAGCACTTCCCGGGAAAATACCTTCATTAAGTAAAATTATATCTCCTATATTTCCTTTCCCCGAAATCATCGAATCTATTACGAATATAGGTTTGTCGGGATATTTGTTTTTTATTTCATCTAGGGTTTCTTTTATGTTTAATGCATGTATAGGCTCTTTTATCGTTCCATAGACAGGATTTTTTATATAATTATAACTTGTAAGCAGGCTTCCTACTAATGGCGCAAATGCATCTCCTATGCATTTATCCGTACCTATCAGAAGCAGAACACAATCTTTTTTTATATTCTTTTTTATTTCGTAAGATAATTTATTTATAATGTCTTCGTCTAAATAATTGAAAATTTCTTGTTTATCCACATTTACTCTCCATAAAAAATATACACTAATTATAGTAACTAGCGTATAAACAATATGTAGATATTTGTATAAAATAAAAGTTTTAAATATTATAGTATTAGCGTAGATTATTTAAGTTGTTCTTTATTGCCGTGAACATTCTTTCATCCACCATTGGAATTTGTTTTTTTAGATATTTCATCAGTTCTTTCATTTCTTCTCTTTTTGTAAATCCGTCTGCGGGACATCCGCTTTTTATAACAGGTATATTTTCCGTTTTGACCGCATGTATTATATCTTTTTCTTTTGCATACAATAGAGGCCTTATAGAGTATACTCCTGTTCTGTCTAAATATGTTACAGGTTTGAAAGTATGTATTCTTCCTTCATAGAATAAACTTAAAAGAAAAGATTCAATAAAATCATCTCTGTGATGTCCGTATGCAATTTTATTGCTTCCTATAGATAAAGCCGTTTCATTTAAAGCTGCTTTCTTCATCTTTGAGCATAATGAGCATGGATTTTTTTCTTTTCTTTCATCGAATACTATTTTTGCGATATCGGTCTTTACGATTTTTAAGGGTACGTCTAAATCACTGCAGAAAGCTTTTAGCTGTTCAAAGTCCATGTTGTCAAAGCCTACATCTATGCTTATTGCCGTCAGCTTGAATTTGACCGGAGAGAAGTACATAAAAGTTTTAAGAGCCTTTAAAAGTATCATACTGTCTTTTCCTCCGGAAACTGCTGCACAAATATGCTCATTTTCATTTATCATATTATAATCCTGTACTGCTTTTCTTAAACATCCCAATGTTTTTCTCATAACTACTTTATTCCTTAATTCATTTAAAAATATTTATTTACGCTTTTAACTATTTTATTTACCAGTTTATCTTGATTTTCTTCTTTTTTTATTTGTTCTGCTTCATTTTTGTTAGATAAAAAACCGCATTCAATAAGTACACTTGGGCAGTTTGCCATCCTGAGAACTCTAAAGTTATTATCTTTTACGGCATTTCTTTTACTTCCCACCAATGGAGTAATATAATCAAGCTTATTCATTTGGTCATTCAATATATTTGCAAATTTAAGACTTTTTTTTGCCTCTTCACAAAGCGATTTATCTTTGACGATAACACTGCTTCTGCCTTTTGATGTCTTTATTTCTGCTGCGTCTAAAAAATATACGGTTGTGACTCCGTCTTCCATTACTTCCTTTATAAACGGATATTTTTTGCCGCCTTCTTCTACATATACATCTTCATTATCAATATTTGCTTTATATGAAGAATAATAAATCGTATAACCGCTTTTATTATTTACTGTACCGGTTGAGTCATGATGAATACTTATAAATAAGTCAGGCTTGATCCTGTTAGTTATTTTTGTTCTTTTTGTAAGAGATACTTCCTTTTCGTCTTTTCCCGGTTCTCTTGTGAATTTTACTTTGTAACCTTCTTTTTTCAGTGCTTCGGCTAATTTTAATGTAACACTGTCATTTAAAGTATACTCCAATGTTTTTTCTTTATCTACTCCGGTAGCCCCTTTATCTGCCGATAACTTCCCGCCGTGACCCGGGTCCAAAAGGATTGTATATCTGTTTTTGGGGGAAAAGTTTATAAGCAAAAGAATTACCAGTATAGACGTTATTATTATAAAAAATTTTTTCTTTTTTTTATATCTTTTCATGATTTTATCTTACCTCATAACAAACCCACAAAATGTTATATTTTGTGGGTTTATATAATGGTCTATAACTTATCTATTAAATCAGCTATTTTATCAAAATCATCTTCCGAGAACAGTAAATCTACCTGATCTTTTTCTTTTATGATTTCTTTAGATTTATCATTTTTAATATATTTTGATGTGTCTTTTTTGTTTTTTATTTCCTCTAAATTTTTATTGTTATTATCATTGAGCATATTGATGATTTTCAATTCTTCTTCTGTAAATTCAGGTTTTTTGACAGTATTTTGTTTTTTAGTCTTATGACTATTTAGTTCTTCTTTTTTTATAACTTTATTATTTTTAATCGTTTTGTTATTTTGTGTATTTTTATTTATAGTCTTTTGATTTTGTTTTTTAGCTGTCTGCTTCTTAGGTTTTTCCCCGGTATTTACATTTATATCGGTTTTTAAAATATCATCGCCGAATTGTTCTTGTGATATGCTTTTCCTTTTTATTTCTTTGTTTTCAGATGTGATTTTTGCATCATCATACATAGATTTAAGGAAAGCATTTGCGTTTTCTGCTTTCAATTTTTTGTCATCATTTATAAGAGGACTTGAAAGAAGTGCTTCGGAAAGTTTTTTATCTTTATTTTTTTGATTATTTGATTTATTTTCTCCGGTTTTAATAACTGTTTTTTGTTTTATATATGGATTGGTTCTTTTTCTCTTTTGACCTATTTTTTTATATGTAGCTTCCAAAAGTTCCTTATCACTTAAATTCTTTTTCTTTCTTGGCTCTTCTTTTTGTTTTACTTCGATTTCTTTTTTTGTTATATCATACATCTTTAACATTAAATCATGTTCCTGCATATCGACTATTTTGGAGCGTTCATTTAAAGAGGTATGTATTGTTTTAATATTATCAAGGACGCCGTCTAATATTTCTTGCTGTTCGGATTTCTGTTTTTGTTTTAATGCCAACTCTTTTTCTGCTTGTTTTTCTTTCTCAATCTTTTCCAATTCCTGTTTAATATTTAATTCCTTTAATGAAAGAGTGTGTTCAAAACTTTTTAATTCTTCTTCTTTTTTTCTTAGCTTTTCTTCCATTTCCTTGAGTCTATTCAAAGACTCTTCGGTTTGTTTTTGTTTTTCTTCCTGTTTTGCCTTGTTTTCAAGAAGTTCTTTTTTTATCTTATTTAGTTTAAGCTCTTCTCTATAATCCATAGGGTCATCAAATACTTGAGGAAGAGAGCCTTCTTCTTTATCTTCATCATCTTCATATATTTCCTCCACTTCTATAACGCTTAATAGAAGGGAACGTGAAATAGTTTCTACGATTATATCTACAGTCAAGGCTATTAGCTGAAGATATGTAGAAACTCCTATTTTAAATATAAATCTAAGCAAAATAAAAACTAATAGGTTTGCGAAAGTTACGCTCCCTATTTCGAATATTATTCCTCTTGTTTCGTCTTTATATAAACCGGCTATGAAATATATCAAAAGTTTAACTATAATAAGTAATGGGATATACTTTGGAAAAGCAGGGTCGATAGCTAAATTATTTGCGTTGAATACAGTATTGCAAATAACATAAGTTATCGCCATAAAAAGTATATCTATCATTACTAAAAATACTAATTTAACTATTTTTTTCGTATCCACTGACATCACCCTTATTAAATATCATTTCATTATATCACAAAGTGATGAAATACCCAAATATAAATTTTGGGCAGAATGTATATAAACCTTCTTTTTTCCCTATTATAAAAGTATCTTGTTGACCTAATATAAAAAAAATATTATAATATAAGATAAATTTGTGATTTGTTAGGAGATATTATGTTAGATATAAAAAGAATTAGAACCAATACCGAAGAAGTTAACGAACTTCTTAGAAGAAGAGGGGACTACAGCGTCGATGAAATAGTTAAGCTGGACGCTGAAAGAAGAGAATACTTAAAGAAGGCCGAAGAGGGTAAGGCTGAACAAAATAAAGTTTCTAAACAAATCCCTGTGATGAAAAAAGAAGGAAAAGACGTCAGTGAGCTTTTAAAGGAAATGAAAGAGCTTTCCGGCGAAGTTAAAGAATTTAATTCAAAAGTCGGTGAACTTGAAGAAAAGATAAGCGACTTGATTTTATCTATTCCAAATACTCCAAATAAAGATGTTACTATCGGTAAAGATGAAAATGACAATAAAGAACTGATCAAAGTAGGTACCCCGAGGGAATTTGATTTTGAAGCTAAAGCACACTGGGATCTTGGTGTTGACCTTGGATTACTGGACTTTGAAAGAGCGGTCAAAATTTCCGGAGCGAGATTTTCAATGTTTACCGGTATGGGAGCGAAGCTTGAAAGAGCTCTTATTTCGTTCATGCTTGATACTCATACGATTGAAAATGATTATGTTGAGATTTCTCCTCCTTTTATGGTAAACAGAACTTCAATGACAGGTACGGGACAGCTTCCTAAATTTGAAGAAGACGCTTTTAATATAAAAAATAATGATTATTTTTTGATACCTACAGCGGAAGTTCCTGTTACGAATATTCATAGAGGTGAAATTTTAAACGAAGAAGATCTTCCTAAATATTTCACAGCTTATACGCCATGCTTCAGAGCAGAAGCCGGAAGTGCGGGAAGAGATACGAGAGGTCTTATAAGAAATCATCAATTTGATAAAGTGGAATTGGTTAAGTTGGCTAAGCCGGATAACTCATATGAAGAGCTTGAGGACTTGACCTTGGAAGCGAGAAAAATATTGGATTTATTGGAAATTCCATACAGAGTAATAGAGCTTTGTACCGGAGACTTGGGTTTCTCTGCTGCTAAAACTTATGATATTGAAGTATGGCTTCCAAGCTATAACAGATACGTAGAAATTTCTTCTTGTTCTAATTTTGAAGATTATCAGGCAAGAAGAGCTAATATAAGATACAGAGATAAGGACGGAAATGTTAATTTTGTCCATACATTGAACGGTTCTGCATTGGCTGTCGGCAGGACTTTTGCGGCAGTTCTTGAAAATTATCAAAATGAAGACGGAAGTGTAACGGTTCCTAAGGTTCTTAGAAATTATCTCTGCGGAATGGAAGTAATAAAATAGGTTGAAAATATGGCGATAAAAAAAAGAGTGAGAAAAGTAGCAAAGAAACCAAGAAAAAAAGAAGATATATTTGAAAATTTTAATTTTAATAATATAGACCAAAATGACAATAATGATATAGATATTGATTACTCTGATAATGATATATTTAAAAATATCGATTTTGAAAAGCGAATTAAAAGTGATACTAAAACAAATCAAGTTTTAAATGACGCTGAGCCAAAAGAAAATCAAGTTATTGAAAATAATAATGAAGACGAGTTTTTTGAAGAAGAGGAAATTGAAAATATTCCTTTAAGAGAAGCTTTAAAATTTAAAGTAACAGGTAAGACAATAGGTATATTCGTAGGGATTTTAATAGCTGCGTTTGCACTAGGTTTTACTTTGTCTAAGGTATTTCCCGGAGGGAAAGTATTTCACTCTGTAGTCAATTTGTCAGATGTAATAACAGACGGGAAAGTTGAATGTACTGTAAGCGATATTGTAGTAACAGATACACTATCATCCGTTAAGGCTTCAAACGGAAATACATTTGTTTGTATATATTATGAGTATAAAAATATTTCTGATGCGGATTTGAAATGGGAGCAGCTGCCTTTTACTACTCTCGGCGGATATGATACTGATAAACCGGGACTTACACCTGATTATGAACTTAGCAATGATAGTATAAATAAAGACGCATTAAGGGAATATTCTTATATAATGGGCGTAGACCTAAGAGATGATTTAGATCCATTGAACCCCGGACAAAGCCGTGATGATGTAGATGTATATGAAATAAAAAAATCTGCACTTACCGATAAGAAAATATATCTTACTTTTGATATCTACGATAAAGCTATAAAAGTAGAGGAAGGTCTAAGTACACTCCCTAGCCTTAAAGAAACAATCAAAGAAAATAAACAGGAAATAAAAAAAGAACAGGAAACAGTAGGTATAACAAATAATTAAGAAAGATTTAACGGGATAATAATTATATATATTATCTCGTTTTTTAATAGGTTATTATATGTTTAATAGAAATGATAAAATAGGTATAGTCGCATGTTCAAATGGAATAAATGTAAAAAAGAAAGAGGAAATAAAAGAACTGGTAATTATTTTAAAAAATATGGGTTTTGTACCCATACTTGGCAATAATATATTTGCAGATAATTCAATTTTTTGCGGCAGTTCTATAGAAAAAGCAAAGTCTTTAATGGACTTCTATATTAATAATGAAATAAAAGCAATATTTGATGTCAGCGGAGGTGATATTGCTAATGAAATCCTTGATTTCTTGGATTATGATGTCATTAAAAATAATCCTAAGCCTTTCTTTGGATATAGCGATTTGACAACCGTGATAAATGCATTATATAGGAAAACCGGTGCAGTGAGTTATTTATATCAAATAAGAAATCTTGTTTCAGAATGTAGGGAAACACAAACGAAAGATTTTTATAATTCTTTGTTTCTTGGTAAGAATGACTTATTTGATTTTAATTATAAATTTATCAGAGGAAATAAATTAAAGGGTACGGTTCTCGGCGGGAATATAAGATGTTTACTAAAATTAGCCGGAACTGAATACTTTCCGGATTTTCAAAATAAAGTATTATTCCTTGAGAGCAGAAGCGGAAATGAAGGTGCAATGATTTCTTATCTAACTCAGTTGAAACAAATGGGGATATTTAATAAAATAAGCGGAGTTATTCTCGGAAAATTTTCGCAAATGGAAAGAGAGAATATAAAACCTAAAGCGGAAGAGCTTATTTTAAATGTTACGAAAGACAAATCTTTTCCTATCGTTAAAACCAGCGATATAGGACATAATAAAAATTCAAAATGTATGATTATAGGGAAAGATATATATTTAAAAGATAAATAAAAAAGAAGGTTTTAAAACCTTCTTTTTTTATGTACTTATTGTACTATTTGAATCTTATTCAGGTTGAGCTGCTCCTGTTGGGCAAGCGCCTGCACAAGCTCCGCAATCGATACATGTAGCAGCATCGATTTCGTATTTTCCATCTCCTTCAGAAATTGCTCCAACTGGGCATTCACCGGCGCAAGCGCCGCAAGAGATACATTCATCAGTAATTACATGTGCCATGTCTTTACTACCTCCATAATATTTGTTTGTTCTAATATAACATTTTTACAGTTCTATTGCAATAGAAAAATATTTAAAAGTGTAAGCAAAATATTACATTATGGATATGAGAAATAAGATGAAAGGCTTTATATATCGGCATTTAAATATGGTGAGAAAAATAGAATTAATAATGATTTTTATTATTATTTTTATGTTTCTATGTATAGAGGGCAATGACTGCCCCCTTATAATACTATCTTTTTACATCGTCAAAAAAGTAGATAAGTTTTCCTCTATTTGTATTTGCTACTCTGCAGTTGCATTTTTCTTTGCATTTACAGCAAGAGCAAGAGCTTCTGCTTTGTGAACTTGCAGATATAAGATCTGTGCCTATAGGACCATTACAAGCACATGAAGATCTTCTGGGTTCAATATTGCTGCATCCGCATCCGCAGCCGTTTCTTGATTCATTATTTCTTGAAGATCCGTTGTTACATCCGCAAGATCTTCTAGGTTCTGCATTGCCAGATCCACAGCCACAGCCATTTCTTGATTCATTGTTTCTCAATGATTCATTATTACATCCGCAAGAAGATGTTCTATTTGAATAACTCATTATTAATTCTACCACCTTTACTATATTACTGCTTTCGATATATAATATGAAATTTTTATATTTGTGTTACTTCTTTTACATTATTTTTGTAAACGCCAATATTATAAGCAAAACTCCGCTAAACCAGCTTAGATTGGTCTTTACTATATCATTAAGTTTCCCTCCGAGTTTAAAGCCCAAAAATACCAGTGAAATACATATAATGAAAGCCAAAACAAATATAATAGAGACATTAGTAAAAGGAAAGGATAATCCTGCACATAGTGAATCCATTGAACCAAGCCCTCCGATTAAAAGAGCCTCTTTCATATCCAAATCTTTTGATTTATCTATATCCGCTTTAGTTTCATCTATAAAGACATCCACCAAAAGATGATATCCTTCTATATTAAGACTTATATTTTTATTGAGTACTTGCATTTTCTTTAAATAGTTTTTTATTGCAGTAGAAAAAATATTATAGCTTCCTATTATTATAAGTACCAAAAAGCTTAGCATATTAAAAAGATGAATAGGTATTATATTTGATAATATATTGGATAGAAGGATCGATACACTGAGAGACACTGCACTTCCAAGCGCTATTATTATGGCTCCCGGGATTTTGACCCTGATATTATTGGAGCCGAATGATGAGCTTATAAGGAATGTGTCCATACTGAGGGCAACAATTAAAAGTAATAGCTTAAACAATTTTATTCCTCCTTATACTTTGTCATACTTATAATATGAATAAAATCCAAAGTCTGTGATTGAAATTAAAATATTGTTAAAATGTATAAAAAATAAATATTTTGTGGTATATTTAACTTAACATTAATTTATTTAGGAGGAATAAATGGATTTAAGAAAATTACAAAACGGTTCTGATGTAAGGGGTATTGCTCTGGAAGGAATTAAAGGCGAAAATGTAAATTTAACGAATGAAGCGAGTTATAAAATATCAAAGGCATTTGTAAAATGGCTTAAAAAGAGATTAAATAAAGACAGTATTAAAATTACTATCGGAAGAGATTCAAGATTATCCGGTCCCGATTTAGCAGAAAGCGTAATGAAAGGACTTAGCAGTGAAGATAATGTAGATGTAGTTTATTTTGATTTATGTACTACTCCCGCTATGTTCATGAGTTGTGTCAGTGAAGAAGTAAATGCGGACGGTGCAATTATGATTACTGCAAGTCATCTTCCTTTTAATAGAAACGGACTTAAATTCTTTACTAAAGACGGCGGGGCGGAAAAAGAAGATATCAAAGCTATTTTAGAAATTGCCAATGATATGAATTACTCAGAAAATGAAGCTAAGTACTCGACACTTGACTTCTTAAGTATTTATGCAGGTAATCTTGTTAAAACAATAAGAGAAAAGACAGGGGAAGAAAAACCTTTTGAAGGTAAAAAAATAATAGTAGATGCTGGAAATGGTGCAGGTGGATTTTTTGCTTATAAAGTGTTAGATGTATTGGGTGCAGATACAAGCGGAAGCGTATACTTAGAACCCGATGGGAAATTCCCTAACCATGTTCCAAACCCTGAACTTAAAGATGTAATGGACAGTTTTTCCGAAGTTGTTTTAAAGGAAAAAGCCGATCTAGGAATTATATTTGATACGGATGTTGACAGAGCTGCTGCAGTTGATAAGAGCGGAGAAGAAATAAGCAGGAATAAGCTTGTTGCATTAATGGCAAGCATTTGTTTGCAGGAAGCTAAAGGAAGCTATATTGTGACAGACAGTGTTACAAGCAGCGGTTTAAAAGAATTTATCGAAGAAAAAGGCGGAGTTCATCACAGATTTAAAAGAGGATATAAAAATGTTATCAATGAAGGTATAAGACTTAATAAAGAAGGAAAAGAATGTCTTTTAGCAATAGAAACAAGCGGTCACTGTGCTTTGAGGGAAAATTATTTCTTGGATGACGGTGCGTATATGGTTGTTAAGATTTTAATTAAGTTTTATGACCTTGTAAAAGAAGGAAAGGATTTTTCCGATTTAATCGGTTCTTTAAAGGAGGCTAAAGAAGAAGCTGAACTAAGGGCTACATTCTTGGTCGAAGATTTTAAGGATTACGGAGCAAAGCTTCTTGAAGATTTTAAAGTGTATGTAAAAGAAGAAATGAAGGGCGCAAGTTTCGAAGAACCTAATTTTGAAGGTGTCAGAGTAAATGTAGCAAGAGACGGCATAAAGGGCTGGGTACTTTTACGACTTTCACTTCACGATCCTGTTCTTCCTATAAATATCGAATCGGAAAACGAAGGCGGAGTTGAAAATATCAAGAGCGAAATCCTTGCTTTCCTAGATAAATATGAAGTAAAATTATAAAAATATTTAATAAGTTGCATTGATAAGAACACCTTATTAATGCAACTTTACTATAATATATAAAAGTGTACTATGTAAGTATAATTAAATTCAGAGGAAATATATGAAATTTAAAAATGTGATTGACGGCGAATTTGAAGAAGTAAAAGACGATAGCTATCAAAAGAAAAAAGAACAAAAAACAAGAAGAGAAAAAAAAGAAAAGAAGCCCAAAGAGCATAAAGAAAGAAAACCTATTAAAGGCAAAAAAGCAGTATTTTCTGTTATAGGCATAATAATTCTTCTTTTAGGATTTCTTTATATAATAAATGATTATTATATAGAATATTTATGGTTTAAAGAAGTCAGTTATTTGGATGTTTTCTTTAAAGGGATCACAGCCAAGCTCACTCTCGGGATACCCTTCTTTATTATAATGCTGATAATCTCTTTGTCTTATTTTAATTTCTTATTCAGTGTTATAAGAAAAGGCTACAATAAAGTAGGAAGTTTCGGCAACAAGATAAAAATATTTATATCGGTCGTTTATTCTGTAGTAGTAAGCGGAGCATTTATATATAAGCTGTGGTATAAATTCCTTGAATTTAAGAATGCTGTTCCATTTAATCAGGAAGACAGTTTGTTTGGTAAGGATATATCTTTTTATGTGTTTAAACTTCCATTCTTTACTGCATTAATAAAGCTGTTATTTGCTTCTGTTACTTTACTGTTTGTTATTACTATACTTATTTTTATAATACTTAGAGTTACAGGGAACAGAGAAATATATATAGAAAAAGAAAACGGGGTCAGCAGAGAAGAAAGGCTTAATTTCTTTATGAAGATATGGGATTTTATAAAAGTCCCATGTAGTATCTTTGTTTGTGTTCTCTTTATACTGGGCAGTATATATAGCTATTTATCTATGTTCGATGTGTTATATTCATCATCGGGGATAGTCTACGGTGCTACTTACAGTGATGTGACGATAACGGTCAATATGTATAAATTCTTTACGGGACTTTGTGCTCTTTTAGCTGTCGTATCCCTTGTTTTTGGACTTAGGAATAAATTAAAACCTATAATAATCGGTGCTCTTATTATTCCTATAGTATATTTTTCATTGGGCGGAGTTAAAGTATTGGTTGAAAATTATATAGTAATCCCAAATGAATATGCAAAAGAGCAGAAGTATATTGAAAATAATATAAAGATGACAAGAAAAGCCTATAATATTGACGAAGTAGAGGTCAAAAGATTTGAGGGGAATAATGATTTGACAGCTAAGGATATTGCAAATAATTCCATTACTGTCGGTAATATTCCCATAAACGATTTTGAACCGACACTTGATGTTTACAATTCCCTTCAAAGTTTTAGGTCTTATTACTCTTTTAAGGATGTAGATATAGACAGGTATACTTTGGATAAGGTTGCAACACAAGTATTTATTTCCGTTAGAGAAATGGATCCGTCGAGTAAAGAAAATGCAAGGACTTGGGTCAATAAACACCAGAAATATACTCACGGATTCGGTACTGTGGTATCTCCCGTTACCGAAATAAACGAGTCCGGTCAGCCGGTTCTTATTCAAAAGGATATCCCTCCCAGCACAGCTTATGAAGAATTAAAGATAGATGAACCTAGGGTATACTTCGGAGAATCAAGTGATGATTATGTCATAGTAAATACAAAGAGCAAAGAATTTGACTATCCCGAAGGTAATAATAATGTAGAAAATAAGTATACAGGTAGCGGCGGGATAAAACTTTCACTTTATAACAGGCTTGCGTTTTCTGTAAGCAATATGAGCAGTCGGTTATTATTTTCTTCCGACATAACAGGGGATAGTAAGATATTGATGCGAAGACAGGTAGCCGAAAGAGTTACTACCATTGCTCCTTTCCTTACTTATGATAAAGACCCTTATATAGTAAACTCGAACGGAAAGCTATATTGGATAATGGATGCTTTTACCAAGACAAATAAATATCCTTATTCCACCCCTTCAAAGTTTGAAGACGGAACGAAATTTAACTATATTAGAAATTCAATAAAAGTAGTCGTAGATGCTTATAACGGAACGGTAAATTTCTATCAGGTAGATAAGAATGATCCGATAGCCTCTACTTATGCAAAGATTTATCCGGGTTTTATCAAGCCTATAGAGCAAATGGATAAGACATTAAAAGAACATTTAAGATATTCTGAAGTTTTATTTAACATTCAAAGTGAAATGTATGAAAATTATCATATGACAAATCCTCAGGTATTCTACAACAAAGAAGACCAGTGGCAGGTAGCAAAACAATTCTATGGAACAAAAAAAGAAGCTGTCGATGTAAACAGTTCATATCTTATAATGAAACTTCCCGACAGGAAAAAGGAAGAATTTATAATAATGGCTCCTTTTACTCCTAAAAATAAGAATAATATGGTTGCATGGATGGGAGGGATTTGTGACGGAGAGGACTACGGTAAATTAAAGGTTTATCAGCTTCCTAAACAAAAGCTGGTTTACGGTCCGATGCAGATTGAGCAAAGGATAGACCAGGATACGACCATAGCTCCTCAGCTTAATTTATTGTCTCAGGTAAGCAGTGAGGTATCAAGAGGCAATATGCTTACTATTCCTATTGAAGATAGTATACTTTATGTCGAACCTATTTATGTTAAATCAAGCACCGACCAAATGGCGCTTCCCGAAGTTAAAGAAGTTATAGTTGCATACGGAAATAAAATCGTTATGAGAGACTCTTTGACAGAAGCGATAAATGCTATATTTAATCTTGGTGAAGGCGGTGACGGTGTTACGGGGATAGTTGATGATGCGATAGATAAAGCAACAAAAGACAATACTAAAACCGACCTTGAGAAAAAATCAAGGGAACTTCTCACTAAAGCTAAAGAGGCTCAGGCAAAAGGCGATACAAAGGCATATACAAAATATATGAGTGAACTTGAAAAAGTATTGGATCAAATAAGTGAATAAAATTATTAAAATATTTTGAATTAAAAAAGATAGCTATATTAGCTATCTTTTTTATTATTAGCTCTAAGGTAAATTATGTTTATTTTTGGGATAGATAATAATATGATAATATAAACGCTTGATTTGCTATGATTTATATATTGATAAAAAAATTACATAATAGCAATGTATAATAAAAATAATATACTTGATACTAAGAACCAAGAATTAATTTTAAAGAATTTTTTACTGTTTATCTTCTTTTGCTTTTCGTTTTTAATATTATTTTGATGATTATAAAATAATCCTATTCCTATAACTTGAATAATCAGTGCTACTGCGCATGGTACAAGCATTTTAAACGATAAGTAAAAGCTAACAAATAATAAAAATCCTGCAATGACCAAAATAGTAGCAATAATAGTAGGGTCACTTATTATTTTTGAATTGCCCTCTTTTATTGCAGATGTGATTTCGTTATCTATTTGTTTCAAAAGAATTTCATCAGTACTTTGATCATTACTTATATTACCTTTTGATACATCGGTTTTTGATTTAGAGTCTTCTTTTAAAATATAATCCGTTGATACACCAAAAAGTTCACTTAATTTAACGATCTTATCAATATCCGGAAGGCATTGTTCAGCTTCCCATTTTGATACGGCTTGCCTTGATACCCCGAGCTTTTCTGCTAATATTTCCTGAGATAAATTGTTTTCTCTTCTCAGCGTCATTATTTTATTTCCTATTGTCATTGTATAGTCCTCCTTTTTAGATTATAATACTAATATTTTTAATGGTATTCTACCAAATCTAGCTTGAATTTTGTAAACCCACGGTTGCAATAGGTATAGAATAATACTTTATGGTAGTTAAATATTGATTTTATTATAATAAAATAAAAAATTAGTATTATATTTTGTTGTAATTAAAAAAAGAGAATAATTTAATATTCTCTTTTAGTTTGTCTGTTCACTTTTTAATTCATTTACTATAAAAGATACCACTTCATTTGGTCGGATATTAAGTACATGGGAGAATTCATCATGTAAGATCCTTTCTGCATTTTTCATAAATTGTTCATCACTCATATGCAGCTTCTTCCCTTGTTTAATAAGTTCATCTTTGTGATAATGTAGTGTAATTATTAATTTAATTAAATCTCTTCTGTCTCCGGATTGAATTATTTTTTTATATATATCTCTTCTTTCACTATCATTTTCAATCCAAATCATATCTTCGTTAGGCATATTCTTAATAAGTTTAAAGATTTCTTCCGATGATAATATTTTACGCATTTTTGCGGTTTGTTTTTCATTGTCAACCGGAACATATATGGTCATTCCGTTTTTGTTGATAGAATTTAAAATATAATATTTTTGTTTTTCTCCTCCAAAATCCTTTTCAGTGATTTCGGATATTTTGCATACTCCTTCGGTGTCGTATAGAATTATTTCATCTACTTTATACATTTATTAACCCTTCTTTCTTAATTGGTTTATGTATGCTAAAGCTATTTTGTTTGTAAATAAAAAGAGCAGTTTTTTGTAACTGAATTTTATGTCACAAAATAAACTGCACGTTACATAAATATATTATAACATATTTTCTTTGATTATGTAATAATAATTTTTTCTTTTTTTTAAAAGGATAAAACACCCTTTAAGGGTGTTTTATCTTCTGTTTCTTCTGGAATTATTATTTGATGCAGACGGCATATAATCTCTCATATTACCTCTAGGAAGAGTTACAAACTTAACTGCATATATATCACATATGATATATTCGTTGTTTTCAACATTATATAATGTAAAATAACTTAGACCTACACTATACATTATACCTTGCTTAGATACGAGTGTATCACTGCCAATCAAGAATTCGCATATACAAAATTCTCCTATAATTCTGTTAAGTATGGCAGGTGTTGTTCCCGAAACAAATTCAGGAGGAACATTTGAACCGTCGCTATCCATGATTGTAGCTGAACCGGTATTAGTACCGTTCATTTTACCGTCCAAACCCGAACTAGATGACATCTGACCATTTAAAATATTATTTAAATTATCTTCTCTTTCCATTCTCGACCCCTTTTCTTTATGTATCTAAATATTTTTCTGTCGGATTGTAAAAGCAATGTGCACCTATTTTGGTTATAAGACTTCCTACATTGCTTGGGAAATTTTGTCTGCACGCATTTGAAAACGGATTATAAAACCAAAGAGCATAACCGAGGTTATATAACCGCCCGCCTCCTATTGCCCAGTCCGCAATGGCATAATGAATGTCTGTGGGATTCATGTTGTAGATATTTTGGGCATTGTACCTGCCGTTTACCGTTTCCATTGCACAAGTGAACTGTCCTCTTTGCATAATGATATTTCTTATGCTTCCTCCGTCTGAAACCCTTGCATATTCTCCGTAAGGTGTATAAACTCTGTTCATTACAACACTTGCTACTGCCGCCATGCCGACATCACCTTCACCGCCGGCTTCACATTCAATCAACCTTGCAAATAATTCTCTTTCCGAATATGCCATCATTTCCTCCAAAAAAATATTTTATAGTAATGTATATTCATAAAATTGTCTTTTATTCATTGTTAAATTACTTTGGATGATGTATTATATTTTAAATCAAAAAAGAATAATGTGTTATATTTTAGCAGATATATTATCTATGAAAAAAAATAAAAATATGATAAAATATAATATACGACTTTTATAGTTAAAAAATAATAACTTTAATATATAATGAGGTGTCATTTTGGCAAATAAAAAGACTACTGCAAAAAAGAAAAATAGCAGAAGCACTAAGACAACACGAACAAGCAAGAAGCAGCTGGAACAGGAATTGTATAAAAAGAAGATCGTTCAAAATGAAGTAATCGGAGTGGTTATTTTATTTTTTGGTATATTTATGCTCTATTCTCTTTTATCAAAGGACAGCGGTGTATTTGGTAATAACCTGCATAATATATCAATGTTTTTATTTGGTAATGTCGGAACGTCACTTATTGGCGCGGCATTCTTGATATTGGGCTTTTATGTCATATCAAGGCTTAAACCTTTTAAAGAACTCATTACCTTAATTTGCGTGACCGTTATTATTTTTAATATAATGGCTGCGTTCAATATCGGAGGAGAACTTTTAAAGTACGGAGCCTTCAGTAATCAATTATTTGTATCGGTACTAAATGTAGTTACCAAAGGCGGGATAATCGGTATTTGGCTTGGGGGAATATATACTACTCTTCTTTCTGAAATAGGAGGATATATATTCATAGCTACATCTATAATCGTATGTTTGATATTAATATTTAAAGATAATATTGCATTATATAAAGAAGACAGGAAAGCACTTAGACTTAAAGAAAAAGAAGTCAAAATGGAAATAAGAGAAGAAAGGCTTAATGAAAAGCTTCTAAAAAGAGAAGAAGAAATCAGAAAACAGGCTTTGGAGGGAAAAAGTAAACCCGGATTTTTCCCTGCCTTTAGAAGTAAACTTCCTAAAAATCCATATGATGCAAAATCTATAACTACGGATAAAGATAAAGAAGAAGTTTTGGATAAATGGGAAAAAGAATATAAGGAAAGTAAAAATCCATTTAAAAAGAAAGCAGAAAAAAGAGAAGAACCAATAATAAAAACTTATTACAGAGGTGAGCAGGGAAGCTTTATAGATTTTGATGAAGAAGAGAAGAAGAGTAATAAAAAAGAAAATATCGTTACAGAAGAAAAACCCAATAAAGAAGAAATAAAAAACAGAGTCAGAAAAGAACAGGGACTTGACGATATAATAAAAGAAACAGAAGAGAGTCAGAATAAGGCAAATAAAGAAATAGAGAGAACAAAGAATTTTGTAAGTCCTAAAAGCATAAATGATGAAGATTTTATAGATGATAAGCCTATAGAACATATTGAAAAAATAGATTTGAGCGACATAGACAGAGCCAATAAAGAACAAGCGGAGCAGTTAAACAATATTAAAGCTGCTATGGAAGGTAAGAGTACAACTTCAGATACTTCTCTTGTGGAGGAGAAAGAAAAGATCCCTTATGTATTTCCTAAGGTAAGTCTACTCAAAAGAGCAGACAGACGAAATAATAAGGGAGAAAGAGACAGAGTCCTTGAGAACACAAAAGTATTGGAAGAAACACTTGCTAATTTTAAAATAGGTGCAAGAGTTACAGAAGTAAGTATCGGACCGACAGTTACGAGATATGAACTTGAGCTTGAACCGGGCATAAAAGTTAGCAGGGTCGTAGGGCTTCAGGATAACCTTGCAATGGCACTTGCGGCGAACGGGATAAGAATGGAGGCTCCTATTCCCGGCAAAAGCGCTATAGGTATAGAGGTTCCAAATAAAGAAGTTTCTGTTGTCGGTTTTAGAGAAATTGTAGAAGATAAGAAATTTAAGGATAGTAAATCTAAACTTTCTATAGCCCTTGGGAAGAATGTTACCGGGGATATGGTAGTAATGGATATAGCAAAACTTCCACATTTACTTATTGCAGGTGCTACGGGTTCCGGAAAAAGTGTTTGTATCAATGCGATAATAAGTTCTATTTTATTCCACGCAAGTCCCGAAGAAGTCAGACTGATACTCATTGACCCTAAAATGGTAGAACTTAATGTATATGAGGGTATTCCTCATTTATTGGTTCCCGTTGAAACTGACCCTAATCATGCTGCAGGTGCACTTAAATGGGCAGAAAAGCAAATGAAGATAAGATATGACTTATTTGCTCAAAATAGAGTAAGAGATATTAAAGGATATAACAAGAAAATGGAAGAGACCGGCGGTGAAAAGATGGCTCAATGGGTCATTATAATAGACGAGTTAGCTGATTTGATGATGACATGTGCCTCTCAGGTAGAATCTGCGATTTGCAGATTAGCTCAGCTTGCCAGAGCGGCGGGAATTCATTTGGTACTTGCTACTCAAAGACCGAGTGTCGATGTTATCACAGGTCTGATAAAGGCAAATATACCTTCTCGTATATCTTTTGCAGTATCATCTCAAATAGATTCAAGAACGATACTCGATATGGCGGGAGCAGAAAAGCTTCTCGGCAGAGGGGATATGCTATATGCACCTGTCGGAAGTAATGCTCCGATGAGGGCACAGTGTGCTTATATAAGCGACGAAGAAGTAGAGGAAGTCGTTAAGTTCATCAAGAAAACTCAAGTTCCTAATTATGATGAAGATGCTATAAAAGGTATTGATACCGTTGCGGTAGAAGAAAATATGCCTGGAAGCGAAAAGGATGTAAACAGAGAAGACTTTATAGATGATAAATTTAATGATGCGCTTAATATAGCTTTTGAGCTGGGAGAAATATCTACATCAATGCTTCAAAGAAGGCTTAGGATAGGTTATGCGAGAGCAGGAAGGATCGTAGATGAACTTGAACAAAAAGGGATAGTATCTGCGCCTGAAGGAAGTAAACCAAGAAAAGTACTAAAGAAAAGAGAAGATTTTTTCTCGAACAGTGTGGTTGAGAGTGATGAAGTGTATCCGGAGGGGACTTTGGATATAGAAGAGGAAATATATTAATTGGAGAATAATATGAAAAAAGTTTTTGTTTTAACTTTAGGCTGTCCCAAGAATACCGTCGACAGTGAAAATATAATGTATTTATTAAGTAATCAGGGGTATGAAATAGTGGATGATGCTGCTGTAAGTGATTACATAATAATAAACACTTGTACTTTTATCCATGATGCTATGGAAGAAAGTATCAATTCAATATTAGAGGCAACTTTGGTTAAAAAAGACAGAAGTGAAGTAAAAATAATCGTAACAGGATGTCTTGCACAGAGGTATTCAAAAGATTTAAAAGAAGAAATACCGGAAGTAGATGCGTTTGTGGGTACCGGTGAATTTTATAATATGGATAAAATCATAAGAAGCATGGAGACTGAAGATAGTGATGAAGTAATAGTAAAAGTGGATAATATTGATTGTCCTATTTTTGAAACAGACAGGACTTTGACGACTCCGTCTCACTTTGCTTATTTAAAAGTATCCGAAGGCTGTGACAAACACTGTACTTACTGCGTTATCCCAAGTATCAGAGGTAAACAAAGAAGCAGAAAAATAGAAGATATTATAGATGAAGCAAAGAGGCTGGCAGATAGGGGAGTTAAGGAACTAATTTTGATTGCTCAGGATGTAGGCGAATATGGTACCGATTTATATGGAGAGAGAAAACTTCCGGATTTATTGGAAGAATTAAACAAGATAGAAAATATTCATTGGATAAGAGTACTTTATATATATCCGGAAACTGTTTCCGATAAGCTTATTAATAAATTCGTCAATTTGGATAAGGTACTTAAGTATATCGACATGCCTCTTCAGCATATAAATGATAATATACTAAAAAAAATGGGAAGAAAGACTTCTAAGGAAGATATACTTACACTTATTAGGAAACTAAGGAGTAAAGTGAAAGGCATAAAAATACGTTCTACCTTTATAACCGGATTCCCCGGTGAAACTGAAACAGAGCATAAAGAGCTTTTAGAGTTTATTAAATTGTATCAGCTTGACAGGGTTGGTTTTTTCAAATATTCAAGAGAAGAAGGAACTCCTGCTTATGATATGGATAATCAAGTAAATGAAGAGATAAAAGATGAAAGATATATGGAACTTATGTCTGTTCAGGAAGATGTTTCCGAAGAATTGATGGAGAGTTATTTGGACAAAACATTGGAAGTCCTTATTGAAGAAAAGGTTGAAGATGAAGATAATGTTTATATAGGCAGAAGTTATATGGACTGTCCTGAAATTGACGGTGAAGTCTATGTTTATGCAAATAGAGACCTTGAAATAGGAAATTTTTATGATATAGTTATAGAAGATTCAATGGAATATGATTTAATTGGAAGGACTAAATAATGAACTTAGCAAATAAAATAACTCTTTTGAGAGTTATAATGATACCTATTTATGTTGTTATGATGATAATGACGAATATTCCCAACAATTATTTGATTGCGGGTATAATATTTATCATTGCGTCTATATCGGATTTTGTGGACGGACAAATAGCAAGAAAGTGCAATATGGTAACGGATTTTGGGAAATTTGTGGATCCTCTTGCGGATAAATTGCTTGTAATGGCAGCTATGCTTTGTTTTGTGGAAATCAATTTTATTCCTGCATGGATCGTAATAACTATACTTGCAAGAGAATTTATTGTTACTGGACTTAGGACTCTTGCGGCTTCAAACGGTGTTGTTATTGCGGCAGATAAAATAGGTAAACTTAAGACCACGACCCAAATGATAGCATTGGTTCTTATGCATTTTTCCGGATTGAACGAAACGATATACACTGTGTCAATCGTTCTTATGTATGCTGCACTAATCCTTACCGTAGTATCCGGTGTAAATTATTTGATATTAAATAAGAATTTGTTTAATGTAAAAGAGTGATATATAAATAAAAAGAGCATGTGAGTATGCTCTTTTTTTACGCCTGACTTTGTCAGATTCCGCGACCGTTATTTTATTTCTCATTACTAATCTAAAATTAGTGTACCGTTTTCTTCGTGATAATCTCCGTCTTTATTTTTCATTAAAGTATGTTTTATGAAATGTAAAAGTTTTTCTTCTCCTTCTTCGCTTAACATTGTCAGTAAATAGTCTGTCAAGAATTCACTGTCTTTATCTATTACATAAAAATCTTTTCCGTTAAGCCAATATTTTAAAGGTTCAACAACTGTGTATTTATCACCCAAGTAGTTTTTTGAAGCACTTATTCTGTCTATAACCATTTCAGCGACATATCTTTTGGGCATTTTTATGCCAATTAATCCATCGTGTGGATTTTTTGCAAAATCTATCCAGTACTCAAAATGATGTTTGTTTTTTCCCTTATGGTGAAGCCAGCCAGGTGCATACCCTTTTACTTCTTTTTCTTTGCTTATTGGGCTTCTGTTTCCGCCCTGGTAATATTTGACTCCCGAGAAAAATTCGATAGGAGCATATTTGGACATATCATGGAGCAGTCCTTGTTTATATAATCCGGCTTTGAAGCAGGTTTTCAGTACATACATTTTGTGTCTGTTTATTGTACATAAATGTCCAAAAAACTTGTTCATTTTAGCTCTCCTTTAAATGTAAATCTATTTATATAGTATAACAAAATATCCATAAGAAAATCCATACTAAAAGTTTACTTTTTCTTTATTTGTTTACATATGTAACTTTGATGACTAAAAAGTGACTTGTTTATGCTATTTTATTGAGCAAAAATTGACCTGCTGATATAATAAAAATATAAATTATTACATTTAAATGTTTGTTTTATATATTATGCAGTAAATAGTAAAATGTTAAAAATGAAATTTCATTTATATATTTAAGGAGGTAAATATGTGTAATATTTTAAAAGATTTATATGAGGGCAATATTAATCCTTCAATGGAGATCGTACCATTCACGAAAGAGTATGAGACAGAACTTAGAGAAAAAACAAAAAGTGAAGATGAGTTTTTAAGTAAGCTTGACAGAGATATGCAAAATGAGTTTTATAATATTATGGAGAGGTGGATAAAAGCATATCCTTTGGAACTCAGAGAATATTTTATAACGGGATATAAGCTTGGAGTTAAAATGACTGCCGAAGTTTATAAAGATTAGATAATAAAAAAATAAAAGGATTTTATCCTTTTATTTTTTTAATTTTTCTTCCCATTCTTTTTCTTTAAATCCTGTGAGAATAAAATCTTCTGCAACTATTATGGGTCTTTTTACAAGCATACCGTCTGTTGAAAGTATTTCAAACATTTCATCTTCGCTCATGTTCGGTATTTTATCTTTAAGACCGAGTTCTCTGTATTTCATTCCGCTTGTATTAAAAAATCTTTTAATTGGCAGTCCGCTTATTTCAAACCAAGTTTTTAGTTCTTCCTTTGTAGGATTGTTTTCTACTATATGTCTGTCTTCAAATTCAATATTATTGTCATTAAGCCATTTTTTTGCTTTTTTGCATGTTGTGCATTTAGGATATTCTAAAAATAAATATTTCAAAATCATACCTCCTACTGTTTTTTTATTTATTATAGCAGATTTATTATTTATTTTATGGATATAATTTAAATAAATAATATTAATTTACTTATGTTTAAAATGATTGGTAAAATATAGTTTAATTGACAATGATTATTAATATGGTATAATATATCTACTAATATCCTAAAATATTTTAAATATTTTAGATTAATATTGTAAAAATGATGTTTATATTAATGTAAAGCTTGGGAGAACTTGCATGAAGAAAATTTTAATGAGGGCTGGAATGGCACCGTGGGACAGATTTAGTCCATGGGATATGCTTGTATATGATTATTTTGGAACAAATTTAGGTAATTATATGTATGCTCATAGTATTTGGCGTGCATTAGATACTGGGAATGATGTGGAAATTGATGCAGATTATTATAGATCTAATGCTGATAAGGCAAAAAAAATTAATTCAAATTATGATTATTTTATAATACCAATGGCTGATGCATTCAGAAATGATTTTAATTTAGAAAAGTATACTGAGCTTGTAAAAAAAGTCAAAATCCCTTGTATACTTATAGGAGTAGGTCTAAGAGCCCCATATGAACCTAATTTGGAAAAAGGTTTTGAATTTGATAATAGAGTCAGGGATTTCGTCAGTGCGGTTTTGGATAAATCTGCTATGATTGGTGTGCGCGGACAAATTACTGCAGATTATTTAACAAAATTGGGCTTTAGAGAGGGCGTACACCATACAGTCATAGGCTGCCCCTCTTTGTATATGCATGGTAAAGAGTTGTATATTAGAGATACCGAGATTAATGAACAATCAAAAATATGTATAAATGCATCTTCTGTTGCTAATGCAGAGGTATGTTCTTTTATTGAAAGAAATATGAGAGAATTACAAAATGGATATTATATTCCTCAAACTTTGAAAGAGTTGAGATTGCTGTTAACAGGTATAAAATATCCGCATAATCCCAAACACGTTTATCCGGATACTTTGTCACATCCCGTTTTTCAAGAAGATAGGGTCAGATTTTTTATGAATACAACTGAATGGATTCATTTTTTAAGAGATGCTGATTTGACTTTTGGGGCTAGGCTTCATGGTAATATTGCCGCAACATTAGCAGGTTGTCCGAGTATTTTATTTACAAAAGATTCAAGAACTCGGGAACTTAGTGAATATCATGGATTAACGGCAGTAAGAGATAAAGAAATCAAGAGTAATACTGATTTGTTTGAGTTGGCTTCAAAAATGGATTTTCATAAAGTTTCTAAAAATCAAAAACGAAATTTTGAACATTATATTGATTTCCTTGATAAAAATGGATTAAATCATATATATAAAAATGGACAAGAGCCTATTGTTGCACCTTTGGATAAAAAAATTGATATGGTAGGCGAATTTGGTCCTGTAAAATCTTTAGCGATGATGAACAAAGATGAAGTGGAGGAATATTGGGGAAATATTGTCATGGATATTCGAAAAAAGGAATCTACAATAAGAAGATATGATAATAAAATGTCAATTAAAGCATATAGAAAAATAAAGGGTATATTTGTCAAAAATAAAGATGAAGAGCCATGTTAATATAAAAGAATAATACTTATAAAAAAGGAAAGAAGGTTAACAATAATGATTTACGGTGCAATGCTGGCCGGAGGGGTTGGTAGAAGAGTAAAGAGCTCTAAAATACCAAAGCAATTTATAGAAATAAACGGACTTCCTATTATTTTTTATACATTAAAAAATATGTTAAAAGTGAAAAGTTTTGATTATATCTATATTGCTGTTCATAAAGATTATGTTGATTATTTACAAAACATTATAAATAAGAATTTAATTAAAGAAGATTCTGCAAAAGTAAGATTAATATTAGGTGGTAAAGAGAGAATCGATACCATTCACAACGTAACGGATGCAATAGTTAATGATAATGGACTTAATGAAAATGATATTATTGTGATACATGACTCTGTCAGACCTTTTGTTACAGAAAAAATACTTAATGACAGTATTGAGTGTGCAGCTAAGCACGGTGCGGTTGTAACCGCACTTCCTGCAAGTGATACCATAATTCATTCGGTTGATAAAAAAATTGTAAGTGAAATACCGGATAGAAGTATAGTGTTTCATGGACAAGCACCGGATAGTTTTAATTTGAAAAAATTAATAGATATGGAAAATAATCTCACTGTCGAGCAAAAGAAAATTATAGTTGGAACTTCACAAATATGTACATTTAATAATGTAGATATGTATCTAATCGAAGGAGATGCAATTAATTTTAAGATAACAACTGACAGTGATTTGGATATAGTTAGAAATATACTTAGTAAAGAAAAATAGAAAGGTTAAATAAGGTATTAAAAGGATGGGTAATATAGTAGGTGTACCTGAAAAGATGAAGGCTCTAGTTCTTCATGACGTCGGCAAATTATCATTAGATGAGGTGAAAGTGCCAAAATTAAAGAAGGGTACTGTATTAGTAAAAATTAAAGCAAGCGGAATTTGTTCAAGCGACACAGAAAGAGTATTCGTTAACGGGACATATCATTTCCCAACAATACCCGGACATGAATTTTCAGGGCAAATTGTTGCTTTAGGAGAGGGTGTTGATGAGGAGCTTCTTGGAAGAAGGACTTGTGTATTTCCTATGCTTCCATGTAAAACATGCAAAGCTTGTAAGTTAGAAGAGTATGCTCAGTGTAGTAATTATAATTATTTTGGTTCACGATGTGATGGTGGATTTGCGGAATATTTGGTTGTTCCTGTATGGAATTTGGTTCCTTTTGATGATTCTGTTCCATATGAAAAGGCAGCTTTATGTGAGCCTTCTGCGGTAAGTTTGCATGCAATTAATATTGCAAATATTCAAGAAGGACAGACTGTTGGAGTAATAGGAACAGGAACGATAGGCTTTATGATAGGTTTATTTGCTAAGAGACTCACTTCTAAAGTAGTTATTTGCGGAAGAAATGAAGAAAAACTTGATTTTGCAAGGAAATTAGGGTTTGAAGCAATAAATTTAAGGAAATCTGATTTAAAAGAAAAAATGGATGAGATTACCGAGGGTGAAGGTGCGGATGTTATGTTTGAAGCCGTAGGGACAAACGCTGCGATTAATGATGCAGTTCGTGTTACCGGTGCCTTTGGAAAAGTAGTATTAGTCGGTAATCCAAAAGCAGATTTATCAATGGATAGAAATATTTACTGGTCAATATTAAGAAAACAGATTGCTGTTCTAGGCTCTTGGAACTCAAGTTATAATAGTAAGATTAATGATTGGAAGACTGCGTTAGAACTATTTGAGGATAAAAATCTGCCATTTGAAGAACTTATTACTCATAAGTTTAAACTAAAAGATTATAAAGAGGCTTTTGATGTTTTGATAGACAGTGATGAGTTTAGTTTAAAAGTTATGTTTACGTTAGAGGATTAAATAAACTGGGAGAGTTAATTTATGGTTAAAAATAATATTCAATGTGCTTATGTTGATGATATTGAATTTAAAAGAATTGTCCTTCACGTGAGAGGAACTCTTGAAGGTTTTGATGATACAAAAGATTTAAAATTTATCTTTATTACAGAGGATGGACTAAAAAAAGTCTATCCTCTGCTTTATGGAATAGAAGGAAATAAATTTCATATAATGCTTAATGTTATGAGCTGTAATGATCAGTATCCAATTAGAAACGGTATTTATTATCTAAGGGTATATAAAAAAGGTAACGAAAAAGAGCTATATCCTTTTTATTTAAATGATGCAAATAAATATGATTTTAGTGATAAAAAAGATAATCCTATTAATTTGTATATAGAAAAAAATAGTGGTTCTTATTTTTTTGGAAGATTTTATCCTGATTTGGATACTAAAGAATTATGTTTGGATACAAAGGCATTACTTTTAGTTCAGAAAGCTGGTGTAAAGTATTATTTAGTTAAAATAAAATCATCTATTAAAAAATTTATATCTAACGTAAAAAAATGGTTATTTATTCAAATCTTTAATATTTGTTCCAAGCTTATAAAAAGAAAGGGTAATAAAATTTTAATCTCATCTGCTTCAAGGGTTGAGTTAGGTGGAAATGAAAAATTTATTTATGATAGAATGATTGACAGAGGGCTTAATAAAAAGTATAAATTCAGATTTGATTTTAAACCTAGTATTAAGGAACGTAGAGGGATTTTTCAAAAGTTTAAATTCGCTTTTTATTTAGCTACATCGGATATAATTATTATTGATGATTATTATCCTGAAATTTATAAAGTCAATTATCCTAAAGATGTAAAAATCATCCAAATTTGGCATGCTTGCGGTGCATTTAAGAGTCTTGGTTTAGAACGAATGGATAAGCCCGGTGCTCCGCCATTTAATACTAGAGTTCATAAATGTTATACACATGTTCCGGTTAGTAGTTTCCATTCCGCATTGCATCACTCAGAAGCTTTTGGATTAAGTTTGGATAAGTTTTATCCTATAGGTGTCCCGCGAACAGACATATTTTTTGATGAAAATTATAAAGCAGAAATCCTTAGTAAATTATATAAAAAATATTCTGTACTAAAACATGCTAAAAAAACATATCTATATGCTCCTACATTCAGAGGTAATAATGCTAAAAATGCTTATTTCCCATTTTATAAGTTGGATTTAGAAAAGTGGGGTGCATTCTTAAAAGAACACGATTCTGTTTTAATTATAAAAATGCATCCGTTCGTTGAAGAACATCCTGTTATTCCCGAAGAATATAAGGATTATATAATAGATGCAGGGGATTACAGAGAGGTGAATGACATATTGTTTGCCGTTGATGTGTTGATAACAGATTATTCGTCTGTTATATATGAATTTTCTCTTCTTAACAGACCTATGGTATTTTATGCTTTTGATCAGCAAATGTATGTATCTACAAGAGATTTTTATGAAAGATATGAGGATATTGTTCCTGGTAAGATAGTTAAAACATTTGATGACTTAATTAAGGCTTTAGAAGATGAAGACTATGATTTTGAAAAAATGGATGCTTTTGTTAAAAAGAACTTTACTTATACGGATGGAAAATCAACTGATAGAGTTATTGACCAATTGATATTAGATAAAAAATAAACTTTATATATTTTTTTAGATTTAAAATGATTTATTAAAGTAAATTTTTTAAAACAACCATATTTTTGGTTGTTTTTATTTTTAAAAAATGAAATAATTTTAAAATTTTGGTAAAAATGTATAATATATACACAAATATTTACTAAAAAAATATTGATTAAAAAAAGTAAAAAAAATGTAAGAAAAGCCTTGCATTATAGGCTTTTATAGTGTATTATTAGTGAGCTATGACAAAAAGGAATGCGTTGAAGCGGGAGGTTGCCGTGAGAACGGGTTTTTCCGTGGAGTATGTCACCATCTAGAATGGGGCGGCATGCTTGATGTTTTTGTGTGACTTTACTACAGATGAAACACACGGAACAGTGTATCAAGTATGGTCGTACTGGCGAATCAAGATTTCAGGAGGAAGAAAGTATGGCAAATCAAAAAATCAGAATTAAGTTAAAGGCTTATGATCACGCAGTAATCGATAAATCAGCAACAAAGATTGTTGATACTGCAAAGAGAACAGGAGCGGAAGTTTCCGGACCTATTCCACTTCCAACACAAAAGGAAGTTGTAACAATTATCAGAGCGGTTCATAAGTATAAGGATTCTAGAGAACAGTTCGAAATGAGAACTCATAAGAGAATGATAGATATCCTTAACCCAACGCCAAAAACAGTTGAAGCTCTAATGAAATTAGACTTACCAGCTGGTGTTGATATTGAAATCAAATTATAAAATTATGACTACTAAGTAGTCCGCTAATGGAGGTAGAAAGAATGAAGAAAGCTATTATGGCTAAAAAAGTGGGCATGACTCAGGTTTTTAGTGAAACTGGCGAAGTTATCCCGGTAACTGTATTACAAGCTGGTCCTTGCTATGTATTACAAGTTAAGACGGTTGAAAAAGACGGTTATGAAGCTGTTCAACTTGGTTATGGTGAAATTAACGAAAAGAATGTTAACAAACCTTTAAAAGGACATTTTGAAAAGGCAGGCGTTAAACCTGTAAGAAAAATCAAAGAATTCAGATTTGATGATTGTTCAGGTTATGAAACAGGAAATGAAATCAAAGCTGATGTATTTGAAGCCGGAGATAAGATTGATATTACCGGAGTAAGCAAAGGTAAGGGATTCCAAGGTGCTATTAAGAGACATGGTCAATCAAGAGGGCCTATGGGACACGGTAGTAAATCTCACAGAGTAGTAGGTGCTATGAGCGGTGCTTCTTATCCGGGAAGAGTAATGAAAGGTAAAAACATGCCAGGACACATGGGCAGTGAAAAAGTTACAGTTCAAAACTTAACAGTTGTTAAAGCTGATAATGAAAATAACATGCTCCTTGTTAAAGGTGCTGTTCCGGGGTCTAACGGTTCTATCGTAACAATTACTGATAGTATCAAGGCTTCTAAATAAAGTATTAGGTAAGGAGGATAGATATGAAAGCAGATGTATTAAACGTAAAAGGCGAAGTTGTTGAAAGTGTAAGCTTAAACAATGATATTTTCAAAATCGAACCTAATATGCCGGTTGTTCATCAATATGTTAAGGCATACCTTGCTAATCAAAGACAAGGAACTCAAAGTGCTAAAACAAGAGCAGAAGTGCGTGGGGGCGGTAAAAAGCCATGGAGACAAAAAGGTACAGGTAGAGCAAGAGTTGGTTCATCAAGAAATCCGGTTTGGACCGGTGGTGGTGTAGCATTTGCTCCAAAACCAAGAGATTATTCTCAAAGCATCAATAAGAAAATGAAAAGACTTGCTATGAAGTCAGTGTTCTCTGCTAAAGTAAATGATAAAGAATTATTTATCTTAGACGAACTTAAATTTGATGCTCCAAAGACTAAAGCTATGGTTGAAGTATTTAATAACTTAAAAATAAATAAAACTTTGGTTGTTATCGCGGAAAACGACAAGAATGTCGTTAACTCTGTAAGAAACATTAAAGATGCTAAGTGTGCTACGGTAGGAACACTTAACGTATACGAAATGTTAAAATACAATAATTTGATTTTAACTAAAGATGCATTAACAAAAATAGAGGAGGTATATAAATAATGAATCCTCATGATATTATTATTAAACCAATCGTAACAGAACAAAGTATGTTCGATGCAGAAAATAAAAAATACACATTCAAGGTTATGAAAAAAGCAAACAAGTATCAAATCAAAGATGCTGTTGAAGAAATTTTCGATGTAACCGTAAAACAAGTCAACGTTATGAATATGAACGGAAAACTTAAAAGAATGGGTAGAACACAAGGTAGAAGAGCTAACTGGAAAAAGGCTATTGTTACATTAACAGAAGCTAGTAAAGAAATTAAGTTCTTTGAAAATATCTAAGGAGGCGATTACTGATGGGTATTAAAAAATATAAACCAACCTCACCAGGTCTTAGAGGTATGACAGTTTCTACTTTTGAAGAAGTTACAAAAACATCTCCTGAAAAGAGACTTACTTCTAAAAAGACTAAGACTGCCGGAAGAAACAATAACGGTAGAATTACTGTAAGACATCATGGTGGCGGTGCTAAACAAAAATACAGAATCATTGATTTTAAAAGAAATAAAGATGGTATTCCTGCAAAAGTAAGTGCTATCGAATACGATCCAAACAGAAGTGCAAATATTGCATTATTATTCTATGCTGACGGTGAAAAGAGATATATCATCGCACCTAACAACTTAAAAGTTGGTGATACGGTTATGTCCGGTAAGGACTCTGATATCAAAGTAGGTAATGCATTGAATCTTGAAGATATTCCTGTAGGTACAATCATTCATAATATTGAACTTAAAGCAGGTAAAGGTGCTCAAATGGCAAGAAGCGCCGGAACTTACGTTCAATTGATGGCTAAAGAAGGTAACTACGTAACTTTAAGACTTCCTTCAGGTGAAATGAGACTTGTAAGAAAAGAATGCAGAGCTACAATCGGTCAGGTAGGAAATCTTGAACATGAAATAATCACTATCGGTAAAGCCGGTAGAAAAAGACATATGGGTATTAGACCAACAGTCAGAGGTTCTGTTATGAACCCTAACGACCATCCACACGGTGGTGGTGAAGGTAAGGCGCCAATCGGTAGAAGCGGTCCTGTTACTCCTTGGGGTAAACCAACGCTTGGTTATAAGACTCGTAAGAAAAATAAACATTCTGACAAATATATTGTAAGAAGAAGAAGCGGTAAATAGGAGGTAGAGGATGAGTAGATCAACTAAAAAAGGCCCTTACGTGGATGAGAGACTTCTTAAAAAAATAGAAGCAATGAATGAAAGCGGCGAAAAACAAGTAGTTAAAACTTGGTCAAGAGACTGCACAATCTTCCCTCAAATGGTAGGACACACTGTTGCAGTTCATGACGGCAGAAAACATGTTCCGATCTTTGTTGTTGAAGATATGGTTGGACATAAATTTGGTGAATTTGCACCAACTAGAACATTTAGAGGCCACGCAGGCGAAAAGAAGACTGGCGTTAAATAGGCTTAATAGGAGGAAAATAAATGGAAGCAAAAGCAACTGCAAAATATTTAAGAGTTTCACCTATTAAGGTAAAAAGAGTTGCTTCTTTAGTAAGAGGTAAAAACCTAGGCGAAGCTATTAATATTTTAAAACTTACAGGAAACAAACCTGCAAAAGAAATAGAAAAAGTAGTAAAATCAGCAGCAGCAAATGCTGAAAACAATCATGATATGGACGTTACAAAGCTATACATCTCTGAAATTAGTGCTAATCAAGGACCTACATTAAAAAGATTTAGAGCTGGTTCTCAAGGTAGAGCGTCTATGATATTAAAAAGAAGCTCACACATCAGTGTAGTTCTTAAAGAAAGAGCATAAGGAGGATGAATATCTAAATGGGTCAAAAAGTAAATCCACATGGTTTGAGAGTTGGCGTAATCAAAGATTGGTCTTCAAGATGGTATGCAAAAGATAAAGACTTCGGAGACACTTTAGTAGAAGATTACAACATCAGGAAATATATTAAAACAACACAATATAATACCGGAATTTCCAGAATTGAAATCGAAAGATTCGGTGAAAAGATCAAAATCTTTATTTACACAGGAAAACCTGGAAAGATCATCGGTAAAGCCGGTTCTGGTATTGAAGCAGTAAGAAAACAACTTCAAAAGATGACTGGTAAAAATGTTTATATCAACATTATTGAAGTAAAAAATGTTGACTGTGACGCACAATTAGTAGCAGAAAACATCGCTCAGCAGCTTGAAAGAAGAATTTCTTTCAGAAGAGCAATGAAACAAGCTATCGGCAGAGCCCTAAGAGGTGGTGCTGAAGGTATCAAAACAAGCGTTTCAGGAAGAGTAAACGGAGCTGAAATGGCTAGAACAGAACAATATAGTGATGGAAACGTGCCACTTCAAACATTAAGAGCTGATATTGATTATGGTTTTGCGGAAGCAGATACAACATATGGAAAAATCGGTGTAAAAGTTTGGATAAATAAAGGCGAAGTTCTTCCAACTAAAGGTGAATAATTAGTATTTCAATAAGGAGGATAAATAACAGTTATGTTAATGCCTAAAAGAGTAAAACACAGAAAAGTACATCGTGGCAGAATGACAGGAAAAGCTACGAGAGGAAATAAAGTAACTTACGGCGATTACGGTATTCAAGCATTAGAACCTGCTTGGATCACTTCTAATCAAATAGAAGCAGCCCGTATCGCTATGACAAGATATATTAAAAGAGGCGGACAAGTTTGGATTAAAATTTTCCCGGATAAGTCTGTAACAAAGAAACCTGCCGAAACTCGTATGGGTAAAGGTAAAGGTGCTCCAGAATACTGGGTAGCGGTTGTAAAACCGGGTAGAGTTATGTTTGAGCTTGCAGGAGTAGATGAAGAAACTGCAAGAGAAGCTATGAGACTTGCTCAACATAAACTACCAATCAAGACAAAATTTATCACTAAAGCAGAACAAGAAAATTTAGTAGGTGGTGAAGCATAATGAAAGCGCAAGATATTAGAAATATGAGTGAACAAGAGTTAAATAATAGGCTTTCGTCTTTAAAAGAAGAATTATTCAATCTACGTTTTCAACATGCAACAGGACAGCTTGACAATCCTTTAAAGATAAGGGAAGTTAAAAGAGACTATGCTAGGGTGAAAACTGTACTTCGAGAAAGGGAATTACAAGCTAACGCTTAGTAATTTTAGGTAGGATAAATGGAAAGAGGAAACAGAAAAGTAAGAATTGGTAAAGTTGTTTCAAATAAAGGTGACAAGAGTATCGTTGTTGCTATCGAAACAATGGTAAACCATCCATTATATAAAAAGCGTGTAAAGAAAACAACTAAGTTCATGGCTCATGATGAACAAAACATGTGTGATGTTGGTGATATTGTTAAAATCATGGAAACAAGACCACTTAGCAAATCTAAACGTCATAGATTAGTTGAAATCGTAGAAAAGGTTAAATAGCCTTTTGGCGTTTTAAGGAGGTTTAGAGAATGATACAACAAGAAAGTAGACTAAAAGTAGCTGATAACAGCGGTGCAAAAGAACTATTATGTATCAGAGTACTTGGAGGAAGCAAAAAGAAGACTGCCAATATCGGTGACGTTATTGTAGCAAGTGTTAAAAGTGCTGCTCCGGGCGGAATGGTAAAAAAAGGTGACGTTGTAAAAGCTGTTGTTGTTAGAACTGTAAGCGGTGTTAGAAGAGCTGATGGAACTTATATCAAATTCGATCAAAACGCTGCTGTTATATTAAAAGAAGATAACCAACCAAGAGGAACTCGTATCTTCGGTCCGGTTGCTAGAGAACTTAGAGAAAAGAAGTTCATGAAAATCGTTTCACTAGCTCCGGAAGTGTTATAAGGAGGCTTTTATAATGCATGTAAAGAAAGATGATAAAGTAATTGTTATTTCTGGTAAAGATAAAGGAAGTATTGGCAAAGTTATAAAAGGCTTTCCAAAAGAAAACAGAGTAATTGTTGAAAATGTAAATGTTAGAAAAAAACATTTAAAAGCAACAAATCAAATGCAACAAGCAGGTATTGTCGAAGAAGCATGTCCGATAGATGCTTCAAACGTTTTATTATACTGTGACACATGTAAAAAAGGTGTTAGAGCTGGCGTAAAAGTTAATGACGGCAAAAAAGAAAGATACTGCAAAAAATGTAATGCAACTTTTAAATAGTAGGGGGCAGTAATTAATGAGTAGATTAAAAGAAAAATACAAAGCTGAAGTTATAAATGCACTTACTGAAAAGTTCGGATATAAGAATGTAATGCAAGTACCAAAACTTGATAAAATAGTTGTTAACATGAGATTTGGGGATTGTAAAGATAACTCAAAACAAATGGAAGCAGCAGCAAACGAACTTGCTTTGATAACAGGTCAAAGACCTATTATGGTAAAAGCTAAAAAATCAGTTTCTAACTTCAAATTAAGAGAAGGTATGACGATTGGTGCTAAAGTAACACTTAGAGGTGAAAGAATGTATGAATTTGCTGACAGACTTCTAAATGTTGCAATCCCAAGAATCAGAGACTTCAGAGGAGTTAATCCTAAGAGTTTCGATGGAAGAGGCAACTATTCTTTAGGTCTTAAAGAACAACTTATCTTCCCTGAAATTGATTATGATAAGATTGAAAAATTAAGAGGAATGGATATCGCATTCGTTTCTTCAGCAAATACAGATGAAGAAGGCTATGAATTACTTAAATTAATGGGTATGCCTTTCAAAGAAGCATAGGAGGATAAGTTTTATGGCTAAAAAAGCAATGGTAGAAAAGCAAAAAAGAACACCAAAGTATTCAACAAGAGCATATACAAGATGTAAAATATGCGGAAGACCTCATGCTTACCTAAGAAAATATGGTATTTGTAGAATATGTTTTAGAGAACTTGCTTACAAAGGTGAAATCCCTGGCGTAAAGAAAGCAAGTTGGTAGAAATAATATAAGAAAAGTAATTAAGGAGGTTTTCTAATATGTCTATGACAGATCCAATTGCGGATATGCTAACTAGAGTTAGAAATGCAAATAACGCAGGACACAAAGATGTGATGATCCCTGCTTCTAATATTAAAAAAGCTATCGCCAACATTTTATTAGAAGAAGGTTATATAAAGAAAGTAGATTTTATAGAAGATAATAAACAAGGCATGATTAAAGTTACTTTGAAATACGGCAAAGACGGCGAAAAAGTAATTGCAGGCCTTAAAAGAATTTCTAAACCGGGACTTAGAATTTATGCTTCAAACGAAGAATTGCCTAAAGTTCTAAATGGTTTGGGAGTAGCAATTATATCAACTTCAAAAGGCGTTATGACTGATAAAAAAGCCAGAAAAGATAACGTTGGCGGCGAAGTTTTATGCTACGTATGGTAATAGAAAATAGGAGGAAGAAATAGATTATGTCTAGAGTAGGAAACGCACCTGTTAATTTACCAGCTGGAGTTGATGTAAAAATTAACGATAACGTAGTTACAGTAAAAGGACCAAAAGGTGAATTAACACAAGAAATAGATAAAGATATTATCATTGAAATCAACGATAATGTTTTAGAAGTAAAAAGACCTAATGACGATAAAAAATATCGTTCACTTCATGGTTTATCAAGAGCTTTAATTCAAAACATGGTAACAGGTGTTACTGATGGTTTTGAAAAGAAACTTGAAATTGTCGGTGTTGGTTACAGAGCACAAAAACAAGGTAAAACTTTAGTACTTAGCCTTGGATATTCTCATCCTGTAGAAATGGAAGATCCTGAGGGTATCGAAACAGTTGTTGACGGACAGACAACAATTTTAGTTAAAGGTATTGATAAACAATTAGTTGGCGCTCATGCTGCTAACATCAGGGAAAAAAGAAGCCCTGAACCTTACAAGGGCAAAGGCGTAAGATACGCTGATGAATTTGTAAGAATTAAAGAAGGTAAATCAGGTAAATAGGAGGGGTGTATAGATGATATCAAAAGTTAACAAAAATGAAATCAGAAAGAAAAGACATCTTAGAGTAAGAAATAAGATTAGCGGCACTCCTGAAAGACCAAGACTAAATGTTTTTAGAAGCAATAAGCAAATTTATGCTCAGCTTATTGACGATGTAAACGGAGTAACTCTTGCGGCTGCTTCAAGCTTAGACGCTACGATCAAAGATGAATGCGCTAAGGCTAAAAAACTTGAAGCTGCAACATTAGTTGGCAAAGAAATCGCAAAAAATGCTAAAGCTAAAGATATTAGCGCATGCGTTTTCGATAGAGGCGGCTATGTATATGAAGGTAGAGTTAAAGCTCTAGCTGACGGTGCAAGAGAAGCTGGACTTGAATTTTAAGGAGGCTAAAGGAAATAATGAATAGAAATTTTAATCCTGAAGAATTAGATATAAAAGAAAAAGTTGTTGCGATTAACAGAGTAACAAAAGTTGTTAAAGGTGGTAGAAATTTCCGTTTTAGTACTCTTGTAGTAGTAGGCGATGAAAACGGCCACGTTGGTGTAGGCCTCGGTAAAGCTATAGAAATTCCTGAAGCTATCAGAAAAGGTATTGAAGATGCTAAAAAGAACATGGTAGAAGTTTCTTTGGTTGGTACAACAATCCCTCATGAAACAATCGGAAGATTTGGTGCCGGAAGAGTACTTATGAAACCGGCAGCTAAAGGTACAGGAGTTATCGCTGGTGGTCCTGCCCGTGCAGTAATCGAACTTGCCGGTATTAAAGATATTAGAACAAAATCTCTAGGTTCAAACAATGCCAGCAACATGGTAAAAGCCACATTAGCAGGATTATCTGAATTAGTAACAGTTGAAGAGGTTGCTAAAAAAAGAGGTAAGACTGTAGAAGAAATCTTAGGATAAGGAGCGTGAGAGAATTGGCTAAAGAAAAACAATTAAAGATTACGCTTAAGAAGAGCTTAATAGGTAGAAACGAAAGACAAAGAAAAAGTATTGAAGCATTGGGACTTAGAAAAATCGGTCAAACTGTTTTAAAACAAGATAATGCTCAAATCAGAGGTATTTGTCAAAAAATGGACTTCATGTTAGACGTTGAAGAAATATAATAGGAGGTGTTAGTATGAGATTACACGAGCTAAAACCTGCTGAAGGTTCAACAAGAAAGACAATTAGAAAAGGTAGAGGTACAGCTACAGGCAGAGGAAAAACTGCCGGTAGAGGTCAAGACGGACAAAAATCACGTTCAGGCAGTGGTGTTAGACCGGGTTTTGAAGGTGGTCAAATGCCACTTACAAGAAGAGTTCCTAAAAGAGGCTTCTCTAACTATCCTTTCAAAAAAGAATTTGCTATCGTAAATCTTGATAGATTAAACGATCTTGAAAAAGATACTGTAGTAACTAATGATCTTTTAAAAGAACTAGGTATGGTTAAAAATAAATATGAATTTGTTAAAGTTTTAGGCGAAGGAGAAATAAAAGTTCCTTTGACCGTTAAAGTAAATAAAGTAAGTAAATCGGCTAAAGAAAAGATTGAAGCAGCAGGCGGGAAGGTAGAGGTATTATAAAATGCTTACAACTATCAAGAATGCTTGGAATATTCCTGAACTAAGGAAAAGAATTTTATTTACTCTTGCTATGTTATGTATATTCAGACTTGGTGGCTTTATAGCCGTGCCATTCATAGATACTGCTGCTGTAGATACTATGGTAAATAATAATTCAATGTTTGGATTACTTAACATAATATCGGGTAATAACTTTAGAACATTCTCAATATTTGCTATGTCGATAACACCATATATCAATGCATCTATTATTTTGCAGTTATTGACAATAGCTATTCCGGCGTTAGAAAGACTTTCCCATGAAGGGGAAGAAGGAAGAAAGAAAATTTCTTCTTACACTAGATATTTGACTGTTGTTTTAGCATTAATACAAGCGTTAGGTATTGCATTCAGTTTTAAACAAATATTAACGACTGACAGTGCATTTACCGTAGCAGTGGTGGCACTTACCATTACGGCAGGTACGTCCTTCCTGATGTGGCTTGGTGAAAATATTACGGAACATGGTATCGGTAACGGTATATCAATACTTATTTTTGCCGGTATTATAGCAAACATTCCATCAGCTCTAGGTTACTTATATGAACAAGTAACTTCAGGCTCAATTACAGGAGTACTTTTAGTAATATTCCTTGTATTTGTAATTTTAGTTATAGCCGGAGTTGTTGAAATCAATGAAGGTGTCAGAAAGATACCTGTTCAGTATGCAAAAAGAGTTGTAGGCAGAAAAATGTACGGCGGACAAAATACTCACATCCCGCTTAAGATAAACCAATCAGGTGTTATGCCTATAATCTTTGCGAGTACGATTACAATGTTCCCTGCAACATTGGCGTCATTCTTCCCTAACTGGGGATTTGCGGCATGGCTAAGTAAAGCTCTTGCATGGGGTGGCGCAGCGTCTACTATACTTTATGTAATTCTAATAGTATTCTTTACTTATTTTTATACTATTGTTACATTCAATCCTGATGATGTTGCAAAGAACTTGAAACAATATGGTGGATTTATTCCCGGAATAAGACCGGGACATTCTACAATTGTTTATTTAAAAAGAACATTAAACAGACTTATGGTTGCGGGAAGTATATTCCTTGTTGTAATAGCGGTACTTCCGATAATCGTGGGTAATGTAATGGATCTTAGTTTACAATTCGGTGGTACAAGTTTACTTATCGTTGTAGGTGTTGCTCTTGAAACTGTAAATCAATTAGAACAACAAATGATTATGAGAAATTATAAAGGTTTCTTGAAATAGTAGGTGATATAAAATGAAATTAGTACTTTTAGGCCCTCCTGGAGCAGGTAAGGGTACACAAGCCAGTAGAATAGTTGATAAATATAATGTGGTTCATATCTCTACAGGAGATATATTCAGAAAAAATCTAAGCGAAAATACACCTCTTGGTAAAAAGGCTAAAGAATATATGGATCAAGGACTGCTGGTTCCCGATGACGTAACTGTTGAAATGGTTGAAGACAGATTATCTTGGCCGGATATTACTGATGGCTATATGTTAGATGGTTTTCCAAGAACTATTTCACAGGCTGAATCTTTAGATAAAATTCTTGATAAAGCTGGTGACAAGTTAGACTTAGCCCTTTGTATAGAAGCAGATTATTCACTACTTACTAAGAGAATTACTGGAAGAAGAATGTGTAAATGTGGTGAAACTTATCACGTAGAATTTCATCCGCCGAAAGTAGAAGGCATTTGTGATAAATGCGGCGGCGAGTTATATCAAAGAGATGACGATAAAGAAGATACTGTAGTTAAAAGATTAAAAGAATATGAAGAAAAAACACAACCTCTTGTAGACTATTACGAGAAACAAAATATTTTAAAAACTGTGAATGGATCAAGAACAGTTGATGAAGTATTTGAAGATATTTCAAAGATTCTTGATGAGTGTAAATAATGATTGTACTTAAATCTGATCATGAAATTGACCTAATGAAAAAAGCGGGTAGTATAACTGCAAAGGCACACGATGCTGTAAAGAGATATATCAAACCCGGAATGAGTACACTTGATTTAGATAAATTGGTTGAAGATGTTATCTTGACCAATAATGCTACACCGGCTTTTAAAGGTTATATGGGATTTCCTAAAAGTATTTGTTCTTCAATCAATGACGAAGTTGTACATGGGATACCGGATAAGAAAACCATAATAAATGACGGCGATATAGTAAGCGTCGATATCGGTGCTTTCTATGACGGATATGTAGGAGATCAGGCTAAAACTTACATGGTAGGAAATGTAAGTGAAACAGCTAAGAAACTTGTTGAAGTTACAAGACAAAGTTTCTTTGAAGGTCTCAAATGTGTTAAAGAAGGATATCGTATAAGTGATATTTCCAGGGAAATTCAAAATTATGCCGAGAGTCATGGCTTTAGTTTAGTAAGAGACTATACTGGGCATGGCGTAGGACAGGAAATGCATGAAGATCCCGCTGTTCCAAATTACGTTGGTGCAAGAAAAGGTCCGAGACTTCAAAAAGGAATGACAATTGCAATAGAACCTATGGTAAATGAAGGAACATACGATGTTCACGTTCTTGATAACGGTTGGACGGTAGTCACTGATGACGGAAAACTTTCTGCACATTATGAACATTCAGTAGCCGTAACGGACGGGGATCCGATAATTCTTACATTATTATAATGAGGATTTGATTATGGACTATAATGTTGGTGATATTGTTATATCGAAAGCTGGTAGAGACAAAGGTTCTTTTCTGGTCGTTATTGGTTTTTTGGACGATGATAAACTTTTATTAGCGGATGGTAGGCTAAGAAAAACAGAAAATCCAAAAAAGAAAAAAATTAAGCATATTACTAAAATAAATGCTAAAAGTACATTAATTTGTGATAAAATAAAATGTAATGAGAAAATTCCCAATGCGCTTATAAGAAAAGAGATTGAGAGAATTAAAGAAGAAATTTAGGAGGATGTGTTTTAGTGAGTAAGAGTGATTATGTGGAAGCTGAAGGAATTGTTCTTGAAGCAATGCCTAATACAACTTTTAAAGTAAAGTTAGACAATGGACATGAAATTACAGCACATATATCTGGAAAATTAAGAATGAACTACATTAAAATATTACCGGGAGATAAAGTAATTTTAGAAATTTCCCCTTATGATTTGACAAAAGGAAGAATTATTTGGAGAGAAAAAGGCAGATAAAATTACTAAAGTAGGAGGATAGAATTATGAAAGTAAGACCTAGCGTAAAACCTATTTGCGAAAAATGCAAAGTCATTAAACGTAAAGGTAAAGTAATGGTAATTTGTGAAAATCCTAAACACAAACAAAAACAAGGTTAATTAATTTGATATAAAGTATTTTGTCGCGGCTGGATTTATCTGACAAGATCTTATATATATATAATAGTAAATAAATAGTAATATTAAAAACTAAAAAAAATCATACGGAGGTGCAATTGATGGCGAGAATAGCCGGCGTGGATTTACCTAAAGATAAAAGAGTAGAAATAGGTTTAACTTATATCTACGGAATTGGTCAAGCTACTTCAAATAAGCTTTTAGCTGAAGCTGGAATTAATCCGGATACAAGAGTAAAAGATTTAAGCGAAGAAGAAGTAAACAAACTTCGTTCATTAATAGATGAAAAAGTTACCGTTGAAGGTGACTTAAGAAGAGAAGTTTCACTTAATATAAAAAGACTGATGGAAATTGGTACTTACAGAGGGTTAAGACATCGTAGAGGATTGCCAGTTAGAGGTCAAAAGAGCAAAACAAATGCCAGAACAAGAAAAGGCCCTAAGAAAACTGTAAGTAGAAAAAGCAAATAATAGATAGATATTATTCTCACAAACTAAGGAGGATTTAGAATTGGCTGCAAAGAAAGTAGTTAGAAGAGGAAAGAAAAAAGTTAAGAAGAATATTGAAAAAGGACAAGCGCATATCCGCTCTACTTTTAACAATACAATAGTTACTTTAACTGACGTTGCAGGTAATGCTTTGGCATGGTCAAGTGCCGGAGAATTAGGCTTCAAAGGTTCAAGAAAAAGTACTCCATACGCTGCACAATCAGCTGCAACAGAAGCTGCTAAAAGAGCTATGGAACACGGTTTGAAAACAATTGATGTATTCGTAAAAGGACCAGGTTCAGGAAGAGAAGCTGCTATCAGAGCACTTCAGGCTGCCGGACTTAACGTTATTTCAATAAAAGACGTTACTCCTATACCACACAATGGTTGTAGACCACCAAAACGCAGAAGAGTTTAATTTAAAAATATAAATTAATATAAACAATTAAGATAATATTTAATTGGAGGTAAAAAATTAATGGCAAGATATACTGAAGCGTCATGTAGACTTTGTAGAAGAGAAAATGAAAAACTTTTCTTAAAAGGATCTAGATGTTACTCAGATAAATGTGCTTTTAATAGAAGACCGACTGCTCCAGGACAACATGGAAGCAAAGGCTCAAAAATGAGTGAATACGGTGTTCAATTAAGAGAAAAACAAAAAGTAAAAAGAATTTATGGTGTTTTAGAAAAACAATTTAGATTATATTTTGATAAAGCAGAAAGAAAACCTGGTGCAGCTGGTGAAAACTTAATTTCACTATTAGAATCTCGTTTGGATAACGTTGTTTACAGAATGGGATTTGCTTCATCTAGAAAAGAAGCTAGACAATTAGTTAGACATAACCACTTTTTAGTAGATGGTAAGAAAGTTAATATTCCATCTTTCAGTGTAAAAGAAGGTCAAGTGATTAAAGTAAAAGATGATTCTAGAAAATCAAGCAAATTTAAAGAAATCGCAGAAATGAATGAAACAAAAGTTCCAGCAGCATATACACAAGTCGATATGGAAAAAATGGAAGGTAAGATGATTACCGCTCCTACAAAAGCAGATATCGAAATTCCTATTGAAGACCATCTAATTGTCGAATTATATTCTAAATAAGAATATATGTTTTATACATTATTGGTTAGATTTATGGAATTGGGAGGTTTTATTATATGTTAGAATTTCAAAAACCTAATATTGAGATTGCAGAGATTAGTGCAGATAGAACTTATGGAAAATTTGTTGTAGAACCCCTTGAAAGAGGATATGGGACTACGATTGGTAATTCTCTTAGAAGAATTATGTTATCATCTCTTCCTGGCGCTGCTGTAACTAACGTTAAGATTGAAAATGTATTACATGAATTTGCTACCATTGACGGTGTTGCGGAAGATGTATTACAAATTATATTGAATTTAAAAGATTTATCTGTAAAGTTACATGCTGACGGACCCGTGGATGTACACATACATTCAGAGGGTGAAGGAGAAGTAACCGCAGGTGATATTATCTGTGACAGTGATGTTGAAATTGTAAATCCTGATTTGCATATCGCATCTCTAATGGCTGATGCTGTTCTTGATATGACTATCACTATTGATAGCGGAACAGGATATGTTCCAAGTGAAAAGAACAAAAAAGAAGATATGCCTATAGGTACACTTCCTGTAGACAGTATTTTTACACCTGTAAAGAAAGCTAATTTTGCAGTTGAAAATACTAGAGTGGGAAATGTAACAGACTATGACAAACTTACTATTGAAGTTTGGACTGACGGAACAATTTCTCCTGAAGAAGCGGTTTCTCTTGCAGCTAAAGTAATTAACGATCATCTTCAATTATTTATTGATATGAATGCTAATTTACCAAACGCAAGTTTAATGGTTGAGAGAGAAGAAAACGAAAAAGAAAAAGTTTTAGAAATGTCAATCGACGAATTAGAACTTTCTGTTCGTTCCAGCAACTGCTTGAAGAGAACAAGCATTAATACTGTTGAAGAATTAATTTCAAGAAGTGAAGAAGACATGTCTAAAGTAAGAAATCTCGGTAAGAAATCTTTAAATGAAATAAAGAAAAAGCTTGCTGAAATCGGATTATCTTTTAGACAAGGTGATGAATAATAAACACACTAATAAAGGAGGTTTATGATGGCAGGATATAGAAAACTTGGTAAAGCTAGCGATAAAAGAAAAGCTATGCTTAGAGGTTTAGTAACTGACACACTTAGATATGAAAGAATAAACACTACTCTATTTCGTGCAAAAGAAGCAAGAAAAATAGTTGACAAAATGATTACGCTGGGAAAACGCGGCGACTTACATGCAAGAAGACAAGCTCTTTCGTACATTTATGACAAACGTGTTGTAGACAAATTATTTAACGAAATTGCACCTAAATATGAAAATAGAGACGGTGGATATACAAGAATTTATAAGCTTGGCGCCAGACGTGGTGACGGTGCCGAAACAGCAATTTTAGAGTTAGTAAGTGAATAATCAAATAAAAAATAGTACAAAGGGACAGTTTAAATCACTGTTCCTTTAGCACTATAATATAGGAATTATAAATGTGTATAAAATATGGATAAATTAAATATATACTTTTATAATACTTATAAGCAGGGTTATAAAATGGAAAAAATGATTGAAATAAAAAATGTAAGTTATTCATATAAAGGGGCAGAGGGAGAAGCTAATATTGAAGCCTTAAAAGATGTTTCTCTTTCTATTAATAAAGGTGAATTTATAGGTATAATTGGGCGTAACGGTTCGGGTAAATCTACTTTAGCTAAGCTTCTCAATGGTATATTGATACCTCACGAAGGCGATATCTTAATAAATGGTATGAATACCAAAGATGAGGATAAAATCTGGGATATTAGGCAGTCCGCGGGGATGATATTTCAAAATCCCGATAATCAAATGGTAGCGACTATTGTTGAAGAGGATGTTGCCTTCGGTCCCGAAAATCTTGGTATAGAGCCTAAAGAAATCCGTAATAGGGTTGAAGAAGCTCTTTTGAGTGTAAGAATGAGTGATTTTAGAGATAAGAAACCTCATGAACTTTCAGGAGGTCAAAAGCAGCGTATCGCTATAGCCGGAATTCTTGCAATGCAGCCGGAGTGTATAATCCTGGATGAGCCTACTGCGATGTTAGATCCAAAGGGGCGAAAAGAAGTTATAAATACAATAAAGAAACTTAATGAAAAAGGAACTACAATAATTTTAATAACACACTATATGGAAGAAGTAGTTTCTGCGGATAAAGTATTTATCTTGGACAGAGGAGTCAAAGCTTTCGAAGGCACTCCGAGAGAAGTCTTTTCAAAGGGTGATATGCTTAAAGATTTAATGTTGGAGCCTCCTTATGCAACTAAGGTTGCTTATGAGTTAAAGAAATTAGGGAAAATAAAGAACGAAAAAATTCTCACACTTGATGAATTAGTGGAGGAAATATGTCAGTAAAAGTAGTAGATTTATGCCATACTTACGGCGAAAACAGTATATTTGAATTTAAAGCTTTGAATAACATAAATTTTGAAGTAAGAAGCGGAGAACTGATAGGTATCATAGGACATACAGGGAGCGGAAAATCCACATTGATACAACATATCAACAGGTTATTAACACCTACGAGCGGTGAAATATATTTGGATGAACTAAATATAAACGAAAAAGGCGTTCTTATGAAAGATATTTGTTCCAAAGTCGGGCTTGTCTTTCAATATCCGGAGTATCAGCTTTTTGAAGAAACCGTTTATAAAGATATAGCTTTCGGACCGAAAAATATTGGCATGGAAGATATTGACGGTACTGTTAAGAATTCGATGGCTATGGTCGGTCTTGATTTCGAAACATATAAAGATAAATCTCCATTTGAACTTTCCGGAGGGCAAAAAAGGAGAGTTGCCATAGCAGGCGTTATAGCTATGGATCCCGATATTTTGATTTTAGATGAGCCTGCAAGCGGACTGGATCCGGTTGGAAGGAAAGAAATACTCGATAATATTTATAAACTTCATAAAGATAATAAACTTACAACTTTTTTAGTCTCTCATTCGATGACAGATGTATGCGAATATGCCGGTAAAATAATGGTTTATTCAAATGGAGAACTTAAACTTTTTGATGAGCCTAAAGAAGTATTTAAGGAAGTTAAACTACTTAAAGAAATAGGTTTAAGTATTCCCGAAGGAAAAGAGTTAATGTTAAAGTTAAAGGAAAAAGGACTTGATGTAAATACGGATTTATTTACATTTGAAGATGTAGTTAAAGAAATAGATAAACTAATTTAAGGAAATATAATATGTTAAATGATATTACAATAGGTCAATATTATCCGACAGGGTCTATCATTCATAGACTTGATCCCAGAGTTAAAATATTTGTAACATTTCTATACATGATTTTATTGTTTGTGGTTAAATCATTTATAGGTTTTTTAGGCATGTTTCTGCTTCTCGTTATTCCGGTAGTATTATCAAAAGTTCCCGTCAGTTATCTATTGAAAGGTCTTAAAGGTCTGATAATAATCATTCTTTTTACCGTCTGTCTAAATATGTTTATGACACCGGGGACTGTCTTATATAAAATAGGATTTCTAAAAATAACCGATAATGGACTTAGAAATGCGATATTAATGGCAGTGAGACTTATATTGCTCGTAACCGGAACATCTTTATTGACACTGGTTACTTCTCCGATATCTCTTACCGATGGTATGGAAAGACTTATGAAAAAAGTCCCTTTAGTAAAAAATTACGCTCATGAGCTTGCAATGATGATGAGTATAGCCTTAAGATTTATACCTACACTTATGGAAGAGACTACAAGGATAATAAATGCACAAAAATCTAGGGGTGCGGATTTTGAAAGCGGGAATATAATTTCAAGAGCCAAAGCGTTTATCCCTGTCCTTATACCTCTTTTTTTATCTGCGTTTCAAAGAGCCGAGGATTTAGCTCTTGCCATGGAAGCCAGATGCTACAGAGGCGGGGAAAACAGAACAAGAATGAAAGAATTAAAATATTCCAAGGCTGATAGTTACGCATATATGTATGGAGCTTTAATGTTTATATTTACAGTTGCTACAAATATTCTTCATACCAAGGGGATTTTATAATGCGAAATATTCTCCTTACAATAGAATATGACGGGAAGAACTATGTCGGATGGCAAATGCAGAATAATGGTATTAGTATAGAGGAAGAAGTTAAAACTGCAATAGAGAAGCTTACAAAAGAAAAAATAAAACTATATGGAAGCGGAAGGACCGACAGCGGAGTTCATGCTCTTGGACAAGCCGCAAGCTTTTATACAAATTCAAATATTGATATTAAGAAGATACCATATGGAATAAACTCTTTTCTTCCCAGAGATATAAGAGTAATTAAAGCGGAAGAAAAAGAAATAGACTTTCATGCCAGATATAGTGCGAAAGGTAAAGAATATATTTATCTTATTTATAACAGAAGTATAATGAACCCAATATACGATGGAAGAGCGAGCCACGTGTTTTATAAGCTTGATTTGGATAAAATGAAAAGAGCGAGTAGAGATTTGATTGGTATACATGATTTTGCCGGGTTTATGGGAAGCGGGAGCAGTGTAAAAAGTACTGTAAGGAAAATTTATGATATAGATATTTCTAAAGATAATGATTTGATTAAGATAAAAATTTCGGGAAGTGGTTTTTTATATAATATGGTGAGGATTATCGTTGCGTCTTTGATTGATATTGGAAGAGGCAGATTTGATGAAACCAGGATAAAGGAAATCCTTGAAACAAAACAAAGAAGTATGGCAAATGTGACAGCACCTGCTGTCGGGCTGTACTTAAATAAAGTTTTTTACTAAAAACCGCTTATAATGTGAAAAATATGTTGACATAAAAGGAAAAATAATCTAAAATAAATAGGCTAGATATTTTATAAGTGTCGTTAGCCCCGTACTTGATAAAATATAAAAGCAGGAAAATTAAATTAAAATATTATAAGTTATTGTGGAGGTTTAACGAAATGTTAACAAAGTCAACTGGTATTGCTAAACCCCAACAAATTGATAAGAAATGGTATGTAGTAGATGCTGAAGGCAAAACACTAGGTAGATTATGTAGTGAAATCGCCAAAGTATTAACAGGTAAAAATAAACCATGCTATACACCTAATATTGATACTGGGGATTATGTAATTGTAATTAATGCAGAAAAAATTCATCTAACAGGAAATAAACTATTAGATAAAAAATATTATAGACACACCGGATATCCAGGCGGAAGGAAAGAAGTTGCTTACAAAGATTTGATTGCAAACAAACCTGAATTTGTAATCGAAAAAGCAGTAAAAGGTATGCTTCCAAAGAATAAACTTGGAAGACAACAAATAAAGAAATTGAAAGTATACGCAGGAAGTGAACATGAACATGCAGCACAAAAACCTGAAGTACTTAATATAAAGTAGGAGGGAATAGATGGCAGAGCAAGTTATGGCTACGGGCAGAAGAAAAAATTCTGTTGCGAGAGTAGTTTTAAAACAAGGTAACGGTAAAATAACTATCAATGGTAGAGACATCGAAGAATACTTTGGTGGAAATGATACACTAAAATTAATCGCTAGACAATCATTGGTTCTAACAAATAGTGCTGATAAATTTGACATTAGTGTTAATGTTTACGGCGGTGGTATATCTGGTCAAGCCGGAGCAATCAGACATGGTATTTCTAGAGCTTTAGTTGCTGAAAATCCTGATCTTAGAAAAGAAGTTAAAAAAGCAGGTTTCTTAACTAGAGATTCAAGAATGAAAGAAAGAAAGAAATATGGTCTTAAAAAAGCTAGAAAGGCTCCACAATTCTCAAAAAGATAATATATCATATATATTTAAGAACAGCGAAAAGCTGTTCTTTTTTTGACTTCTCCATGGTTTTGCTTTAGCAAAACCATATGCGTTTTAAATATTTAAAACGCATTATTAAAACAAAGTCCATCGGACTTTGTTTTAATGGAGAAACATTCGCAAACTTTTTTCAAAAGTTTGCGAATGTAAGTGAGTCAATAAATAAGAATTAGTATAGGCGAAGCCTATAAATTAATATGAGTAAATTTCTAATGAAATTTACGAATGGAAGTAGCAATAAATTAAAACAATGATAAAGATGTTATTTTAATGGAGAAACATGAGCAAAACTTCTAAGGAAATTTACGAATGATAAGTAGCTTTCAAATAAAGAATTAGCGGACATTTCCTAAATGGAGAGACATGAGTAAACTTTAAAAAAAAGTTTATAAATAAAACAAATGGATAAATTAGACAGCACAGAATAAAGCTTATCAATATAAATATAAGTAAATCATATCCAAAACTGTAAAAATCTAATATATAGTAATGTTTATGAAATAATTTCAATAAGTTATAAGTGTTTTTATAAAAACGTGTTATTAAATATAAAAAGAGTTTGTAAATATAAAATATAGTAGAAAATATCATAAATCAAATTTAATATTTTGACGTTTACTTTCATAAATATAGAAATTAATTAAAGTTTTTTTAATTATATGAGCATAAATATATATTTTTAATATGAATAATAAAGATATACTAAAAAGTGTTATTTATTTTTAACGTTGATTTGTGTCATTTTTTTACATCTTATTCAGTAAAAATATGGTAAAACATTGTAGGTATAAAAATACTATGTTGAAAAATCATAATTATGTGTTAAAATATGGATAAAAGCAGGAGGTTTGTTATGAGCGGCTTTAATTTGGTAGTCCCAAGTAAGATTATATTCGGAGAGGGAAAAATACATACTTTAAATAAATACATTTTAGAATATGGTGATAATATTCTCTTTTTATGCGGGAAGACTTCATTAAAGGCGTCCGGAATGTATGATAAAATAATTGAAAACTTTGAAAGTGATAGTATCAGTTATGAAATACATTCTATCAAAGAAGAACCGAGTGTAGAGGTCATAGATAATCTTGCAAGCGAATATAGAAATAAAAGAGTGGATGCGATCGTAAGTATAGGAGGCGGAAGCGTAATCGATACCGGCAAAGCACTAAGCAGTATGCTTAAGGAAGACGGAAGTATCAAAGATTTTCTTGAAGGTGTTGGTACTAGAACACCAAGCGGAAAGAAAATCCCTTTTATTGCAGTTCCGACTACAAGCGGTACAGGCAGTGAAGCTACGAAAAATGCGGTGATTAAAGGGATGGACGGTGAAGTTAGATTTAAAAAGTCTATAAGACATGATAATCTTATGCCTAATGTAGCTTTGGTAGACCCGGTGCTCACTTTAAACTGTCCTAAGAATGTAACAATGCAAAGCGGGATAGATGCTTTTTGCCAGCTTCTGGAAGCTTATATATGTACCAATTCCAATACCTTTACCGATATGCTTGCCGAAAAAGGTTTAAAAAGAATGTGTGAAAGTCTTCTTGGTGCATATAATAATGGAGAAGACCTTGATTCAAGAAATGATGTAGCATATGCTTCATTATTGTCAGGTATCTGTATGGCAAATGCGGGACTTACCACTATTCATGGTTTTGCTGGGGTTATCGGTGGATTTTATGATAACATTCCTCACGGAGCGATTTGTGCAAGTTTACTTCATGGTGCTACCGTTGTTAATCTTCAAAAGATAAAAGATTTTGAACCTAATAATCCTGCTGCGTATAAATACGCAAAGATCGGAGCATTCTTAATGGATGCCAACTATTCTCCCGACAGGCATGAAGTATTTTTCAGAGCTGTCGTAGATACTTTAAAAAGCTGGAATGAAGAGATGAACATACCTAGACTTTCGGATTTTAGTATTGAAGAAGATGATTTTTGGAAAATACTTGAAGAAGCAAAACAAAGATATAATCCTGTTAAACTTTCTAACAGTGAAATGGAGAAAATATTAGAATATAGTTATTAAAGGAGGCTATCATGGCTGAAGTAACAATTTATACGACTTCTACATGTCCATATTGTAAAATGGCTAAGGAGTTACTAAAACAAAAAGGAATTGATTATGAAGAAAGAATGGTTGAATTCGGAAGCGAAGAGCTTGTGGATTTAGTAAGCAGGACTCATCATAGAACAGTTCCTCAAATATTCTTTGGTGAAGAATTCATCGGAGGATATGACGATTTACAAAAATACTTAACAACTAAAGAATTTACAGAAAAATAGCTTAAAAGAAGGTCATTTGACCTTCTTTTTTTATATATTTATTACATTAATTAACTAAATATCTGTTAAATAAAACTAATTATATATTGATATAATGCTTTTAAACGGAGGTTAAAAATGAAAAATGATAAAGAAAATATAAATGAATTAGAAGAAGAAAATGAAGATATAATTTTAATAGGTTACGATGGAGATGATATTAAAGGCAGCATTGACTCTCTTTCATCAAGGTCATCTTATTATCCTTTATCTGCTAATCAAGGCAGAGTATTGAATGCTAAGGTAGATGGATTTCTAGATAATATTAATAATTTAGAAAATAAAATAGGAACTTTGCTTGATATCTTTTATCCAATAGGGAGTATCTATCAAAGTACAAAAAGTATTGATCCAAATAATGTTATAGGCGGGACATGGCAAAAGATAGAGGGTAGATTTTTGTTTGCGAGCTCTTCTACTTATTCAATCGGTAATGAAGGAGGCAGCGATAAAAATATTTTAATTGCTAACAATATACCGTTATTATCAGTTAATACTAAAATCAATGAAACTACACTAAAAGGCGCTTTTGGGAATTTTGCGACTCAAAGTTCAGGACAAGGCCCCAGTGCCAGCGGGATTTGTTCCTCATATATGGATGGTGATTACGGTGGTTATGGTACATCTAAAAAAGGATTGAAAGATGCTATAAGAATAGATGCTACTCATAGTCATACCGCAACTGCTACTGCAGGAAATTCTTCTCCTCAAGCAATAAATAACATGCCTCCCTATAAGGTTATAAATATGTGGGAGAGGATAGGTTAAAGAGATTATTTATATAATCTCTTTTTTATTTAATTTACAGAATATTGCAATCATTTACACCGTCTAATATCTATAAAAATAATAAAATTTTGTTTAATGACTTGAACTATACATGTTTTTTATTTATTATATTCATACTACATTAGTAGGAAAGGAGATAAATAGGTAATGAGAGTATATTTAGACAATGCCGCTACTACGAGACCTTATGATGAAGTAAGGGAAATAGTGGATGAATATAATGATAAATTTTATGCCAATGCATCTTCTCTTCATTCTTTTGGCAGGGAAGCCAGAAAAGGGATAGAATGGGCAAGAGAGGAAATAGCAGGTTTAATAAATGCTTCTCCCAGAGAAATAATATTTACTTCAGGTGCTACCGAAAGCGATAACTGGGCGATAAGAGGTGCCGCTTATCATAATAAAAATAAAGGTAAACATATAATAACTTCGGCTATAGAACATCATGCCGTGCTTCATACTTGTAGCCAGCTTGAAAAAGAAGGTTTTGACGTTACTTATCTTCCCGTTGACAGTGATGGAAATATAAGTATAAGAGAATTAAAGGATGCTATAAGGGACGATACGATACTTATAAGTATTATGGCTGCAAATAATGAAATAGGTACTATCGAGCCGATCAAAGAAATAGGTGAGGTTGCAAGAAAAAAGGGTATATTATTTCATACGGATGCGGTTCAGGCTGTGGGTAAAATGGATATTGATGTTGAGAAAATGAATATCGATTTGCTTTCAATGTCTGCTCATAAAATTCACGGACCGAAAGGTGTAGGCTTTTTATATATAAATAAAAAAGTGATACTTGACGTGTTTATGCAGGGAGGCGGACAGGAAAGAGCTTTAAGAGCGGGGACATATAACGCTCCTTGCATTGCGGGATTTGGAAAAGCAGTTGAGATAACAAAGAAAACTATGAATCAAGATACTGAGTATATAAAAGAGCTTAGAGATTATTTTATTGATGATATTTTAAAGAATGTTCCTGATACTATTTTAAATGGGAGTAGGGAGCATAGATTATGCAATAATATAAATTTTACTTTTAAAGGTATTGAAGGTGAAGCCTTTTTATATGCTTTGGATTTAGAAGGCATTGCTTGTTCGACGGGTTCTGCCTGTACTGCCGACTCGGGAAGCGAATCTCATGTAATAGATGCTCTCGGAGACAGTAATAAATTTGAAATTGGAGCAATCGTAAGATTTTCTCTATCCAAATTTAATACAAAAGAAGAAATTGATTATACTATGGAAGTTTTAAAAAGAACAGTTGAAAGACTTAGAAAGCTAAGTCCATTTTATTAAGGAGGAATTAATTATGTATAATGATATTGTATTAGACCATTTTCAAAATCCAAGAAATGTTGGTGTTATAGAAGATGCTACTGTTGTAGCAAAAGAAGCCAGTCCGTCTTGCGGGGATACAACGGAGTTTTTCCTAAAGATAGACGATAATGATGTTATTACGGATATTAAGTTTCGAACTTTCGGATGTGCAGCGGCAATAGCGAGTGCAAGTATGTCAACAGAGCTTATAAAAGGCAAGACTGTAGAGGAAGCAAGAAAAATCACAAATAAAATGGTTGTGGATTCTCTCGGTGGTCTTCCCGCTCCCAAAGTACATTGTTCGGTTCTTGCCGAAGGGGTCATAAATAAAGCTTTGGATGAATATGTTCAGATGAAGAATAACGACTAAACTCTATTGTAAATGATTATTCTTTATGCTATAATTTAGGGAAGAAATTATTTTTCGGAGGATGAAAATGAAACATATTAAAAAAGTGAACGAAGTAAGAGAAGATAGAAAAAATAAAGGTTGCGGCGAATGTGCTACATCTTGTCAATCAGCATGCAAAACTTCTTGTACTGTTGGTAACCAACCTTGCGAAAATAAATAATAAAAAATAATAGAATAAAAAAAGCAACCTTTTGGTTGCCTTTTTTTAAGTTAAGAGGAAGTTATGGGAATATATAAATATAAATTTAAAGATAAATACATAGTACTGGATATAAATTCTTCGCTTGTTTATGACGTAGATGAAATGACTTATGATGTTCTTGACTATTATAAAAAAGAAAATGAATATAATATAGTAAGTATTCTTAAAAGTAAATATGACGAAGAAGAAATTAAAGAAGTTATAGCTGAAATAAAAGAACTTGAAGCAGAAAAAAGACTTTATACTCCTGAGAAAAAGGTAAACAGAAAGCTTTATGAGAAGGGTATAGTTAAAGCGATGTGTCTTCATGTTTCACATGACTGTAACCTAGCCTGTCGCTACTGTTTTGCATCGGGCGGGAACTTCAATATGAAAAAAGAAGTTATGAATATTGAAACAGCGAAAAAGGCTATAGACTTTATTATAAGTAATTCAGGAAATAAAGTTCATCTTGAAGTAGATTTCTTTGGAGGAGAGCCTCTGCTTAATTTCGATGTGGTAAAGCAGACTGTTGAATATGCTAAAGAAGAAGCTAAAAAACATGGTAAGATATTTAGATTTACTTTAACGACGAATTGTGTTCTTTTAAATGATGATATAATCGATTACCTTAATAAGGAAATGTATAATGTAGTATTATCCTTGGACGGAAGAAAGGAAATAAACGATTATACGAGACCTATTGCAAACGGTAAGGGAAGTTATGATTTGATAATAGAAAATATTAAAAAAGTGGCTGAATCCAGAGATAAACTCGGACTTGATTATTACATAAGAGGTACGTATACCAAACATAACTTGGACTTTTATAAAGATGTTAAACATTTTTCTGATATAGGTTTAAAACAGTTATCCGTTGAAAGTGTCGTTGCAGATGAGAGTGAAGAATATGCAATAACGAAAGAAGATTTGCCTGAAATAATGGATAGTTATGATAAACTTACTGACATTTATTTGGACAGGCTGGGAACGGATAAAGAATTTAGGTTCTTCCACTTTAATGTAGATTTAGACGGCGGTAAATGCGAATATAAGAGAGTATCCGGCTGCGGTGCGGGATGTGAATATATTGCGGTAACTCCATTCGGAGATATTTATCCATGTCATCAATTTGTTGGAAATAAAGATTTTGTAATGGGTAATTTAAATGATGGAATAACCAATGATGAACTTAGAAATAAATTCTACAGTTCAAACAGTGTTTTGGATAAAAAAGAATGTGAGGACTGCTTCTGTAAGTATTTCTGCGGAGGCGGATGTCATGCAAACAGCTATAATTTTAACAAGGATATCAATGGTATTTACGAAACAGGATGTGATATCCTAAGAAAAAGAATGGAATGTGCTATATATATTAAATGCAAAGAAAAAGAACTTGTTGACTAGAAAATAAAAACGCTGTAAAATTAAAATATTATAATTAACAAAATTTAGGAGTAGAGGATATATGAAAAAGAAAAATGGGCTGAAGATGTTATTTATCTTAGTCGCCGTAGCTTTTTGTTACTATGTTTTCATGTTCGGTCTTCCTGTAAGTAAGGTCATAGGTATTTATGATATTGATCCTATAAAAGATACCATTAATTACGGACTTGATTTGACCGGCGGGGTTAATGTGGTACTACAGGCTAAAGAAAGCGACGGAAATAAAATAAATGACGATACTTTAGATAAAGCAGTCGAAACTATAAGAACTCGTATCGACTCTCTTGGTGTAAAAGAACCGACGATATCAAAACAAGGTAATGATAAAATCAGAGTATCTATACCGGATGTTGAAGATCAGGAAGAAGCCTTATCTATGATCGGTAAGACCGCGAAGTTGCAATTCGTGGGACCCGACGGGAAAGTAATCCTTGACGGTTCGAGTGTAAAGAGTGCAAAGTATGAAATTCAAAAGACTAATAACTACGTTGAAGAACCTGTAGTATCTCTTACATTTGATGATAAAGGGGCAAAAGCATTTGCCGACGCAACAAGTAACAATATAGGCAAAGTTATTTCTATTGAACTTGACGGAGAGAAGATTTCCACACCTACGGTTCAAAGTGCGATAACGGACGGCAAATGTGTAATTACGGGAATGAAAGACGGAGAAGAAGCTACAAAGCTTGCGACTTTAATTAAAGCGGGTTCACTTCCTGTAGAACTTGAAGCGATTGAAATAAGGACTATCGGACCAACTCTCGGTGCGGATTCTTTAAATAAGAGTTTGAAAGCCGGTGTTATAGGTGTAGGTTTGGTATTCTTATTCATGATAGTATTTTATCTTCTTCCGGGAGTTGTTGCCGATATTTCGCTTGCTATTTATATAGTGATTTATTTATTCTTAATGTCCGGTCTTGGGGTTACACTGACCCTTCCCGGTATTGCAGGTATCATTCTGTCCATAGGTATGGCTGTTGACAGTAATGTAATCATATTTGAAAGAATGAAAGAAGAGCTTAGAAGCGGTAAGACAATAATGGGTTCAATAGAGGCAGGCTTCTCCAGAGCCTTGACATCTATTATCGATGCTAATATTACGACCATTATTGCAGGTCTGGTATTATTCTTCCTTGGTGCGGGGACTATAAAAGGATTTGCGCTTACTCTTATGGTAGGGGTCGTTGTAAGTATGTTCACCGCAGTATTTGTTACAAAGAAATTAATGATTTTAGTTACTTCTTCGGATAAATTCAGTGACTTAAAATTATTTGGTATAAAGAACGTGGGAGGTAATGACAATGAATAATAAGATTAAAATTGATTTTGCCAAACACGCAAAAAAATACCTTGTCATAGCATTGGTGCTTATTGTTGTATCTCTCGGTTCTGTATTGTTCAGAGGTTTAGATTTCGGTATAGACTTTAAAGGCGGGACTATCATAACAATGGAGCTTCATCAGAAATTTGATGTTGATGATGTAAAAGCTATTTCCGGTAAGTATGACAGCAAAGCCGAAGTAACGACTTCAGGGGATAACGGAACTCAGGCTGTTATCAGTACAAGCAAAGATTTTACAGACAGTGAAAGAAAATCTTTATTCAATGATTTTAAAACCAAATATGATTTACAAGAAAAAGATTTGCTTTCAATAGATAATGTGTCCGGAACCGTCGGAGATGAACTTAGATCCATGGCAGTGAAGGCATGTATTATAGCGGTAATATGTATGCTCATTTATATAACATTCAGATTTGAATTTATGCAGGGACTGTGTGCCATATTCTCTCTAATATTTGATATGTGTATGGTTCTCGGAGTATTTTCAATATTCCAAATACAAGTAAATTCATCATTTATTGCAGCTATGCTTACTATACTCGGTTATTCAATAAACGATACTATAATTACCTTTGACAGGGTAAGGGAAAACAGTCCAAAGGTTAAAAGAGGCGATTATTATAATCTCGTAAATGTAAGTATCAACCAGACAATGACTCGTTCTATCAATACGACACTCACCACTCTTTTAGCTGTAACTCCGTTATTGATATTCGGTACTACATCTATCAAAGAATTTGTATTCCCAATGATGATTGGTTTTGTATCGGGTGTATTTTCTTCCATATGTGTAGCCGTTCCCGTTTGGTATATGATTAAAGAGAAACAAAAACTCAAAAATCCTGATAGGGTTCGTATGCCGGAACGCAAAAAGCCTAAAGCCATTGATGAAGATTTAATGGTTAATGTAGTCGATGACGTTAAAGAAGTAGAGGCTATAGTAAAAAGCGAAGAAGAGATATTGAGAGAACAGGAAGAGAAAAAAGCTAGGCGAAAAGCCAGAAAAGAAAAGAAGAAAAACAGAAAAAAAGGTCAGAGATAAAAAGAGGATTTATATATCCTCTTTTTTTATTAAGTAAATTTATTTTTCTATTTTATTAAGAATAGACAAATATTAATATTTTTGATATAATATAATTAATAAATTAGTTAAGCCTAACAAAGATGTTTAATAACTTTTGTTGGGCTTTTTTATAAAAAGGAGGTTTGGGATGACATTTTATTTATTGATTTCTGCCCTTGTGATAATACTTTGTCTTTTTTGTAATAAGCTTTCCAATAAAATAGGACTTCCCGCACTTCTTATTTTCATTGGTATAGGTATATTATTTGGTAGTGACGGGATTTTCAAAATTTATTTTGATGATTATAAATTAGCGGAGATGATTTGCAGCATAGCCCTCATTTTTATAATGTTCTTCGGTGGTTTTTGTACAAACTGGAATATAGCTAAACCTGTTATAAACAAAGCTGTGAGTTTATCGACGTTAGGTGTAATATTGACAGCTTTTTGGGTGGCATTATTTTCTACATATATTCTTAAATTTGACTTTTTAACCGGACTGTTAATAGGCTCTTTGCTTGGTTCGACCGATGCTGCCAGTGTTTTTTCCATACTGAGGCTTCACAAGCTCAATTTAAAAAACGGTCTTGCTTCCATCCTGGAAATTGAAAGCGGGAGTAATGATCCATTTGCATTTATTATGACAATGCTTACCTTAACATTGATGGGTGTGGGAAGTCATGGCTCGATAGTTACATTTATATTCAAAGAAATTATTTTCGGACTTATTATCGGTGTATTGATAGGTTTAATCGGAATATATATTTTAAATAAAGTAAACTTAAAGGGAGACGGACTTGATACTATATTTGTATTTGCTCTTGCACTTACTGCATATGCTCTTCCTGTTACTATAGGAGGAAATGGATATTTAAGTGTATATATTGCAGGACTTATTTTGGGTAACAGTAATATAAAAAATAAGATATCTCTTGTTCATTTCTTTAACGGTATCACCGGACTTGCTCAAATGATAATATTCTTTATTTTAGGATTATTATCCTTTCCTAGTCAGATCCCTGATATATTTTTAACTGCACTTTCTATAATGTTATTCTTAACTTTTATCGCCAGACCAATAGTAGTATTTATTATATTAAAACCGTTTAAAGTGAATTTAAAACAAATATTATTTATTTCTTTTTCCGGACTTAGAGGTGCAGCCTCAATAGTTTTTGCAATTATTGTGATAGCTTCGGGAGCCCAATTAAGTATAGATATTTATCATATAGTATTTTTGGTAGCAATATTTTCAATTTTATTTCAAGGTACACTTCTTCCTTACGTTGCCAAAAAGCTGGATGTTGTTGACAACGAAGAGGATGTATTTAAGACTTTTACGGATTATAACGAAGTTACCGATATGGAACTGGTGCAAATAAAGGTTACTAAGGATACGGATTTCTTAAATAAAAAATTATGTGATTTAAGCCTTCCAAAGAAAATGCTTATAGTAATGATAAAAAGAGGAGAGGATTCCATTGTCCCAAATGGCAATACTATGCTTAGAGAAGGGGATATTATAATTTTTAATGCAAAACTTTATAATGATGATAATATTAAATTAAAAGAAGTTAAAGCTGAAGATAGACCTGAGTGGATAAATAAAAGTATAAGTGAAATAACTTTTAAAAATAAAAGAAGACTTATTGTAATGATTAAAAGAGGGAAAAAGACCGTTATTCCGAGGGGAAATACTAAAATCAAAAATGACGATATATTGGTATTAAGCGGTTTTGATGAATAAAAGCTCCGAAATGGAGCTTTTATTTGAAATAATCAAGTTTGTCCGAAATTGTCTTATGTGTTTTTTCTTTGGGTTCACCTCTTTTTATTATATCCTGTCCGTAGTTATCTCTTAATTTGTCCATTACTTCTTCAACTTTTTTCATTTTTTCATTTTCGATTTTTTCTTCAATTAAAGAAAGCTGATTTATTTTTTCTTTATCAAGTCCGCCAACACTTACTCCGAGCAGTCTTATTGCATCATTATTCCAAAATTCATTGAATAGTTTAAATGACTGTTCATATATCGTGTTAGTGGAGTTTGTAAAGTAAGGCAGAGTCCGTTGATGTGAATAAGAATGAAATAGATTATTTTTTATAGTTACTGTTATTGTATTGCCTTTTAAGTTTTTTCTTCTTAGCCTTGTTCCTATGCTATCGCTCAAAGCAAGGAATACTTTTTTTATCTCAGCTATATCTGTTGTATCGTTTTTAAGTGTGGTGCTGTTTCCTATTGATTTTGTCTGTCTTGAAATTTCTACTTCGCTTTCGTCTATTCCATGAGAATAATTATATAACATCGTCCCTTGAGCTTGTTTAAAATTGTTTATTAAAAATTCCATTGAGCATTTATTTAGATCACCGATAGTTTTAATCCCCAAACTATTTAACTTTTCTTTTGTTTTTCTGCCTACCATAAATAGTTCATTTATATTAAGGGGAAACATTTTTTCTTCTATTTCCTCCGGAAAGAGAGTGATTACTTTGTCAGGTTTCTTTAGATCTCCTGCCATTTTTGCAAGAAGTTTATTGTTTGAAATTCCTATATTAACGGTAAAACCAAGCTCTCTTTTTATTCTTTCTTTTATTTTATATGCTGCTTTGATCGGCTCTCCAAACAATTTTTGGCTGAAAGTATAATCAAGAAAGCACTCGTCAATGGAGTATCTTTCTATCGTATCGGAGTATTCACTGAGTAAATCAAATAATTTATTTGAATACATTCTATATATTTTAAAGTTAGGCTTTACTACTAAAAGATTGGGACATTTTTTTCTTGCTTCAAATAAACTTTCTCCGGTTTTTACACCATATTTTTTAGCTTTTTGAGATTTGGCCAGAACTACACCTTTTCTTTTGGCTTCGTCTCCTCCTACCGCACTTGGTATATTTCTTAGGTCAACTTCATTATTTCCCATTTTTTTATTATAAGCAGCCTGCCATGATAAAAAAGCTGAATTAACATCAATATGAAATATAATTCTCCCCATTTTTTTTAACATTCCTTTCGTATAATAAAAAATATAACATAAAATATAGCAAAAATCAAACATATGTTCATTAATGTTGTGCGGATAGTATAATAATTTATTTATTATATAAAATCAACTATGGGCAGTAATGATTAATATTCTATATTTTAGTTGACTTAATAATAAGTACAGTTGTATAATTTAAAGGTAGCATAAGCTAACTGAAATTGGTGAGGGACAATATGACTTTAGATGAACTGAAAATCGGTCAAAAAGCGATTATTAAAAGTACCGGCGGAGAGCCTGCAATAAGAAGAAGACTTTTGGATATAGGATTAATTCCGAAGACTACGGTTTTTATAAGAAAGGTTGCACCTCTAGGTGATCCGATCGAAATAAATTTAAGAGGTTTTGAACTTACTCTTAGAAAAGATGATGCAAATAAAATAGAAGTTGAGGTAATTTAAAATGGAAAAAACCTTTGCTTTGGTAGGTAATCAAAACTGCGGTAAGACAACTTTATTCAATGCTTTGACCGGGAGCAATGCACATGTAGGCAATTTCCCCGGAGTAACTGTTGATAAGAAAGAAGGACCTATAAAGGGTCATGAAAATATAAACTTGGTAGACCTTCCGGGTATATATTCACTTTCTCCGTATACAAGTGAAGAAGTCGTAACCAGAGACTTTTTAATGAAGGACAAGCCGGACCTTATCATAAATATAATCGATGCAACTAATATAGAAAGAAATCTATATTTAACTTTACAATTACTTGAACTTAATATTCCCATGGTAATCGCACTCAGTATGATGGACGAGGTCATTGCCTGCGGAAACAGTATTGATATTGATAAAATAGCAGAAACTTTAAATGTAGACTGTATACCCATCCAAGCGGCAAAAAATCAGGGTACGGAAGAACTGGTTGCCGTAGCTGAAGATTTGATTACAGAGAATTCTTTTAGAGGTAAGATCGATTTTTGCAGCGGATATATACATAAGGCGATACATTCCATATCTCATATAATAGAAGCCAATGCGGAAGAAAAACATCTTCCCGTTAGGTTTTGTGTTTCTAAAATAGTAGAGGGTGATACTCTGCTTGAAGAACAGCTTGAACTTAGTGAGGCTGATAAAGATATAATAGGACATATAGTTGAGGAAATGGAAGATTCCGTGGGGCTTGACAGAGAAGCAGCGATTGCGGAAATGAGATATGAATATATCGAAACATTATGCAAAGACAGCGTACATAAAGTAGCACATACCAAAGAGCATATTCAAAGCGTCAAGATAGATACTGTTCTTACTAATAAATATTTTGCACTCCCTATTTTTATACTTATTATGGGTGCGATTTTCTATTTGACATTTGGTGTTATAGGTGCATTTTTAAGTGACGCTTTTGAATTATTATTGGAACAGTTTAAAATAGCACTGGATATGGGGCTTACCGCTCTTAAAATAAACCCGACACTTCATTCTTTAGTTACTGACGGGATTTACAGCGGGGTATCCATAGTTTTATCCTTCCTTCCGATAATCGTAACACTGTTCTTCTTTTTATCTCTTCTCGAAGACAGCGGATATATGGCTAGAATTGCGTTTATAATGGACAAGCCTCTCAGAAGGATAGGACTTAGCGGAAAGAGTTTTGTGCCTATGCTTATCGGCTTTGGGTGTTCAGTTCCCGGAATAATGGCAACGAGGACCCTCAACAGCTCCAGAGACAGAAAGATGACGGTACTTCTTACTCCTTTTATGTCATGCAGTGCGAAGCTTCCTATATATACTGTTTTTGCGGCAGCTTTCTTTAATGATAACCTTCCTTTGGTTATGATATGCTTTTATCTTCTTGGTATATTTACTGCGATATTGTCAGGATTTTTACTTAAAAATAGTATTTTTAAAGGAGAAGCTATGCCTTTTGTAATGGAACTTCCTCCATACAGACTGCCTTCAATCAAGTCACTGACAAGGCTTAGTTATGAAAAGGCTAAAGATTTTATTACTAAGGCATTTACGATTATTTTTGTAGCTAGCGTACTTATTTGGTTCTTGGAAAACTTTGATTTTAGATTCAATATGGTCGCAAATCCTGCGTCAAGTATGCTTGCGTCAATAGGAACACATCTTGCAGTAATATTCAAGCCTCTCGGCTTTGGAGAGTGGAAATTCGTAACAGCTCTTATTGCAGGGTTCAGTGCAAAAGAGGTAGTCGTAAGTACTTTGGCTATTTTAACGGGAAGTACACTAAATACTCTGCCTGCGGTATTGTCATCAATGCTTACTTTACCTGCGGCAATATCGTTTTTAACATTTACCTTATTATATATGCCTTGTGCGGCTGCATTTGCGGCAGCAAAAAGAGAAATAGGTTCTTTTAAAGGTGCTGTATTTACCGCAATGTATCAAACGGGAATAGCATATGTAATGGCATTCATAGTCTATAATGTAGCAAAATTAATATTATAAATATTAAAAGGCAAAATTTTGATTTTGTCTTTTTATTTATTTAATATATATCGCGGGCACTATGCCGGCCTTTGCAGATTCCGCGCCCTTATTTATATTACTAAGTTACTCGAACCTTTAAATATAACTTAAGATATCCGGATTATTTAGTAATAAAAACTAAAATACATATATAAATCAAAACATCAAATTAAAGATAGCTCAAAAGAAAAGTCTTTTTTCTTTCTTATTTGTTAAAATTTATAGTTTATGGTATAATTATTAGCTGAAAATAGAAAAAATCCCTAGTACGAGGTTTACATATGAAATCGAAATTAAAGTCGAAACTTAATATATTGCTAATAGTATTGATAGGAATATTTGTAGTGGGCTGTCTTGCTCAGGTATATTCAACTAATACCTTTTATAAGATGGATAAAGTCAACTACTATAATATTGATGAGCTAAAAATATCTGCAAAATATCACCGCGGAACCAAAGACATGGGTGTATTTATTGTAAATGATTTAAATCAAAATGCAAAAGATACATGGTTCATGGTAGAAGAATTCGCAAAACTCGGATATCATGTATACGTCTTTGATTTGCCGAGTCAGGGACATACAAAAGGTAGCGTTGAGTTTGGATATAAACAAAGTGAATATCTTGCAGAACAGTATTATACCGGAGTTGTTGCATTCTCTCAGCTTGCAAAATTAAATGAAGAAAATATACATATCATAGCGAGCGGTGTTTCTGCGAGGACTGCTCTTCAAACCGCAACAAAAGGATTTTTTAATCCAAAAGATTTAACACTTATTTCTACGGAAACAAATATTTTAGATAAGCTTGATTTAGACGTAATTAACTTTGTTAAAGAAGAAAATGTCAAGTTTATGAAGGATTTAAGTGCGTCAAATCCGGGAGAAAATATACATTTGATTACTTCCAACTTGAACAATAAATCCAGTGTAGCAGAAAATGAAGCTCTAAAACAAAGGCTTGAACAAGGTTCGACCGGTGCTGTCAACGAGAATGAAGTTACTCTTTCTGTTGTGAAGAATGTTCTTCCAATAAATGAAATTGAAAATAAAAGCGTTATCGATGAGACCGTTAGTTATATAGCATCAAGAGACGGATATCAATATACTCCAAATGTTTTTTTAACAGTAAAAAGTTTTATGAGTGTATTTTTGAGCCTATTGGCACTTGCGATTATAATCCTTGCTTATAAGATCAGAGGCAAAGATTATTATAAGGAAAAAGGAAGCATTCCTTTTAATAAGGAGTTTGTAATATCTAAATTGATTGCTGTTTTACCTGCATGCATTTTAGTGTTCCTGCTTCCTGTAGCTATATACTTCTTGGCGAGTCCAATCATTGCCGTTCCATATTTTGTTCTCGTTAAAATATCATTGATATCATGTTATGGAATAGTAATATTTTATTTATACTATAGGACTAATATCGCAAATGATATAGGCAGTCAAATATTTTATAAGGATCCTAAAGATAACATAAAAGGCGGATTAGCTGTTACGGGATTGGTTCTTGTAATGTTATACTTACTTTCCGTGTCGGGAAACAATATAGTCTTTAATGTATTTTCAATGAAAACGCTTTGGCTCATAGTATTTAGTATACTTGCTTATTTTATATTTTATATAGAAGAGAGAGAGAAAGAAGTAATGATTGCTTCTCAGCTTCAGAGGTTTATTATGTCATCATTTAACTTTTTGGTTATTTTGATCGTTGCCATAGTACTTTTGATTATGGGACAATTTGTTTTGGCACTTGATTTTGTGGGGCTTGGATTTGATATTATATTTGTTCTTGCGGTAGGTAAACTGTTAAAGGCAGTTAACTCTCCGACCAAATTTAATGCATTGGTTCAATCGGTAATACTTTGCGGGCTTATGTTGGCTCAAACAGTTTTATTTTTCTAATATAAAATTTAAATGCTGTCGTATGGCAGTATTTTTTTATTATAAAATTTGTAGAATTTTCTTAATGATACTGAGTATTATTAAGGTGTGATTTTTAATGATTTATTAATATTTTTTAACTGATATGGATAAAAAAGTATTTACTTTAAATTAAATTAAGTATATAATACGTAAATACTTTGAATATCAAAGAATTTAGGAGGACTATATTTATGTTAGAAGATATTAAAAAAGTGTTGGTAGATGCATTGGATATTGATGAAAATCTTATTACTCCTGATGCAAGATTAAAAGAAGATTTAGATATCGACTCACTTGCAGCAGTGGAATTATCATTAGAACTTGAAACTGAATTCGACGTTCAAATCGAAGACGAAGAATTGGAAAAATTAGTAACAGTACAAGATATTATTGATATAATTAAAGAAAAACAAGCATAGATTACATATTTTTAAACTTTAAGCGGGCTTATATTAAGCCCTTTTATATTTTTTATACGAATTTATACAATGTAATAGTTTGATAATCAAAGTAATTTGGTTATTAGTTTTATAGATGATTTCAGGTATAGATTTATTAAATAATAAATCAGTACTTTATATATAATTAATTGAAGATATAAGCTTTAATTAAAGGAGGATATTTTGGATACTAAAATAATTAAACAAGTTATAGATATATTTGAACATTCCGATGTTCATAAATTGGAAGTCGAAGATAAAGAGATCAAGATTAAGCTTGAAAAAGAAAATCGTAATATCGTTACTTCAATACCTTCTGCTGCCGTTCAAGAAAGTACATTCGCTGCTCAAAACAATAGTATGGATTTAGCAGAAAACGTAAATGCAGAAGAAAAAGAAGAGGATAAAGGAAATTGGATTAAGTCTCCGTTGGTCGGTACTTTTTATTCTAAGCCTAACGAAAATTCAAATGAATACGTAGGCGTAGGTGACAGCGTTAAAAAAGGCGATACTCTATGTATTATCGAAGCTATGAAAGTTATGAATGAAATAAAGGCACCCTCATCCGGAACAGTTTTAAAAGTAAATAAAACAGACGGAGAAATGGTTCAATTTGACGATGATCTTGTTTTAATAGGTGAGTAAATGATTAAGAAAGTTTTAATTGCTAACAGAGGAGAAATTGCGGTAAGGATTATTAGGACCTGTAAAGAAATGGGTATTAAAACCGTCGCGGTTTATTCGACTGCAGATAAAGATTCTCTTCATGTCCAAATAGCGGATGAAGCGATTTGTATAGGACCGGCTAAAGCTAATGACAGTTATTTGAATATGAGTAATATAATAGAAGCTGCGTGTTCGGTTGGTGCTGACGCAGTACATCCCGGTTTTGGTTTTTTAAGTGAAAATCCTAAATTCGCAAGACTTATTATCGGGTGCGGACTGATTTTTATCGGACCAAATCCGGATGTTATAGAAAAGCTTGGAAATAAAAGCGAAGCAAGGAAAATGATGATTGAAGCCGGAGTGCCTGTCGTACCCGGTTCCAAAGAAATAATAAAGAGTGCCGAAGAAGGAATAAAACTTGCCAAGGAGATTTCTTATCCCATAATCATAAAAGCCAGTAATGGCGGCGGGGGACGAGGAATGAGGATCGTTCAAAGCGAAGATGAGTTTGAAGATAACTTCAATAATGCTGTCAGCGAGGCTAAGGCTTGTTTTGGAGACAGCGATGTGTATTTGGAAAAGTATATTGAAAATCCTAAACATATTGAAATTCAGCTCTTAGGTGATAAACACGGAAATGTAATTCATTTGTTTGAAAGAGACTGTTCTTTTCAAAGAAGAAATCAAAAGCTTATAGAAGAAGCTCCTTGTCACGTTCTTGATGATAAGATAAGAAAATCAATGATAGCCGATGCAATAAAAGCCTGTAGGCATGTTGGATATGACAGTGTGGGTACTATTGAATTTCTGCTTGATAAAAGCGGTAAGTATTACTTCATGGAAATGAATACAAGAATTCAAGTCGAACATCCAATATCCGAGATGATAAGCGGAGTGGATATAGTTAAACATCAAATCAAGGTTGCAGGCGGACAAAAATTATCTCTTAGACAGGAAGATATAAAATGTAACGGTTATGCAATGGAATGCAGGATAAATGCGGAAGATATGGAAAGAGATTTTGCTCCTTCCCCCGGAAAGATTAAGTTTTTACATCTTCCGGGAGGCAGAGGTATAAGGATAGACAGTGCGGTGTACACCGGATATGAAATACCGCCTTATTACGATTCGATGATACTTAAACTTATTACATTCGCACCAACCAGGTTAGAGTGTATCAAGAAAATGAGAGTAGCCCTTGAAGAGCTTATAATAGACGGAGTAAAAACTAATATAGAATTTCATTATTTGACGCTTCATAATAAAACTTTTATTGAAGGTAATTATGATACCGGATTTTTTGATAGGTTTATAAAGGAGTTGGAAGAACAAAGTGGAGAACTTATTTAAGAAAAGACAGGAAAGACTTGAACTTTTTAAATCAAGAAGGATAAGAACCAATAAAGATTTAAATAAAAAAGAAGTCCCTGAAAATTTAATAAAAAACTGTGAAGTGTGTCATAAAAACGTTCCGTACGAAGATATGATGAATAATCTTTATGTTTGTCCTAACTGCTCTCATCATTTAAAGATAAGTGCAAGGGAAAGGATAAGACAGCTTACCGATAAATCTACATTCAGAGAGCTTGATAGAAACTTGGAAAGCAGTAATGAAGATGAATTCCCCGGATATACGAATAAGCTTGATAAAAGCAAAAAATCTACGGGACTTCACGAAGCTGTAGTTACCGGGGTCGGAAGGATAAACACGGAAAAAATAGCTCTTGCGGTCATGGACAGTAACTTCATGATGGGAAGTATGGGTCAAATCGTGGGTGAAAAGATCACGAGAATAACCGAGTATGCCATGAGAAGAAAACTTCCTCTTCTCATCAGCTGTACCAGCGGGGGAGCGAGAATGCAGGAAGGCATTATGTCATTAATGCAAATGGCTAAGACCAGTGCGGCACTGAAAAAGTTCAGTGATGAAGGCGGATTTTATATTTCTCTTCTTACTCATCCGACGACGGGAGGAGTAAGTGCGTCATTCGCAATGCTCGGGGACATTATAATTTCCGAGCCCAATGCACTTGTCGGTTTCGCCGGAAAAAGAGTTATAGAAAATACCATTAATGAAACTCTTCCGAAGGAATTCCAAAGAGCGGAGTTTCTTCTTGAAAAAGGATTTATTGATATGGTGGTAGACAGAACCGAAATGAAAAAGACAATATATGAACTTATAATGCTTCATAAAGGAGTAAGTTTATGAAAATAAAAGATTGTGAAATAAAGATTAGAGCTTGGGAAGCAGAGAAAGCTGCTTTAAACATAGATGAAGGTCAAAGATATGATGAGATAAACAAGGAAATCATAGAGCTTAAGAAAGAAGCTTATTCAAATTTAGAACCGTGGGACAGAGTATATCTTGCAAGACATCAGGACAGACCCAAGGCTTCGGATTACATATCTTTGATAATCGATAACTTTTACGAACTTCACGGAGACAGATGTTACGGTGATGACAATGCTTTGATCGGTGGGATAGGAACTTTTAAAGGTATTCCCGTTACTGTGCTGGCACAGGCGAAAGGTAAGACTTTGGAAGAAAATCTTACGAGAAACTTTGGGATGATGAACCCCGAAGGGTACAGAAAAGCTCTAAGGCTTGCAAAGGAAGCAGAAAAATTTCATAGACCGATAATAAATATAGTAGATACTGCGGGTGCTTATCCGGGTAAGGGTGCCGAAGAAAGAGGACAGGCGGAAGCTATTGCAAAATGTCTGTATGAATTTTCTAATCTTAAAACTCCGGTAATAAGCGTAGTTATTTCAGAGGGGGGAAGCGGCGGTGCGCTTGCATTAAGCATTGCCGATAGGATAGTGATGCTTGAAAATGCAATATATTCTGTCCTCTCTCCCGAAGGTTTTGCGAGTATCTTATGGAAAGATGAAAGCAGGGCGGAAGAAGCCAGCAAGTATATGAGACTTACATCTTATGATTTATATGAAAAAGGTATCATTGACCATATAATAAAAGAGCCTGCCGGAGGTGCTCAAAACGGACTTGAATATGTGGCAGCACAAATTGCTGTTTACATCGAAACAGAACTTAAAGAGCTTATGCAGAAAAAGGATAGGCTGCTTACCAGAGAGAGATTTTTAAAATATCGAAAAATAGGAATGATTTAATATGAACAATAGAAAAATTCTGGGATATGGTTATTATATTCCAAAGAATATGATTACCAACCATGATTTGGAGAAAATAGTCGACACCAGCGATGAGTGGATAAAAAGCAGGTCGGGGATAGAAACGAGATACATAAGCAGTGAAGAAAATACAAGTGCTATTTCATATAATGCGGCGTTAAAAGCAATAGATGACGCAGGTATCAAAAATGAAGATATCGACCTAATAATATGTGCCACCTGCACTCCCGACAATCTAACCCCGTCTACGGCTTGTCTGATACAAGAAAAGCTTGGGCTTAATGATAAACATGTGATGGCTTTTGATATAAGCGCCGCATGCAGCGGATTTCTGTATGCAATGCAGGTTGCGAGTATGATGCTCATAGAATATAAATGTGCTCTGATAATCGGTGCGGAAACGCTTAGCAAAGTAATCGACTGGAGTGACAGGAATACTTGTGTGCTTTTTGGAGACGGTGCAGGTGCTGTGATAATGAAAAGAAAAGAAACAAATAAGGAAATGTTTTTCTATGCAAACAGCGAAGGGGATAATGAAGGTAAACTTAGGATAAAAGGACCAAGCTTAAAAGAGCCTTTAAAGAATGAACTAAGAGAAATAGGTCATATCAAAATGGCGGGGAATGATGTTTTTCGTTTTGCCGTAAGGGCAATGAGTGAAGCTTTGATCAAAGTTCTTGAGAAGGCTGATAAGACAATAGACGATATTGACTTATTTATTCCTCATCAGGCTAATTACAGGATTATAAAACATGTTATCAGAAAACTTAAAATAGACGAAAGAAAATTATATATAAATCTAAATAATTACGGAAATACTTCAGCCGCAAGCGTTGCTATAGCCTTGGCTGAAGCAAAGGAAAAAGGACTAATAAAAGAAGGAGCAAAAATTGTTTTAATAGGATTTGGAGCTGGATTTACTTATGCTTCGGGTTATATTGAAATATAGTAGAAAAGTTATGGTAATGTTAAATGAAATGTTAGGTATAAAATATCCGATTATTCAAGGTGCTATGGCAAATATTGCTACAGCCGAATTTGCGGCATGCGTAAGTAATGCGGGGGGACTTGGAATTATCGGGACAGGTGCTATGACGTGTGTTCAGGCAAGGGAAGAGATCAATAAATGCAAAAGTCTAACGGATAAGCCTTTTGGGGTAAATGTAATGATGATGAACCCTGAAACCGAAGAAATAATGAATATGCTTTGTGAAGAAAAGGTTTCTGTTGTAACTACCGGAGCGGGAAATCCGGGTAAATATGTTGAAGCTCTAAAAAAATCAGGAGCAAAAATATTTCCTATATCTCCAAGCGTAGCACTGGCAAAAAGACTTGCAAGAGCAGGCGTCGATGCGATAATCGTCGAAGGCGGCGAATCGGGCGGTCATGTAGGCGAACAAACAACAATGGCTCTTGTTCCTCAGATCGTAGATGCGGTTGATGTTCCCGTTATAGCTGCGGGAGGTATTGCCGACGGAAGAGGTTTTAATGCTGCATTATCCCTCGGTGCCATAGGTGTTCAAGTGGGGACTTGTCTGTTAGTATCGGAGGAATGTCCTATACATGAAAATTATAAATCAGCAGTTCTAAAAGCGAAGGATACCGATACGATAGTTACGGGTAAAAGTTTGAACGCACCTGTTAGAGTCCTTAAAAATAAAATGAGCAAGGAGTATGTAAAGCTTGAATCTACTCTTGCAAACAGGGAAGAACTTGAAAAACTTACCCTTGGGGGGCTTAGAAAGGCTGTCTTTGAAGGTGATATGGTTACCGGTTCCGTAATGATGGGACAAATTGCGGGAATGTGCAAAGAAATTTTACCTATGAAGGAAATACTTAAAAATATAATGGACTCTTCAAAGAGAGAACTGGAAATATTAATTGAAAAACATAAGGAGTTAGAATGTTAAGAGAAGTAAGAATTAAAGATAAAGAGCTCAGCGTTCCGATAATACAAGGCGGAATGGGAGTTGGGGTATCTTTATCTTCACTTGCAGGAAGTGTTATGAAAGAAGGAGCGATGGGGGTGATAAGTGCCGCTCATCCCGGATACAGAAAACCTGACTTTAACAAAAATTCTCTAAAATGCAATATGGAAGCAATAATTGAAGAAGCAAAAAAAGCAAGAGAAATAAGCACAGGGAACGGGCTTTTAGGCGTTAACATAATGGTAGCAAGCAAAGATTATGCAGAATATGTTAAAGCTGCGGTAAAAGCTAAGGTGGACGCTATTATATCAGGTGCGGGGCTTCCGCTTGATTTACCGAAGCTTGTGGAAGATAAAAGTATTTTGCTTGCACCTATAGTATCGAGCGGCAGAGCTATTAGACTGATACTTAAAAGGTGGAGTAAAAGGCATAGTACAATTCCTGATTTTGTTGTTATAGAAGGAAGCGAAGCCGGCGGACATCTCGGATTTAAAAAGGAAGATTTGGAAAATGGGACTTGTGAAAGTCTGGATAAGATTTTTGGTGATGTTAAAAACGAACTCGCACCTTTTGAAGAAGAGTATAAAAAAACTGTTCCTGTTTTTGTTGCCGGGGGTATTTATACCGGAAGCGATATAGCACACTTTATAAAAAAGGGGGCTGACGGAGTACAAATGGGTACAAGATTTATTGCTACCAAAGAATGTGATGCTTCACAGGAATTTAAAGATATGGTAATAAATGCAAAAAAAGAAGATATATCTATAGTTAAAAGTCCTACCGGATTTCCGGGAAGAGGAATTATGAACCCATTTATGCAAAAGGTAGAAAACAGAGGCAATATAAGTATGTCTTCTTGCTATAACTGTTTATCTCTTTGTAATCCAAGCGATACTCCATACTGCATTTCTCAGGCACTAATTCAGTCCGTAAAAGGGAATGTGGATAACGGACTTATATTCGTAGGAAGCAATGCTTCAAGAGTTAATAAGATGACTACGGTACATGAACTCATCAAAGAATTGGTAGACGGTGCAAATAAAGAATTGAAGGAGAATGAATAGATGAAACTAGGATTTTTATTTGCCGGACAGGGAACCCAAAGTGTCGGCATGGGAAAAGAATTATATGATACATATGCTGAAGCAAGAGATATATTTGATAGTGTTAAGCTTGATTATGACGTTAAAGAACTTTGTTTTAACGGGCCCAAAGAAAAGCTTGACGATACGGCATATTCTCAAAGTGCGATACTTACCACGTCTATGGCTATAGCAAACGTAGTTAAGTCCAAGGGAATAAATCCCGATTTTGTATGCGGACTTTCATTAGGTGAATATTCTGCTCTTTGTTATGCGGGAGCTTTTAGTGTAAATGAAGCGGCTAATATCGTTAGGAAACGTGGACAGATAATGGCGAATGCTCTTCCTAAAGGAACTTCTAAAATGGTCGCGGTAATGAACTTTGATAAAGATATAATTAAAGAGACTTGTGAGGAAGTAAAGTCGGAAGGTATTTGCGAAATAGCAAATTATAATTCTTCCGCACAAATAGTTATAACAGGTGAAGTTAAAGCTGTTGATAGAGCTTGTGAACTGCTTAAGGAAAAAGGAGTCAGAAGACTTATCCCTTTAAATGTGAGCGGAGCTTTTCATTCCTCTCTTTTGGAAGATGCGTCAGCAGAACTTAACAAAGTATTAAGCGAATATGATATAAAGAAACCTGAGATACCTGTTTTATATAATGTGACAGGAAAAGAATACGACGGAGATATAAAAGAAATATTGACCAAACAAATCAAATCAAGTGTGTACTTTATGCAGATGGTTGAATACATGATCGATAAAGGTGTTGAAGCTTTTGTTGAAATAGGACCCGGTAAAGTACTTAAAGGATTTGTGAGAAAGATAAACAAGGATATACCTGTATACAGTGTAGAGGATAATAAATCACTTGAAGAAATGTTAGGAGCGTTGAAATAATGGATAGAAAAACTGCGGTTGTAACGGGAGCAGGCAGAGGTATCGGACGAGCTGTTGCCGTGGCTCTTGCCAAAGACGGATATAATGTAGTAATAAACTATAACGGAAGCAGAGAAAAAGCAGAGAAAGTTGCTATGGAATGCAGAGAGCATGGTGTGGAAGCCATTACCGTGAAAGCAAATGTATCTGATTTTAGTGAAAGCGAAGAGCTTATAAAGAAGACTATTGATGAGTTTGGAAGTATAGATGTACTTGTCAATAATTCGGGAATCACTAGGGATAATTTGCTTCTTAGGATGAAAGAAGAAGATTTTGACAGTGTAATAGATGTGAATTTAAAGGGTACTTTCAATACAATAAAACATGCAACCAGACAAATGATGAAACAAAAAAGCGGTTCTATAATCAATATGTCAAGCGTTGTAGGTATATCGGGAAATGCCGGACAAGCCAATTACTCTGCAAGTAAAGCCGGTGTAGTCGGACTTACAAAGTCTGTTGCAAGAGAACTTGCTTCAAGAGGGATAAGAGTGAATGCTATAGCTCCCGGATTTATCGAAAGCGATATGACAAATGAATTAAATGATAAAGCAAAAGATGAAATATTAAAGGGTATTCCGCTTAAGTCTATAGGAAAAGGCGAAGATGTTGCTAATTTGGCGGTGTTCTTAGCCGGAGAAAAAAGCAGATATATAACCGGTCAGGTCATAAATGTAGACGGCGGAATGGTGATGTAGGAGGCATGATGAAAAGAAGAGTAGTAATCAGTGGACTTGGAGCTGTTTCTCCAATCGGTAATGATGTTGATACGATGTGGAACTCTATAAAAGAGGGGAAATGCGGTATCGATGAAATCACTCATTTTGATACGAGTGAATACAGAGTTAAACTTGCTGCACAAGTCAAAGACTTGGATATGGAAAAATATCTTAAGAAAAGAGAAATCAAATTCAACGACAGGTTTACAACATTTGCTCGTATTGCTGCAATGCAGGCAATGGATGACAGCAGTATAGACCTTGAAAATGTAGATAAAAATCGTTTTGGAGTAATAATAGCCAGCGGTATCGGCGGTATCGAAACTATAGAAAATGCACAGATGAATATGGAAAAGAGAGGTCCCAGTAAGGTTTCTCCTTACTTTATTCCTATGTGTCTTATTAATCTTGCGGCGGGAAATGTTGCAATAGATTTTGGTCTTAAAGGGCATTGTTCTTCCACCGTAACAGCTTGTGCCGCAGCAAGTAATGCAATAGGCGAAGCTTTTCATAAAATTAGAGACGGATATGAAGATTTAATGCTTGCCGGAGGAAGTGAAGCTTCCATAACTCCTCTTGCAATGGCAGGATTTATGTCAATGAGAGCACTTCATGAAGGTGATGATAAAAACAGAGCGAGTATACCTTTCGATAAGGACAGAAGCGGTTTTGTAATGGGAGAAGGTGCCGGAGTTCTGCTTTTGGAAGAATATGAACATGCGAAGAAGAGAGGAGCTAAAATCTATGCGGAAATCGTAGGCTACGGTGCCACATGCGATGCATATCATGTAACGGCTCCTATTGATGACGGAAGCGGCGGAGCAGGTGCAATGGTAAATGCGATAAAAGATGCGGATATCAAAGCAAATGATATAGATTATATAAATGCACATGGAACCAGCACACCGTTAAACGATAAAACCGAAACCATGGCGGTAAAATCAGCGTTTGGAAATCATGCTAAAGAACTTAAGATATCTTCTACAAAGTCCAACACAGGTCACCTTCTCGGTGCTTCCGGGGCAATCGAAGCTATTATTTCAATAAAAGCTATAGAAGACAGTTTTATTCCTCCTACGATAAATTATAAAAACGAAGATGAAGACTGCGATTTAAATATCGTTCCAAACAAGGGACTGAACGAAGAAGTAAATTATGCTATGAGCAATTCTTTAGGGTTCGGCGGACATAATGCTTCATTGATATTTAAAAAGGCAGGTAAATAAAATGATTTATAATTCCAATGATATTCAAAAGATAATACCACATAGATATCCTTTTTTACTTGTAGATACTATCGAAGAAATAATCGATGACACTACCATTATAGGAAAGAAGTGCGTCAGCGCCAATGAAATGCAGTTTATGGGGCATTTCCCGGAAAAGCATGTAATGCCGGGAGTTTTGATGATCGAAGCTCTCGCTCAAACTGGTGCAGTCTTATTGCTATCTAAAGAGGAAAACAGAGGTAAGATTGCAGTTCTTGCCGGAGTTAATAAAATACGTTTTAAAAGACAAGTCATTCCCGGAGATACTTTGACTTTAAAAGTAGAGCTTACGAAGATGAAAGCGGGCATAGGTTTTGCCAATGCTACGGCTCTCGTTGGAGATGAAGTTGCCGTTAAAGGAGAAATAATGTTTGCGATAGATAAATAAGAAGGAAGAATAATCTTTCTTCTTTTTTATTGTTTAAGTTATCTTGATAATTATTATATTAAGTTATATAATGTACACTATGAAAAAGAAAAAAGTAAAAGTAATCAAAAAGCATAAAAAAGATAAAAACAGTTTAAAAAAGAATATTTTATTATATGTACTTCTCGGTGTGTTCAGCATTACACTTTTATTTTCGGTGTATAAAATTTATACTATAACATCTGCATATAATCAAGGGACCAATACATATCAAAGCATAAAAAACGAGGCAAAGAAATCGGAAAGAGAAATAGATTTTGATAAATTAAAGAGTATTAATCCCGATGTAATAGGCTGGCTGTATTCCAAAGATACTACGATAGATTATCCTGTAGTTCAGGGAAGCGATAATGATTATTATTTGTCACATTTATTTGACAACACTCAAAATTCCAGCGGTTCGGTATTTATGGATTATACAAAGAAAAAGAACTTTAAAAGTAAAAATACTATTCTTTATGCTCATAACATGAAAAACGGAAGTATGTTTGCGAGTCTTATGGGATATAAGGATCCCGAGTATTATAATTCTCATAAAACATTAGACCTTTACACTCCAAATCAAAATTATGAGATAGAAGTTGTTTACGGATTTGTAATAGATGCATATAAATGGGATGATAATAAATTTGTATTGGATGAAAATAAAGATGATTTGCTTTTACATGCCAAGTCAAATACTACATTCAACAGCGGAAAAACAATAAGTGATAATGATAAAATAATAACCCTTTCAACGTGTTCATACGAAATGGAAGAGGGAAGATATGTATTGATAGGAAAACTGATTAAGAAATAAAAAACGCCATTAATAGGCGTTTTTTTATAGCTCATTTTCATTTAAAACTTTGATGTTATTTTCAATCAAAATACTTGCGGTCATTCCTTTTCCTTTTACCAACGTACCGTTAAAATTCCCGTCATAAATTTCATTATTCCCGCATGACGGAGAATTTGCTTTAAGTATCGCAAATCTAACGTTATTTTCTTTTGCTGTTTTTAAAGTTTCTAAAGCTCCGTCTTTAAAATTTGCAGTTACATCTTTTCCGCTCTTTGTAATTACTTTATCGTTTTTTATCTCACATGGTTCTCTCGGAGTCATAAGTCCTCCAAGCTGTTCGGGACATACTAAAATCAAATTATATTTTTCTCTTAGCTTATTAATTATCGTATCATCGATTTTGTTATTCCCTCCGCTGTATTTGCAGTTTTCTCCAATCAGACAAGCCGAAACTAAAATATTTTCTTTATTCATAATTACCTCTAAATTAAAAATAAGAAGTGTCACCACTCCTTATCTTATATAATTAATTTAATAATTCTCTTGCTACTTCATTAACGACTTTGCCGTCTGTCTTTCCTTTCACTTTCGGCATAACTTCGCTCATAATCTTGCCCATATCTTTGGCTGTTTTTGCACCTACTTTATCAATAGCTTCTTTGACTATTTCTTTAACTTCCTCTTTTGAAAGTTGTTTAGGTAAGTACTTCATCAAAACATCAAGCTCAGCTTTAGTCTCTTCAACTAGGTCATCTCTTCCTGCTTTAACAAATTCATTTAAAGAGTCTCTTCTTTGTTTAACTTGTTTTGCTACGACATCAAGAATTTGTAAATCATCTAATTCTTTCTTGGTATCTTTTTCAATTTGTAGTATCGCAGCTCTGACCATTGTAACAGTAGATTTTGCTATATTGTCTTTTTCTTTCATGGCTTTTTTCAAATCGCCAAGTAAAGTTTCTTTAAGTGACATACAAAACACTTCCTAATTATCTTTTATTTTTTTTCTTTCTGGCTGCTTCAGCTTTTTTCTTTCTTTTAACGCTTGGCTTTTCATAGTGCTCTCTTTTTCTGATTTCAGACATTACACCAGCCATAGCTGTTTTTTTCTTAAATCTTTTTAAAGCGCTCTCTAGTGATTCGCCTTCTCTTAATCTTACTTCTGACATTCTTCAACCCTCCCCTCTAACCGTGGGTTATCACGTTTGTAAGTAGCATAAATTATTATAAAAAAATAAGCGGGATATGTCAATAAAAATTGGGTGTTCTTTTGAAAAAAACAAGCTTTATAAGAGTTATTTTCATGAAACCCTCTAAAAAATTAAATTAACAGAATAATTTAACTAATTATTAACTTTAAATAAATTTATTTATCTTTATGATTTTTATAAAATTTAATTTAAATAATCATATAAATAAAATATAAATATTTATAATTTTTCAATTACTTTCTTTGTAAATTCCTTAGTTCCCAGACTGCCTCCCAGGTCTTTTGTTAGGTATTCACCTTCTTTGATCAAACTTTCTATTGCATTTTCGATTTTCTTTGCTTCTTTTTCGTAACCTATATAATTAAGCATTTTTGCACCTGCCAAAATACATGCGGTAGGGTTAGCGATATTTTTTCCCGCAATATCCGGTGCGGAACCATGGACCGCTTCAAATATTGCTCCGTCTTCACCAATATTCGAGCCCGTTGTAAGTCCGAGACCTCCTATCAAACCCGCACATAGGTCGCTTACGATATCTCCGAATAGATTTGTAGCCAAAAGCACGTCATATTTTTCCGGATACATAACAAGATTCATACACGCTGCATCTATTATTAAGTCATTAAGTTCGATTTCCGGATAATCCTTATGTACTTCATTTACTGCATCCAAGAATACTCTGTCTGTCAGTTTACATATATTTGCCTTATGTAAAGCCGTTACCATTTTTCTGTTTTCTCTTCTGGCAAGTTCAAAAGCGTATTTTGCAATCCTTTTGCTTGCCTCTTTTGTTATAAGCCTTGTCGTTTCTGCTCCGCCTTCTATTTCCTTTTCAATTCCTGCATAAAGTCCTTCAGTATTTTCTCTTATTATTACAAGGTCTATATCTTCATAGCGGTTTTTAAGACCTTCGTAAGTTTTAACTGGTCTTACATTTGCATATAGATTGAGTTCTTTTCTCAAAGTTACATTTACGCTTCTGAACCCTTTTCCTACGGGGGTGGTAACCGGACCTTTTAGCGCTACTTTATTTTTCTTTATACTGTCTATTACCTTTTTAGGAAGAGGTTCTCCGTATTTTTCTACTGCTTCAAGCCCAGCGATCTCTTCTTCAAAATTTATATCGGCTCCAGTTGCCTTTATTACTTCGACCGCACTTGACATTACTTCCTTGCCGATGCCGTCGCCATAAATTAATGTTACGTTTTTCATTTGATCTCTCCTTTTTTCAGATTAAAATCAATTATACTTTACTTAAGTAAAATACTCAATAGATATAAATTCTAAATTTTCAAAATATTTTATAATCTTTTGTAATTTAAGTTGTTATTATTTGACAATAGTAATGTTTCTATAGTAAAATTATAAAAGGTAATTAAGTTTGAAATAGATTATTAAATATTATTAAAAGAAATATAATGATTTTTAGTAGTTTTTTTATATTTTGACTATAATGATATTTAAATATAAAGTTCGTTTAAAATATATTTTAAGGAGGAGTTTATGGATTATAAACTACTGATTACTGATTTAGACGGGACTATGTTAAACAGTAATAGTGAAATCAGTAAAAAAAATCTTGAAGCGGTTCACGAGCTTCAAAAGAGAGGTAAATTTATAAGTGTGGGCAGCGGCAGGCTCTATGTAGATGCGATAAAGTTTGCCAGACAGCTTGGATGTCAGGATAATTTTAATATCGCAAACGGCGGTCTTACGATTTTCAGAGAGGGAGAAGAAGAAGTGGTCGCTCACTTTGAAGAAAATTTCTTTAAAAGGATAGTTGATATACTTAGATATAACGATATTCCCTTTGTTGTTATGACCAGTGATCATGCAGGGTCTTTTTATGATAAAACCAGCAAAGAGTTTGTACATAGGTGCAGAGAAATAAATCCCGATACTTCAATAGATTTTGTTGAGACGGATGTAAGAAATCTTAAGAATGTATTTAAAATAAGTTCTTCTTATAAGAATGTTGACCATATATTCTTACACAGAGAAATGGAGAGACTTCACAGTGATATAAGAGCGGATATTGCCGGGGAATATTTTATAGATCTATCACCCCGAGGTGTATCAAAGTGGAGCGGAGCTTTAAGGATAGCAAAAGAAATGGGTATATCTACAAAAGAAATAATTGCTGTGGGAGACCAGGAAAATGATATGCAGATAGTCGGGAATGTGGGACTTGGTATTGCAATGAAGAATGCTGTAGACAGACTAAAAAATGTAGCTGATGTAGTTCTTCCATATACTAATGACGAGGACGGGCTATATCATTTGATTCACGAGTATATGCTTTAAAATTTACATAATTAAATAAAAAATAATATAAGTATATATTTATAATAAGTAAGAAAGCATATAAAAATCTTTCAAGTTTTAAAAATATAAATGTTTATTTATATGATACATTAATATCTCAGGAAAAATTGCGGGGCATTTTCCCGCTTAGAAATAACATAAGGAGAGCATAATGAAATATAAATTGATTGTTATGGATGTAGATAATACTCTGCTTTGTACCGATAAGAGTGTTTCCCAAAAGAACGTAGAGGCTATAAGGAAATGTAAAGATAAAGGCGTAATGGTTTCTTTGGCAAGCGGAAGACCTGCCTTAGATGTGCTTCATTATGCTAAAATGATAGGTATAGAGGATAATTATCATGTGTCAGATAACGGCGCGGGTATATTTAAAGGTAATGACAGAAAGATAATAAAGACTTTTAACAGAGATTTTTATTTGAATTTGGTTGATAAATTAAAGGAAAAAGGAATTGAATGCGGAGTATTTTCCAGTGAAAGCCTTGATTTTATATATGAAGAGGGAAGTGATGATATTGCTAAAAGTATAGATATCTATTTCCCTGTGACTAAAGCCAGGATAGGTGATATAAAAGATGTCGAGGGTGTATATAAAATAAGTACATATTTTAACGATGATGAAGAGTATGAATTCGTAAAGGGGCTTGAAAAGGAAAATGAAATGAGCGGGGTCATTCCGGATCCTCATTTTTTTGATATGATGCCATATGAGGTTACAAAGATAAAAGGTACTGAAGAAATCGCAAAAGAACTTGGTCTTTCTATGGATGAAGTCATTGTAATGGGAGATCAGGAAAATGACTATACAAATATAAAAGGTGCAGGGCTTGGTATTGCCGTAGCTAATGCGACCGATGATGTCAAGGAAATTGCGGATGTGGTTTTAGAACAAAGCTGTAATGAAGACGCCGTGGCGTATGTAATAGATAAATACATATTGGGGGAATAGACTTTGAAGTATGAGCTTTTAGTAACCGACTTGGATGACACACTTTTAAAAGATGACGGAACCATATCAGAAAAGAATAAAAAGGCACTCAGGACTTTAATCGAAAAGGGCGGCAAAGTCGCCCTTGCCAGCGGAAGAGCCGAACCTACGATGGTCGATGTAATAAAAATGGTCGGTCTTGAAGACCAAAAACATCTGGCTCATAACGGGCTTTGTATTTTTGACCTTAACGGGTACGCAAAGTTTTCCGGATTTTTGCCTAAAAATGAAATTATCAGGATCCTCGATTTATTAAAAGAGAATAACATAGAAGCAAATGTATTTACGCCTGAGGGGATATATCATAACCATAGCTTTAAATTAGCCAAAGTAATGGATAAATACATCAAAGGTTATCCGATGATAGATATTGAATATACACCTTATGATGTAGAGGGGATATTCTTGATATACGGAATTATAAATAATGAAGAAGAGAGAGCTTTAATGCGTTCATGGGCGAGCGATGTGATAGAAACCGGAGAGGGAAACGGATTTGTTATATTTTCACTAAGAGGAGAGGGAAAGTATAAGGGAGCAAAGAGGCTTGCCGAAGAATTTGGTATAGATGAAGAAAAAATAGTATGTGTCGGAGACGGAGGGAATGACCTCCAAATGCTTAGAGAAGCACCTCTTGGTATAGCGGTAAAAAATGCTGTAGAGGAAGCTAAAGAAGCTGCGAAAATAGTAATCGATAAGACAAACGAAGAAGACGCTATCAGTTATGTTATAGAAAAATATTTTTTAGGAGAAAAACTATGATAAAATTATTGGCTGTGGATTTAGACCATACACTTCTAAGAGACGGAAATATTATTTCAAACGAAGATAAAAAAGCTATCAAAGATTTGGAAACTGCGGGAGTTAAGATAGTACTGGACTCGGGACGAAGCGAACCTACTATGAAAGATATGATTTATGAGCTGGGGCTTGAAAAGTATAAACATGTCGGAGTAAACGGAGCTCTTATAATGGATTATACGAGTAATAATAAATTCGTAAAATCTATAGACCATGATACATATGTTGCTTTGATAGAAAGGCTTAGAAGTGAGAATAGAGAATTTTTCTGCTACTGTGACGGCGGGCTTATGTATGAGCATGTAGATAAATTAAGACCGCAGGTGGAATATTTCCATTCAAGCAAAGCTCTTATCAAGGGAGATGTAATGACAATTCCGGAATGTCCGAGAGTAAATACATATTACGGTGATGAAGAAGAGCTTAAATATGTAAGAAGTATCTGTCCCGAAGGATTATATTCAACTGCCAATAGCGGGATACTTGATTATATGCCAATAGGGCTCAATAAATTTTCAGGACTTAAACCTATACTTGAGGATTATAATATTTTGCCTGAAGAAGTTGCTTGTATCGGGGACCAGGAAAGCGATATCGATATGTTCAATGCCTGCGGAATGTCTTTTGCGGTAAGCAACTGTGATGATTTTGCAAGGGAAGCTGCGGACGTTGTACTTCCAAGAAGTCACAATGAAAATGGTGTTGCGTATGCGATTTATAAATACATATTAAAAGACGAAGAAAAATTAAAAGAAATATAGTAGAAAAATATATCTAAATTATATATAATAGCCATAGCTTTATGCTGTGGCTATAAGAATTTTGCGGAGGAAAAAATGATAAAATTATTTGCGGTAGATTTAGATGATACATTTTTAGATAAAAACGATAATATGTCAAAGGAAAATATAATTGCGGTAAAAAACCTCGTTGATGCGGGAGTAAAAGTAGTATTAAACTCCGGAAGAACAGAAGTTCTTATGAGAGAACATATACATGATTTGGGACTTGAAAATTTTAAACATGTTGCAATCAACGGCGCTTTGATACTTGATGTAAAAGGTGAAAATAAACTTATATCTACATTTGAAAGAAGTTCATACGAAAATTTCATAAAAGAGTTAAGAGCTGAAAACAGGGGGTTCTTATGTTATCATGAAAATGGGATTATGTATGAGAATGCAGACGACAAATTAATACGTCATATTGAAAGATTTCATACTTTAAAGAAAGCCCGTGAAGGAGATACTTTATCTCTTGAGAAATGCTGCAGGGTAGCGGTTGTAAGAGAAAATGAGGAAGATGTACCTCATTTGAGAGCGCTTGCCCCTAAGGGAGTATATACCACCGCAAGACCTTACGGAGAGTGTGTAAGTTATATGCCCGACGGACTAAATAAAGCAAACGGACTTAAAGTAATTATGGACGAATATGGTATAACAAAGGATGAAGTTGCAAGTATCGGAGATCAGGAAGTAGATACATATATGTTTGACATTTCAAAGTATGGAATTGCGGTTAAAAACAGCGATAATAAAACAAAAGAAGTAGCTGATATAGTTCTTCCGAGGACAAATAATGAAAATGCATTTGCATATGCTGCATATAAATATATTTTAAAGGATGAAGATAAATTAAAGTATATATAATTATGGTTTAAAACAAGGGGCACTACGCCTGCCTTCGGCAGATTTTGCGCCCTTTGTTTTTTATTTACTCTGGAACTTTTTAAGCGCAGCATTTAATTCTTTGGTGTCATATTTGGCTTTTATTTCCAAAGCCAGCCAAACTACAAATATTGATATTAAAACTACTAAGTAGAATAAGATCTTGCACCATATTTTTACTTGACTGAACCAGCCAAATAACTCACAAAATCCGATGGTGATTATTAACATCAATATGCCCCATATCATTGCTCTTTTTCCTGATATTTTATCTTCAGGTACGATTATTTCCTGAGAAAATCCTATTAATGCAGCACATATCAGCATTTGAAAAGCGGTCATAAAATCAAGCGATGAATTTGAAATACCGTTTGATAAAGCACTCAGTACTAAATAAAAGAGTACAAATGTACTGAAGTAAATGCCTGTCATGGATTTTGCATTGTATAAAAACATAAGTTCTTTTCTTCTGTTATTATTTTTCATTTTAATTTTCTCCTTTCAAAATTCCAAGGCTTTCTTTAAGTCTGAAATTATAATGTCTCGATACTATTAATTGTTCATCGCTTTTAAGCGTAAGTTTTATCTTTGAATTAATTAATGCTTTAAGACTTTTTATATAATAAATGTTTACTATTTGGGACTTATTTATCCTTGTAAATCCAAATGACAAATATTTCGTCTCCAATTCCATTAAAGAATAATTTATTTCCATCACATTGTCTTTTGTGTATATAAATGTTTTCCCCTCAATAGTTTCAATGTAGTATATTTCATTCGGCTCTGTCATATATATACCTTCATCGGTCTTTGCGGGTATCTTAAAGCTTCGCTCCTTTAGAAGCTCAAGTATTTCAAGCATTTCTTCATCTAAATTTTTACACTTTAGGATTATCTCATTTTCACCTTCTTTGATATGTTCAACTGTTATTTTCAATGTCCTATCCTCCTTAGATTGCAGAATACTATAAACTATCTATTTATTCAATATGATGTATTCTAAGTTACATAAAATAAATGTCAAGCTGCATAGATAAAAAGAGAGCGGATACTCCGCTCTCTTTTTATTTATTAAATTCCTTTTTTGTATAGAATGAAGGAATACATCATTGGGATTAATAAAACTGCAAAAATCGTAATCATGGTAATGAGTCCGCCAAAATTAAAGAATGCACCCGCTATTTGTATCAATCCGAATAATACAAATACTATACCACCGAGCCTATGTGTCTTGTTCCAGTTTTCTTCACTGTTAAGTGTCCAAGGCAGTTTTATACCTATAGTATAGTTTTGTTTGCACTTTGGGAGATAATTACCGATAACTATAAACAGTATACCGATAAAACACAATATCCATGTAGAAACATTGATATTAACATTAAGTGCGGCAGCTATGGATAATCCTGTAACTATTGTCATTAAAACCGGAATGAGCCATCTTACAAGGGAAAACATTATTTTTGGAGAGTTTGCTCTTTTAGGGTCATTGTTTACCATTATGTTAACAAAGAGATGAAGCCCCACATATAATAAAGGCATTATAAAAGTAAAAAATACTTTTGATGAATAACCGTTTGCTTCACCGTTCCAACCAAAATGGGTAGGGACCTGCTCGGGTAATTTGTTATAAAATAAAAGTGCGATGACCATAGGTATGAAGCACGCTATTGTTGATACTATAAGTTCCTTATTTATCTTTTTCATTTTCTTCTCCTCCGCCGAACTGGGATAGCCATAACATCAATTCTTCAAATACCGAAGTATTTATGTCATAGTATATAAAATTTTTATATTTCGTTTCGTATATAAGTCCTGCATCTTTTAGCTTCGACAGGTGATATGATACAGTTGCATTAGTCATATCAAACTTATCGGATATATCTCCCGCGGACATCCTTCCGCTTTTAAGCATTGTTAGTATATCTCTTCTTATTGGATCCGAAAGTGCTTTAAGAGTATCCCCGAAACTCATATAATCATCTCCTTATAATCTATTTAGAAAATTTTCTAAATAGATTATATTACTGTTACGGTGGAAAGTCAACAACTATTTAGATAAATTTCTAAATAGTTGTTCGTTTATTGCTTCTTCATATTTCTCAAATATTTTATTTATTTTTTCCTTATTTATTTTGCCAATACGTATTAATTCTTCCGGAGTGGGTTCAAAATCTCCTATCTCCAAACTGTACCAAGCTGTATCGTACCATTTGCCTTCTTTAAAGCCGCTGTTTTTAAAAAAGCCTATTTCTTTGAAGCCTAATTTATTGTGGAAATCACTGCTTTTAAGCGTAGGATGAACTGTTATACAAGCATATAAAATTTTAAGGTTTTGTAATTTTAATATATCTATAAGAGCCATATATAAATTTTTTCCTATATGTTTACCTTTATATCCATCTTTTATATATATGGATATTTCGGCAGTATAATCATATGCTTTTCTGTTTTTATATTGACTTGCATAAGCATATCCTATTATTTTATCGTTTATTGTACATACCAAATATGGATATTTCTTTTTTGTTTCAATAATCCTATTTTTAAATTCTTCCTCATCGGGTCTGTCATATTCGAATGTTATCGGTGTATTCAATATATATGGAGTATATATATCTAAAATTTCATTGCTGTCATTTTCTTCTGCAAACCTTATTTTTATTTTATCCATTATATGTCTCCTAAAATAATATTTATTTTGTTTTTAAGTATAATAAAAACTTGGTATAGAAGATATTTTATCATAATTTGTTTATTAGTTTTAATAAAATGTTAGAATAAATGAATTATCAAATAAAAAGAAATCATAATAATATAAAATAAAAAAAAGAGTAAGTTTTTAATTTACTCTTTTAATGATAAAGATTATATAGGCTCATCCCTATGTCTATGATTAATATCCCGGTCATAGTATACACCGCGTAGATAATCGATCTGTTTGAAAAATTATCATAAACCAGTTCAACTAAGTTAGGATGTATGAAATTAACGAGGATTACTCCAAATAGCCCAAATACAGTAAAGCCCAGCAAACATACTCTGCCGTTAATATTAAACAAATTATCGGAATAGTCCCAATAATGTTTATTGAATATCTTTTCTAATAAATAAGAAGTAAAATATTCCAGGGTGCATGCCAGAAGCCCAACGAGGAAAAATAAAGGAAGAGTATCTATATGTGTATCGTAGAATACTATGATTATTAATGCACATCCAAAACCGTATATGGGTCTTACCGGACCATATAGAAATCCTTTAGTGTTTATCGGGACTTTGTTTACAATATTTATTGCTGTTTCGTATATATATCCGAAAAAACTGTATATAAAAATAAAAAGTATTAAAATATAAATGCTCATGATTTTCCTTTTTATTTTTATTTTTTGTTATTACTTTGATTAACATACTATAAATTTAACGAATTAGTAATTTTTTTCATATTATATTATGAATATTATTAATTTAGGAGGAAATTTTATGGTAGATGTATATATATCACCTTCCGTTCAGCATTTTAATTTAGGACAGCAGGGATACGGAAGCGAAGAAGCAAGAATGAATGAAGTTGCGGATGTTGTCGAATATGAACTAAACAGACACGGGCTTGTGACTGCGAGGAATAATCCAAGCATGACTTTGGCACAAGTTGTAGAGGATTCTAATAATGTAAATCCCAGGGTACATGTTGCCCTTCATTCAAATGCGGCTAACGGAGAAGCGAGAGGAGCGGAAATTTATACTCATCGTTTTGGAGGAGAAGGAGAAGCACTTGCAAGAGATATTTATCCTTATTTGGAAGCGCTTACTCCTACGGAAGACTTAGGTGTAAAAGAGGGAAGGCTTTCTTTCGGCGGAAAGGGAATGTATGAACTTAAGAATACCAATGCTCCCGCAGTATTAGCTGAAATCGCATTTCATGATAATCCTGAGGATAGTGATTTTGTCATTAATAATGTATATGAATACGGCAGAGATATTTCAAAGGGAATACTTGATTACTTCGGAATTCCATACAATGAAGACAGCGAGGAAAATATATCATATTTAAAAAACAGATATAACGGAAATTATTTTGAATAAAAAAAGTCCTTTTTTAAAATAATAAAATAAAAAAGGATAATTGAAATGGATAATAGTATTAGATTATTGGAGTTTATATTTAAAAATGCCAAAATGGGAAGTGAAACCATAGAGGATTTAATTGATATCAATGAAGATCTAAAATTTAGAGATGAACTTGTTTATGAAAAAGAAACTTATGACGACTTTGTGAGTAAAGTAAATAAGATTATGAAAAAAATGGGCAAAGAAGCAAAGGATCTATCCTTCTTTACTGAAATGCAAAGTTATTTAATGATAAAAATGGAAACATTAAAAGATAAATCTTCAGAGCATATCGCGGGAATGCTTATGCAGGGCAGTACTATGGGCATCGTTCAAATAACAAAGAAATTAAGAGAATATAAAGACAGCGATAAAGAAGTCGTAAAACTTGCAAAGAGACTTCTTGAAATCGAAGAAAAAAACTTTTATGAACTTAAAAAGTATCTATAAAAAAATGAGCTATTTATTTAGCTCATTTTTTTAGTTAATATTGATTATTTCAGAACCTTTTTATTATTTTAAAATTATTATATTTAAGTTATTTTATATTTATTGTATGGTGTAGATTTACATAATAAAATAATCTACGTTTTAATTGTTATATATTTAATACTTTATTATTAATATGATTTTCTTTTGATGTCGGTGCATTAAAATGAAGTTTAATGCAGTTAAAATTTATTAATAACTTATCAGCTTTAATATTATATAAAAGTATTTTTTCTTTAATAATCAGATTTTCATATTTTTATGGATAAGCTCATATATTAAAAAGATGAAAAGAAAAAAGTTAAATAGGAAAAACAGAATATTATATAAAAATTTATTTTTTGTTATTTTAAATATTATATTTGTGTTTATAACTATTTGGGGTTATGGCTTTAAATTTCAGGATATGTTTTACTTATTTAATAATGAATTTATAGTATCAGATAATAACTCCAAGATCACAAAATATAAAAACGAATCCAGCGGCTTTATAAATCCTGTAGAGGGTACGATAACCAGTCCTTTTTCTTATAGGATACATCCTATATATAAAAAGAAGAAAATGCATTCGGGGATTGATATCGGTGCAAAATGGCATGATAAAATCAAGGCTGCAGCTGATGGAACGATAGTTGAAACCGGACTTGATAAAGGCGGATATGGAAATTACATAAAGATAAAACACAAATATGATATACATACTTTCTATGCTCATCTTTCAAAAGTGTATGTTAAAAAGGGGCAAAAAGTAAAACAGGGAGATGTGATAGGAAGAGAGGGAGGAGATCCTATAAAAGACAAAAATCCGGGTTCTACTACGGGACATCACCTACATTTTGAAGTCAGGACATCTACTGATGTAAAGGACGTTATAAATCCTTTGATATTTGTAGATTACAAGTAAATTAAAAAGGCAGAGTAGATTTATACTCTGTCTTTTTATTATAAAGATTAAGGTTATAGCCTGGAATAATTAAATATTTAAAGATATAAATTAATATATTTAATAATTAAATTAAAAATATTAATATATGTGTTGACATTTTTAATATTTTATATTATATTTGTTTTAAAGAGAAAGGGCGTGAGTGTATGAATAAAGTTATAAGCCGCTGTCCGGTATGTAATAGCGAACTAACTGTTGCAAGACTTAAATGCGATTCCTGCGATACGGTAATAGAAAATAGTTTCAGGCTCAGTAAATTTGATTATCTTTGTGATGAAGATTTATATTTTGCGGAAACTTTTATAAGATGCAGGGGAAATATCAAAGAAGTTGAAAAGGAACTCGGTATATCATATCCAACCGTTCGTGCAAAATTGGATGCGGTAATAAATAAACTCGGATATGAAACCGAAATTGATGAAGTGTCGGCAAAGAAAGAAGAAGTATTAAGAGCACTTGAAAATGGAGAAATAACAGCTGAACAAGCAATTGAACGGTTAAAATAATTTAATATAATTAAGGAGTTAAATCATGGACGAAAAATTAAGGATTTTAAAAATGATAGAAGAAGGAACTATTACAGCAGAACAAGGCGCGGAGCTTATGTCAGCATTAAATGTAGATGAACAAACACAGCGTAATGAAGTAGTAAAAAGCAGCTATGACAAAAAGATGTTTAGAATTATAGTTGACAGCAGTGCCGGCGGAGATAAAGTAAAAATACAATTCCCTGTTGGTGCAATCAAGAAAATTTTAAAAGTGACAGGGAAATTACCTATACCCGAACAGGAACTTGAGGGATTTGACCTTTCCGGTATGATGGATGCCGTTTGCGAATGTTTGGATGATGAAATAGAAGGCGACCTTATCAATGTGGATGCTTCTGACGGAACAACCGTGAGAATATTCGTTGATAAGTAAATTTTATAAAATATGAAAGTAAAAATCATAACAAAAGGTTTTCATTTTTCTTTGCCTGTTCCCATTGGCATGGCAGGAATTGCAGTTAAAATGATACCGGATAAAATGTTTGAGGAAATGAGAGCAGGTACTCCCAAACCTTATGATGAACTGGTCACTAAAGAAACTATTAACTTGATAGTAAAAGAATGTATGGATATTTTAAAGGAAAATAAGGGGTTGGAAGTTGTTCATGTTGAAGCCTCGGACGGTACTTTTGTTTCCATAAAATTATAATTATACAGTGATTACTATTTGGGATTAAAAGCTGAAATGGTAATCACTTTTTTATTTAATATTCAAGGTAATTATAAGAATATATTATATAATGAAGTAAAATCGAATATTTATTATATTTGATTTAATAATAAAAAAGACATTGTGATTATTGACAATGTCTTTTATGATAGTAAATCTACAAGTTCTAAAATATCGTTATAGCTTTTATCTTCTTTTAGATTTCTTCTATGATTTATCTCTTTTTCTGTTTTTATTATTTCGTTATGCTCTTTTTTCTCATTATGTTCTGCTTTTATTTCTTCTTTTCTTTCGCTTGATGCTGGTTTTGCATTAAATATATCTTTCATTTCATTCATTCCGCTAAGTAACGGAAGCATATTTATCATTGATTCTATATTTTTGTAATTATCTCCCAGCCCGTGCTTCAAATTATCCATTAAGAATTTATTTGTTCCCTTTTTTCCGTCTTTTTTTATTCCTACTGCCCTGTTTTTTATTCTTTCTGCATGAGAAAAGTATTCGTCAACATATTTCAACCTTTTTCTCGCATTATGTATATTAAAATTACTATTAAATAACTGCTTATTTAACAAAGCTTTTTTATGTTCGATGTTTTCTTTTTCTAAAGTGTCTGATTCATCGGCGTTTTCACCGTCCGTTATGGTGTAATTTGCTTTTACATATGGGCTGTTATCATTACTACTAAATAGATTATATACCAAATATATCAGTAGTATTTCATTTAGGGATATGTTTCTAAATATATCCATTTTTGTAATCTCCTTTAATTAAAGGGGCCGAGGCCCCTTTTTTTATTAGCATTCGTCGTCACAGAAAAGTAAGAACACTACTAAGATAATAAGGATTATATTATTGCCGTCGAATAAACCGTTTAGAAATCCGCCGCCGCATCCGCAGTCGTCGTTACTGCCAAAAAGTAATAATACCGCCAAAACGATAAGTATGATCATACTATCGTCGTCACATAAACAATCTAAAAAATTGCCTTTCATAAAGAAGTACCTCCCTAGGGTGAATTTGTAAAATATTTTACGTTTATATCAAAGTCTTAAAATTAAAATTATTCAGTGAAAAGAACAACTAATAATAAGAAGAAGAATAATAAGCTGCAAGAATCTTCTTCGCCGAAGATATCACAACCGTCAAATAACACTACTAAAAGTAGGAAAAACATCAATAAACATTCACAAGAACAGTCATCTAAAAAATTACACATATAAGTTACCTCCAAGTAATAGATTTTAATAGGTGCTTTTTTTATTTTTTAAGCCCCTAGTTCATAGTACGCACCAAGGGGTATTTGTGTGATGAAATAATTTATTTATTTCAATTTAAATATAAGGAGGTAATTTAGTGAAGGAAAAAGACATTTCTAAAATGGTAAATATGGCAAGCGGTCTGAATATCAATGAAGACTCGGTGGAAAAACTCAAGGACGCGGCAAATAAGAAGGGGGTTATGGAAAAAGCTGAGGCTTTGGAACAGGAATATGCACCTAAGTTTCAGGAGTTTATGAGAGATCATGGAGATCTTGCACATCTAAATAACGAAGAAAAAGCAAGAGTGATACTGGAGTATAAAGAAAAGCTTCCCATTGAAGAACAAAAACAGTTTGATAAAGTATTGGATATGCTTAAATCATATGTAAAAAAAGTAAAATAAGGTGATAAATATGGCTCGGGGTAAAAGGCTTAAAAGAAAAAAGCTAAAAGAAGAAAACCTAAACAATAACAAAGATACGTTAAAAGAAAAGCAGAAAACTGATAATAAAAATGCAGTAACAAAAAAAGAAAAATCTGCACATAATAGAAGAAAAAGGAGAAGAAGAATGGAAGATAAAAAAATACTTATTTATAATGACGATACTGTCAAAGAAGTCGTAGTGGAAAACGAACATAAGAATATAGAAGCTGAGGCTAACGAAATTCCTCAGAAAGCAAAGGATTATATAACCGAAGATGAATTTTTAAAAGGAGAGGGCTTTTAGTCCTCTCCTTTTTTATTTACATATAAAATTTATTTTAGATATGTTAAAATGATTATATATTAATAAATTAGAAGTCAAGGTGAAGTCATGAAGTATTCTATAAAAGATAAGATAAAAATAGCAGAACCTATTCTTCCTGAGAATAATGAGCCTTTCAATATTCCTATAAATATAAGTTTGGAAAACTGTTTTGAAAAGAGAGGAAAAACAGAGCCTTGGATAAGCGGTCTGTTTTATTATTTCAATGATGTAAAGATAAAGTCATCTTTAAACGGTGATGATGATTTGTGGAATATTATTTATACGATTGGAAAAGATGATATGTATTACTGTGCTAAAATCTTCAAGTGGCTCAGTATTTATTTCCCATATGTAAATGAGAATACCGATGACTATTATGATGAAATGGATTCTTGTATGCTTTGCTGGTTTTCCGATGATTACTATGAGGGCATGTCTTTAGTGCTAAAAGAAGATGAAGAATTTATAAATTATTTATTTGGAGAATTTCCCGCAGCAAATTATGGTTTTATAGACTTTATTAAAAGCACTAGAAAAAACAATGATTTTGAGCTGTTTAAAAAATGTTTCGATAATATAACCAAAAATGAATATACAAGGGATAGTCATTTGATTACATATGAAGATTTATTAAGAGAAGTAATACCAAAGAAAAAACATGTAAAAAAAGAAAAAATATCTTATCCTTCTGCCTTTTATAGTTATTTTAATCAAATGATTTCTATATCGGATAACGATAAAGTAAAGAAGAAACTATATAAAAGGCTTGAAAAATGGAATAGTGCATTTAATGATTAAAAGCTTATTATGATAAGCTTTTTTTATTTATTTTACCAATAAATATGAAAAATGTATAAAGTTATGATATAATATTAAATTGATTAAAATTATATTTAGGAGAAGAAGAAATGGGTAAGAAAAAGAAAGTTCAAGCTATAACTCCGATGGGTGAAGACTTTGCTCGTTGGTACACAGATGTAATAACTAAAACAGAAATGGTAGATTATGCCCCCGTTAAGGGATTTATGGTTATTCGTCCGTATGGTTATGCACTTTGGGAAAATATTCAAGCGGCATTTGATAAAAGATTTAAAGAGACCGGACATCAAAATATGTATTTCCCGCTACTTATCCCGGAAAGCTTTTTAAATAAAGAAAAAGAACATGTTGAAGGTTTTGCTCCCGAAGTTGCCTGGGTAACCCATGGGGGAGAGAACGAACTTGCGGAAAGACTTTGCATAAGACCGACAAGCGAAACTATTATATGCAGTATGTATGCTAAGTGGCTGAAGTCCTACAGGCAGCTGCCGTTTTTATATAATCAATGGGCAAACGTTGTAAGATGGGAAAAAACAACTAGACCTTTCCTCAGAACAAGCGAATTTTTATGGCAGGAAGGTCATACCGTTCACGCAACATTTGAAGAGGCACAGGAAGAGACTCTTCAGATGATAGAGATTTACAGAGAGATATGTGAAGATTATCTTGCAATGCCTGTAGTTGTAGGTCAAAAGTCGGAAAAGGAAAAATTCGCCGGAGCTCATGCTACTTATACCATAGAAGCATTGATGCATGACGGACAAGCTCTTCAAAGCGGTACAAGCCATAATTTAGCTGACCATTTTGCGAAAGCATTCGGAATCAAATTCTTAAATAAAGAAGAAAAAGAACAGTATGCTTATTCTACATCTTGGGGTGTGTCAACGAGACTTATCGGAGGGATCATAATGGTACACGGAGATGACTACGGTCTTGTGTTCCCTCCTAAAATCGCACCTACTCAAGTTGTTATAATCCCTATTGCACAGCATAAGGAAGGTGTGCTTGATAAAGCTAATGAACTTAAGAATAAATTAAGTGATTTAAGGGTATTATTAGATGATAATGAGGCTTATTCACCGGGATGGAAATTCAATCAGTGGGAAATGAAGGGTGTTCCCGTAAGGATTGAAATCGGACCTAAAGATATTGAAAACGGTCAGTGTGTAATAGCCAGAAGAGATACTTCTGAAAAAATAAGTGTAAGCTTAGATGAAGTTGAAAATAAAGTCAAAGAATTATTGGATGAGATACAATCTAATATGTATAATAAAGCCCTTAAGCACAGAGAAGAACATACAAAAGCAGCCAAAGATATGGATGAATTCAAGAAAGTTCAAAGTGAATCACTTGGATTTGTCAAGGCTATGTGGTGCGGATGCACCGAGTGTGAAGAAAAAATAAAAGAAGAAACCGGTGCAACACTTAGATGTGTACCGTTTAAGCAAGAAGATATCGGAAGTGATACTTGTGTATACTGCGGTAAGAAAGCAGATAAACTTGCATACTTTGCAAGAGCATACTAATTAGGAGAGAGAATAGATGACTGTTTACGAAGAACTGGTTAAAAGAGGACTCATTGCTCAAGTAACAGATGAAGAAGAAATAAAAGAACTTATTAATAACGGTAAAGCAACATTTTATATCGGATTTGACCCTACTGCCGACAGTCTTCATGTTGGTCACTTTATGGCATTATGTTTAATGAAGAGACTTCAAATGGCAGGTAATAAACCTATAGCACTCGTTGGCGGCGGTACCGGTATGATAGGTGATCCGTCGGGAAGAACCGATTTAAGGCAAATGATGACCGTTGAAACAATAAATGAAAACTGCGAAAGATTTAAAGAACAAATGAGCAGGTTTATTGATTTTTCCGAGGGTAAAGCATTAATGGTAAATAATGCAGACTGGCTTAGGGATCTTAATTATATAGATTTTATCAGAGATATAGGTTCTCATTTCAGTGTTAACAGAATGCTTACATTCGAATGTTACAAGCAAAGAATGGAAAAAGGACTCAGTTTCCTTGAGTTTAACTACATGATAATGCAAAGCTATGATTTTTACAGATTATATAAAGATTATGGCTGTAACATGCAGTTTGGCGGAGACGATCAGTGGAGCAATATGCTTGGCGGTACAGAGCTTATAAGAAGAAAGCTGGGCAAGGATGCTTATGCCATGACAATTACACTTCTTCTTAATTCCGAAGGCAAGAAAATGGGTAAGACGGCGTCAGGTGCGGTGTGGCTTGACCCAAATAAGACTTCACCATTTGATTTTTATCAGTACTGGAGAAATGTAGGAGATGAAGATGTAATCAAATGTCTTAAAATGCTGACTTTCCTACCATTGGAAGAGATAGAAAAAATGGAAAAATGGGAAGGCAGTGAGCTAAATAAAGCAAAAGAAATTTTAGCCTACGAACTTACTGAACTTGTTCATGGTGAGGATGAAGCAAATAAAGCGAAAGAGGCTGCGTCAGCACTGTTTAAAGGTAAGGGAAGCAAAGAAAATATGCCTTCTACCGATATAGAAAAATCAGAAATAAATGAAGGTATAACCCTGCTTGATTTAATGCTTAAGGCTGAACTCATACCTTCAAAGAGCGAAGGAAGAAGACTTGTAAAACAAGGCGGAGTAAGCGTCGATGATATAAAAATAACCGATGTGAATAAAATGATTACATTAGAAGATTTTAACGAAAATGAAATCATTATCAAAAAAGGAAAAAAGGTATATCATAAAATAAATATTGTTTAATAAACGTTGACATGGTTAATAATATTTAGTATTATTTATTTGATGTAAATAGGCTATTTAAAAGTACAATAAGAGAATATAAAAGTTTGATAAGGAGAAAGAAAAGAAATGGCAAGAGAAAAATATGAAAGAACGAAACCGCATGTAAATATCGGAACGATCGGACA